>JBFWSR010000001.1:0-456337 GCA_050248275.1 Steroidobacteraceae bacterium
GTCTCTGGTTGAAGAGAATGGCGACCGGCGCGTGCGCATGGCCTATCTGTCGGTGGTGGGCAGCCACAAGGTCAATGGCGTCGCCAAGCTGCATTCGCAATTGATGCGCGCAACCATCTTCAGCGATTTTGCCGAGCTCTGGCCGGAACGCTTCACCAATGTCACCAACGGCATCACGGTAAGGCGCTGGTTGAAGCAGGCCAATCCCGGCCTGTCACAACTGATCACCGAACATCTGGGCAGCGCCTGGGAAAATGACCTGGAAGAACTGGAACGCCTGAAATGGGCGATTGACGATGCCGGCTTCCGGCAACGCTTCCGTGACATCAAGCTCGCCAACAAGCAGCGTCTGGCCGCCACCATCAACAATCTGATCGGCGTGGAACTCGATGTGAATTCGATGTTCGATGTGCAGGTCAAACGCATTCACGAATACAAGCGCCAGTTGCTGACGCTGTTGCATGTGGTGACGCGTTACCAGCGCATTCTCGACAATCCGGATCAGGCCATGGTGCCGCGCACCGTGATCATCGCCGGCAAGGCTGCGCCCGGCTATGTGATGGCCAAGTCCATCATCAAGCTGATCAACAACGTGGCGCGCACCATCAATAATGACGCCCGCATCGGCAACAAGCTGAAGCTGTGTTTCCTGCCCGATTACGATGTATCGCTGGCGCAGGAAATCATGCCGGCCGCCGATCTGTCCGAACAGATTTCCACGGCCGGCATGGAAGCCTCCGGCACCGGCAACATGAAACTGTCGTTGAATGGCGCGCTCACCATCGGCACGCTGGACGGCGCCAACATCGAAATCAAGGACGCTGTCGGTGAAGAAAACATCTTCATCTTCGGTATGACCGCCGCTGAAGCCGTGGCCCGCCGCGCTCGGGGCTATTCTCCCATGGCCGTCGTACAAGGGTGTCCTGAACTCAAACGGGCATTGGATCTGTTGGAATCGGGCCATTTTACGCGCGACAACCTGGCCGATGCCAAGACCGTGGTGGATCGCTTGCTCAGCGACGGCGAACACTTCCTGGTGCTGGCGGATTTCGAGTCCTATCTCGCCGCGCAGGCGCGTGTCGATGCGCTGTATGCGGATCAGGATGCCTGGAGTCGCAAGGCGCTGCTCAACACCCTGAGCATGGGCATGTTCTCCAGCGACCGCAGCATCCGCGATTACGCCGAGCGTATCTGGAACATCAAACCGGTGCTGTAATCAATCTCATGCGCCGCAGTGGCAGGCACTGCGGCACAGGCATGACGAACAGTCATTGTCATCCCTGCTCGTAAGCCTGTTGCAACGCACTGATATCCAGCTTGATCATTTTCATCATGGCCTGCACCACGCGTTGCGATTTCACCGGATCAGGATCGCTTACCAGCTCGCTCAACACCGTCGGCACGACCTGCCAGGTCACGCCAAACTTGTCCGTGAGCCAACCGCACTGTTGTATCTCGCCACCTGCGGAGAGCTTGTCCCAGTAGTGATCCACTTCATCCTGAGTCGCGCAATTGACCACAAATGAAATGGCAGGAGTCATCTTGAAATGCGGCCCGCCATTAAGGGCGACGAATTCCTGTCCATCCAGCTCGAAACTCGCCGTCATCACCGTTCCTTTCGGACCGGGACCGGCCTCGCCGTAACGAACCACTTTCAATGGCCGCGAGTTCCTGAAGATGGACAGATAAAAATTCATGGCCTGTTCGGCGTGATTATCGAACCACAGAAACGGTGTGATCTTTTGCATCCTGGTCTCCTGTCAATCAAAGCCAGGCGAGCAAAGCCTCCAGTTGGTCGGTCGCCTTGCCCCAGCCTTCGTGAAAACCCATCTGGATGTGGCTTTGATAGTCCGCATCCGTCCAATGCCTGATGCACGCGGTGTAGCGCGTCCTGCCCGCTTCATTGTCGAAAGTCAGGATGCCCGTCATGAAAGGCTTTTCCGAAGGTTCCCATGCACGTACATAGGCATCCGTGAACACCAGTCGCCGGCCCGGCACCACTTCCAGATAGACGCCGCGATTGGGAAATTCCTGGCCTTCCGGGCTGCGCATCACCACCAGACTGGAGCCGCCCGGCCGGACATCGGTTTCCGCCCGCGTCACCGTCCACGGCCGGGGCGCGAACCATTGCTTGATCAACGCCGGCTCCGTCCAGGCTCTGAACAGTTTGTCGGGAGTTGCGTCGATGAGGCGAGTCAGCGTCAGTTCACGCTGCATCGCAGAAACATTCATCTCAGAGTGCTGCATAAACCAACCCTCTTTAAGTTAATCAAGTGACCAGGATGCCTGGTTCATTGCAATGGCATTATAAGAAAAGAACGCTTCCACGCATGGCCAGGTTGGCCGACATTCTTGACGATGCCAGTCAGCTCATCGAATGCAGGCCAATCATGTTGCCTTCGGTATCATGGGCCAGCACGATGAAGCCGTATTCGCCGATGGCCATCTTCGGCCGGTCGATGCCACCGCCATGCGTGATGACGCGTTCTGCTTCCACCGTGCAGTCCTTGCACCCGAAGTACACCAGGGTGCTGTTGCCGCCAGACGGCACGCCCTGCATTTTCACCAGCGCGCCGGGCACACCATAACTGTTGGCATCGCCTTCGAATTGCCACATCTCAAGGCCGGAAATGGGTGAGTGAAGTTGTTTCAGCTCGCGCTGGAACACGGCTTCGTAAAACTTCTTTGCCCGGGGCATATTTTGAACGTAAATTTCAAACCAGACTGCAGCATTGGATTTCATGACTCGTCTCCTTGGTTTCAACAGACACATTCAGATCGGCGACTGATCGTTCAATCCGCCTGGTGGAACAACCCAGGCGCTTCATTAGTCCGGAATCTGCGGTTCGACCAGCGTCGCCAGAAAAGCAAGCGACTCCTGCCACCCGAGATAGCAGGCGTCAGCAGGAATTACTTCGGGAATACCTGACTGCACGATGTTCAACTCAGTGCCACAGGATACTTTCTTCAAGGTTACCGTCGTCTGCATTTCCCCGACCAGGTTCGGATCATCGAATTTCGCCGTGTAACGAATGCAGTCATGCGGCACGAGTTCGAGGTAGGTACCGCCGAAAGAATGACTGCGGCCTGTCGTGAAGTTCGTAAACAACATCTTGTAGACGCCCCCCACTTTTGCGTCCATATGGTGAACCCTGGCAGTGAATCCATTCGGTGGCAGCCACCTTGCCATGGCGTCTGCATCCAGGAACGCCCGGTAGATTTTTTCAGGCGTCGCGTGAAGCACGCGGTGAAACTGGACGGTGTTGCTGGTCATGGGCCTATCTCCTTTCCATAAATAATCCAAGCCTAACGAGTTTTCGTCGTTGCATCCTGTCTGGTGCATAGCGACTTTGTTATTGAATAACGAATCAGTCCGGCTCCATCCGACACAGCTCAACAACTATTTTTCCAGGAGCTGATCAAGCTGCGAACGGATATGTGCCGCCTCGGCTGCCGTGTTGGCCAGCGCAATGGCGCGATCAAAGGCCTTGCGTGCCGCGTCAACCTGGCCCAGCTGCATGTGCAATGCGCCCTTCACGCCAAAAAAATGAAAGTATCCGGCCAGGGATTCTGCCAGCGGTTCGAGCATGGCCAGCGCCGCCTGCGGGCCGCGCGACTTGGACACGGCCACCGCACGATTCAGTGTAATCACCGGCGAAGGCTGCAAGCGTTCCAGCACGGCATAAAGCTGGTCGATTTCATTCCAGTCAGTCTCTTCGGCATGTGGCGCACGGGCGTGCAGCGCGGCAATGGCTGCCTGCACCTGATACGGTCCGGGCCGTCGATGCCGCAAAGCCTTGTCCACCATTGCCAATCCCTCGGCAATCATGTCGCGATTCCACAAAGACCGATCCTGATGTTCCAGGAGCACAATGCCGCCTTCAGCATCCAGCCGTGCCGCCGCGCGTGCATGCTGCAACAGCAACAGCGCCATCAGCCCCATGACTTCCGGCTCACTGGCAAACAACCGCAACAACAGGCGCGCCAGACGAATGGCTTCATCGCACAATGACGTGCGCACCTGTACATCGCCAGTGGCCGAGTAGCCTTCGTTGAACAACAGATAGAGGGTTGTTGCCACCACGCCCAGTCGTTCACTGCGCTCAGCGGCGCCCGGCGTTTCAAATGGCACACCGGATTTGCTCACGACACGCTTGGCGCGCGTGATGCGCTGCTCCATGGCGCTCTCGCTCACCAGAAAGGCGCGGGCGATTTCCCGCACCGTCAGCCCCGAGACAATGCGCAGCGCCAGAGCTATCTGCTGCGTCGCGGGCAACTCTGGATGACAGCAGATGAACAGCAGACGCAGGATGTCGTCACGATACTGCGAGTCATCCAGTCGCTCGGCCCATTCGCTTTCGACATCATCCGTATTCGCAAGCAGCTCATTGTCCGTCAAGGATTGATGGTGGCGATTGCGCCGTACCTGATCCACGGCGAAATTACGACCCACCATGATCAGCCAGGCAGCCGGATCGCGCGGTGGACCATTGACCGGCCAACGTTGCACAGCGCGCAGGCTCGCCTCCTGAAAGGCTTCTTCAGCGGTGTCCAGATCGCGGAAATAACGCAGCAAGGCAGCAACCGCCTGGGGACGTGCGGCCGTCAAGGCAGCATCGATCCAGGTCAGATCATTCATGTGCCATCGCCGGGGTCAAAATAATGGATGGGACGCACTTCCAGCGCCCCACTCAGGCCAGCCGCCACCCGCGGCCCGGCCAGTATGCGCGCCGCCTCGATGGCATCTTCCAGCGATGCGCAGTCCACTACATAAAAACCCAGCAGCTGTTCCTTGGTTTCGGCAAAGGGCCCATCGAGCACCAGCATTTCGCGCCCTTCCCTGACCGTGGTCGCGGCCGTGGTTGGCATCAACCGCGCGGTTGGACCGAATTTCACCCTGGCGCTGGCGCGCTGCTTGGCGAGCGCCAGCTCGGCCATCATCGCTGCATCCTGCTCACTGGACATGGCGCACAATTCGCCTTCGGCCTGATAACAAAAAATCGCATAGCGCATATCAGTTCTCCGGTTATTGGCCCAAGGACGAAACAGCACCACTCATTCCGACAGTGGCTGCAATCAATGGTTGGTCGAGTTGCCCCGATTACAGGAACATCTAGCTGCGCTTCTTCGCCTGCTGCAGGCCATCGAACATCGAGAACACCCAGGGACGGAACGCCAGCATCAAAGCCACGCTGCGTTTCTTCCTGACCGGCAGCTCACGATCAAGTTTGGCGAAATCGGCAAACTCATGGCCCAGCTGTTCGAGTTTGCGCGCCAGCAACGCCGCCGAAGCTTCGGACAGTTCTGCCGAATGAAAATGCAGCATTTCGCCATCGCCCTGAAATTCAGACTGCAGGAATTCTGTCTTGACCTGACGTTCGTAGACGCGGCGCACCGGGCCATCGCTGCGCCAGTTCACCACCGGCCCGACCCGCAGACGCGCTTTCAGACCCGGTTGCAGTTCGGCCAGACGCGCGTCATCCAGCTTCACATACAGCAGGCGCAGTTCACGATCGGTGAGATCCAGTCGCGCCTGGATTTCGCTCGAAGGCCGGCCGTTGAGCAGCAGATAAAAACACGCCAGCAGCGCCGGATTGGCAGCCAGCAACGATTCCTGTTCCAGGCTCAGGTATTGCGAGTTGGGTTCATTGTTGTCGGAAGCCATGCGTACCAGTTCACCCATGGTGATGCCGATGGCAGCGCAGATTTTTTCCAGGCGCTGCAAGGTAAAGGTTTCTTCGGCAAACACCCGTTTGATGGAGGCTTCGCTCAAGCCCACCTTGCCGGCGACATCGCGATAGGTCAGGCCGCGTGTCTTCAAGGTGCGTTTCAGGACATCGATGATCCGGGCACTTTCACTCACGCAGTTTTTCCTCGCCAGTATTGATTGCCGCAGTGTAGAGGCTGCCCGGTCGCGAAATCCACTACCGCTTGTGGCGCGAACCGACACCCCTGCGTGAGTCATTGCTGCCGTTCGTTGCGCAGCGCAAATTTCACTTCGCCGGCATGCTACCAACCGATTCCGGCATGGACTCACTCAGGAGATGCTGCAATGAAGATTCACTACGCACTCGCCTCGCTGTTGTTGCTGCAAGCGGCAACCACTTCGTCGGTGCTGGCGGCTGAAGGTTTTCAGATCAGTCCACGCGTGGGCAAGAGCACGCTGCACCTGGATGCCGACGTGGTCGCGACCCATGAGGCGGTCGATAAAGACACCCTGCTCACCGGCGTGACGCTTGGATACGTGACGCCGATCGGCCTGATGGCCGAGGGTGGTTACAGCAAACAGGGCAACTGGGATGTGTTCGGGTGGGAGGACAAGTACAGGCTGTCTGAATACACCCTTGCAGTCGGTTTCCAGATCGACACGCCCAGAGGCTTTCGCATCGTGCCCAAGGTGGGTCGGGAGCGATGGGATCTGTACTCCAAGGAAGGTTCGCTGAATCATTCCGGTCCGGAAAACACCCACACGATTCGCAGCTATGACAACTTCTGGGAACTGACATTGCAGAAGAAGATCGGCGAATCGGCGGCGCTGGGCATTACCTACAAGGACAACCCATACGACTTCGGCAATGTCCGAAGCATTGCTTTCACGGCCAGCTTTGGCCTGTAGGCTGCGCTTGACGCACTTTGCGTGAGTGTAGTCGCGGGGTGGCTCTTTGAATGCCACTCCGCATTTTTTTGACTGTCTGTTCGATCAATCCTCGGCCAGCTGCCGGAAATCCACGCCCAGCATGCGCAGCTTGCGATACAGATGCGTGCGTTCCATGCCGACGCGCTTGGCCAGTTGTCCCACCTTGCCATTGCACAGCATCAATTGCTGTTGCAGATAGGCGCGCTCGAATTGTTCGCGCGCTTCACGCAGCGGCAACGCCAGCAGATCGTGTTTGACCAGCGGTTCGTCTTCAGCTGTTTGTGCATTGAGTTCGCGTTCCAGCTCGTCCAGACGAATTTCTTCCGAGCCACCCAGAATCAGCAGGCGACGCACCAGATTGCGCAATTCCTGCACATTGCCCGGCCAGGGATAGTGACGCAGGCGGTTCTGCGCCGACAGACCAAAGCGGCGCAGCGGCAACCGCTCTTCATCGGCAAGCCGTTCCACGTAATGACGCAACAACTCAGGCACATCTTCGGCACGTTCACGCAATGCCGGCACATGCAAGGTGATCGTGTTCAGACGAATGAACAGATCGGCACGGAAACCATCCTGACCGATACGCACCGGAAACGAGGGTTGCGCCGAACATACCAGACGCACATCCAGAGGCATCGCAGCTTGTGCGCCTGTCCGGGTGTAGGCCTTGCCTTCTATCACCGCCAACAGTAGTTTCTGCAGCACAGGTGAAGCGTCCTCAAGTCCCTTGATGAACAAAGTGCCGCCCTGCGCCTGATCGAGCAGACCCGGCATCGTCACGCCATGCTGTTCGCTGCCCAGCAATTCCAGCGCTGCACTCTCATCACTGATGCTGGCCGGCGCAAGCTGCACCAGGGCGCGTTTGGCGCGTGGACTGTGCGCATGCAGGTAGTGTGCGAATACTTCCCGACCCGTGCCCAACTCACCCAGCAACAACACCGGCGCATCGCTGCTGGCAGCGCGTTGCACCTGCTCACGCAACTGCTGCATCACGCGACTCCTGCCGGTGGGAACAACCGGCGCGCTGTTGAACGCATTGAGCGTCTTGCGCTTCTGCCGTCCGCTATCCAGCGCCTGCTGCACCACATGCAGCAACTTGCTCAGCGACAGCGGCTTCTCGATGAAATCAAACGCGCCCAGCCGGGTGGCTTCGACCGCCGCTTCAATGGTGCCATGACCGGACATCATCACCACCGGACAGGTCAGGCCGTCACCACTCGCCCAGTCTCGCAACAGACTGATGCCATCGGCATCCGGCATCCAGATATCCAGCAGAATCAGCTCATGATCCACGGTAGCGCGCGCCTGCAGCGCCTGCGCAGCATTGCCCGCCAGATCGACGAGGTAGCCTTCGTCACTGAGAATGTCATGCAGCAGATTGCGGATTTCCGCTTCGTCATCCACGACCAGAATTCTAGGCGTGCTCATGCGCGTTCTCTCCTCCCGTCCCCACGCTGCGCTTCGCGTTGGGCCGGACCCGCGCGCGTTGCAGCCACGATTGGCAACTCTACCCGTATCAGCGCACCGCCCTCACGGCGATTTTCTGCTTCGATACGGCCGCCATGTTCTTCTACGATTTTCTTGACGATGGCCAGGCCCAGGCCTGTACCCTTGCTCTTGGTCGTGACATAGGGATCAAACATACGCCCTAATATCTCGGGCGCAAACCCCGGACCGGAATCTTCGAGCGTGATTTCCACCATCGCGCCTCCAGAGCGCGCTACCGATGCTGTACGCAGATGAATCTCACCATGAAGATTACCTTCATACGCTTCGATCGAGTTGGTGAGGAGGTTGTGCAGAATCTGCCGCACCCGGTCACGATCCGCTTCAATTTCCGGCAACTGGGGCTCGAGACTGAGCAGCAGACTCAACAGCGGATTCTGGGCGCGATACAGCTCAATCACCTGGAGAATCAGTTCATTCAGGGAGAAATGGCCGATATTCATATGCGGTGCGCGCGCATATTCGCTGAAGGCGTTGACCATGTCCTTCATGGCATCCACCTGCTGCACGATGGTGCCGGTCGCCCGATCCAGCATCTGTGCATCGGCTTCAGTCATCGCCGGCAACAATTTGTGGCGCAGGCGTTCGGCCGACAGGCGAATGGGCGTCAGGGGATTCTTGATTTCATGCGCCAGCCGCCGCGCCACTTCACCCCAGGCGGCATCCCGTTGCGCCTGCAGCAACTCGGTCACATCGTCGAATACCAGTACATAGCCGGCAATGCCGGTGCCGCCGCGCACGCCTTCGCCCGGCAGGGCCGTACAGGCGCAAATCAGCACACGTCGCAGAGCCTGACTCTGCAACACGAATTGCTCGCGCCATTCGGTTTCGCCGCGATCCAGGAATGCACGACAGGCTTCAACAAAACGGGCATACAGCGATTGTTCGTCCAGGGCGGTAAAAGGCTGGTCAAGACAGTGGGGCACGTTAATGTGCAACAGGCTGGCCGCCGCTGCATTCACCATGCGCACGGTGTAATCGGGCGTCAGTGAAATGACGCCGCTGGACAGGCGCGCCAGAATCACCGCCAGATTGGCACGTTCGGCCTCAACCGCCTGCTGACTGTGGGCCGCCTCCTCACGGGCGCGTGCCAGCCGTTGCGTCATGTCATTGAAGGAATGCACCAGTACGCCCATTTCGTCATGCGCCGGCAAGGGCAGGCGCGTATCGAGATCGCCACGAGCGACCGCACGAGTACCCGCCACCAGATCCTCGATGGGTTTGACCAGACGCCGCGCCACCCAGAACGCGCCGTAAATCGCGCCCAGCACGGCCACCGCCAGCACCAGACTGAGACTCAGGATGAAACCGGTTTTCAACGGCTGGCGCGCACGAGTGAGTTCGGCATATTGACGAGCGGCGGCATCGACAACATCCGCCAACTCGGCCAGTCGTCGTTCCAGCGCAAAAGTAGCGCTCAGCAACTGCCGGTCAGGACCGGCGCCCGCCAGAGGCACGGCAATCCTGACCAGATAATAACCAGTACTGACCGGGTCCAGAGTGAGATAGGACTGGCCGCGCATCACTCGCAACAACATGTCCTGGGTCGCCGGCGATTCGGGGTTGTGGGTGAGCGCATCCGAACTCAGGATCAGCACGCGACCATCGGCGCCGAGCACCGCCAGCTCCAGCGCCCCGGCTTCCTGACGCAATGAATTGAGCAGATCAAGGCGCTCTTCACCCCGTCCGGCAAGCTGCGCCGCGATGCGTTCCGTGCGATGCAAATAATCATGGCTGCGTATGTCCAGCGCTGTACGTGACAGATTCAAGGCATTACTGAGTCCCGCGCCGATCTCGCCGCCAAACCAGCTGTCGATGCCGCGATTGATGAACTGCACCGAGAAATAGAACACGATCAGCAGGGGCGCGATGGCCAGCAGACCTGACATCCACACCATGCGCGCTTCGAGTCTGGAGCCGGTCACGCGCTGCCGCCAGGCACGCAGCAACTGCACCAGACGGCCGGCGATCAGAATCACCATCGCCGCCAGACCAACGACATTGATCACCAGCACCCAGGGCAGCAGATTGGTGAAACGGGTGGAATTCTGCACCGACTGCGACAGCAGATAGACCGCAAACAGCCACAACCCGCCACCGGACAGGACAGCAGCGGCAATCGCGCCGCGTTTCACTGTCCGCCCGGAAATCTGTCGCCCTAAGGCTTCAATGGCCATGTGTACCAGTCACTTTCCAAGGAGAAATCATCCACCCAAAAAAGCAACAAACCCAGCGCACGCGGAATGCTGCGCACGCCCATCGTGGCGCGCAGACTGAATTCATTGCGCGCATCCGTGGTCAACAAATCGGTATCGAGCACCGGCAGGTTTTCAATGTGCTGCAGAGACTCGATCGCCTGTGCAAAACTGGCATGGGAAGTTTGCGCGCCACTGTTCACATTGCGCAGCACATAGCGTTCAGATACGCCGTGATAGAGCAGCACATAGCGTTGCTGCAGTTGCGCCAGCACTTCATCACGCCACCATTTGCGCGTGCGGGTCACCTTGATCTGCAGATCCAGCGTCAGGGTCGCACCTTCGCGTATTGTGCGTTCAACCTGTTCCGGCACAGTGAACAGCAGTTGTGCGTTGAGCACATATACGCCCGCCATGGGGGTCACATAAGGCGAACGGATTTCGATGTCATCGCCGGCCGCCTGCACGGAACAGGCAAACAGCGTCAGGCCAATACTCAGCAGCCACGCCAGAACGGCGCGCCTGTGGCCTGAATCCCCGGCAAATAAAGGCAAAACGCCGCGCACCTGCATCAACCTCGCACGGCGCTATGTTCAGAAAGCGGCTTTTTGCAAACACGCATAATAGAAACCATCCATTCCCCACTGTCCGACCTGTATGGCCAGACCCACCGCCGGAACAGCCGCTTCGTTCATTGTCACTGGCGCAAAACCCAGATCACTGGCCAGTAACGTTGTGATATCGCGCGCTTCCGGATGTGCGGCCAGAAATGACGCCATATTCTGTGAATTTTCCGCCCTCAATGCTGAACAACTGGCATAAACCAGCCGGCCGCCCGGCGCGAGCAGTGGCCAGAGGTTTTCCAGCAGCTCCCTTTGACGGGCCGCTAATTTGACGATGTCACTGGCACGCCGCAAGAGTTTGATATCCGGGTGACGCCGAATCACGCCAGTGGCTGAGCAGGGCGCGTCAAGCAAAATGCGATCAAACACCTGACCATCCCACCAGCGTGTTGGTTCACTTGCATCACCGGTCAGCAAGGTGGCCTCCAGTCCCAAACGCCGAAGATTGCCTTGCACCCGTCGCAGACGACCGGCAGAAATATCGATCGCCACCATTTGCCCGAGTTGCGGTTGCAGTTCAAGGATGTGGCAGGTCTTGCCGCCCGGTGCGGCACAGGCATCCAGCACCCGCTGCCCGGGCTCCACTGCCATAAAATGCGCCGCCAGTTGTGCTGCGGCATCCTGCACCGAAACCCAGCCTTCACTGAATCCCGGCAGGGACAACACTTCCACGGCCTGGGGCAATAGCAGGGCTTCAGGCGCATGCGCTGATATTTCGGCGATGATGCCCTGCGCCGCCAATTGCTCGCGATAGGCATCGCGACTCAGGTGACGGGTGTTCACCCGCAACCAGAACGGCGGATGCTCATTGTTGGCTTGCAGAATGGCTGCGACGTGTTCGGGCCAGTCGCGCTGCAACTGCGCCACCAGCCAATCAGGATGAGCGGTGCGCACTGCCAGATCCGCATCCACGCTCGCGGTGATGGATTCGGCCTCTCGCTGGCAGCGACGCAGAATGGCGTTCAAAAAACCCGTGGCGCGTTGCATGTTGAGACTGCGCGCCGCTTCCACGGTTTCAGCCACGGCGGCATGCGCGGCAATGTCGGTATGCAACAGCTGGTACAAACCCACCAGCGCCAGCGCCCGTATTTCGGGCTGCAACTCCTTGGGATGCTGGCTGCTGAGCCTGGTCAGTACCGCCAGCAAGCGCCAGTACCAGCGTACGCTGCCGTAACTCAAGGAACGCAGCAAACCCCGTTCCTGGGGGGCATCGCTGCGGTTCTCCAGCAAGGCATCCAGTGAACGCCCTTCATCCGCCACCTGCATCAACAACAGGGCGGCCTGGGCGCGAATCTCGGCGGGCGTGCTCATGAAACAGTTCCTGTGGTGACGCCCAATTGCACGCCGGGCAATGAATGCGATTTGATGAAATCAGATGCAGCAAGCATTTTGCGGCCTGCCTGCTGCACTTGAACAAGATTGAGAATGCCCGTGCCGCATGCCACCTGGATACCCGCAGCGCTCGCATTCAGCACTGTACCGGGAACAGCGTGATGCGCTGCATCCACGACACTGGCCTGCCATACGCGCAATTGTTCGCCATGTAATCGGGTCTCGGCGATGGGCCAGGGAATGAAGGCACGCACCTGACGTTCCAACTGTGTTGCCGGCAGCGACCAGTCGAGCAATGCTTCGGCCTTACTGAGTTTTTTTGCATACGTAACGCCTGCTTCAGGCTGGCGCTGTGCACTAGCCAGTGTCTCAGGCAAATCGTTGAGCACTGCCAGCAGCAGGGTTGCGCCGAGGTCAGCCAGCCGATCGTGCAGCGTCGCTGCCGTGTCCTGCGCGGTGATGGCGAAGCCCTGTTTGCGCAGCATCGGGCCGGTATCAAGCCCGGCTTCCATGCGCATGATGGTCACGCCGGTTTCGGCATCGCCCGCCAGCAGGGCGCGCTGGATCGGCGCTGCGCCGCGCCAACGTGGCAACAACGAAGCATGAATGTTGATGCAGCCATAACGCGGAATATCCAGCACGGCCTGGGGCAGGATCAGACCATAAGCCGCCACCACCAGCGCATCAGGCGCATAACTGCGCAGCCGCCCGACCTGAGCCGCATCGCGAAAATTGACTGGCTGCTCCACAGGCAAGCCATGCGCCAAAGCGTACGCCTTGACCGGACTTGCGGTCAGAAACCGACCACGACCAGCAGGGCGATCCGGTTGGGTATAGACCGCCAGTACTTGATGCGATGAGCCGCACAGGGCAGCCAGCGCCGGAACGGCAAACTCCGGGGTGCCGGCATACACAATTCGCAAGGGATTAGTCATAGATTGAAGATGCCCGGCGAACGGGCATGCTGCCTTACAGAACAGGCGTCAGGTTCTGGTCTTTCTTGGCCGCTGCCTTGCTGGCGCGCTCTTTCTGATCCTTCTCCAGCTTCTTGCGGATGCGGGTGCGCTTCAGATCCGACAGATAATCGACGAACAGTTTGCCTTCCAGATGATCCAGCTCATGCTGGATGCATACCGCCAGCAGACCATCGGCCTCCAGCGTGAACGGGTTGCCATCGCGATCCAGCGCCCGCACCGTCACCCGCTCGGCGCGCTGGACCTGTTCGTAGGCCCCCGGCACCGACAGGCAGCCTTCCTCGGTCACCTCAACGCCATCGCGTGCGATGATTTCGGGATTGATGAAGGCGTGCGCGGCGTTACGCTCTTCACTGACATCAATCACCACCACGCGTTGATGCACGTTCACCTGGGTGGCGGCCAGACCCACGCCATTCGCGGCATACATGGTTTCGATCATATCATCGACCAGACGCTTCACCGCGGCATCCACCACGATCACGGCAACCGCCTTGGTGCGCAGGCGGGGGTCGGGGAATTCGAGAATGGTCAGCAAAGCCATAAAATACTCTCAAGGTGCCTGGGGATCAGAATCAATATTCGTCAGGAGTTCCGCCAGATCGAAGCCATTGGCCAGAAACCAATCCGAACCGCCAGTCAGCATCCAAATGAGAACCGCCTCGCACTCTGTTGTGGGCATGTGCACTCGGTTCGTGAATACTGCTAGAGTTCACGCGACTTTGAACTTAATGTCGGGGCTTGGGCCCGCGCCCTGCCCCACAGGATCATCCGGTGGACGAATTATAGGGCGTTGTGCGCCTGCTCGGCACCGGTTCATGTAAAACAACCCAGATGGAGCATGTCCTGCACATGAAGACGATCAGCTCGCCGATGCAGTACTGGCGTGGCTTGTGCGTAAGTTCAACCCTGGCCTGCGCAATGCTGGCAGGTGGACTGGCGCTGAGCACAACGTCGCAGGCCCAGAATTCAAGCAGCGAACGCATGCTGGCAACAGGCACTCATTTGCCGCTGGCCGCCAATGCTCCCGACAGCTACACCGTGAAAGCTGGCGATACTCTCTGGGATATCTCTAAAACCTTCTTGAGTCAGCCCTGGTACTGGCCGGAGCTGTGGTACCTGAATCCGCAGATCCAGAATCCGCATCTCATTTATCCGGGCGATGTCCTGTCGCTGGTCACCGTTGACGGCCAGCCGCGGCTGATGGTCACCGAACGCGGCGGTGAGCAGGCCGTCACCCGCGGCAACGGCGTCCGCCTGTCCCCGCAGGTACACAGCGAACCGTTGGAAGCCGTTACTGCCATTCCCTACAAGGTAATTGCCGCATTCCTGGGCCGTCCTTCAGTGGTCAGCAAGGATGAGGTGAAAAGCGCGCCGCATCTGATCCATGTACGCGACAAACATATCGTCGGCTCGGCAGGCGATGAAGTGTATGCGCGCGGCATCGGTAACGCGGGCGAAGGCTTCCGCTACAACATCATCCATGTCGGTGAGCCACTGCGCGATCCGGAAAACAACGATCTGCTGGGTTACCGGGGTGTATATGTCGGCACAGGCCCGGTGGTGACTGCCGGCGACCCGGCCAAGCTCAAGCTCAATGAAACGGCGCGCGAGGTGCTGCCCGGCGACAAGTTGTTTGCCGAAACCTATCAGATGAACATGGACTTCGTCCCGCATGCTCCCGCGGGCGCGGTTGAAGGCAGCATTTTCGCAGTCAATGGCGTGTTTCTCGCGGGCCGCTACCAGGTGGTCGCCATCAACCGGGGCAGCAAATCGGGACTGGAGACCGGACATGTACTGGCCATCTATCAGGCAGGCGAAACCATCAATGATCGGTACTCCGATGGTCGCTCGGCGGATCCGATGCACACCCCCAGTGGCCTGCTCAAAAAGAAAGTCAAACTACCGGACGAGCGTGCCGGTACGGTCATGGTATTCAAGACCTACGAACGCATGAGCTATGCACTGATCATGGATGCGGACCATCCAATCAGCATTGGCGATCGCGTACGGAACCCCTGACGGAAGCTGCTTCAAGAGGTCAACGGCTCATGGATGAGCAAACCGCAAATCTGCTGTTGCTGCGCGCCCCGGCCCTGTCCGGGGCGCAGTTGCTTGCGCTGCTGGCGCGTCATGGCAGCGCCGGAGAAATTCTCCGGGCAGGCGCGGCTGGATGGCAGGACACCGATCTGACGCCGCGCTGCCGCGAATTTCTGCAGGTGGCGGATGCCGGGCTGGTCAGCGACGAACGTGCCTGGCTGGCAAATGGGCAGCAACGCCACCTGATCATGCTGGGCAGTCCGCTCTATCCCGCCTTGCTGCAACAGCTTCCGGATGCACCCCTGGGGTTGTTTGTCAGCGGCAATCCGGGGCTATTGCATGCGCCGCAACTGGCAATGGTCGGCTCTCGCAACCCCACTCCTTACGGCCGGGAGCTGGCCAAATCCTTTGCCAGACACCTCAGCGCCTGCGGTATCTGCATTACCAGCGGCCTGGCAAACGGCATCGACGCAGCCAGCCATCGCGGCGCCCTTGCAGGCAAATTGGCGGGAAATCAGCCGGGAAGCCGCGGCAGCACCGTGGCGGTGTGCGGCACCGGCCTGGACGTGATCTATCCGCGTAGCAGCCTGTCGCTGGCGCAGGAGATTGAACAACACGGTGTATTGGTCTCGGAGTTTCCACCCGGTACGCCACCGCGAAAACATCACTTCCCGCAGCGCAATCGCATCATCAGCGGCCTGTCTTTGGGCACCCTGGTGGTGGAAGCCACCCTGCACAGCGGCTCACTGATCACTGCCCGGCTGGCTGGCGAACAGGGACGCGAGGTCTTTGCCATCCCGGGTTCGATACATAATCCCATGGCCAAGGGTTGCCATCAGCTTATCCGCCAGGGTGCCAAACTGGTGGATTGTGCGGAGGACATTCTCAGCGAACTGGGGCCGCTGGCCGCCACCCTGGATTTCACTGCCCAGCCAGACATGCCTAACTCTATTGATTCAAAAGGAATTTCACAGACGAGGTTGGACAAGGATTACAAAATCCTGTTAGATGCCCTCGGCTTCGAGCCGCTCGGCGTTGATCAACTGGTGTCACGTAGCGGACTGAAAGCTGATGCCGTGGCGTCCATGTTGCTGATCCTCGAGCTTGAGGGACGCATCGAGTCTTACCCCGGCGGCCTCTATTTGCGAACTGGGCCATGAGTAATGACCATCGGTCGCATGACCTCTGAATTGAACAGCGAAATGAAGGAAAGCGTGCTCGATATTCTGATCTACCTGTTCGAGAACTACGTCGACGGCGAAGCCGATGCTGCTCCCGAACCCGACCGCGACACGCTGAAAACCGAGCTGGAACAGGCCGGATTTGCCGACCGCGAGATTGACCAGGCCCTGGCGTGGTTGGAATCTCTGTCGAGTTCGCCGGCGCGCAATAATCCGGTGCCCACCTCACGCGCCATCCGGGTCTTCGATGCCAGTGAATGCGCGCGGCTGGATGTGGAGTGCCGTGGCTACATCATGCATCTGGAAAACCTGGGCATCCTGAGCCCGGTACAGCGTGAATGGGTGATTGATCGCTTGCTGGCCCTGGCCGCCGAAGAGATCGACATCGAACAGGTCAAGTGGGTGGTGTTGATGGTGCTGTTCAGCCAACCCGATGAGGCGAACGCCTACGCACGCATGGAAGATCTGGTGTTTGAAGAGCAGACAGAAAATGCGGTGCACTGAACGTCAGATTGCAACAGAACCGATGTACCGCGGCACGCCGCGGTTTTTTTTGCCGTACAGGGACCTACAAATGCCGCGTGCACAGGATGCACAGATGCCCTTCGGCAATGATTGCTGTAAACAAGCTTGTAATGAGACATGAGCCGGAACTTAGTCATCGTTGAATCGCCCGCCAAGGCGAAAACCATCAAGAAATATCTGGGCAAGGATTTTGAAGTTCTTGCTTCGTATGGTCACGTGCGCGATCTGGTGCCGAAGGAAGGCGCCGTCGATCCCGACAAGCAGTTCGCCATGCGTTATCAGTTGATCGACAAGAACGAAAAGCATGTGCAGGCAATAACCCGCGCCATGAAAAAGGCCGATGCCCTGTATCTGGCGACCGACCCGGACCGCGAAGGCGAAGCGATTTCCTGGCATTTGTTGCAGGTATTGAAAGAGCAGCAGACGCTCGACAATAAAGCCGTGTATCGCGTCGCCTTCTATGAAATCACCCGTAATGCCATCCAGGAAGCCATCGCCCATCCGCGCGATGTCTCCAATGATTTGGTCAATGCGCAGCAGGCGCGGCGTGCGCTGGACTATCTGGTGGGCTTCAATTTGTCGCCCCTGCTATGGAAGAAGGCCGGGCTGCCCGGCGCCTCTGCCGGGCGCGTGCAAAGTCCGGCGCTGCGGCTGATCTGCGAGCGTGAAGAAGAAATCCTCAATTTCAAGCCGCGCGAGTATTGGACCATCGATGCCGACGCAGCCAGGGAAAATCATCAGTTCCCGGCGCGCCTGATCGAGTATCAGGGCAACAAGGTCGAGCAATTCACGGTGACCGAAGCCGGTCAGGCTGCACAGGTCAAACAGACCATCGAAACGGCTGCCAGCGGCAAACTGACCGTCACCAACATTGACAAGAAACAGCGCAGACGCAATCCGTCACCGCCGTTCACCACTTCGACGCTGCAGCAGGAAGCCTCGCGCAAACTGGGTTTTGGCGCGCAGCGCACCATGCGGCTGGCGCAGCAACTCTATGAAGGCGTCGATTTTGGCGAAGGCGCCGTGGGTCTGATCACCTACATGCGTACCGACTCGGTGAATCTGGCTGCGGAAGCCGTGCAGGAAATCCGTCAGGTTGTCGGGCAGCTATATGGCGACAAGGCCCTGCCCGATGCACCCCGCATCTACAAGACCAAGGCCAAGAATGCACAGGAAGCGCATGAAGCGGTGCGACCCACTTCGGCTGCCACCACTCCCGAACGGCTGGCAGGCAAGATCGACACCGATCTGCTCAAGCTTTACACCCTGATCTGGAAACGCACTGTCGCCAGCCAGATGGCCCCGGCGGTGTACGACACGGTGGCTGTGGATCTCATCCCCGGTCAGCAGAGCACGGCACGGGTCGCCGTACTGCGCGCCAATGGTTCGACCCTGGTCGAGCCCGGCTATCTGGCCGTGTACATCGAGGGCACGGACGATGTGGCGGAAGAAGACGATGACCGCATCCTGCCCGCCATGAAGACCGGCGATGTGCTGCAACTGCTCAACATCCGCACCGCCCAGCATTTCACCGAACCGCCACCGCGTTTCTCGGAAGCGAGTCTGGTCAAGGCGCTGGAAGAATTCGGCATTGGCCGGCCCTCCACGTACGCCAGCATCATTCAGACTTTGTTGGGCAAGAAATACTGTGAGCTGGATGCACGCCGATTTATTCCCACTGACCTGGGCAAGATCATCAATAAATTCTTGACCAGAAATTTCGAGCACTATGTCGATTACGGCTTCACCGCCAAGATGGAAGACGACCTCGACGAGATTGCCGATGGTCATGCCGAATGGATCCAGGTGCTGACACGCTTCTGGAAGGAATTCAAAACCCAGGTGGCGTCGGTCGATGAATCCGTCACCCGTGACGATGTCTCCGAATCGCGTGAACTGGGCGCCGATCCGGTCACCGGCAAACCGATCTCGGTGCGCTACGGTCGCTTCGGACCTTTTGTGCAGTTGGGCACCAAGAACGATGCCGACAAGCCCAAGTTCGCCAGCCTCAAGGCGACGCAACGCATGGATACCCTCACCCTGGCGGACGCGCTGGAGCTGTTCAAGATGCCGCGCACCCTGGGCCAGACTGCATCCGGTGAAACCGTAAAGGCGGCCATCGGCCGATTCGGGCCTTACGTGCAATACGGCGCCAAGAACTATGTGTCCATCAAGACCGACGATCCCTACACCATCGAGCTGCCGCGCGCACTGGAGCTGATTCGCGAAAAACAGGAACTGGACGCGAACCGGTTGATACTGGATTTCCCGGAAGACGGCATTCAGGTGCTGAATGGTCGCTACGGGCCGTACATCACCGACAAGGTGAAGAATGCCAAGATTCCCAAGGATCGCGATCCCAAGAGCCTGAGTCGCGAGGAATGCCGTGAGTTGCTGGCCGCTGCGCCGGTCCGGCCCAAGCGCGGCGCCTTCGGCAGACCGGCGGCAAAGACCGCTGCCAAGACTGCGACCGAGGAAACGCCCGCCAAGGCCAAATCCGCCCCCGCCAAAAAAGCGGTGACCAAAACGGCGCGCGTAAAAACCGTCAAACGCAAGACAACGACTTGAGGCCGCACACTTCGATGCTGAAACAGTGCTAAGCAGTACTTTTTCAGCAAATTGTTGAGCCACTCCCGCGACCGGACCGGAGTCTCGATGGAGAGGTGTGGCTTCTACCGTAAGGAGTATCCCGCGTGGCGCAATCAGACAAAGCCATCGACCATTGGCCAAACGAGTTACGCCTGAAGCGCCGTGGGAACAGACATGCTGCCCCTCAACAAGATACAAGCCATGATTGGTAATGTTCCAGACACCAATACGGTCATCGCCTACCTGCGCCGGCTGCATGACCAGATCACCGACGGCATCGAACGGATAGATGGCGGCGATTTCCGTTGCGACGTCTGGAAGCGTCCGGAAGGCGGCGGCGGCGAAAGCCGCGTGCTGGCCCAAGGCAATGTCTTCGAACAGGCAGGCATCAACTTTTCGCATGTGGTTGGCGCGCAATTGCCGCCTTCCGCCACCGCATCCCGTCCCGAACTGGCCGGCGCCAGCTGGGCGGCCACCGGCATTTCGCTGGTGATCCATCCGCGCAACCCCTACATTCCGACCACGCATGCCAATGTACGGTTCTTCATGGCCGAGAAGCCCGGCATGGCTCCCGTATGGTGGTTTGGCGGCGGCTTCGATCTCACGCCCTACTATCCCTTCGATGAAGACGTGCTGCACTGGCATCGCACTGCGCAACAGGCCTGCGCACCGTTTGGCGCAGAGGTGTATGCAAGGTACAAAGCCGAGTGCGACAAGTATTTTTTCCTGAAACATCGCAACGAAACCCGCGGTATCGGCGGTCTGTTCTTCGATGACCTGAACCAGTGGGGCTTCGAACGCAGCTTCGCCTTCCAGCAAAGCGTGGGCGATCACTTCCTGGATGCCTATTTGCCCATCGTCGAACGCCGCAAGGACATGGCCTACGGTGAACGCGAACGGCAATTCCAGCTATATCGACGCGGCCGCTATGTTGAATTCAATCTGGTCTACGACCGCGGCACCCTGTTCGGTCTGCAATCCAATGGCCGCACCGAATCCATCCTGATGTCCATGCCGCCGCTGGTGCGCTGGGAATACGATTACAAGCCCGAGGCCGGATCGGCCGAAGCCAGGCTGTATGACTATCTCAAACCACGCGACTGGCTGACGGCAATGGACAAGCAATAAAACCCGGGCAGACACACTGGTCTACCCCTACTACACTGGCGCCCCTTTGATCATTCACGGGCGCTTGTGAATTACCGCCACTCCTTCCATGCCGGCAATTTTGCGGATGTGCACAAGCACGTCACGCTGCTGACGGTGCTCGACTATCTGCTGCAGAAACCCAAGCCGCTGTGCTATCTGGATACCCACGCGGGACGCGGCGAATACGATCTGCGCAGCGACGACGCCGAACGCGGCCATGAATGGCAGAACGGCATTGGCCGCATCTTTCAGATGCAATTCAACGCGCCGCCGCTCAAACGTTATCTCGAAGTCATACACAAGGCGCAGCAAGGTGCGGGCAGCCTGCACTGTTATCCCGGCTCGCCGCTGATCGCCACCCATGTACTGCGCGATGTCGATCGCCGCGTGTTCATCGAAAAGCAGGCAGAAGAATGCCTGGCATTGCGCAAGCTGCTGCGCCAGCCGCAACACCACATCAGCAACACCACCGTCGATGACAGCGATGGCTATCGCGCGTTGAACACCTACCTGCCACCCAGGGAAAAACGCGGGCTGGTGCTGATTGATCCGCCTTTCGAGGAAGCCGATGAATTCAAGCAACTGGAACAGGCGCTGCTATTCGCCGCCGAACGCTGGCCCACCGGCGTTTACTGCTTGTGGTATCCGCTCAAGGCGGGCGGACTGGTGAATCCCTTTTATGCAGCGCTGAAACGCAGCGGTCTGCGCAAGCTGTTGCTGGCAGAACTGTCGGTGCGTCCCGCCGATACGCCCTTGGGCCTGAATGGCTCCGGCATGCTGATCATGAACCCGCCCTGGCAATTGGATGTGGCGCTGCGCACCGCCTATGCCGAACTGCTGCCGGCACTGGCGCCAGCCACCGGCAGCCAGCGCGTGGAATGGCTGACGCGCGAGTGACTCGCAGTCCGCACTCGCAACCGTGACAGATTTAGGAAAAATCCCTACATCCTGTTCAAGTAACGACGCAGGCAGTCGTTAACTTCCTCAACTGTAGCCCCTGGCATCGACGGCCGCCAACGCATGAACCGTGGCCCATGTAAACAAGACTCGCAGCAACCGCTGTGGACACAAACCTCAGGATCAGCCTCATGTCCGATACCTTAGAGCGACTCATCCAACCCGGCATCCGCATGATGCAGCAGTTGCGTCTGCCGGCGAAGTTCCTGCTCATCAGTACCGCCTTCATGGTGCCGCTGGGCATCACGCTGTATGCAGTGGTGCATTACGCGAATGTCGGCATCGAAGCAGCCAACAGCGAACGGCAAGGCACCGCCTATCTCAAGCATATGAACCAGTTGCTGAACCGTATCGTGTCGGCACGCAGCGCAAATGCTCAACTTACTCTCAGCAGGGAAATGCTGGCCTTGCAGCAGCAGGCCAAAGAAGATCACGACGCACTCAAGGTACAGGCATCACTGGCCACCCTCGAGCAGACAGCCACCAGCCAGGAATCCATTGCGCAACTGCTGGATCTGTATGGCACCGTTGGCGATAACTCCAGTCTGATTCTCGATCCGGATCTCGACTCGTATTACACGATGACTGTGGCCGTCGATTACGGCCCGAAGCTGGTCGACGCCTCGGCATTGCTGGGACAGCGCCTTGCCAGTCTCAGATCCGCCAACACCGCCACACCGCAACTCACTGCCGACATTCGTTATCTGGCCAACCGCCTCGAAAGTCTGCAAAGCAACGCGCAGCAGTCATTACGTCGCGCCGCGCAAGCCAACCCGGGCATTGCCACGCGACTGGACAATCAGGAGTGGCAGCAGGCCGTAGCAAAACTGCTTGCGCTGGCCAATGCCGCCGAAGCCGGCAGCATTTCCGACACAGAGGTGCAGATAGCCAGTGTCGCGGCAGCAGCCAGCGAACAATCATTGCAGATGACCAATACCAGCAAGGAAGTGTTGGATGAACTGCTGTCGAAACGCATTGACGGTCTCAGCGGACGCCGCAACTTTTTCCTGTTGCTCAGTTGCGGCTGTCTGCTGGTTTCCGCCTACCTGATCACCAGTTTTTATCTGTGCAACCTGCGTGGTTTCAGCGCGCTGGTGACACGCATGCAGAAACTGGCCAATGGCGACCTCACCGTCAATTATCCGGCTCGCGGTGGCGATGAAATCGGCGTGCTGATCGACGCCTTCAATGACAGTCGCGCGCAGTTACAAGTACTGGTGGAACGCATCCGTCATGCCGCCGATACCATCAGTACGGCCGGTCAGGAAATTGCCGCCGCCAACATGGATCTGGCGCAGCGCGGTTCGACCCAATCCGCCGTAATCGGCGAGACGGCCGAACGCGTCAAGCACATCGCTGAAAAAGTGCAGGCCAATCTTGATGGCTCAAGCAACGCCAACCACATCGCTGAAAGCGCCTTTCACGCGGCAGAACACGGCAAGACGGTAGTCGATAATGTGGTGACCACCATGGATGCGATGACCGGCTCATCCCGGCGCATCGGCGCCATCATCGATGTCATCAACGAGATCGCCTTCCAGACCAACCTGCTGGCATTGAATGCCGCGGTGGAAGCGGCACGCGCCGGCGAACAGGGCCGCGGCTTCGCAGTGGTCGCCGGCGAGGTGCGACATCTGGCGCAGCGTTGCGCCACGGCTGCCAACGAAATCACGCAATTGATCAAGGCCTCCGTGGACGATGTGGACAAAGGCGTGAACCAGGTCGCCAAGGCGGGCGCCTCCATGGACGAAATTCTGGGTTCGGTGCGCAGTGTTTCCAACATCATGGGTGAAATGGCCACGGCCAGCAGAACCCAGGCGGATGCCATTCTGGTGGTCGATAAAGCGGTCAGCCGCATTGATGACGATGCACAGCAGAACGCTGCACTGGTGGAAGAAACCGCCGCCGCTGCCGATCTACTGCGCGAACAGGTGTCAGTGCTGATGGAATCGGTTGGTCACTTCACTCTGGGTTCGACACGAAGCGACAGCATGCCCGTCACTTTCAGTCACCACCCCGCCCACGCTCAGCCAGATCGTTTTGAACAGGCGGCCTGAACATACCGACCCAGGTTCCTGAGCACGCCGCGCGACCTGCAACTGGCCGCGCAGGTCATGGCATGGGTCGTTTCCCGCACATGGCGATTGAGGTATAAGGATCGTCTGTCAACGACGGTCCGTGACTACCATGCAAGACGATGTGCCGGGCAATTTTCCACTGACGCGCATGCGGCGCATGCGCCGTGACGATTTCTCACGGCGCATGATGCGCGAAACCACGCTCACCGCCGCCAACTTCATCTGGCCGGTGTTCGTCATTGAAGGCCGGCAGCAACGTGAAGCAGTTCCCTCGATGCCGGGCGTGGAACGCATGAGCATCGATGTGTTGCTGCATGAAGCCGAAGAATTGTTGGAATTGGGCATTCCCGCCATCGCCCTGTTTCCCGTGACCGCCCCCGATGCCAAGAGTGACGATGGCCGTGCCGCCTGGGATGAACAGGGTCTGGCGCAACGCGCCGTGCGCGCACTGAAAAAACACCTGCCGGAGCTGGGCGTCATCACCGATGTGGCGCTGGACCCGTTCACCTCGCACGGCCAGGATGGACTGATCGACGCAAACGGTTACGTACTCAACGATGAAACTGTCGATGCGCTGGTCAAGCAGGCGCTGTCGCATGCCGAAGCCGGCGCCGACATCGTCGCGCCCAGCGACATGATGGATGGCCGCATCGGCGCGATACGCGAAGCGCTGGAATCGGCCGGTCATATTCATACGCGCATCCTGGCTTACTCGGCGAAATACGCTTCGAGCTACTACGGCCCGTTCCGCGATGCCGTGGGCTCGGCCGCCAGTCTCGGCAAGAGCAACAAATACAGTTACCAGATGGACCCGGCCAACAGCGATGAAGCGCTGCGCGAAGTCGCACTGGATCTGCAGGAAGGCGCCGACATGGTGATGGTGAAACCCGCTCTGCCTTATCTGGACATCCTGCGCCGCGTGAAGCAGCACTTCGGCGTGCCGACCTATGCCTATCAGGTCAGCGGCGAGTACGCGATGCTGATGGCTGCCGCACAGAACGGCTGGCTGGATGAACGTGCCGCGGTGCTGGAAGCATTGCTGTCCATTCGCCGCGCCGGTGCCGATGGCATCCTCACCTACTTCGCCAAGCGCGCCGCGCGCTGGCTGCACGCAAGCTAGGAAGGTTCATGGACAACAAAACCATCGATCGCTATGCCGTCATCGGCTATCCGGTGAAACACAGCCGGTCGCCCTTCATTCATGCGATGTTCGCCAAGCAGACCGGACAGCAGCTCAGCTATCAGATGCTGGAAGTGCCGCCGGAATATCTGGCCACGGAGTTGCCGCGTTTTTTTGCGGAAGGCGGCAAGGGCCTGAATGTCACGGTGCCACACAAGCAGGCCGTGATCAGCATGGTGGAGTACCGCACGCCGCGCGCTGAATTCGCTGGCGCCATCAACACCATCATGATCCTGGAAGACGGCAAGCTGATGGGCGACAACACCGACGGCGTCGGCCTGCTGAACGACCTGAACAACAATCTCAAATTTGCACTGAAAGACAAACGCATATTGATGCTCGGCGCCGGCGGCGCGGCGCGCGGCGTACTGGCGCCGTTGCTGCAACAGCATCCCGCCGAACTGGTCATCGCCAATCGCAATGTCGAGCGTGCCGCAGCCTTGGCCAAAGAATTCCAGAGCCTTGGCGATCTCAAGGGCGTGAGCTTCAGCGATGTGGGCACTGCGTCATTCGACCTGATCATCAACGCCACTTCCGCCAGCCTGCAAGGCGAAATGCCCGGCGTGCCTGATGTCATCGTCGGCGTACAGACGCTGTGTTACGACATGGCCTACGGCAAGGATGACACGGTATTCACGCACTGGGCCAAACAGCTGGGCGCCGCCTATGCCGTGCAGGGCTGGGGCATGCTGGTGGAACAGGCGGCAGAAGCGTTCTTTCTGTGGCGCGGCATGCGGCCCGATACCATGCCGGTGCTGGTGGCATTGCAGAATCCGCCACCACCACGTTCCGCTTCCTGAACACCGCACAAACATCACGGCCCTGCGGCCCGTCCACGTAGAATGCGCGGCCATCACCTTCATCCTGGCTGTGCATGTCCACCGATCAATTTACCGATCTCACGCTGGAAACCCTGTTCCGGCCATTCAGCGAAGGCTTGTTGGCCTGGCCCGAAGGCGGCGCGCTGTTCCTGCGCGCTCGCGATGGCGCGCCCCTGCACCAGCAGGCACTGCCCGGCCTGATCTGCGAACAAACCTTCAAGCCGGATGCTGACGCACTGAAGCGTGCAGGGTTGAGCGTCAATCCATCGACAGATACCGCCGCGCCGCACATCTATCCGCTGGTGCTGGTGCTGCCACCCCGACAGCGCGATGAAGCGCGCGCACTGCTGGCGCGCGCCGTCTCGCTGACGCAAGCCGGTGGGCGTGTGCTTGCCTGCATCAGCAATAACGAAGGCGCGCGCTCCGGCGAAGCCGATCTGGAAAAGCTGGTGGGTCCGGTGAGCACGCTCAGCAAGCACAAGTGCCGGGTGTTCTGGAGTGCGCCGCTGCATGATCAGGTTGATACTCACCTGCTGCAACAATGGCTGACGCTGGATGCAGTGCGACCCATCGGCGATGCACGCTTTGTCAGTCGTCCCGGCGTGTTTGCCTGGGATCGCATCGATCCGGCTTCGGTATTGTTGGCACAGCATCTGCCCAGGGAACTCAATGGCCGCGCAGCCGATCTCGGCGCGGGCTTTGGCTATCTGTCTGTCGAGCTGTTGAGCCGTTGCGCGGGTATCGCCGCCCTGGATGTCTACGAAGCCGAATCACGCGCGCTGGAACTGGCCAGACAAAATCTGTCGAACTTTGCGGCAGGCAAGTCGCCGTCCATTCCCATCCGGTATCACTGGCATGATGTCACCAGCGGCCTGCTGGGCGCTTACGATGTGATCGTCAGCAACCCGCCCTTTCATACGCAGAGTCGCGCCGATCGTCCCGACATCGGCCGACGTTTCATCAGCGCCGCGGCCGAAGCCTTGAATCCCGGCGGTTGTCTGTGGCTGGTCGCCAACCGGCATCTGCCCTATGAAGAAGTGCTGAACAGCAGTTTCGGACACACGCGCATCGTGGCGCAGCAGGATGGCTTCAAAATCGTCATGGCCACCAAGACCGCCAGCGCGGTTCATAGACACGAACGCAGCAGATCGCGCCGATGAAACTGGTCAAACTCATTGCCAATCTGGGTTATGGCAGCCGCAGGGAAGTAACGGCCCTGTTTCGCGAAGGCCGCATCACCGATGCACAAGGCGAAGTGCTGTATGCCGACGATCAAGTCGCACACGAACACATTCGCATCGACGGCGAACCGCTCGACCCGCCCGCCGGCCTGTTGCTGATGCTGCACAAACCCATTGGCTATACCTGCTCCACCAGGGATCAGGGCGCATTGATTTACGAATTGCTGCCGCCGCGCTTTCGTCTGCGTTCGCCCATTGTGTCCAGCATCGGCCGGCTGGATCGGGATACATCAGGCCTGTTGTTGATGACCGATGATGGCGTGCTGCTTCATCGCATCAGCTCGCCCAAGCACAAGCTGGCCAAAATCTACGAAGTCACGCTGGCGCGCGATCTGCGCGGTGACGAAGTCGAACTGTTTGCCAGCGGCCGCATGATGCTCGAATCCGAAAAAGAACCGCTGGCGCCCGCGCATCTGCAAGTCATCAACCCCCGGCAGGCAAGACTGACACTCATGGAAGGCCGCTATCACCAGGCACGCCGCATGTTCGCCGCCACCGGCAATCATGTCGAAGCACTGCATCGTTCGCAGGTAGGTGGGTTGACGCTGGGTGATTTGATGGTGGCGGAGTGGCGGATACTGGGCGAGCAGGATCGGCAACAGTTGTTTGGTTCGGCCACACCAAGTGCACCTGAATAACAACCACGCTCATCAAACGCATCTGTATGACATCGGAACCGAAGCGGATCAAAAGACTGCGAATGACAATCGCAAAGAACATCCCTGCGTTCCCAAATAACCGGCAAACACGTGATGCGATAAAGAACGAATCTCTGAGCAAGCTGCTGATTCACTATACAAACTGGGCGGTTCGCTATGTGGCACGTCGGCCAAGGGATATAAGCATCGAAGTGGAAACCCTGATTGATTCTCGCATCCAGAAGTTTGCGCCTGAGATCAATCAGTTTCTTGAGGAAGTGAGAAAAGGAGAAGACCTCACACCGCATCTTTCATTGGAACCTCATACGCGAGGCTATACACCGAACGCCGCTATCAAAGGAATTGATACTAACAAATGGGCGGATAAGGATTTCATGCTTATCGTGATGGGCTATCACCACTTTCATCTTGGCACAAAGATCGAATCTGGCGGATTTACAACAAGAACGGACAATCTCCTATTTGCGCACGTGTCACGCGACACATTCACTGTCGTGGGTGTTTTCGATCATTCCGTTTTCGATATATCTCGCACTCCAGATGGAAGAATGACTGCGGAGCGCGAAAGACTGTGGGAAGCATTTGAATCGCACGCAACTAAGGACATTCCACCAGGCAGTATTTATGTACCGGCAATGATTGCAACATCGGGACATTCACTTCACTTGCTTCGTCTATCTGCAGAATACGCGCACATTATTTACGAGATAGACTCCAAGATAGACGATTCAAACTACATTAAAGACATGTACGAACGCGCAGGGATCACACTTCCGAAAAAGCCAAAAATCGAATGGCATCTAAACGTCCTCGATCTTGGATTACTTGACCAGAACTTGAATTTCTTCGTCCTTAGGCAAGGCCCAAACTGAAAAACAAGACCAGATGAATCATC
Organism: Steroidobacteraceae bacterium; assembly: GCA_050248275.1. Classification (GTDB taxonomy): domain Bacteria; phylum Pseudomonadota; class Gammaproteobacteria; order Steroidobacterales; family Steroidobacteraceae; genus CAILZL01. The sequence goes on from JBFWSR010000001.1 coordinate 28,583, forward strand.
TTTCATTACTACATAAATCAACACGTGGACTGGGATGAAAACCCCAGCCTCTTCGCCGGATGCTGGGTTTTCGCTGACTTCAATACCAGCTTACAGGAGACAAGGCACGCTCTGCTCAGGGAAAACAGGTTGGGTACCTCACTCAACATTTAAGAACAACAGCCATTTCAAATTGCCGGGTGCGGCACCCGGCCTACTCCCGGCGGCCTCGATCAAGGAATGCAGCGCAAGGCGAAGTGCCGTGAAAAAACGCAGCGTACATAAGGTACGTGAGCATTTTTTACGGCACTTCAACGCAGCGATGCGCCCTTCAGCGAGGCCGCCTACTGGCCGAACACCCAGCGCAACACGCTCGCCTCCACTTCATCGCCGCTGCCGTATTGCGCGCCGGGATGATTGACGATGGTCACCACCACATAGCGTTTGTCGGAAGCGGCATTGACGAAACCGGCGAGGCTGGCGACGCCTTCCATGTGTCCGGTCTTGAGACGCATGCGGCCGCGCATGGCGGCGGATTGAAAGCGTTTGCGCAAGGTGCCATCGGTGGCGGCCAACGGTAATGAAGCGGCGAACTCCGGCATGAACTGGCTTTGCCAGGCCAGCTTCAGCATGCTGCCCAGTCCCAATGCGGTGGTGCGTTCCAGACGCGACAAGCCCGAACCGTTGTCGATCACAAAACCGCGTGGATCGATCTGTCGCTGCGCCAGCCATTCGGCGATGGCGCGCTGACCTTTTTCAGTGGTGGCCGGTGCACCGTATTTTTCTGCGCCCAGCGTCAGCAACAGGGTGCGCGCCATGATGTTGTTGGAGAACTTGTTCACCAGGCGAATGATTTCGCCCATGGTCAATGAGTCATAGCTCACCAGCAGGCGTGACCTGGCAGGCAGGGTCTCCAGTCGCAAGCCGCCATTGAGTTTGCCGCCCTGCTGTTCGAAGTAGGTCTTGAAGGTGCCGAAGGCATAGTCCGGCGCGTTCATGATGGCGCGCGCTACTGTCAGTCGGCCACAACCAGCGGCAGCATTGCCGCTGAGGGTGATGCCATTGCTGCTCGAACCCTGTGGCGTGCTGAAACGCAAACCTTGATAACCCCGTTTGCAGTTGCGGCCATTCAAACGCACCGCATTGTTGAGTTGCAGGTTGGCCGGCTGCGGCTCCACCAGCAACACCGGCTTGCCGGCATCCACATCGCCGGTGAGCGTGAAGCGTGAAGTCTGGAAGTTCACCATCAGGGCGTCGGGAATGACATTGTAGGATTTTTCCGGTGACCCATCGAAGGCAGCGCGGTCTTCATTCATCGGCGCAAAGTAGCTTCGGTCGATGATCACATCGCCGGTAATGGTCTTGAGCCCGGTCTGGCGCAGTTCGGCCACAAATCCCAACCAGCGTTCGGCCGTCATGTAGGGATCGCCGCCGCCGACCAGCACCAGATCGCCATTGAGCACGCCATTCCTGAGCGCACCGTTGGCATAGGCGCGGGTTTGCCAGGTGTAGGCCGGACCCAATGCATCCAGCGCCACGAAGGTGGTCAGCGCCTTGATGGTCGATGCCGGTTGCCGAAGTTGCCCGGCATTGTGCGAAAGCAGCAGTTCGCCCGTGTCGAGGTCTTCGGCATACACGCTCAGGCTGCTGGCCGGCATGTTCTGCGCCTTGAGCGCGGCAGTCACCGCCGGCGGCAGCGGCGTATCGCGCGCCCATGCGGAGACACACAGGCCGCCCAGCGCCAGCATCCAGAAAAACCGGTAAATAAAGGCCTTCAATTCACGATCAATCCACAACCGACAAGCCGCAATTCTAGCCAGCCGCGCCGCGCGCAGGCGATTGAAAATTGCGCCGGCCGCAAACTGCTAAAGTGTGCGCCTGCTGCGCCACTCGCTGTTCATCCGGCGCAGTCTGCGGAGACACCATGCGACGTATCTGGACCACTTTCGCGGCGGGACTGGCCACAGTCCTGCCGGTCACCATCACCATCTATCTGATCTACTGGCTGGGCACCACGGCGGAAACCGTGCTGGGTCAGGTGTTGAAGCTGGTGCTGAATGAAAGCCAGTACCGGCCCGGGCTGGGACTGGTGGCCGGCTTCATCGTGGTGCTGATCGTCGGCGCGCTGGTGAATGCCTATGCGGTGCGCTGGTTCATTCACCGCGGCGAAGCCCTGCTGGAACGTATTCCGCTGATCAAGACCATTTATGGCGCCGCCAAGGACATCACCCAGTTTCTGCCCGGTCAGGGTGAACGCCGCGATACCCGCCGCGTGGTGCTGTGGATGAATGACAATGCCTACATGATCGGTTTCGTCACCGCCGACCAGATCAGCCCGAAGCTGCCGCAGGCATTGCTGGCCGATCGCCTGCCGGTTTACTTCCCCAAGAGTTACCAGATCGGCGGCTACACGTTGTACGTGCTGAAGTCCGAATTGATCGAAACCAGCCTGTCCGCCGAAGAAGCCATGCGGCTGGTGTTGATCGGCGGCGTGAATGCGGAAGTCGGCAGGGATTTACTGCGCGGTACAGACAGGCATTAAGAGCGTCCAACAAAAAGACAATCCTGCCAGTGGTCATCCTGCAAGAAGGGCTCAATGAATTGAGCCCCTACAGTGAACACCCTGCTATCGTCGTAGGGGCGCGATTCATCGCGCCCTTGCCTGCAAACAATTTTGTTGGATGCTCTAAGCGGGACGTTTGGGAATATCGATGCCTTTCACGACGGCAGGACGCGCCACGAATGTCGCGAGCGCGCGGGTGACATGGGGAAAGTCGTTGATGCCCACCAGATCGCCGGCGCCATAAAAGCCGATCAGGTTGCGCACCCACGGCAAGATGGCCATGTCGGCAATGGTGTATTGCTCGCCCATGATCCAGGCACGCTCAGCCAGTCGGCCGTTCAACACGCCCAGCAGACGCCTTGATTCGGCGGCATAACGATCGCGTGGACGCTTGTCTTCATAGTCCTTGCCGGCGAACTTGTGGAAGAAACCCACCTGACCGAACATCGGCCCGATACCGCCCATCTGAAACATCAGCCATTGAATGGTTTCATAACGGCCAGCGGCATCCTGTGGCATGAACTGCCCGGTCTTGTCGGCGAGATAGATCAGGATCGCGCCGGATTCAAACAATGCCAGCGGCTTGCCGCCCGGCCCATCGGGATCGAGAATGGCGGGAATCTTGTTGTTGGGATTCAGCGATAAAAATTCCGGCGACATCTGATCGTTGGTGGCGAAGTCCACCGTGTGCACTTCATACGGCAGGCCGGTTTCCTCCAGCATCACCGAAATCTTGATGCCATTGGGCGTAGGCAGGGAATAAAGCTGCAACCGGTCGGGATGCCGGGCGGGCCATTTCCTGAGGGTCGGAAAAGCAGCAGGGTCGAGCATGATGTGTCCTTCACACAGCGGAGCAATAGCGCTGGCATGGATGCGGGCATTCAAATATAGCAGACCACCCGGTCAGCAACAGCTTCGAACAGGTTTGGAGAAATATTCCCAGCCGGCCTATTCCGACCATTCGCGCAGCTCGCGCGCCTTCAGCAGCACATGCGCGAGATTATCCATTTCATCGACGAGACTCTGCTGTACATAGGCATGCATGATCAGCAGGTCTCGTTCCGATACTTCATTGAACTTCAGGCCGCGGAATACGATGTCTGGATAATCCGCCGGCGCCGGCTCGGGCTCGCCCATCACCGTGCACTTCAGCGTCAACAGCACATCCAGATCCAGTTGCAGTTTGGGCTTGACCGACAGTTCCAGCGCGTGACCGACGGGCAGCGCGGTGTCCTTGAGGATGGCGATGCGTGCGCCAGTGACGCTGAAATCGACCAGCAACACGGTTTCCACCTGCGGCGTGCGCACCACGGCCGGCAGATTGACCAGCGCCCGTGGCACGGTGCGTATGGCGCGTCGATAAGTCTGATCGGCAAGCCGCAGGTACAGCAAGGGCTGCGGCTCGAACATCACCTTGGTGATGATGGCATCGAAACGGAACAACGTGCTGGCATTGAACCAACTGCAACGCAGGGACAGGCCCTGGTACACCGCAATCAGCGATCCATCCGGAGTCTTCGGCGCGCTGACTATCAGTTCGCGCTTGGCAGGCAACACTCCGAGGGCCACCACCTGAAAGGAGCGGTCGCTGCCGCCCGGGGTGATGGTCAAATTGAAACGGCAACGTTCCTGCGTATTGCCGTGCGCCTTGGCAAAAGCTTCCAGCATCTGTCTTCGTGGGTCGCGCATGCTTTGCAATCGTTGGGACAACGCGGCGTGCGTTGCCATGATTCCGGTATCGGCCAGCTCCGCCAATTCCTGAATACTGCGCTGGTAAATTTGATGCAGCGCACATAGCGACTGTGGCGGCGTTAACAGTTCAGCAGGTCACTCAAGGATCGTGGCCGCCCAGCAGTTAGGATGTCGCACACCCCAGTCAATCAAGACACTGCCGTGGCCGAACCCGAAGCCAATCCGATCAAGGTGCTGCATCTGGTCAGCGCAACGCACCAGCACGCCAACGGCGCACCGGTCAGCCCGGTGAGCGCACAACTCGCTCCCTTGCTGGCGCGAGTGGATCGCGAACACTTCGAGATGCAGGTGATCAACTTTGCGCCGGGCGACCGGCAGGCTGCCGTGATGCGGCAACTGGGCATACCGGTACATGACATCGAACTCTCGCGACGACGTTTTGCGCCCGGCGCACTGGGCGCACTGCGCCAACAAGCCAGCCGTTTTCAACCCGACCTGATCCATGCCTGGGGACATACAGCATCCCTTGCGATACGCTGGCTGAAAGGCATGCGATCAACGCCAATGCTGTGGACCATGCCGACCGGCAAGCCCGATAACGCGCATTTCATCGACCGCTACAAACTCAAGCAGCTAAGCAAACTCGCGACCACAGCCAAACACATTGTTTATCCGTCGCGAGCCATGGCGGCGGAATATCGTCGGTTGGGTTTTCCAGAACAGAATGGCAGCGTGATTGCCGCGGGCGTGGATCTGGATCGCTTCAAACCCGACGCCAGACTGGGACAGCAATTGCGGGCGCAACTCAAGCTCGAAGCGAATGCCTTCGTGATCGGCATGCACGCCACTTTCGCGCCCGAGAATGACTTTGCCAGCTTCGTACGCGCCACAGCCGAACTGATCAAGTTCAACCCGAATGTCTACGTCGTCCTTGCCGGTAAAGGCGTGCAGCGCGGCAACTCCGGCATCATGGCGCTGTTGGGCGGTGGCACCCTGGCCACCCGCACCACGCTGCTGGGCGAATGGTCGGATCTGTCGGCGCTGTTCAATGCCTGCGATGTGTTCTGTTCCAGCGCCCTGAATGACGGTAATGCGCATATGCTGGCCTCGGCCATGCTCTGTGGCGTGCCCTGCGTCGGCACCGGCAAGGGATTGCAGGGCGAAGTGCTGAGTCAGCACGGCATCGCAATTGAACCGGGCAGTCCCAATGGTCTGGTGCGCGGCATCACCCGCGTACTGGAAATGTCCGCCGAAAAACGCGTCTTCATGGCCGAAGCCGCGCGCCGTCATGTCATCGCCAATTTTTCCATGCAGGGCGGCGTACAGAAATATCTGGGCCTGTATCTGCAAATGACGCATGCGGTCGAAGCCGCCACCGCCGAACGCGCCCTGAAATTGCAACGCGCCATCGGTCGTTAATATACGGCGCCGAGGGCAACGGATCGGCAAGCAATACACTCCGACAATACCTCTTTACCACGTCGGGTGAGCAGACTTAGTATCGTCTGACCGTAGATGCCGCTGCTTGCCACTTGAGGTCGCGCATGACTTCTGGCCATACCCGACCCGACTTATCACCTGACATCAACGCCTACCCTGCTTATGGGTATTGAGTAAGCGCGCCGTCATTGACATCCAGATCTGAGGAACACGCCATGAATCCCGCCCTCCGGAATCGGATCATCGACGATACGCAGGTGCAGAAAGCAATGGCGCATGCCTTGAATGAAACACCAACGGTTTCACGCCGCTGGTTTCTAAAACTCGCCGGGGTATCCGGTGGCGGACTGGCATTGGCGTTTTATTTTGGCGATCAGGCACAGGCACAGAGTGCGCCGACTGCATTTGCACCCAATGCCTTTGTGCAGATCGACAACGATGGTTCGATCCTGATCTATTCCAAGGGCCCGGAGATTGGTCAGGGGATCAAGACCGCATTTGCCCTGATCATTGCCGAAGAACTGGATGCCGATTGGCAACGGGTGCACGTTGAGCAGGCACCGATCAATCCGGCGGTATATGGCCGTCAGGGCGCCGGCGGCTCCACGTCGATTCCCTCCAACTGGGATCAATTGCGACAGGCAGGCGCCGTGGCGCGCGCCATGTTGGTCAGCGCCGCGGCACGCGAATGGCAGATACCAGAAGCCGAGTGCCGCAGCAGCAACAGCACGGTGATCTGCAAGGATGGCCGCACGCTCGGTTATGGCGCGCTGGCCGGCAAGGCTGCGGCATTGCCGGTACCGGATGCGAAATTGGTCAGGCTCAAGGAACGCAGCCAGTATCAATTGTTCGGCAAGCGTTACGGCGGCGTGGACAATCTCAAGGTAGTCACGGGGCAACCGCTATTCGGCATCGACACGGTGTTGCCCAACATGTTGTATGCCGCTTACGAAAAGTGTCCGGCGTTCGGGGGCAAGGTGCAGTCGGCCAATCTGGACGCCATCAAGCAACTGCCCGGCGTCAAGGATGCCTTTGTCGTTGCCGGCACGGGCCTGGCCACCGAAGTCATGCCCGGCGTAGCCATCATCGCCACCTCAACCTGGGCGGCATTCAATGCCAAGCGGCAGCTGCAGATCGTCTGGGATGAAAGCACCGCGTCCAAAGACAGCTGGAATGACTTTGTCACACAGGCAAAGAGTCTGGCCACGCACAACGGCAAAGAAACGCTGCGCAACGCCGGCGACGTTGATCAGATTTTTGCCAGTGCTCAAAAGCAAGTCGAAGCGTTTTACAGCTATCCATTTGCCGCACACGCCACGCTGGAGCCACAGAACTGCACGGCCTGGTATCGCGAGGGCGGCATCGAAATCTGGGCGCCTTCGCAGCAGGCTGATCAAAGTATTCAACAGGTCGCCAGACTGCTGAACCTGTCAGCCGACCGGATTACTGTGCACCAGACACGCGTGGGCGGTGGCTTTGGCCGCCGCTTGCTCAACGACTATGTCTGCGAAGTGGCCATCATTGCCAGAGAAGTCGCCAAACGCGTCGATGCGCCGGTCAAACTGACCTGGACCCGCGAAGATGACATGACCCATGACCTGTATCGTGTCGGTGGTTTTCATGCTTTCAAGGGTGCGGTCGATGCGCAGGGCAAGCTGGCGGCGTGGCAGGACCACTTCATCAGCTTCACGGCCGATGGCCAGAAACCCGTTTCGGGCGGCAACATCGAAGCCGAAGAATTCCCTGGCCAATTGCTCCCCCACTTCCGGCTCACACAAACGCTGTTGAATTCCGGCACACCCACGGGTCCATTGCGCGCGCCGCGTTCGAACGCCATTGCCTTTGCCGTGCAATGTTTTTTGCATGAGCTGGCCGTGGCATCAAAGCGCGATCATGTGGAGTTCCTGCTGGAGATCATGGGCGAACCGCGCTGGCTGAATCCGGGCAATATCCGTGCGCTCAATACCGGTCGCGCAGCCGCCGTTATCAAACTGGCTGCGGAAAAGTCTGGCTGGGGCAGCGCCTTGCCCAAAGGCCGGGGGCTGGGCCTGGCATTTCATTTCAGTCATGCCGGCCATGTAGCCGAGGTGGCTGAAGTGAGCGTGGACCGCAACAGGAAACTCACATTGCACAAAGTTACGGTGGTTTCCGATGTGGGGCCGATCATCAACCTGAGCGGCGCCGAAGCACAGGCACAGGGGGCGGTGACCGATGGTTTCAGCCTGATGTTTGCGCAGCAGATCATCATGGACAAGGGTCGGGTGCAGCAACAGAACTTCAATCAATACAGCCTGCTGCGCATGCCGCATGCACCGCAGGTGGAGGTGCATTTCATTCAGAGTGACTACAACCCCACCGGCCTGGGTGAACCCACCCTGCCGCCACTGGCGCCCGCCGTGTGCAATGCCATTTTTGCCGCTACTGGCGAGCGGGTGCGCTCACTGCCGCTGAGCCAGCATGGTTTCAGGCTGGCTTAGTGTGGGGCATCAAACAGGGGATCAGTCAGAGTGTCAGGCTGAAGCCTGACACTCTGACTGATGATGTTGAGCTAAAGCCCAACCTGCAATCGAACCCGGAGATGGAAATGGTCAGCCCCTGTCGGTATTGTGGCGCAAGTTACGGCCAGCCCTGTCACCATGCCTCAATATCTCGGCACCACTGATTACGACCATCGCACTCCCGAACGCCTGGGCATCCTGTTGGTGAATCTTGGCACGCCTGCGGCGCCGACCACGGCGGCGGTGCGTCGTTATCTAAAACAGTTTCTCTCCGACCCGCGCGTCATCGAATATCCACGCTGGCTGTGGTGGCTGATTCTGAATGGCGTGATCCTGCGCATCCGTCCCGCCAGAAGCGCGCATGCCTATCAACAGATATGGACCGAACAAGGCTCACCGCTGTTGATCAATTCGCAACAGCTGGCTGGCAGGCTTCACGAACAACTGCGCGCCCAATTGCATCAGGATGTGCAGGTGGCGCTGGCCATGACCTATGGCGAACCCTCCATCAGCCAGGCTTTGCAGCAACTGCATGACGCCAATGTGCGCAAGCTGCTCGTGCTGCCGCTGTATCCGCAATACTCCGGGAGCACTACAGGTTCAGTATTCGATGCGGTAACGCGGGCCTTGCAAACCTGGCGCTGGCTGCCGGAACTGCGCTTCATCACGCAGTATCACGACCATGCTGCCTACATCGCGGCGCTGGCAGACTCTATCAGCCATCACTGGCGCACTCATGGAAAAAACCATCTGCTGTTTTCATTTCATGGCCTGCCAAAACGTTACCTGCTGAATGGCGACCCTTATCACTGCCAGTGTTTCAAGACCGCGCGTCTGGTGGCGGACACACTGCAACTGCAACCGAACGAATGGAGCGTCAGTTTCCAGTCGCGTGTGGGCCGCGAAGAATGGCTGCGACCTTACACCGATGAACTGCTGAACCAGTACGCCAGACAAGGACCGCGACGCATCACGGTGGCTTGCCCCGGCTTTGCCAGCGATTGTCTGGAAACGCTGGAGGAAATCGCGCTGCGCAATCGCGAAGACTTCCTGAAAGCAGGTGGTGAACAGTTCGACTACGTGCCAGCGCTGAATGCGGCCGATAGCCACGTGCAAGCGCTGCTGGATGTGATCAAAGAACACAGCCAGGGCTGGCTGCCGAATGCTGATCACAATCAGACCCAGGCACTGGCCATGCAGCGCGGAGCACCGTGTTAATCATGCTGGGACGATTCCTGGAAATCGGTATTTACGCTCCGGAAATTCTGGAATCGATCGCCTTCTATGAAGCGCTGGGTTTTCAACAGGTCGCCACCAATGAAACCTGGTTGCATCCTTATGCAGTGCTGACTGACGGCCGCCTGTTTCTCGGCCTGCATCAACAGGCCGGCAAATCGCCCGCGCTGTGTTTCGTACAGGCGGATCTGGCACAGCATGCAGCACAACTGCGTCAACTCGGTATGATCTTTGATCGCGAGCATCTGAGTGGCGACAGCTTTAATGAACTGAGTTTTCACGACCCGAATGGCCAGCACATCCGGCTGCTGGAAGCACGCACCTTTTCACCACCGGACATCGACGCCTGTTTCAGCTCCAGCTGTGGCTACTTCGCCGAATACGGCATACCGGTACGCGAATTCGAAAACACACGCGTTTTCTGGGAACGGCTGGGGTTCATTGCCATGGATGAAGAAACCCAGCCGTTCAATCGATTGTCTCTGACCAGTAATCATCTGAATCTCGGCCTGCATCGCAGCCGCGCACTGCGTCAGCCGTTACTGGTATTTGAAGACGACGAAATGCGCGAACGCCTCACGCACCTCAAGGAACAGGGCTTCGAACTGAGCGATGAAATGCCAGATTCGCTGGATGAACACAGCAATGCGGTGTTAATCGCACCGGAAGGAACACGGCTGTTGTTGATGCAGGCAACCGATCATTAAGGAACCTTAATTACGGTCATGCCCTTCAGGTAGCCATTGAGCGTGACGCAGTACCGATTTACCGTATGGGGGCCAATCCATTGTGATCCGCCTCAAGCTACCTTTCCACCCGCCGTTATAAAGTGAATACATTGTTTCTACGGATTGATCCATGCATTCATGCGCCTCAAAACGAAGCATCTTTAGCAGGCGCGTCACACCTGGCTTTACGCTGATTGAACTGCTGCTGACGATCGTGATCGCCAGCGTGCTGGCCATGATTGCGATTCCGTCGTATCAGAAATACATTGTTCGAGCTAAAACCTCCCAAGCCATCGCGGATATTTCCAGGATAAAACTGGGAATTGACAGGTACCGGTTGAATCAGAACGACGGCCTGCCCGCATCGCTTGCAGACATCGGCTACGGCACGCTTACGGATCCCTGGGGTCACAACTACGTCTACTTGAATTTTTCCACCGTGCACGGCAACGGCCAGAAACGCAAAGACCGCAATCTGGTGCCTATCAACACTGAGTTTGACCTGTACAGCAAGGGACCAGACGGTAACAGCGCAAGTCCATTAACGGCTGCCATGAGCAGAGACGACATCATCATGGCCAACGATGGCGGCTATGTTGGCAAAGCCAGTGATTACTAGCCCATGACCAATCTGAATTTCAGTTTTTGGCGGCGAATGGCAGACGCGTTGCGGCAAAAAACTCCCGCCTGTCTGACTTGCATCGCCGGCGGGCTGGCGCGCCGCACCTTCCTTATGTTCGTGCTGTGCGCCATGCTGCCTTTGACATTGACCGGCCTGATTACCGTCAAGGAAACCGCAGCCCAGCTCGCCGAACAAACAATCAGAAATCTCGGCACGGCCGCCAAGGACTATTCTCTGCAATTGTTTGAGCGCCTGTCGCTAGCCCAGCATGTATTGATCAATGCACAACTGCAAGATACAGGACTGTTGACGAACACATCAATTGGTGACGACTACAATCAATATTTCGATGCCATCGAGTTGATCGATGCAACAACCCATGAGCTATTGAGCGGCAATCCACAGCGCATGCCGCATAACATTGACCCCGCAACCATCAGCCAAAAACAGGGTTTGTGGATTCATAAGGATCAAAACGGCATCTTTACGGTCTATCTGGCACATCGCCCGCAGCAGGGAGCCGGACTGTCGCCGCTTATTGTTGCCGCCCTGAACCATGACTATTTGTGGCAGCCGACCAAACAATCCGGATTATATGAACTATGCGTAAAAGATTCGCAGGGAACAACGCTCTACTGCGCTGAAGCAGACGGCAGCGGTACAGACATCGATGCCAAGCCTGAATACCTATCCAGCGGTTGGTCATTGTTCCTGAATGCCGGCTTTGGCGTCAGCGACTGGAATATATCGGCGCGACAACTTGAATCCGTCGCCCTCGCTTCTGTCGTGTCGTATAAACGTACTCTTCTCAGTGCAATTTCCTTGACACTGGCATTCGTGGCATTGCTCAGTTCGATTACGATCCGCCGCAGTCACCGGCCGTTGGAACAAATGATTGCAGCCACCCGCCAGATTGCCGATGGACAATTCGACCAGTCCCTGGACGTAAACAGTGGCGATGAATATGAGGAGCTGGCACAAGCGTTCAACTCGATGGGTTCACAGTTGAGCAGGCAGTTTCGTACCCTGTCTGCGCTGAGTGAAATTGACCGTCACATTCTGGCTTCTCCCAACCTGGAACCTGTCCTTGAAACCATGCTGGTTCGTACACGCGGTATTCTGACCTGCAACCTGGCAGCCATTGCCTTGTTCGACACGGAAACAGAAACCCTGGGCCGACTGTACGTTATTGATGAGAACAACACCGGCGCACCGACACTGAACCGGATGAAACTGATATCCGCCAACCTGCTGCACAACGGATCTGACTGGGATGGCTATATCATTCACAGTCATGACGCCGGCTCGGCAGTGCTACAGCCGGTATGGCGCCAGAATGTGCAGAAGTGCCTGCTGATGCCGGTCAACACCAAAACCAGAATGCGCGCCATGATCATCATGGGCTATGGCGCTGGACAAACAATAGAAATGGAACAACGGCAAGTGGCGCGCGACCTGACCGACCGTCTGGCCGTGGCGCTGACCAGCGTTGAGCGCGAACAAACCCTGTTTCATCAAGCTCATTACGACAGCCTGACGCTACTCCCGAATCGATTGCTATTCAAAGATCGTCTGGAACCGGAAATCGCGCTTGCGCGACGCGATTCAAGCGGTCTGGCGCTGCTGTTTCTTGACCTGGACCGCTACAAAAACATTAACGACTCTCTCGGTCATAGCGTCGGCGACCACCTGTTGCAGATGGCTGCCACACGTTTCAAAACACATCTTCGTGAAGTCGACACCATTGCCCGTTTGGGTGGCGATGAGTTCACCATCATAGTCCCGCAAGTCAATCAAGTCTCGGATCTGTCAAAACTCTGCGAACGCATTCTGCACAGCCTGAAACAGCCCTTTGTAATTGATGGTCACGAACACATTATCGGCACTTCCATTGGCATCGCCATATATCCTCATAGCGGCACCAATGCAGAGGAATTGCTGCGCAATGCCGATACGGCAATGTATCGTGCCAAGGAAGTCGCACGCGGCAGCTATGCTTTCTACGAAGAAAAGATGAATCAGGAACTCAAGGAGCGCATTCAACTGGAGAAGCAACTCAGACAGGCACTGGCACAAGAAGAGCTGACGCTTTACTTCCAGCCGCAGATCGACCTCGCTTCCGGGAAAATTATCGGTGCCGAAGCGCTGTTACGCTGGCAGCATCCAGACCATGGCATGATCAGTCCTGAACGATTCATTCCCATTGCGGAAGAAACGGGTTTGATTGTTCCCATGGGGGATTGGGTCATGCGCAGGGCTTGTGCGGAATTCAATAACTGGCGCGCACAAGGACTGATGTTGAAATCCATTTCGGTGAACGTCGCGGTGCCGCAACTGCACTCTCCGGAATTTGTCGAAAAAGTGACAGCGCTTCTGGACAGCTATCAACTTAAACCAGGCACGCTGGAACTGGAAGTCACCGAAAGCACGCTCGCCACAGACATGGACAAAACAATCGAAATTCTCACGCAACTAAGCAACAGTGGAGTGCGTCTTGCGATTGACGACTTTGGTACGGGCTACTCCTCACTCAGCTACCTGCAACGCCTGCCCATTGATGTGTTGAAAATCGACCGCGCCTTCATGCCGCAAAAATTCGACGGTAAGGATCAGGTGATTTGCGATGCCGTGCTGGCATTGGCGCACGCATTGAACAAAACCGTGATCGCCGAAGGCGTGGAGAATGCTGAGCAGATGCTGTACTTGCAGCATCATGGCTGCCAGATCGGTCAGGGTTATTTCTTTGGCCGCCCAGTTACCAGCGAAGAATTTTCCGGCCGGTTGCTCAGCCATCAAACACAAGTCCGGACTCAGGACTCGATGGCGCTATAGTCGTGTTGTCAGTAATGCTCTCTTGAGCATGCACCTGCACAGTGCCCCTACTCGGTCATGTCGATCCCGCAACATATGTCTTAATCTCCGTGCCCAGACATGGCCTGATCTCTTTCTACGAAGGTTTGCGATGGCGATGGGCAGCTCATGCTCCATACGATACCAGACGGCTTCCGGCCTGCACTGCGACTCATCCGGAGCGTCAGTCTAAAGCGATATATATGATCGAAGGTTAGTGGACAGGCAACGCCACCAGATCGAACTTGATGGCCAGTTGGTCCTGCACCTGTAATGCCCCCATCAGCACGCTGAAGGGCTTGATGCCGAATTCGGTGAGCCGGACATCAAACTGACCTGACGCACGCAGTAATTGAGGCGTTGCAGCCACATTCACCGGAACGGCCAGCTCGCGCACCTGATCCTTGATAACGACTTGCACGCGAACCTCGGGCGTCTCGCGGGTGCCCTCGATGCTGAGTGAGCGCAGGCGGATGATTGGGTACTGTTCGCCATCCAGCTGTTCCGGCTTGAGCATGTTGCGCCGGGTGCCTGCGCGATCTTCGTCAGGCACTGCCGGCGGAAAATCGGCGCCTTCCGTGATGCGCGCTTGCGGATCATCGACGATCAGCTCATTGACCGGCAACAGCAGACTGAAACCCGACCGAGACAATGAATCGTGCAGCCACACATAACCGGACAGCGTCCCGGAACTCAGCACGTGGTTGTGCCCCAACTGCGCCAGGCGACCGGCGCGATATACCAGGATGTGCAACTGTGACTGTTCGGGGGCGATGCGATAAAGGCGCGCGCCCTTGAGATCGGCAGGATAGTCGGCAGCCTCGCTAACAACCGCCGTAACGGGCGCAGGCATCTGCTTGACCGCAGGCGCGCAACTGTTGAGCGCCCACACACAAAGCAGGCATAACAGGCTGCGGCGCAAGATTTGAAACATGCTTCGCTGATTCATGTACCGCTTGCTTCCCTTATGATCAATTCAGGCTGCGCGCGATACGCTCTGCCTGATTGCGCAACAGCGGGCCAAAATTCGCCGACTCGTACAACTCATGCAGGCGCGGCAGATCAGGCTGGCGACGCATCAATGTAGCCAACTCAGCCTGCAGCGGCATGTCGCAGGCAATTTCCGTCAACCGCCGCGCCAGCAGGGCCGACTCCCGATGATCCCGTAACTGACTCGCTACAAAACCGGCATTACGCAGTTTCAGTTTCAGGACCTGATCCAGGTTGTCATACAGGTGGATCAGCGATTCGAAATGCCTGAACAACATCGATGCGGTTTTGGACCCGACGCCCGGCACGCCACGAATGTTATCCACGACATCGCCCATCACCGCCAGGTAACAGGCCATGCGTTCCGGCAGCACACCGAAACGTTCAGGAATATCGTCGTACTGATAACGCTTTTCACTCAGGTAATCCCAGTACACATCGCCGGGGCGAATCAACTGTGTGAGATCCTTGTCGCGTGAAAGCAGCACGATGCGCTTGCCCTGTGCGCGCATGCGAGTCGCCAGCGTGCCGATGATGTCATCCGCTTCATAGGCATCGCTGCCGAAACAGGCCACGCCCAGGGCTTCGCACATCTGACGACACAAAGCGAATTGCCGTTTCAATTCCTGCGGCGCCGGCTCGCGATTGGCCTTGTAAGCCGGATAAATCCGGTTGCGAAAGGAATTGCGCAGGCTTTCATCGAACGCCACCGCCAGATGCGTGGGCTTCACCTGCTCCAGTACATCCCCCATGAAACGCGCGAAACCATGCAGCGCATTGACCGGATTGCCGTCCGCATCCACCAGCGTATTCGGCACCGCGTGCCAGGCACGGAATACGAAGATTGAAGCATCGATGAGATAGACGGGTTCGGTCATGTTATCAAGACGTAGGGGCAGGTTTTAAACCTGCCCACCGGAATTGTGTATTTAATGCGGGCGTTAGTTAATGGGAGCGGGCTTGAAACCCGCTCCTGCACATCACGCCACCGCCGCCTTCAATCTCGCATGTAGAGGACTGCTGCGCGGGAAATGCGCCAGCAGATATTCCATCTGGTCGGCCAGTACGCGCCGGCCTTTCAGGTAAATATATTCGGCATAGGTGGGGGTGAACGGCACGGCGAGCAGTTGCATGCGCGCCTGCTCGGGAGTACGCCAGGCCTTGATGTTGTTGCAGCGGCGACAGGCGGTGACCACATTGGTCCAGGTGTCGCGACCGCCCTTGCTCAGCGGCTGCACATGGTCGCGCGACAACTGGCTGGCGGGAAAACGTTCGCCGCAATACAGGCAAAGATGCGCATCGCGCTTGAACAAAGTCTGGTTATTAAGCGGCGGAATATAGTCGTGACGCAGGTTGCCGGGATTGTGACTGTGGCCGATGGTGGACAGGATGGAGGGAATCTCCAGCACGCTTTGCCGGCCGGTACGGGCATTGGTGCCGCCAAACAGCCGGTATAGGGACGAACCGCAGGCATAGGCAACCTGGCCCGTGTGATAGAGCCGCACGGCATCGCGATAATCGATCCATTCCAGCGGCATGCCGGACACATCCGTGCGCAGGATTTCCTGATTCAAGGCGTGATTCAAAAAATGCACGAACCCCTCGCTTCTACTGCTCCCTGCCCGCCGTTACGACGGTACGCGCGCACGGCAGGCTTCACGTCAGTATCAATCTTTATGTCCTAACCACCGAAAACTTTAACCACCCGTAAACGCTATGCAATAATTCCTGCGTCTTTATAACCCAGATAACAAAAAGTATTAAGGTATCAAGCTGCGATTCCAGTGCAGCATTCGCTTGCCAGGCAAGAAACTGCCTTACCGGAGGACTCATGAGCCTTACTTTGGGCGTGCTGAAGGAAACCGTGCCGGGTGAATGCCGTGTGGCATTGGTGCCGGAAATCGCCGCCAAATTCAAAAGCGCGGACGCACATCTGCTGATGGAACGCGGCGCAGGCGCACTGGCGCAGTTTCCGGACGAAAGCTACCAGGATGTCGAATTCGCAGATAGCGCCCAAACAGTGTTGAATCGCGCCGACCTCCTCCTGAAAGTGCAGCCACCGACACTGGACGAAGTGGTTCAAATGAAACCCGGCGCGACACTGGTGTGTTTCATGTACGGCCATCTGCGCCCGGACATCGTAAAAGCCCTGCGTGACCGGCAGATGACGGTGCTGGCCACCGAGCTGGTGCCGCGCATCTCACGCGCACAATCCATGGATGCGCTGTCGTCGCAGGCCGCAGTGGCCGGCTACAAGGCAGTGCTGATCGCCGCCAACACGCTGGACAAGTTCCTGCCCATGCTGACCACCGCCGCCGGCACGATTCGTCCGGCGCAGGTGCTGGTCATCGGCGCCGGCGTGGCCGGCCTGCAGGCCATCGCCACTGCCAAGCGTCTTGGCGCAGTGGTCGAAGCCTATGACGTGCGCAGCGCCACCAGGGAACAGGTGAAATCGCTGGGCGCCAAGTTTGTTGAAACCGGCGTGTCGGCCGAAGGCCAGGGCGGCTATGCCCGCGAATTGACCCAGGCAGAAAAGGACCAGCAACAGGCCGTACTGGAGAACCGCATTGCCGCGGTGGATGCGGTCATTACCACCGCAGCCATTCCGGGCCGCCCGGCGCCCAGGCTGATTCGCAAGGAGGCGGTCTACGGCATGAAGCCCGGCGCCGTGATCGTGGACATTGCCGCCGAAACCGGTGGCAACTGCGAACTCACCCAACCCGGCGAAACCGTGCTGATCAACGGCGTGAAGATTGTCGGCCCGCTGAATCTGGCGAGCTCCCTGTCGTATCACGCCAGCGAGATGTATTCCCGCAATCTGTACAACCTGGTCAAACCTGCGCTGAACGACGGCGCGTTCAACATCGACTGGAACGACGAAGTATTTGCCGGTTGCGCATTAACGCATGCCGGCACGATTCGTCATGAACCCACCCGCAAGCTGATCGAAGGCTGAGCAAATTCTCAGAGTCATCAGGAGAAGATCATGACTGGAATGTTAGCGCTGTATATTTTCATGCTGGCCGCGTTCACGGGTTATGAAGTGATCGCGCGCGTGCCGGTGATTCTGCACACCCCGTTGATGTCCGGCTCGAACTTCGTGCATGGCATCGTGCTGGTCGGCGCGATGGTCGCGCTCGGTCATGCGCAGGGACCGCTGCAACTGACCATTGGTTTCATCGGCGTGGTGCTGGGCGCCGGTAATGCGATGGGCGGCTATGTGGTCACCGAACGCATGCTGGAAATGTTCAAGTCCAGCGGCCAGAACAAGACCCAGAACAAGAACCAAGGTGCGCACTGATGAACGGCCTGTCTGCTGATAACACCGCGCGTCTGCTCATCGACGCCAGCTACCTGCTGGTGGCGTTCCTGTTCATCATGGGCCTGAAGCAGATGAGCTCGCCGGTCACCGCCAAACGCGGCATCCTGTGGGCCGGCGCCGGCATGCTGATCGCCACCGTGGTCAGCTTTGCCTATCCCGGCATGAGCAACTATATCCTGATCCTGGCCGCCATCGGCATCGGCAGCGCCATTGCCTGGGTGACCGGCAAGCGCGTCGCCATGACCGACATGCCGCAGATGATCGCGCTGTACAACGGCATGGGCGGCGGCGCGGCGGCGGCGATTGGCGCGGTGGAACTGTTCTCGGGTGAAGTCCACGACACGGTGGCGCTGACGCTTGCAGTCGTGGGCAGCGTCATCGGCAGCGTGTCCTTTTCCGGCAGCCTGATTGCCTTCGGCAAATTGCAGGGGTTGATCAAGAAGTCGATCCGCTTTGCCGGTCAGCAAGTGGTCAACATCCTGTTGTTGCTGGGCATCCTGGTGTGCGGCTGCATGATTGTCTTGGGCGGCGCTGCGGCCGGCACCACTGCCCTGCTGTTCGTACTGGCGCTGGTTCTGGGGCTGACCATGACCCTGCCGATTGGCGGCGCGGACATGCCGGTGGTGATCTCGCTGTACAACGCACTGACCGGTCTGGCGGTGGCGTTCGAAGGCTTTGTGCTGCAGAACGCCGCGATGATCATTGCCGGCACGGTGGTGGGATCGGCCGGCACCCTGCTGACGCAACTGATGGCCAAAGCCATGAATCGCTCGCTGGGCAATGTGCTGTTCAGCGGCTTCGGCGACAGCGGCGGCAGCGCTGCTGCAGGCCAGACCGTCAGCGGTTCGATGAAAGCCATTGAAGCCAACGACGTGGGCGTGATGATGGCCTTTGCACAGAAAGTCATCATTGTGCCCGGCTACGGCATGGCCGTGGCGCAGGCACAGCACAAGGTATGGGAACTCACTCAGTTGCTGCAGGTGCGCGGCGTTACCGTGAAATTCGCCATTCACCCGGTAGCCGGCCGCATGCCCGGCCACATGAATGTGCTGCTGGCCGAAGCCGGCGTGCCTTACGACCTCATTGCCGACATCGACGAGATCAATGCCGAATTTGAAACTGCCGATGTGGCATTGATCATCGGCGCCAACGACGTAGTGAACCCGGTCGCCCGCAACGACAAGTCCAGCCCCATCTATGGCATGCCCATCCTGAATGCGGACAAGGCCAAAAACGTCATCGTCATCAAGCGCGGTCAGGGCGCCGGCTTCTCGGGCATCGAGAATGCCCTGTTCTATCTGGATAACACCCGCATGCTGTACGGTGATGGTCAGGCCGCGGTGGCGCAACTCATTCAGTCGGTGAAGGCATTGGGTTAAATCGTCTTCAACTTATCCCCCATGATTTATGCGGGGGATTTCATGATTACTGTTTTTTGCCCGGATCGCGGATCATAAATTTCTGATCCTTCCGGTCAATCTCGAATAAACCGATGGCCTCGACGAGGCTGCTTAACTTGCTGTAACCATAATTGCGCGGATCGAACTCGGGCGCCTGCTTGACGATGCCGCTGCCCACCGGGCCCAAATTGGCCCAGCCGCTTTCTTCCGACGCGGCTTCAATGGCGGTGCGGAACAGACTGACGAGTTGCGTATCCTGCCGGAGCTCCTTGGTGGAGCGCCTGTTTAGCGTCGGCTGATCGCCGGAATCGCCCGTCAATACTTCGGTGTAAACAAAGCGATCACAAGCCGACACAAACGCACGCGGCGTTTTCCTTTCCCCAAACCCATATACCCGCTTGCCCGACTCACGGATACGGGAGGCAAGCCGCGTGAAGTCGCTGTCACTGGATACCAGACAGAAGCCGTCGAATGGACCGGTGTATAGAAGATCCATGGCGTCGATGATCATGGCGCTGTCCGTAGCATTCTTTCCGGTGGTGTAGCGGAATTGCTGGATCGGTTGAATGGAATGATCGAGCAGTACGGATTTCCATTGACCCAGATTCGGCTGCGTCCAGTCGCCATAGATGCGCTTGACGCTGGCCACTCCCAGTTTGGCCACTTCCGTCAACAAGCCACCGATGATGGCCGGATTGGCGTTATCGGCATCAATCAAAACCGCCAACGATGAATTGCTCTCTCCTGATACGGCCATGCGCTGCTCCTGAATTGGTTTCTTATGCAGCAACAGGTTGACATGACACCCTCAGAGGAAGCAATGACAGTAAATGCAGAATGCTATTCGCCGCTGCAGATGCTCACGCATTCCCATGCCAATGGCTGATTCCATTTGCGCGACAGGTGAACGAACTGTTCAGCCAACTGGCTCCAGCGTCGAAGCTGCTGGTGGTGGCCTCGTCAGTAGGACTTGTAAGGCAGGAATTTGCCGCTCATGGTGATGCGCACCCGATCACCCTTGGGGTCAGGTTGGCGCTGGATATCCATGTCGAAGTCGATAGCGCTCATGATACCGTCGCCAAATTCCTCGTGGATCAGGGCCTTGAAGGTTGTGCCATACACATTGATGAGCTCGTAGAAGCGGTAAATCAGTGGATCCGTGGGCACTGCGCTGGGAAGAGACCCTTTATAGGGAAAGGTTTGCAGCAGTAATACCGCCTCTTCCGGCAAGTCGAGAGTCTTGCCTACGGCAGCCGCCTGCTGAGCGTCCAGCGCCATTTGGCCAAGCAGGGCAGCAGCGGTCCATTCCTTGGACTTGCCCAGAACTGTGCCCAGTTCGGACCACTTGAGACCCTTCTTCAACTTGGTGGCGACAATCATTTCAGTGACATCGTTGCGGTTCATGGCATGGGGCTCCAGTTCAAGGGTTGAGGAAAATCAATGTTTAGTGATCAACAGGGCGATGATGATCATCAACAAGATCAGCGAGACACTTCTCCAGAACAGTACCGGGTTACGTTCCAGCAATGGTCGATGGGTGGTCTCCTTCAAGAAGGCGGCGCTGGGATGGCGCAGGTCGTAGACAAACTCCGATAGTTCTCCGTAGCGTTTGCAGGGATCGGGATGCACGGCTTTCCTGAGCACCCCGTCGACCCAAGCGGGAATTTCGCGGTTTGCATCCAATACCGATTCATATTGCAATTTGTTCTGGTCGGATTTGGTTCGAGTTTTTGCAACCTGGGCACCATAGGGCAGTCTGCCCGCCAACATCTGATAGGTCATCACGCCCAGCGAGAAAATATCGGAACGGGATGAGCCGTTTTCCCCCAGAAAATACTCAGGAGCGGTGTACTGCACCGTACCCAGAATAAGATTTCTCTCGCCCGGAGTGGTGATTTCTTCAACTCCCGCCACGCTCGTCGAACCGAAGTCGATGATCTTCACCGTACCTGCGCTGTCGATCATGACGTTCTCCGGACGCAGGTCCTGATGGATCATTTCCATGCGGTGAAACGCCTGCAACCCTTTGGCAATCTGCTCGACGATAGCCCGCACGCTTTCCACATCGGGTTTCGGGTTGTCGATCATCCATTGCGTCAAGGTCTGACCGTCGATGAATTCCGTGACCACGTACAGGTGGCTGTGCTTGCGGGTTTTTTGGTAAGGCTTCAATACATGGGCACTGTTGATGCGCCGCGCCACCCATTCCTCCATCAGGAACCGTTCCAGATAAATTGAATCACTCTGCAGGTCGATGGAGGGAGTTTTGATGACCACTACCGTACCGGTTTCCATATCGGTGGCCAGGTAGATATGGCTGCGGCTGCTGCCATGCAGCTCGCGCAGGATTTTGTAGCCATCGAATTCCATTCGGGCTTCCAGTATCGGCGGAAGCGGCAGCTCGGCTATTTGTTTGTGGATTTCCCCAACCGTCTGCAGAGGCAACGCATCGACCCTGACCAATTGAACGGTCAGATTGTCCGCACTACCCTGCCGATAAGCTTCGTCCACGATGGCTTGCGCCGCGCCATTCAGATTGTCCCCATGTTCCCGGATGGCGGCACTGATGAAGTGAGAATCAACATGCTCATACACACCATCCGAGGCGAATAGAAAAAGATCGCCTATTTCCACCTGCAAGGTCTGGTAATCGACTTCAAGATGAGCGTTGATGCCCAGAGCGCGACTCAAGTAACTTTGTTCCTGAGAAACAACCACCCGATGATCATTGGTCAATTGTTCGAGCGATTGACCAAGCACGCGGTAGATACGCGTGTCGCCCACATGGAAGATATGGGCGGTAGTGGATTTGATGACCATGGCACTGAAAGTGCACACATAGCCTTTGTCTCTTTCGTAACGATGAGCACTTTGCCGGGTCTGGGAATACAGCCAGGAATTGGTAGCATTCAGTACACGCTGGGCGGAGGTCTTTACCGACCAGGCATCCGAAGTGCAATAGTAATCCTCCAGAAATCCTTTGATCGCAGACTGGCTGGCAACCTGACTGACATCGCTGCTGCTGATGCCATCGGCCAAAGCAATGACCACCCCTTTTGAACTCAGTTGCGGTTCTCCGGGTATGCAAACGCCATGAAAATCCTGATTGGTATCCTTGCGACCCTTATCGGAATATTGGCCAACCGAAATCTTCAGTTCACAAGACATGTGACGAGACATCAATTACCTCAAATAAGCTCAGCCCCATGTTCAGGGACTGAGCGCGAACTGACTGCTTCCTGTCACATGATCACGATCAGCTCATGGCCCGCTTCGGTGCAGTACGAACATGGGTGGAATACAAAGTCAGGCCGACGAAGGTAACGCCGCCCACCAGGTTACCCACCACGGTAGGGATCTCGTTCCAGATCAGGTAGTCCATGATCGAGAAGTTGCCGCCCAGCATCAAGCCCGAGGGGAACAGGAACATGTTAACGACAGAGTGTTCAAAGCCCATGTAGAAAAACACCATGATGGGCATCCACATGGCAATCACCTTGCCGGACACGTGGGTGGACACCATGGCGCCCACTACACCTGTGGACACCATCCAGTTACACAGCACTCCGCGGATAAAGAGAGTCAGCATGCCCGCTGCGCCGTGGGCTGCATAACCCACAGTACGTCCCTCGCCGATCTTGCCGATCGCGATGCCAACATTGTTGGGATCGGTGGTGAACGCGAAGGTGAAGATGATCGCCATCATCAGCGCCACGGTGAGCGCACCGGCGAAGTTGCCGATGAAGACCAAGCCCCAGTTACGCAGGATACCGCCCAGGGTCACGCCCGGACGCTTGTCGATCAGCGCCAGGGGACACAGCGTGAATACTCCTGTCAGCAAGTCGAAGCCCAGCAGATAAAGAATGCAGAAGCCAACTGGAAACAGAATGGCGCCGACAAGGGGCTGGCCCACCTGCACGTTGATGGTCACCGCGAACGCGGCTGCCAGCGCCAGAATCGCACCAGCCATGTAAGCCCGGATCACGGTATCTCTTGTTGACATGAAAATTTTGGATTCACCTGCATCCACCATCTTGGTGACAAACTCTGAGGGCACTAAATAAGCCATGACATTTCCTCTACTCTTTGACTGACAGATCAAAAATAAAAAGGCGCCCATCGCTGCCCCTGGAAATCAAGGAAACAGAAATGGACGCCGTTGTCCGCTTTTGATTGATAATTAACAGTTGGCAGTGAGTTCAATTCCCTGCCGCACTCTGATCAAACTGCCGCCAGCCAGAATCGGCAAGCAATAAGCAATAAGCACATAACATGCCAGAGGCAGCATGCCGGCTGATCACAAGAACCATCTCAAAATTCAGAGAACATCATTCCACGTCATTGCCGCACAGGCCGACGCTCAGTAAAACACTGGTTTTATCTGGATTCCTGCTTGCTCGGAAATGACAGAATTGTATCTGTCGATTCTCAGGAAAATTTCCGGATGGTCGCGTGACAATTGCCTTGCAGAGTTCAGCACGGAAGAACCATTCACCCCAATGTGGCGCATGTTCCACTCAGATATGAACAGCTACGGTGCAATTCCCGGGGCATACAAGGCAGCCATCCCACGTGTTGGAGCAGCCAGCAGATGTGAGAAGCATTGTTATGTGCTGCCCCATGCCTGCATGCTCAAAAACTCATGCCTGCCTATGACGGTGTCTCGTTACAACGGCACTGGCTCGATCCCCGTTATAGGGACGCAGACAAAACTGAAGTCCACCGTGATTCTTCGCCATCCATTCATGATGACGTTGATCTTCAAGATAGAGACACACTTCATCGTTGCAAACGACGATTGCGCAACTGTTGCAGACGTTGCGCGCGTTCCTGCGCCGACAACTGGTTCCACTTGCGCAATAACGCGGCGCGCTTTTTTTCATCGAGCTTCTGGAACTTGGCGAAGTTCATGCGCACTCGCGCCTGCTCTTCAGGCGGCAACGATTGAAACTCCAGGTAACGCTGACGAATCTCGGCGCGCCTCTCGACAGGCAGTTCACGCCAGGCCTTGAAGCGTTGCGCTGCTGCGGCGCGCTGCGCATCATCCATGGTCAGCCAGCGCTGCGCGCCTCTGGCCAGCGCCTGTTGCCGGGTCGCGGGCAACGTATCCCAGTGGTCTTGTTGCCGGCTGAGCACCTGTTGCTGGCCGGCGGACAAATCATTCCAGTCGATACCGTTGACGGTGTCATCTGCTGCCATGGCGGCGCCACTCAAAAGAAGCATCAGCAGGCTGCTGCCGATGAATGTTTTCAATAACTGCATCGTTTTCATTTGTCCGCCTCGCCCGTCGCCCGGGACGTGGCATTGGTTTTCACGTCAGCCGTTGCCTGAGCGTTCAGGCTCGCTGCTGAACTGCTGCTGGCGCTGGCCGCAGTCCTGGTGTCTGTATGCACAACCGTGTCCGGCCTTGCTGCCGATTCACGAGCGGCCACCGCTGCAGCGGTGAAATCCAGCCAGCTTTCGTCAGCGCCTTCCAGGCTGCCGAGATATTCCAGAAAGTCATCGCTCAGTTCGGCGACCTTGTCCGCCGCCAGCGCCAGCGATGTGCAACCCAGCAACAACAGGCCCATGAGCTGCGCACGTCTGGCAATGACGGCCTGGGTAGTGCGCGGCAAGGCATTGTTGACTGCCATCAGCCGGCCTCGCTGGGATTGCCTTCGGAATTCAAGGTGTCCGACTGGGTTTCCAGCCAGGCGTAGAAATCCACGTTCTGCAGCATCTCCAGTTCGTCGCCGGAGGCGATGATTTCCACGTCAGCCACCGTGCTCGCCACGGTC
Organism: Steroidobacteraceae bacterium; assembly: GCA_050248275.1. GTDB lineage: Bacteria > Pseudomonadota > Gammaproteobacteria > Steroidobacterales > Steroidobacteraceae > CAILZL01. The sequence continues at coordinate 53,680 of JBFWSR010000001.1, forward strand.
ATGGATGCATCCGGCAACGGCTCATCGCCCGATCCGATGAACTGCACGCTGAACAGCCCCGCCAGCACCAATGCGGCGACACCGCCTGCCGGCACTAACCAGCGCACACCGAATGCATGCGACTCGCCACGCACTGCATCCAGCGCAGTCTGTCGCGCCTGATTCAGGCGCGAACGCGTGCGCGCATCCAGATTGGCCACTTGTTCGTTGAACAGCTCGCGGCTGCGTTTTGCCAGCGCACTGTCTTCCGGCTTGTCATCGAATGACTGGTTCACCATGCCTCTCCCAGGCGAGCGCGCAGGGTATGCACCGCCCGCGAGTAATGCGTTTTCACACTGCCTTCCGTACATCCCATGGCCAGCGCCGTTGCTGCCACGTCCAGTCCTTCAAAGTTGCGCAGCGCGAAGGCTTCGCGCTGACGCTGCGGCAATTCGGCCAGCGCCTGCTCCAGCAGCACCATGGCATCGCCCAACATCACCCGTTCGCCGGGGCCTTGCTGTGGGTCCGGCACGGCCTCATAAGGATCGCTGTCTTCTGCACGATCATGCTGCAAACCGGGTAGCCAGCCGAACAGCTTGTTGCGCACCGTCCGCCGTCGCTGCCAGTCGCGGATGCGGTTGTTGAGAATGCGGTAAAACAGCGGCCGCCATTCCTCGCTGGGACGCATGGCATAGCTGCGCGCCAGCTTGAGCATGGCATCCTGAACGATGTCCAGCGCCTCGTCGTCATCACGCAGGGCCATGCGCGCAATCTGGAATGCGCGCCGTTCGACACTGGCCAGGAACTGGTCGAGGCGCTGCACATGGCCTACAGACTGAGACTGATCCAGAACTCGCTCCTTCGCCATGACAGGGTTACGCTGTTCGAGCATGAGCAGTGACCCTGCCGGCAGGGTGACTGGGTCAAACGGACAACGCAGCGTAGCAAACATCGTCAACCTCGACAGGTCAGGCAATGCGTAAACAGGCATGCTAGAAACTACAACGCAGCAGCCGGCGCCGCGTTGACATGTTGGCTTCATACAACGAATTTTCGGGACCTTTGGCGACGGCGCGACAATGATTGCCCACATACCACAACAACCAGCCTGTCATGCGCTTGACGCATATCCTGTTTTCAGGCTGCATGGTGCGCTAACCCCTTGTTTGCGCGACTCAATTTATGACGCTCAAAACTTGATCAATTTAAAAAACCTGCCCATGAAACACTTACTTGAGTCACTTTGCCCCAAAGCATCCACAGACTTATCCACAGCATTTGTGGACAAGTTTCGGAACTCATGGCGCAACGCAAGTCAAGCATGAATTTGATCCTGCGTATCGCCATCGACACGCCGCTGCGGCGGTTGTTCGACTATCTGCCGCCGGACATCGAGCCCTCGCAACTCCAGCCGGGCATGCGCCTGTGGGTGCCATTCGGACGCCGCCGGGTGGTCGGCATGCTGGTGGCTCTGAGCCAGCACAGCGCAATACCGCTGGCGAAGTTGCGCCGCGCACAGGCGCTGATCGATACCACGCCCATCTTCGACGAACCGCTGTTCGGACTGCTGCAATGGTCGGCCGAGTATTACCGCCACCCGCTGGGCGAAGTGCTGGCGGCGGCGTTACCTGCTGCATTGCGCGAAGGCGCAGCCGTGACCGCCTCGCAGGAATGCTGGCAGCTCACCGCAACCGGATTGACCGATGCCCGCGCGCAAACTCCCAAGCGGGCCAGCCGCCTGCATGCGCTACTGGATGTATTGAGCGACGGTCAGTTGCATGCCGCCGAAACACTGGCAGCCGCGCACAGCGATTGGCGCGCAGGCCTGCGCGTGCTCGAACAGCGCGGTCATGTACGTCGCGAACAAGCGCATCGACAAGCCTTGCCAGAACCAAAACACGACACTCTCCTGCTGGCGCCCCCCTCACTCAGTGATGCGCAACAGCAGGCCTTGCAACGCATCGGCGCCTGCTTGGGTCGGTTTTCGACCCTGCTGTTGCATGGCGTAACGGGCAGCGGCAAGACCGAGGTCTACCTGCAGGCCATCGCCGAAGTGCTGCAACGCGGTCAACAGGCGCTGGTGCTGGCGCCGGAAATCGCCCTCACGCCGCAATTGCTGGAACGTTTCCGCGCCCGGTTTGCCGTGCCAATTGCCGTGCTGCATTCCGGACTGAATGATGGCGAACGACTGGCTGCCTGGCGTGCCGCGCGCAGCGGCGAAGCGGGCATCGTAATCGGTACGCGCTCGGCCATCTTCACTGCGCTCAGGCAACCCGGCCTGATCATTGTCGATGAAGAACATGATCCATCGTACAAGCAGCAGGAAGGCTTTCGTTATTCCGCACGCGATCTGGCCATTGCCCGCGCGCAACGCCATGGCATTCCAGTCGTGCTGGGTTCGGCCACGCCGTCGCTGGAAAGCCTGCTGCGCACCCGGCGCAATCCGGCCGATCTACTCGCCCTCCCTGAACGTGCCGGCATGGCACAGGCACCCAAGCTCAAACTGATCGACCTGCGCCAGCATGGCGCCACCCAGGGTCTCTCCACGCCGGTGATGCTCAACATCCGCAAACATCTGGATGCCCGAGGACAGGTGTTGGTATACCTGAACCGGCGCGGCTTTGCGCCGGTGCTGTTCTGCCCGGGCTGCGGCTGGTCTGCCCCCTGTCCACGCTGCGATGCCCGGCTGACCGTGCACCGGCGGCGCAACAAGCTGGTGTGTCATCACTGCGGCCATGAAGAGGCCTTGAGCGAAACCTGCCCGTCCTGTCAGGCAGCAGTAAAACCGGTGGGCCAGGGCACGGAACGCATCGAAGACACGCTGCAACAGATTTATCCCGATGCCACGCTGGCGCGTCTGGATCGCGACAGCGTCAGTCGCAAGAACGAACTCGATACCACCCTGGCGCGCGTGCAGTCCGGCGCCGTGAATATCCTGGTCGGCACGCAAATGCTGTCCAAGGGACATCACTTTCCCAACGTTACACTGGTAGTGATTCTGGATGCCGACCAGGGATTGTTCAGTACCGACTTCCGCGCCAGCGAACGGCTGGCGCAGAGCATCCTGCAGGTGTCGGGTCGCGCCGGGCGTGGCGACCGTCCCGGCGAGGTGCTGATCCAGACCGAATATCCCGATCATCCTTTGCTGCAACGTCTGCTGACGGAAGGCTACGACGGCTTTGCCGCGGCCGCGCTGAAAGAACGCGAACAGGCGCACTGGCCGCCGTTTACCCGCATTGCCCTGCTGCGTGTGGAAGCCCGGCAATTGACCATCGCCATGCGTTTCCTGCAAACCGCCCGGCAGCTGGCCCAGCAACAAACGACTGGGCAGCACAGAAAAGTGCAGATACTCGGCCCCGCGCCCGCACCGATGACGCGCCGCGCCGGCGTGCACCGCGCGCAACTGCTGCTGCAGGCTGCCACGCCCGGTCCCTTGCAAAATCTGCTGGCCGGATTGTTGCCGCAACTGGAAGCCCTGCCTGAAGCCAGACAGGTGCGCTGGTCGGTGGATATAGATCCGATTGAGTTGTTCTGAAAGAAAACGTCCAATGATGTCATGCCCTGTCAAGCGGGCATCCGGCAAAACAATCCTTCAACCGGGTTCCCGCTTTCGCAGCAATGACGGCCAAGAGTGATCATGCTGGCCGCCCCTCAGTTGCAACCGTAGAATGCGCGTCCCAGCTTGGAGCGACTGTTCGCCCATTTGCGACTGATGAACGGTTGATACTATTGAAACACCTGATCAAATCACTGCTCGAAGCAGCCTTGAACACTCTGCCGGCCGGTACGCTGCCGACAGACATGGCGCCTGCCGTTATCGAGATTGAACGCACGCGCGATGCCAGTCATGGCGACTTCGCCTGCAATCTCGCCATGCGCCTGTCCAAGGCCGCCAGACGCAATCCGCGCGAACTGGCGCAGGCGTTGATCAATGCGCTGCCGGTAAATGAACTGTTGAGCAAAGTCGAAGTCGCCGGCCCCGGCTTCATCAACTTCCATCTGTCGCCGACCGCCTATGCGCAGGAACTGGAAGCCGTGCTGGAGCAGGGCGCGGCATACGGTCGTGTCGCCACGACGGGCAGTGCGCGAGTGTTGCTGGAATTCGTCTCTGCCAATCCCACCGGACCGCTGCATGTGGGCCATGGCCGCCAGGCCGCGCTGGGCGACACGCTCTGCGCACTGCTGGAAAGCCAGGGTCATCGTCTCACCCGCGAGTTCTATTACAACGATGCGGGCGTGCAGATCCAGAATCTGGCGCTATCGGTACAGGCGCGCGCCAAGGGCCACAAGCCCGGCGATGCCGACTGGCCCGAGGCTGCTTACAACGGCGATTACATTGGCGACATTGCCCATGATTTTCTGGCCGGCAAAACCGTGCGCGCGATGGATGGCGAAGCCGTCACTGCCAGCGGCGATGCCCACGACCTGGATTCGATCCGCAAATTTGCAGTGGCGTATCTGCGCAATGAACAGGATCTCGACCTGCAGGCCTTCGGCGTGAAGTTCGATGTTTACTATCTGGAATCCAGCCTGTACGCCGACGGCAAAGTGAATGCCACCGTTGAGGGTCTGATTGCCAGTGGCAAGACCTATGAGCAGGATGGCGCATTGTGGTTGCGCACCACCGAGTATGGCGATGACAAGGATCGCGTCATGCGTAAATCGGACGGCACCTACACTTACTTTGTGCCGGATGTGGCGTATCACGTCGTCAAATGGCAGCGCGGCTTCCAGCGCGCCATCAACATCCAGGGCTCAGATCATCACAGCACGATTACCCGTGTCAGGGCTGGCTTGCAGGCACTGAACCTGTCCTTAAAACTGGGCATCCCGCAGGGTTATCCCGATTACGTGCTGCACAAGATGGTCAAGGTGATGCGCGGCGGCGAGGAAGTGAAAATCTCCAAGCGAGCCGGTTCGTATGTGACGGTGCGTGATCTGATCGAATGGGTGGGTCGTGATGCCGTACGTTTCTTCCTGGCGTCACGGCGTGCCGATACCGAGTTTGTATTCGACATCGATCTGGCGCTGGCGCAGGGCGAAGAAAATCCTGTGTACTACGTGCAGTATGCGCATGCACGCGTATGCAGTGTGTTCCGGCAATTGACTGAAAAGGGCTACCGCCATGACCGCGCGCTGGGCGCCGCCAATATGCAGCGGCTCGACACGACCCATGAAAGTGCCTTGATGCGCCGCGTGACACAGTTCCCCGAGTTACTGGAAACTGCCGCAGCGGCGCTGGAGCCGCATCAGATTGCACATTACCTGCGCGATCTGGCCGGCGACTTCCACACCTATTACAACGCGCATGTATTCCTGGTTGAAGATGCCGCATTGCGCAACGCACGCTTGAACCTGGTGGCCGCGACCCGACAGGTGCTTGCCAATGGCCTGCAATTGCTGGGCGTCAGCGCACCGGAATCCATGTGGGCTGCCGACAAGTCCGGCGCATCAGGTTGAATCTTCATGGCACGCGATTACAAACACGTACGTACCGGCAGCAATCACAGCGTCTCCGCCTGGGGCGGATTCACCATCGGGTTGCTCATTGGTTTGGCGGTGGCCACGGCAGTTTACATCTATGACCGTCGCCCTGGCGCCAGTATCAACGTCAGCGGCGCACCGCTCATCAGCGAAAAAGAAGCCAGCGCCTCCAGCGCACCGACGCCGGAATCGGCGCAATCCGGCGAGTCCGGCACCGAGTTCGATTTCTACGATGTGCTGCCGAAAATGGAAGTGGAAGTGGCGCGCGATGCGGCCAAGCCTTCGGGCAACTCATCGGCGGCCGGCGCCATCGACACCCCCGGCTCGTATGTGCTGCAGGTGGGTTCGTATCGCAACTTTGCCGATGCCGACCGGGTGCGCGCCAAGCTGGCCATTCAGGGTATTGAATCCAGCATCCAGAAAGTCAGCATCGACAGCGATGTCTGGCACCGGGTGCGCATCGGCCCCATCAGCAATCTGAACAGGCTGGAAGATACGCGCCGCAAGTTGCGCGAGGCGCAGATCGACGCGCTGGTCATCAAACAGGGAAAGAATCCATGACGCCGGTCATTTCAAAGCGATTCTTGCCGGCCGCCTTGGCGCGATACATGGCCGCATCGGCGCGGCGATACATCACATCGAATTCAGTGACGGTATTGCTTTCGATGCACACGCCCACTGACAGGGTATAGGCGTAGGACACTTCGTTCTGGAGAACCACGCGCCGGAGAATACGTTCGACGATTTCGCGTGCGGCGACTTCGTCGCAGGCCGGCGCGAACACCAGAAATTCGTCGCCGCCCAGCCGCGCCACCACATCGCGATCCCGCACGCTCTCGCGGATGACCTTGGCGGCATTGACCAGCACGGCATCGCCCACCGCATGGCCGTAGCTGTCATTGATGTGTTTGAAGTTGTCGATGTCGAACAGCAGCACTGCATGGCTGGCGCCGCGCATCGAACGCAAGACTTCCACCGCTTCATAGGCGCCGCGACGATTCAGCAACTGGGTGAGTTCGTCGCGCATGGACGAGTGATAGTGCAAGGCCAGCCGGTGCTGCCACTGATAGTGATAACGCGCGGCCAGATACGCCAGCAGCAAGCTGATCACAATGGCCGCCAGCACCGATCCCAGGCCGATCCATTTGAAGCGCTGCTCCTGCGCCCGATAGTAGTCACTATCGAAATCCACGCCGACGAAGCCGCTGTAACGTCCCTGACTGTCGTAGATGGGCGCATGCCCGGACAGAAAATAGCCGTAATCGTCATGCTGGAAGTAAGGCGTCACCCAGGTCTGCCCGGCGGCAATGCGCTGCAGCCAGTCGCTGGCGTATTCCGGCTTCAACGCGAAATGCTCCAGGTACGCCGAGGGTTGCAACTTGCGAGTTGTCTTCAGATCGCGAGACTGTGCGGTATCCAGCACAAAATAGGCTTCGCCATCCCGTTCAGTCATGGTGTACACGTAGTACAACTCGGGCGTGGCGGAATGAAAACGCACCAGCGGCGCCACGGCCTGTTGATACAGGCTGTCGCTATAGTTGGCCGTGTCCAGCAACTGTCGATGCAAATCGCCGTCGATCATGCTGGCCGCCATGCGCGCCACCTGTCCCACGTGCGAACGCAGCACTTCCAGCCGCGCCTGGCGCGACAGCCACTGCGGCACTGCCACGATACTCAGCAGCACCACGCCTGCCAGCAAGGCAGCGAAACCAAATACCTTCCATTCGAAGTCGCGCCAGCGCATGCCCGGCAAGCTTGTAGCGCCGGAGATCACTGCAACACTCGCAACAACCAGGTCGCAATGTCGCTGATCTCCTCGGCACACACGGAATGCGGCATGTTGTAGAGACGGAAATCAAGCGGATAGCCCAACGCCTGCAAGATATCGCGTGAACGTTCCCCCATCTGCAATGACACGATCGGGTCCTGGCGGCCATGACACATCAGTATGGGCAAATCGCGATTGGCGTCGCTGGCCTCCGCAGGCAGGGAATCACGCAACGGCAGGTAGGTCGATAACGGCATCGCGCCCGCCAGGCGTTGCGGATAACGCAACGCCGTCTGCAGGGCAATGGCGCCACCCTGAGAGAAGCCGGCAATCACGATGCGCCGGGCCGGAATGCCCATTTCCAGTTCAGACTGGATCAAACCATGCACTGTCTGCTCGGCAGCCCTGATGCCCGCGGCGTCTTCCTGCATCTGTCCGCCCAGCGCCTTGATGTCATACCAGGCGCGCATCACGTAACCGTTGTTCAATGTGACCGGGCGGTAAGGCGCATGTGGAAATACGAAACGCACCGCCAGGGTTTCCGGCAAACGCAATTCCGGCACGATCGGCACGAAGTCATGGCCGTCGGCGCCCAGACCATGCAACCAGATCACCGTTGCGGCCGGCGTCAGCGCGGGCGTCAGGATGACTGACGCTTCCGTTTCCTGTCGGATGTAATTCATTGTTGAGGTTCCGCTGCTCCTGCGCAGCCTGCGCTCGCAGCATTCGCATGTCCCTATACATCAAAGGGTAGAAGGCTTGCGCCATTCTACCCTCAGTGCATCCACCCATGCTTGGACAGATGTGTACTGACCATTTCAGAAGCTGGCCGTGGCCTGCACGCCCAGAATGTCGATGCTGGTTTTCTGCTTGCCCAGCAACAAGCCATAAGCATTGGTGCTGCCGTCGTTCTGATTCAGTTGCGCGTCCTTGACCATGATATGGGTGTAGCCCATATCCATGGTAAGACGCTTGTTCACATCGAGTCTGGCGCCCGCCGACAACCAGGTGCGATCATTATCGGGCAATCGCGGCGTGCGCGTTGAATCCGGCACCGGCGATTCATCCAGGGCCGCGCCCACCCGCAGCTTCACGGCCTTGTTGACCTGCCAGTTCGCGCCCACTGCGTAACGCATGGTGTCGTCCCATTTCTCGGGTGTGTTCTTCAGCACGCCCACCGCGCCGTTGGTACGCACGATCTTCAATTCAGGCACGCTGCTCCACTGCGTCCAGGACACTTCCCCCAACAGCTCGAAAGCGCCACCCAGCTTCTGAACCGCAGCCAGACGGGCCGAAGCAGGCAACTTCAGGTTCAGCGCAATGGCGCCGTCGGTGGGCGCAGCCGCATTGGTAGTGGAATTATGCGCTGCATTGATGATGGCCTGGCCGGTGGCATTGGCGGTCGTCGGTGTAGTGAAACTGGCATTGCCCGCCAGGTGATACTTGATGGCCGAGCGGTACGACAGGCCCACTCGCGTGCTGTCATTCGGTGTGAACAACACACCCAGGTCGTAACCCCACGCCGAATCGTTACCCTTGACCAGACTGGTGCCCTGCAAGCCAGGAAGAATCAGGGCGCCAGCGGTATTGCTGGCAATGATTGCCGTGTAATTCACCGCGCTGGTCAAGGTTGCATCGATGCTCTGAAAATCCGCGCCAATCCCCAGGGAAACCTTGTCGTGAATCTTGAATGCCAGCGCAGTATTGATGTTGGTGGTCTTTACATCCGACTTGATCGCCTGAAAGCGACCCATCCAGTCATCGTTGTATTCGGTTTTCAATCCGAACGGCGCATTGACACCCACGCCACCACTTACTTTGTCGGTCAACGGCACGGCAAGATAAAAGGATGGCAGCACGGTCAATCCGCCGGCATCGCCGCCGTCGCCACCGAGCCCCTGCCCCAAAGCCTGTGCCGAAGCCGAATTCTTGAATTCGGATTGGACGTCAATTCCTGCCACGTTGAGGACCAGCGAGGGCCGCTTGAGCTGGGTCAGGCCGGCTGCATTGAAATAAATGGTGCTGGCATCCTCGGCAACCGCTGCGGCACCGGCATAGGCATTGCCCAGACCGGACGAATTTTGCTCCATCAAGGCGAAGCCTGCCGCGCACACATGATGTGTACCCAGCAAAGCAGCGCCGGATAACGCCGTCGCAATGGCAATTTGCAGCTTCTTGCGCGTTTGCATGATTTCCCCCTCATGATTTCTGACGCTTCTTGCGCACCCTGTGAGCCATTTATACGTCGATCATTGCAGAAAAACCAGCCGCATAAACCCGCTGTCGTAACTGCGCGACCGCCTGGCGGTCAGCCAGCCTGCGCCGCTTTCAGTGCTTCTGCTCGCTGGCGCCTGTGCCTGCGGCGAGCCAGATATTGCATCCAGCCGGTTACCAACAGCACCGGCATCATCAAACTGGTGAAAGTGATGAACAAACGCCCCGGCATCCCGAAATAAGCACCAGAGTGCAGATCGAAGTTACGGACCAGCACACGCTGTGCCGCCGGTTTGTCACTGAACAGATCATGACTTTTCACCGCGCCCGTCTCCGCATCCAGCACCAGGGTATTGGTATTGCGGCCGCCTTCCCTGGTCACGGCTTTGTTCAGCAAATAACGTATCTGCAGTTCATCTGCATTACTACGCGCCAGTTGAATGGTGGCCGTATGGAATGCGGGCACTTCGCGTTTGAAAGCATCCCACAGCATATCGAGTCGATGCTGTGTGTGGTTGCCGGCGGTATTGGCGGGCGGCGGACCACGCCGGATTTCCATGCCCGCCAGCCGGTTGAGGGTATCTCCATACCAATGAATTTCGCTCATCATCAAGCCACTGTGTGCGCTCAGTAAATAACCCAGCAACGCAACCGTGCCGATCACGGCATGCAGGTTGTAATTGAAGGCATAGCCCTTGAGCTTGAAATTGACCTTCAACCATGAGCGCCAATCGCCCACCTTGCGGCGCGGCCAGCGCAGATACAAGCCGGTCAAGGTCATCGTCAGCAATAATAAAGTCGCGTATGCAGTGACATGCTTGCCCACATCCAGCGACGGCGTGTCATTGCCGGCGACCGCACTGCTCCATGGCACCAGGCTGCGATGCAGGTATTCATTCCAAGCCATGAACTGCCGCCCGCGCTCCAGCGTGGCCGCCATCATCTCGCCGGTATATTGATTGAAGTAACGACTGCCGTCGTCCTCGCCAAGTCGCGGACGTACGCCGCCCGGACGCACAAATTCAACCTTTACCGCCTGCTCGGGAGAGTCGGCGATGATCAATGCAGAGATCTGCTTGCCAGGATTGACCGCTTGCACCCTGGCCACTATTTCATCCGTGCTCAAAGCCCGCCCGGTTGGCACGACATGACCCGGACGGCCATTGAGCACTGACAATATTTCATCCTGGAACGACATGATGGCGCCGGTCAGACCCATCAGCGCCAGTACCATGCCCACCGTAATGCCGATCAACCAGTGGAAGTTGAACAAAATCTTTCTGAGCATAAGCCGCGTACCCGTCAGTAATTACATTCCGCAATAAAGCGCAGATTGTGGACTGATGCAGATGGTTTCAAGTCATACAATCCACGATGCACAATCTTTGCGCAGCTTTACCAGCGAGCGCCGCGCTGCTTTCTGCTGACAGCAACCGCAATCAGACTGCTAGAATTTCACACATTAGATCGTGGAGTCCCCGCCTGATGATTGAACGCACCATTGAAAAACTCCTGTTCGCCAGCCGCTGGATTCTGGCGCCGGTTTATTTAGGCATGTCGATCGCGCTGGTGGCGCTGGGTCTTAAGTTTTTTGAAGAAGCCTGGCATGTCATTGCCCATGTGTTCGCCATGGAAGAAGCCGATCTGGTATTGACCTTGCTGGCGATGATCGATCTGGTACTGGTCGGCAGCCTGATCGTGATGGTGATGTTCTCCGGCTATGAAAATTTCGTATCGCGCATCGACATTGAAGGCGAAGGCGACAAACTGGGCTGGCTGGGCAAGCTCGATGCCGGCACGCTGAAACTCAAGGTGGCGGCATCCATCGTCGCCATTTCTTCAATCCACCTGCTGCGCGCCTTCATGAATGCGCAGCAAATCGCCAATGACAAACTCATGTGGTATGTCATCATTCACCTGACTTTTGTCATATCCGCAGTGCTGATGGGTGTGCTGGACAAGATGGCGTTCGCTTCGCATCGCGAGCATTGACGCTCCGCAGGGGCAGGTCACGGACCCGCCCCCACGAAGATCAATCAAACTCCGTAGGCAATTGCGGCTGCAGGTGATGCTGATACAGCAAGCGCAGTTGCGCGGCGGTAATGCGGCCAGTGGACAGCTCCGGCAATGCATCCAAAGAAAAAAACTCCACGCCATCGGTCTCAATGCTGATACGGGGCGAACCACCGGTAATCTCGCACACAAACAGCAGCTTCCAGATATGGAACATGAACGGCGGAAAGTTGTGCCGGTTGCGATCGTGCACCGCCGCCAGCTTGAGGACGCGGGCGGTGTAACCTGATTCCTGCTCGATCTCCTTGAGAATGGACATTGACGGCGATTCGTTCACATCGGCAAAACCGCCGGGTACGGTCCACCTGCCATCGCTGCGCTCGCGCACCAGCAGCACTTCGTTGCCACGGAACATCGCGCCGCGTACATCCAGCTTGGGCGTAACGTAACCATCCTCCAGCACCCAGGCCTGACGCAATTGCTGCGCGCCATAGTGTCCGGCGTTGCCGATCAGCTCGGCGGCAATCTGCGCCACTTCCTCATAACGCTCGCGCTCGTAGTCGCTCTTCGTATAGTGCAATCCGGTTTGGGCGACAGCGAGCAGGCGACGCGCCTGATCCAGCAGAGTAGGCATGGGAATTCCTGTTTAAATGCCAAAGCGCATATCTTGGCCACAAGCCGATGACAGTTCCAAGTACACTACATTGTCATCTTTTTGCGATCACCGATGTCCAGCCCAACTTCTCCCGGTCATGCAGACCATCGCACTCGCAATGGTGTCCTTGCCGTTGTCGGCGCCTTCGCCATCTGGGGCATCTTGCCGCTGTATCTCAAGCCGCTGAACAGCATTGCCGCATTGCAGATCGCCGCCTGGCGATATCTCATGGGTTGCATGACAGTGATTGGCTGGGTCGCCTGGCGTGGCGAGCTGCCGCAGGTGTGGCATATCTTCACCCGGCCCGCCCTGCTGCGGCCTTTGGTGCTGACGGCTGTCCTGCTGGCGGTGAACTGGACGCTCTATGCCTGGGGTGTTTCTCATGGGCAGGTGCTGTTCACCAGCCTGGGTTATTTCATCGGCCCGCTGGTGAATGTACTGCTGGGCATCCTGGTGTTATCGGAGCGGCTCAATCGCGCCCAATGGACTGCAGTCATCATCGCCGCCGCCGGCGTGGTGATCCTGACCGTACAAACCGGCCACCTGCCATGGCTGTCGCTGGTGCTGGCCGTCACTTTCAGTCTCTATGGCCTGTTGCGCAAGATGGCCGCCGCCGGACCACTGCCCGGTCTGGCCGTGGAAACCCTGCTGATGGCGCCGCTGGCCGGCATCTATTTGCTGCTGATGCAACACCAGCATGGCGATTTCGCCCATTACTCGGCACTGATGCTGGTGCTGCTGTTCTGTTCTGGCATTGTGACCGTGGTGCCGCTCACCCTGTTCAATTACGGCGCGCAGCGCATCGACTACGCCACCACCGGCATGGTGCAATACCTCGGCCCCACCCTGCAGTTCCTGATCGGCGTATTCGTCTACAAGGAAGCCCTTTCGTCCGCACGTCTGCTGTGCTTCGCCATGATCTGGCTGGCGCTGGCCATTTATGCAGGCGATGGACTGTGGCGATCGCGCGCCATGCGCGCACCGGAAACTCCTTGAGCTTCCAACCTGATTGAACGATTTCCTCCGTCTTGCATGAAGGAGGAGGAAATCGCTGGTGCTCCGCTGTTATTTCTTGCGCTTGGCTGCCAAGCGACGTTTTGCTGCCGGCTGTTTCTTCTTGGCGATTTTGGTCTTGCTGCTCCGTTTCAGCTTTTTGAGCGCGACCTTCTTCTTGCCCGCCTTCTTTTTCGGTAATGGTTTGCGCACCGTCTTTTTCGCTGAGTTTTTCGCTACTTTTTTCTGTGGCGGTTTCTTTTTGGCTGATTTCCTGGCGGGCCTGGCCTTTGCTACGGCTTTTTTCTTTTTGCTTGCTTTCTTCTTGCCAGCTTTCTTTACGGTAACCGTTGCGCTTGCTGCCGCTTTGGCGGCGGGCTTCGCGGGCCTGGCGACAGCCGGTGCAGCCGACACCACGGCGTGCATCGCGCCCTGCGGATCGCTGATCTGCGCGATCCAACTGCCGCCGGGTACCTGCATCGGGCCGTTGAGCACTGTGCCGCCAGCCTTGGCCGCTACCTTGGCCACCTTGCGGGCGTCCGCCACCTCGGCATAACAACACCATGCAGCAGGCATGGTGGATGGCTTGTTGAACATGCCGCCCAACGCATTGCCATTCACGCCGAACATGAAGTACATCCCCATCTCACCCATGTCGTGTTCGCCGGTCTTCTCCCAGCCGAACAGCGTCTGATAAAACGTAAACGCGATCTTGTAATCGGTGGTCGCCAGCTCATGCCAGGCGAACTCGCCGGGTTGTGGCTTGCCGGCGGCAGCGGTGGCATTCGCTGATCCATACACGCCGAATCTCGCACCCTGCGGATCCGCCAGTACCGCATAACGTCCCGCATTGGGAATATCAGTGACCGGCACGACAACCTTGCTACCCAGCTTCTGCGCGCCATTCACGGTTGCCTCGATATCGGTCGTGCCCACGTATGGCAGCCAGTGCGGTGCCGCGCCGGCTGCCGAGCCTGCGACACCACCGACGGGACCGCGCTTGGCAACCCACATCAGATACGTTGAATCCTGCTGCCAGGGCTGCGTCTTCCAGCCAACCACTTTCTGGTAGTACGCGACCGCAGAGGGCACCTCCATGGTCAGCAACTCGTGCCATACGAAACGTCCGCGAACAGTGGGCTTGGCCATGGTGATCTCCCGGAAGTAACGGAACAGTTGAGAAGCCAGGAATGACGCACAGCAGCAGGGGAACCCGGCAGTGGCTGATCGTTGGCTGAATGTACGCCGTAGAGCGTATCCGGCCAATAGCCACGTCGCCTGAGTGCGCGAACGCGCAACCAGCGCAGTCGATTCGTAATTTTGTAAATGATGGTGCATGCGGCGCTTGACAGCTTTCGCATATTTATGCACGATGCTCGCAACTTTATGCAGACCAGCGCTGATACCCATCCAGCTGGTCTGTCTGCTTTTGGAACCCCGGAACAACCAGCGCCCACCATGTCTGCCGAACTGCATCAATCCAGCCTGCGCCGCGCGGCGATCGTCAAGATCATCCGTGAGTCGGTGGTGCACAAGCAGGCAGAGCTGGTGAAACTGCTGAAAAAGCAGGGCTTCGAGGCGACCCAGTCCAGCGTCAGCCGCGACCTGCGTGAGTTGCAGGTAGCCAAGGCCGGCGATCATTACATCGTGCCGGAAGGCGCGGTGAGGCGCGCCGACCCGTTCAGCGCCATCAGTGGGTTTGTCACCGGCATCCGCTGCGCAGGCAGCTCGCTGACGGTGGTCAAGACCCGCACCGGCACTGCGCAGAGCGTGGCCGTGGCCATCGACCAGGCCGAATGGCCGGAAGTGGTCGGCACTATTTCCGGTGACGACACGATTTTCATTGCCACCGCAGGCGCGCGTGAACAACAGCAGCTGAACAAGCGGCTGCGCGACATCTTCAAACTGTAAATTTCACACTGCAGAGACCGACTCCCATCATGACTGACAACATTCCTGCGGGTTCCGAGCCCATCCTGCTGGCGTTTTCCGGTGGTCTGGACACTTCATTTCTGGTGCCCTGGCTGAAGGAAAATTATGGCCGTCCGGTCATCACCGTCACCGTGGATACCGGCGGTATTGACGCGGAAGCCGCCAAGGTGCTGGAACAGCGCGCCATGACCTATGGCGCGGAGAAACAAATTCTGGTGGCCGCCAAACCCACCTACTTCGATCAGGTGCTGAAGTATCTGATCATGGGCAATGTGCGTCGTGGTCAGCTGTATCCGTTGTGCGTGGGCGCGGAACGCGTCATGCAGGCGCAGATCATTGCCGAGTACGCCCGCAAGCTGGGCACCAAGATCGTGGCGCACGGCTGCACGGCAGCGGGCAACGATCAGGTGCGTTTCGAAGTGGCGCTGCGTACGCTGGCCCCCGAATTGACCATTCTCGCGCCGGTGCGTGATCGCGCCTTCAAGCGGCCCGAACAATTGAAGTATCTGCAGGACAAGCAGTTGCCGCTGCCGCCTTACGGCGCGGCCTATTCCGTGAATCGCGGTCTGTGGGGCGTGACCATCGGCGGCAAGGAAACGCTCACTTCCAGCGACACGATTCCCGATCATGCCTGGGTGCTGTCGAAAGAAGCGTTCAGTAATCCGCAGGCGCCCGAAGTGCATGCCATCGGCTTTGAGCGTGGTGTGCCCTGCAGCGTCGATGGTGTGACGATGAGCGCCGTGGCCGTCATCGAAAAGCTGGAAACCATCGGCGCCAGGTTCGGCGTGGGTCGCGGCATTCATGTGGGCGACACCATCATCGGCACCAAGGGTCGCGTGGCCTTCGAAGCGCCGGCTGCCGATGTGCTGCTCAATGCGCATCGCGAACTGGAAAAACTGGTGTTGACCGGCAGGCAGACACGCATCAAGGACAGCGTGGCGGCGCCATATGGCGATCTGGTGCATGAAGGCCAGCATCTCGATCCGGTTTGCCGCGACATCGAAGCACTGCTGCTGTCCTCGCAGGAACGCGTGACCGGTGAAGTGAAAGTGATGTATCGCCCGGGCATGGCCTTCATCGAAGGCGTGACCTCGAAGTACTCCATCATGGCTGCGTCCAAGGGCGTGTATGGCGAAGCGGCGGGCGAATGGACGGCGGCCGATGCGCTGGGCTTCTCGAAAATGTTGTCCTTGACGGGTTCGTTCTGGCAGCGCGCCGGGAGATAGGAAGGGCGCAATGAATTGCGCCCCTGCGGTGATTAGGACATGTAGTTTGTAGGGGTTCGTTTCATCGAACCCGGTTGGCAGAGATCGTTTCAAGAGTCAGGCAAATGAAAACAGTGGTGGTAGACAAAGTCGGTTCGATCACGCAGGCCCTCAACCTGGGCCGCGAATTGCGCATCGAAACCCAGAACATTCCGTGCGAGGAAGGCACGGTGCTGGTGGTGGAGATTCTCACCAACAAGTCCACCTACAACACGCTGGAACTCACCAGCGGCCGCATGGCCAAGGTGGCGCGCGGCGATATTGTGGTCGGGGCGCTGGGCCATCGTCAGGCTCTGTTTGGCTACTCCGGTCACTTGCCGGAATCGGTCAAGGAAGGCGACATCATTCAGATGCTCAACATCGGTGGCGTACTGGGCATTTGCGATTCCGCCAATCCCGACAAGGGTAGGCCCTTCGATTGCCGCGTGCTGGGTGTGGTGTTGCAGTTTCCTTATCTGGGCGAACGCATCGGCGTGCCGGCCAAGATCGGTTACAAGCCGTTGGACTACAACGCCACCGTCAATACCCATGGCGTGCCGGTGGTGGCGCTGGCCGGCACCTGCATGGAAGCCGGCAAGACGGCGGCGGCCTGCGTGATCGTGGCGCGCATGCGGCATCGTGGCCTGAATGTGCACGCCTTCAAGGCCACTGGGGTTTCACTGCGGCGGGACATTCTGGCAATGGAAGATGCCGGCGCGAAACGCAGCGCCATCTTCACCGACTACGGCGTGGTCACCACCACGGCGAAAACCGGTCCCGCCATCACCCGCACGCTGCTGACTGAAATGTCGCAGGGCGAACCCGATGTGATCGTGTTCGAACTGGGCGACGGGCTGCTCGGCGCTTACGGCGTGGAAGCCATTCTGTCGGCGCCGGATATTCGCGCCGCGCTCACCTCGGTGGTGTTGTCCGCGAACGATCCGGTCGCTGCCTGGGGCGGCGTGAAACTGCTGCGCGAAAGATTCGACATCGAACCCAGCGTAGTAACCGGGCCGTCAACCGATAACGCCGTGGGCGTGAACATCATCCGCGACCAGATGGGCGTGCCGGCCTTCAATGCCCTGACCGATGGTGCGGCCCTGGGCGATTGCGTGATCGACAGCCTGAAGCTGCCTGCGCATGTGCTGGCCAAATCCCATGTGGAACAGATGCAATGAGCAATAGGGTTCCAACGATTGTGCTGGGCGGCACCGGCTATGTGGCCGGTGAACTGCTGCGTCTGATTGCCGGCCATCCCGGCCTGGAACTAAAGGCGGTGCTGTCCGACAGCCAGCCCGGCGAACTGGTGGGCAAGGCGTTTACGCATCTGGCTGCGGTGTATCCACAGCTCAAGTACTCCAGCCTGGAGGAAGTGACGCAGCTGATCACCACTCTGCCCAAGTCAGCCATTCTGGCTGCCGCGCCGCACGGTGTGTCGCACAAACTGCTCCATGGATTGTTGACCGCTGCCGAAGCGGCCGGCACTCAACCTGTGGTCGTCGATATTTCGGCTGACTATCGTTATGCCACGGCGACAGCCTACGAAGCCGTATACAAACATGCGCATGGCGCACCGGAACGCATCAAACAGTTCACCTGCGCAGTGCCCGAACATCTGGCCAGGGCGCCGACGCCGCATGTGAGCCATCCCGGCTGCTTTGCCACTTCAATTTTGTTATCCAGCGTGCCCTTGTTGAAGCTGGGCATTGTCGAACCGCGCCTGTTCGTTTCGGCCATTACCGGCAGCACCGGCGCCGGTCGCACGCCCACAACGGGCACACATCATCCGCAACGGCACAGTGATTTGTATGCCTACAACGCCCTATCTCATCGGCATACGCCCGAAGTGACCGAGCTGGCCAAGGCCGCTTCCGGCATCCAGGCCGACTTCTGTTTCGTGCCACATTCCGGCCCGTTCGCGCGCGGCATTCATGCCACGATTCAGGCCACGGCGCTCAAGCCCATCAAGACGCCGGAACTGATTGCCGCGCTGCAGGACTTCTACAAACACTCGCCCTTCGTGCGTATCACCGCCGACATGCCACGCGTCAAGGATGTGGCCAGCAGTAACTATGCACATATAAGCGCCGTCGCCGATGGCAAGACAGTCGCCGTAATGTGCGCCATCGACAACCTGACCAAGGGCGCCGCAGGCGGCGCCGTGCAATGGCTGAACCGTCTGCTGGGCTTTGAAGAATCACTCGGCCTGCTTACACCTGCGCCAGGCTGGACTTGACCTGGACTTGAGGCTTTCATGAATACGCAAAACGTCGTGCCGCTGCGACCTGCAAAAGCAAATGAATCGGATCATCTGGCGCATGTCTACGCCCAGTTCCCGCTGGAAGTGGTCGATGCCCAAGGCGTGTATCTCAACACGCCCGATGGCCGCAAAGTGCTGGACCTCTATGGCGGTCACGCGGTGGCGGCAGTGGGCTATGGTCATCCGCGCTGGGTGGAAGCATTGACCCGGCAGGCGCAGGCGCTGGCTTTCCAGAGCAATGCCGTACCGCTGGATGTGCGCGTGCGCGCCGCCACCAGGCTGGCCAAATTCTGCGGTCTGGGTCTGGATACCGTGTTCTTCGTCAGCACGGGCGCCGAAGCCAATGAGAATGCACTCAAGCTCGCGTTGAAGATCACCGAAGCACGCGAAGTGGTCGCAGTAGAAGGCAGCTTCCATGGCCGTACTGCGGCGGCGGGCGCGGTGACCTGGGGCGCAATGAAAAAATGGTATGGCTTTCCGCAGGCGCCATTCAATGTGAAATTCCTGCCACGCGGCAATGTCCCCGCGGTGAAAGACATCATCACCGATCAAACCGCCGCTGTGATTGTTGAACCCATTCAGGGTGTGGCCGGCGCGTGCGATCTGCCCAGGGATTTTCTACAGGCCATCCGCCAGCGTTGTTCCGAAACCGGCACCATTCTGATTTTCGATGAGGTGCAATGCGGCATGGGTCGCACCGGTTATCCCTTTGCCGCCAATCTGTATGGCATCACGCCGGACATCATCACCACCGCCAAGGCGCTGGGCGCAGGCTTCCCGGTATCGGCCGTATTGATGGCCGATCATGTGGCCAGCAACCTGAAGATCGATGATCTGGGCACCACCTTCGGCGGCGGCCCAATGGCCTGCGCCATGGTGGAAGCAGTCATCGACATCATTGAAGACGAAGGCCTGCTCAAGAATGTGCGCGAACGCTCTGCCGAGATTCGCCAGACCTGTGTCGTCGGGCCGGTCACTGCGATTCAGGGCGCCGGGTTTCTGCTGGGTCTGCGCACCGCGCGGCCTGCAAAAGAAGTACAGGCGGAATTGCTGAAGCGCGACATTCTCACCGGCACCAGCGGCGATCCGAATGTGGTACGCATTCTGGCGCCGTATGTACTGGAGTCGCAGCATGTGGCTGCATTGCGTGCGGCGTTGCTGGATATAGGTCGTTAAACATTGATGCAGGCTGGGATGTAATCCAGCCTGCAGATGACAAACCAAGATAAATCATCATGCAAAGATTTTTAGACCTGGCTGATTTTGAACGCGCCGAAGTGAAGGATCTGCTGGGTCTGGCGGCACGCCTGCAACAGCATCCCGATCCTCATGCGCTGGCCGGCAAGGTGCTGGGCCTGTTGTTCATGAATCCCTCGTTGCGCACCTTGGCGTCGTTCCAGAGCGGCATGATGCGCCTGGGCGGTTCGGTATTCGTGATCACGCCGGGCCAGGGCACCTGGCAACTGGAAACCCGCAGCGGTGCGGTGATGAATGGCAATGCAGCCGAACACATCAAGGAAGCCGTGCCGGTGATGGCCTCGTATTGCGATGCGCTGGGCGTGCGCATGTTTGCCGAAGGCCGCAACCTGCAGGCCGACATTGCCGAAACGCAATTCAAGATGGTTGCCGATCTATGCGACAAACCGCTGATCAACATGGAATCGGCGGTGAATCATCCCTGTCAGGCGCTGGCCGACTGGTACACCATGGACGAACTCAGCGTGCCCGAGCGCGGCAAGTTCGTGCTGTCCTGGGTGAATCATCCGCGCGCCCTGCCCCTGGCCGTTCCCTCCGCAACTGTGCAGATGGCGGCGATGCGCGGCATGGATGTGGTGGTGCTGCGTCCCGATGGCTTTGCATTGCCAGATGCCATCATGGACAAGGCGCGTGCCGCCGCCAAAGCATCCGGTGGCAATGTCACCGAAACCACCGATCGCGCCGAAGCGCTCAAGGATGCGCAAGTAATATATGCCAAGGAATGGGGTTCGCCTTTGCACTATGGCAATGCCGAAGCCGAAACCCGTTTCCGCGAAGATCTGGTTGACTGGTGCGTGAAAGACAGCTGGTTCAAGCACACTGCACCGGATTGTCACTTGATGCATTGTTTACCAGTGCGCCGCAATGTGGCCGTCGATGACGAAGTGCTGGACAGCCCGAGCAGCGTGGTGCTGCGTGAAGCCTTCAATCGCATGGTCGTGCAGATGGCGGTGTTGTATCGCCTGTTGAGGAATACATGAAGATGGGCTGTAGGCCGTAGGCTGTGGGCTGTAGTTTTAAAGAGTCCGGACTCCGATCTACAGCCTACAGCCCACAGTCCACAGCCTTCCGCCTATACCTTTCAAAACACTAGACACATGAACACTATGACCAACCGCACCGACCCCATGGTTACCGTCCGCGCCCTGAAGAGCGCCGCGCCTTACATCCGCATCTTCAAAGGCAAGGTGTTCGTCATCAAAGCCAGTGGCGGCGTATTCGGCAATCCCGATGCGACTCGCGCACTGATGGAACAGGTGGCCATCCTGCATCAGGTCGGCATCCGCGTTGTGGTCGTGCATGGCGGCGGCGAACAGCTCACCGGCATCCAGCAGTCCATGGGTATTGAAACCAAAATGGTCGCCGGCCGGCGCGTCACCGATGCCAAGTCGATTGAAGTCACCAGCATGGTGCTCAATGGTCTGGTCAACACGCAGATTCTCGGCATCTGTCGCGAACTGTCGATCAATGCCGTGGGTGTCAGCGGCGTCGATGCCGGCCTGATTCGTGCGCACAAGCGTCCGCCTGTGGTCGTCGCCGGTGAAACGGTGGATTACGGCTTTGTCGGCGACATTGACCTGGTGGATGCCAAGGTGCTGCAGCAATTGCTGGACGATGGTCTGATGCCGGTGGTCAGTCCGGTGTCCTGCGATGACAAGGGCATCTTGCTCAACATCAATGCCGACACCGTGGCCGCTGCACTGGGTGCTGCATTGAAAGCCGAAAAGCTGCTGCTGGTCACCGGCGCGCCCGGCATCATGGAATCACTGGAAGATCCACACTCGCTGGTGTCGTACACCGATATTGCCGGCCTCAAGCGTCTGAAGGATCAGGGCAGCCTGAAGGACGGCATGCTGCCCAAGGCCAAGGCCATTGAAGACGCCATCCGTGGTGGCGTGCGTCGCGTGCATTGCATTTCCTACAAGACGCCCGACAGCGTGCTGGCCGAAGTGTTCACCAACGAAGGTACCGGTACTTTGATTGTGGAAGACATCAAGGGATTGAGTGCTGCAGAACAGGGTAACTGAGACGGGCGCAATGAATTGCGCCTCTACGTTTGCATGACATTGCAGCGTAGGGGTTCGATTCATCGAACCCGTTCCGAAGATTTCGTAGGCTGGGTGCCGCACCCGGCTTTCTCGATACATGAATGCTGGGTGCGGCACCCAGCCTACCTGGAAGGCAAGATGTCCAGACCCCCTTCAAGATTGTGGGACAAAGGCGCACCACTCGACTCGCGCGTGCTGCAATACACCGCAGGCGATGATCATGCCCTGGACAACCGGCTGGTGGCCTATGACGTGCGCGCCTCGATTGCCCATGCCGAAATGCTCAATGCGCAGGGCCTGCTCAGCACTGACGATCTCAAACTGATTCGTGACGGGCTCACCGCCATCGGCGCCGAACATGCGCGCGGTGAATGGCAGGTCACGCTGGAGCATGAAGATGGCCAGACCGCACTGGAAACCCTGCTGACGCAACGCATTGGTCAGGCTGGGGCACGCGTGCATCTGGGGCGTTCGCGCAATGATCAAGTGCTCACTGCCCTGCGTTTGTTTCTGCGCGATGCCGCTGCCGGTTTGAGCAAGGCGGTATTGCTGGTGGCCGATGCACTCGATGCACTGGGCAATCGTGAAGCCAGCACACTGCTGCCCGGTTACACCCACATGCAGCAGGCCATGCCCAGTTCGGTGAAGCTGTGGGCGGGCGGCTTTGCTGCCGAACTGCGTGACGACGCCATTGGCCTGGCCCATGTGCAACGTCGCATCAGCAAGAGCCCGCTGGGTTCGGCCGCCGGTTACGGCACGCCGAATCTGCCACTGGATCGTGCCGCCACTGCCCAGGCGCTGGACTTCAACGAAGTGCACGAGCCCGTTACCGCCGTGCAACTGTCGCGCGGCAAGGCCGAGGCACAGCTGTTGTTTGAAATTACGATGGTGATGCAGGATGTGGCGCGCCTGTCATCCGACCTGTGTCTGTTCTACACGCAGGAATTTGCGTTCGTATCGCTGCCGGATGCCTTCACCACCGGCTCGTCCATCATGCCGCAGAAGCGCAACCCGGATGTGTTCGAGCTCATCCGTGGTCGCTCCGCTGCCGCGCAGGCAGCTCTGTTCGAAGTGCTGGGCATCGTGGCCAAGCTGCCATCCGGTTATCAGCGTGATCTGCAGTTGATCAAGGTGCCCTTATTTCGCGGCATCGATCTGTGCAGCGAAACCCTGGACATTCTTGCGCCGGCGCTGGAGCAGGTGACGTTCCGCAAGGAGAACATCCGCATGGACGATTCCATCAACGCGGCCGCCGAAGCCTATGAGCTGGTAAAGAACGAAGGCATTCCGTTTCGTGAGGCTTACAAGCGCGTCGGCGAAAAATACCTGAAATAGCAGGAGCTTGGTAAATCACCGCCTGCAATCCGTTCTGGCAGGCGGCATGTTGCATGCTCTATCCGGATGCAGCACCGGCATGAGAAGATGGCGCAGATGGGGATGTGACTTGCACAGCCATAAGCAACAACAAGAGCGCCACCATGCAACCAAGCCCGACGCATATCCTGCCTGCGACCACTGATTCCATTCCGGTACTGGTCGAATTGATGCGGCAATACTGGGAATTCGAACAAATTCGCGGCTTTTCCGGCGAATGTGCACAAACACTGCTGCAATCTTTTCTATCGCAACCGCAACTGGGCCGCGGTTGGATCGCCTGCAATGAACAGCAGATTCTCGGCTATCTGCTGTGCAGTCGCGTGTTCAGCTTTGAATACGGCGGTCTGACTGCCGCCATCGACGAGGTGTATGTGGTGTCCGAAGCGCGCGGTCAGGGCGTCGGCAAAATGCTGGTCCGTGCTGCTGAAACCGAGATGCGCGACCAGGGTTGCATCCATATTGAAATGGAAGTCGCGGCCAGGAATGTGCGCGCCCAGCGTTTCTATTCGCTACTTGGATTCACGACCCGCGCCGGTTACAGCATGATGCACAAAGCGCTGACAGGCTGATCGATACTGCAGGGGCCGACCTATGTGTCGGCCCCTGTGAAAAACACAATCAACGTCCGTAATAAGCCGTAAAGCCAGTCTTGGCCAGGACATTGGCATTGATCATGAAACCTGCCAGCGCGGCCGTAGCGTCGTCAGATACTTCAATCTTGGGTGTCTTCAAAGCGAACAGGGTAAAGATGTAACGATGCGGCTTGTCGCCCGCCGGCGGACAGGCGCCGCCGAAACCAGGTGCGCCAAAGTCTGTGCGTATCTGCTGACTGCCCGCCGGCATGGCTTTGCCGTCGGCAGTGCCGGCGCCAGTAGCGATGTCCGTAACCTTGGCAGGAATATTGATGACCACCCAATGCCACCAGCCGCTGCCGGTGGGTGCATCCGGGTCATACACCGTGAGGGCATAACTCTGCGTGCCCTGCGGCGCGCCGCTCCAGGAAAGTTGCGGTGAAATATTTGCGCCACTGCAACCAAACCCATTGAACACCTGGGCATTGCCGAGCGTCGCATTGGCGGCAACGTCCTTGCTTTTGAGATTGAATTCAGCGGCAGAAGCCATGGTTGCAGCCAATGAACCGATCAGTATCGCAGCCACTATTTTCATGAATCACTCCATAAACAAAATGCTATAGATGGATAACGCCTCGACCCAATTCGAGCACCAGACCTGAAACGAATATCCGGTTTTGTGCATCTACTTGCAAGTTCAGCAAGGATGGACGCGCGATGGCTGCACCTTGCAAAATGCGCTTAGTGAGTGGTAACGCTGCTTGAGCGGCGATGAACCAGCCGCCCAGATTGGCGCAGGCTGAACCGGTTGCAGGATCTTCCGCCAATGCAGAGCCCTTGGCGAAGAAAAATCTTGCTTCAATATCATCTTCTGCCTTGTGCGACCAAACATATACCAGAAAGCGCGTCTCGCCCAGAGCTGCATGTTGCTTGAGCAACTCCAGCTTCGGCTGACAGGCCTGTACGGCCGCCACATTCTTCAATGGAACAATCAATTGCTCGCTGCCGGTGTTCACCCAAAGCGGCAATTCCCCCATGTCTTCACTGACAAGGCCCAGCATTTCGGCAAGCTGCTGCCTGGTTGCCGACACCTTCCTTGAATGAGGCGCATTGGCTTGCAATGTCCATTGAGTTTGTTTTGCCGTTACCGGGATGATGCCGGCACGCATCTCAAGCGTCAGCGTATCACCCGCACCATAAAAATCGCGCACAACTTGCGCGGTGCCCAGTGTGGGATGCCCGGCAAATGGCATCTCGAAGTCGGGTGTAAATATGCGTACTCTTGCGGTCGCCACATTGCTGGGAAAAATGAACGTGGTTTCGGACAGATTGAACTGCAAGGCCAATGCCTGCAGCATCACATCGTCCAGCCCGCTTGCATTTTCGAATACGCATAGCGGATTGCCCGACAAGGGCTGGCCATCAATGGCAAATACATTAAGCAGGCGATAGTAATAACTGGCCATCAGGTTCCCGGACAGATTACCTAACGATACCGATTGATTTCATCGCGCGATGCCCGGGCAACACTGCGCGCGGCCTGGGCAAAATCTTCGCCGGCACTGGCATACAGCACGGCGCGTGATGAGCTGATGATCAGCCCTGTACCATCGGCCGTTTTGCCTGCCGTCACCAGCGCCTGCACATCGCCGCCCTGCGCGCCCACGCCTGGCACCAGCAACGGCATATCACCCACCACGGCGCGAATCTGCTGCATCTGCCTCGGCCAGGTGGCCCCCACCACCAGCAGGCAATTGCCATTGCCATTCCATTGCGTCGCCACCTTGCGCGCCAGATGTACATACAGCGGTTCGTTGTTGACTTGCAGATCCTGCAGATCCTGCGCGCCGGCATTGGAAGTGCGACACAGGATGATCACGCCCTTGTCCTGGTAGCGCGTGAACGGCACGATGGAATCGCCGCCCAGATAGGGATTCACCGTCACTGCATCGGCCTGATAACGCGTGAAGGCTTCAAGCGCATACTGCTCGGCCGTACTGCCGATATCGCCGCGCTTGGCGTCCAGGATGACGGGAATATGTGGATATTGAATCCGCAGATACTCCATGGTCTGCAGCAACTGATCTTCGGCAGACTGTGCTGCAAAGTACGCGATCTGCGGCTTGTAGGCGCACACCAGATCGTGCGTGGCGTCGATGATGGCCTTGTTGAATTCGAAGATGGCCTGCGGCCGATCACGCAATGGCGCGGGCAGTCTGGCGGGGTCGGGATCGAGGCCGACACACAGCAATGAGTCGCTGGCAGTCCAGCGGACTCGCAGCTTGTCAACAAAATTCATGGCATTTCCACACAGATACAAACTGTGTGCAGCCTAGTGCATGCCGCCATAAAAACAAGGCCATCTCGCCGTAAGGTGAGATGGCCTTGATGCAGTCAAATGTAATAGTTCAGCGCTTCGCCAACAGGTCACGTATTTCTTCCAGCAGCACTTCCTGCTTGGGTGGCGCTGGTGGCGCCGCGGGAACCGCCGGCTTCTTGAGCTTATTGATGGCGCGAATCGCCATGAAGATCACAAAAGCAATGATCACAAAATCGATAGTAGCCTGAACAAACAGTCCGTATTTGAGCAACACGGGCTTATCGGCCGTGCCGCCAATTTGTACCGCCAGTTCGGAGAAATTGACGCCGCTGGTCAACAACCCCAGCACGGGCATGACCACGGCATCCACAAACGCGGAAACGATCTTGCCGAATGCGCCGCCGATCACCACACCGACCGCCAGATCGATGACATTGCCACGCATGGCAAATTCCTTGAACTCTTTGGCCAGACTCATCGGGACTCCTCCATTCAAATTGTTTTAGCGAATGCTCATCAGGGCGATGCTGAACAGATCTTCAGCTTAGAACTTCTTAACAATAACATCACAGCCCGGGTATCCGGCAAGCTGTTGCCGGCAATCATGCCTGCGGCGGCCTGTGACGCACCCAAACCAAACAGCCCCGCTGCATACGCAGCGGGGCTGTTTCAGCAAGCAAACTTGCCCGCAGGATCAGGGCAGGTCCGTGCGCCCCATCAAGTAACGATCGCATTCGCGTGCGGCGCCGCGGCCTTCATTGATGGCCCACACCACCAGGCTCTGACCACGCCGGCAGTCGCCGGCCGTGAACACATTTTTCAGACTGGTGGCAAACTTGCCATGTTCAGCCTTGATGTTGCCGCGTGCATCGAGCTCAGTGCCCAACGCCATCAATAGCGGATGCTCCGGTCCGAGGAATCCCATGGCCAGCAACACCAACTGCGCCGGCCGGGTCTGCTCGGTACCCTGCTGCTCCACTGGCACGAACTGGCCTTTGGCGTTCTGTTCCCACTTGATCTGCACGGTCACCAACTCCTTTACGGCGCCTTTCTCGTCAGCGATGAATTTCTTCACCGTGGTCTGGTAGACGCGCGGATCATCGCCAAACTTGGCAGCCGCCTCTTCCTGGCCATAATCCATCTTGTAAACCTTGGGCCATTCCGGCCAGGGATTATCAGCCGCGCGTTCCATGGGCGCACGCGGCATGATTTCAATCTGCACCAGACTTTTGCAGCCCTGACGGATCGCAGTGCCGACGCAGTCCGTGCCGGTATCGCCGCCGCCGATCACCACCACATCCTTGCCCCTGGCATGAATGGGACAGCTGTCAGGACCGCCATCGAGAATGGCCCGGGTGGCAGCCGTGAGATATTCCATCGCGAAGTGCACACCATGGAGCGCACGGCCTTCGACCGGCAGATCGCGTGGCAGCGTGGCGCCCGTGCATACCACGATGGCGTCAAAATCCTTGCGCAGCGAATCGACCGAGACATTGCCACCGACATCGGCATTGCATTCGAACTTGATGCCTTCCTGTTCCATCAGCTTCAAGCGGCGCTCGACCACTTCTTTCTTGTCCAGCTTCATGTTGGGAATGCCGTACATCAGCAAACCGCCCGGACGATCGGCGCGTTCAAATACCGTGACCAGATGGCCGGCGCGATTCAATTGCGCGGCGGCCGACAAACCGGCCGGACCAGAACCAATCACGGCCACTTTTTTGCCGGTACGCACCTTGGGCGCTTCGGGAATCACCCAGCCTTCTTCCCAGCCACGGTCGATGATGGTGTTTTCAATGTTCTTGATGGTCACCGGCGGATTGTTGATGCCAAGCACGCACGAACCTTCGCACGGCGCCGGACAGACGCGGCCGGTGAATTCGGGGAAGTTGTTGGTCTTGTGCAGACGGGCCAGCGCTTCCTGCCACAAGCCGCGATACACCAGATCGTTCCACTCCGGAATCAGGTTGTTGATCGGACAGCCCGAAACCATGCCGCTGATCAGCTTGCCGGTGTGACAGAACGGCACGCCGCAATCCATGCAACGCGCGCCCTGATTGCGCAGCCGCTTGTCTTCCATGTGGTGATGGAATTCATTCCAGTCTTTGATGCGCTCGCCGGGGCTGCGATCCACCGGCAGTTCGCGCAGATATTCGATGAATCCTGTTGGCTTACCCATGTCTCGTCGATCTCAATCTATAAAATCTGATGTAAATCTGTATGCGCGATCATTGCGGGCCGGCTTTAGTCCAGCCCGCAACGAATCTTGAGCCTGCTTGCTTAACCGCCACCCACGCGTGCGGCATCGCGGGAGTTCTCTTCGAAGGCCACCATGATGGCGTCTTCGCCAGTGAGGCCCTGCTCTTCGGCACGTTTGATACCGGCCAGCATGCGTTTGTAATCCTTGGGGATTACTTTCACGAACCTGGGCAGATAACGCTCCCAGGCATCGAGCACCTGCTGAGCGCGATCGCTCCTGGTGCAGGTGCGGTGCTTCTCGATCATGGCGCGCACTTCGGCAATTTCAGCCGCATCCTCCAGCGATTCGACATTCACCATGGCCTTGTTGATGCGCGCATCGAATGCGCCCGAATCATCCAGTACATAGGCCACGCCGCCGGACATGCCGGCGCCGAAATTACGGCCGGTGCTGCCCAGGACCACGACGCGACCGCCGGTCATGTATTCGCAGCCATGATCGCCCAGACCTTCCACGACGGCATTCACTCCGCTGTTGCGCACAGCAAAGCGCTCGCCGGCGCGACCGCGGATATACACCTCGCCGGCAGTCGCGCCGTATAGGGCGACATTGCCGACGATGATGTTGTCTTCAGCCTTGAAGGTCGCCTGATCAGATGGATAGATCACCAGCTTGCCGCCCGACAGGCCCTTGCCCACGTAGTCGTTGGCATCGCCTTCCAGCTGGAAGCTCATGCCTCTGGGCATGAAGGCGCCGAAGCTCTGCCCGGCAGATCCCGTGAACTTGATGCGCACGGTATCTTCCGGCAACCCGGCGGCACCCCACTTGCGGGTGATTTCGCTGCCGGTGATGGTGCCCACTACACGGTTGACGTTGCGTACCTTGAGCTCGGCCTGCACCTTCTCGCCGCGTTCGATGGCGGGTTTGCAGATCTCCAGCAGTTGCGTGACATCCAGCGACTTGTCCAGACCATGATCCTGTTCGATCTGGCAATAGCGGCCCACTTCCGGGCCCGCATCCGGCTGATACAGGATGTTGCTGAAATCGAAGCCCTTGCCTTTCCAGTGCTCGATAGCCTTCTTCGGTTCCAGCACATCGACGCGACCGATCATTTCGGTGATGGTGCGGAAACCCAGCTTGGCCATCCATTCACGCAAATCCTGGGCGATGAAGCGCATGAAATTGACCACATGTTCCGGTTTGCCGGCGAATTTCTCGCGCAGTCTCGGATCCTGGGTGGCAATGCCGGCCGGACAGGTGTTCAAGTGACAGACACGCATCATGATGCAGCCGGTAGCCACCAGTGGCGCGGTGGCAAAACCGAACTCTTCAGCGCCCAGCAGTGCAGCAATCACCACATCGCGCCCGGTCTTCAACTGCCCATCGGTTTCCACCGCAATGCGGCTGCGCAAATTGTTGAGCACCAAGGTCTGATGCGTTTCCGCCAGGCCCAATTCCCACGGCAGGCCCGCATGCGTCGTGGAGGTCAGTGGCGACGCGCCGGTGCCGCCGTCGTAACCGGAGATCAACACCACGTCGGCATGCGCCTTGGCCACGCCCGCAGCAATCGTTCCCACGCCCACTTCAGCCACCAGCTTGACGCTGACGCGGGCCTTGCGGTTGCTGTTCTTCAGATCGTGAATCAGCTCGGCGAGATCCTCAATCGAATAAATATCGTGATGCGGCGGCGGCGAAATCAGGCCCACGCCGGCAGTGGTATGACGGGTCTTGGCCACCCAGGGATACACCTTGGAGCCGGGCAACTGACCGCCTTCGCCGGGCTTGGCGCCCTGCGCCATCTTGATCTGCAATTCGCGTGCATTGACCAGATAGTTGCTGGTGACGCCGAAACGGCCCGAGGCCACCTGCTTGATGGCCGAGTTGGCCGAATCGCCATTGGGCAGCGGCACAAAGCGGGCAGGATCTTCACCGCCTTCGCCGGTATTGCTCTTGCCGCCGATGCGGTTCATGGCAATCGCCAGGGTTTCATGGGCTTCCTTGCTGATGGACCCATAACTCATGGCGCCGGTCTTGAAGCGCTTGACGATTTCCTCCACCGATTCCACTTCTTCCAGCGGCACCGGATCGCGCGGCTTGAAATCGAGCAGGCCGCGCAGCGTCGCCAGGTTCCTGGACTGATCGTCGATCAGCTCGGCATAGGCCTTGTAGGTCTGGTAGCTGCCGGTACGCACTGACTTCTGCAGACGATGAATGGATTCCGGGTTGAACATGTGGTGCTCGCCGTCGGCGCGCCACTGGTACTGGCCGCCCACCGGCAGGGTATGTCCGTTGACCTGGCGTACCGGAAAAGCAACGGCATGACGCATGAGAATTTCACGCGCAATCAATTCGATGCCGATGCCGCCGATGCGCGAAGCCGTATTGGTGAAGTATTCGTCCACCACTTCCTGATGCAGGCCGACCGCTTCAAATACCTGCGCGCCGTGATAACTCTGGACGGCGGAAATGCCCATCTTGGACATGACCTTGACCACGCCCTTGGTGGCGGCCTTGACGAAGTTCTTGCAGGCGGTCTTGTGGTCCACGCCCAGCAACATGTCTTCGCGAATCATGCCGTCGATGGTTTCAAAGGCCAGATAGGGGTTGATGGCGCTGGCGCCATAACCCACCAGCAATGCAAAATGATGCACCTCGCGCGCCTCGCCGGTTTCCAGCACCAGACTCACACGGGTACGCACGCCTTCACGAATCAGATGGTGATGCAGGCCCGACACCGCCAGCAGCGATGGAATCGACGCGAATTCGCGATTCACGCCGCGGTCGCTGAGAATCAGAATATTGATCTCATCTTCTTCGATCATCCGCCTGGCCGCCGCGCACAGTTCTTCCATGGCCTTGGCCAGACCCATTTCGCCACGCGCCACCTTGAACAGCGTGGACAGCACGCCCACTTTCAGGCCGGGCAGCTCCATGCGGCGAATCTTGGCGAAATCCTCATTGGTGAGCACCGGCCCGCTCAACTGCACGCGCCGGCAATCGCCGGGCTGCGGTTCGAGCAGATTGCCCTCGGAACCCAGCCACATTTCCGATGAGGTGATGATTTCTTCACGGATGGAATCAATGGGGGGATTGGTGACCTGGGCAAACAGTTGCTTGAAGTAATCGAACAGCAGGCGGGGCTTGCCGGACAGCACCGCCAGCGGCGTGTCATTGCCCATGGAGCCCACCGCCTCGACGCCATCGCGCGCCATCGGCGCAATCAGGATGCGCTGGTCTTCGAAGGTATAGCCGAAGGCGATCTGACGCTGCAGCAGCGTGTCGTGATCGGGCAGCGGCACTTCCGGCGCCGCCGGCAGATCCTTCAATTGCACCAGATGTTCATTCAGCCATTGGCGATACGGACGCTGACTGACCACTTCGCGCTTGATCTCTTCATCATCGACGATGCGGCCCTGCTCCATGTTGACCAGGAACATGCGACCCGGCTGGAGCCGCCCTTTGTGCACGATGTCCTGCGGCGGAATGTCGAGCACGCCCGCTTCGGAAGCCAGCACCACCAGATCGTCCTTGGTCACGTAGTAACGCGCCGGACGCAGGCCATTACGATCCAGAACGGCGCCAATCTGCGTGCCGTCAGTAAAGGAGATACAGGCGGGACCATCCCACGGCTCCATCAGGCTGGAGTGGTATTGATAAAAGGCGCGACGACTGTCGTTCATGGTTTCATGACCTGACCAGGGTTCGGGCACCATCATCATCACCGCATGCGGCAGCGAGCGGCCAGCCAGCACCAGCAGCTCCAGCGTGTTGTCGAACATCGCCGAATCGGAACCGTTGGGGTTGATGATCGGCGGAATCTTTTCCATGTCCTCATCGAACAACTCGGAACTGAAACGCGGCTCACGCGCGCGCATCCAGTTGAAGTTGCCGCGGAGTGTGTTGATTTCGCCGTTGTGGGCAATGTAGCGATACGGATGGGCACGGTCCCAGCTCGGGAAAGTGTTGGTGCTGAAACGTGAATGCACCAGCGCCAGCGCCGTTTCCATGCCGGCATCTCGCAAGTCGAGGAAATACTGATCCAGTTGTCCGGTGGTCAGCATGCCCTTGTAGACCAGCGTACGGCTGGAGAGACTGCACAGGTACCAGAACTCGGCGCCGCCCATGGTAGACGTGCGCAGATCGGTATAGGCACGCTTGCGAATCACGAACAACTTGCGTTCAAAAGCCTGCTGGTCCTTCACCTCGGCGCTGCGGCCGATGAATACCTGTCGCATGAAGGGTTCGCATGCCTTGGCGGAATCACCCAGCATCGAATTATTGGTCGGCACCGTGCGCCAGCCCAGCAGCGCCTGACCTTCCGACTGGATGATCTGTTCAAATTTGGCTTCCAGACGGCGGCGCAGGTTGGGATCGCGCGGCAGGAACACCAGACCGCAGCCGTATTCACCTTCGGCAGGCAGTTTGATGCTGGCCTTCTTGGTCGCTTCGACCAGAAACTTGTGCGGCATCTGCATGAGCACGCCGGCGCCGTCGCCGGTATTCACTTCGCTGCCGCTGGCGCCGCGATGATCGAGATTCTTCAGCACCTCGATGCCCTGCTGCAGGATGCGATGCGACTTGCGGCCTTTCATGTCGACCACAAAGCCTACGCCACAGGCATCGTGTTCGAACTGCGGATCGTACAAGCCCTGTTTTTTCGGCCGGACCGACATGGGCGCAATGCCTTGAGCAGCATTGTCTTGAGCGGAAGCGGCATCGAGCGTCACAGCAGGCGAGACTGCGTCAACGTGGGCATGAGGAGGCGTAGTCGCGGACATCGGAATTACTTACCGGTTACCAAATCGGGGTGGATCAGTTTACGGGCCTTGTCGCTTTAGCTAAAGCCTTTTTTGTTGATCAATATCCCCCGGCAGACTTCGATTTGGCTGCATTTTGGGGCTTGGCTTCAGATACCCGAAAGAATGCTGCGCAAAAAAAGAGCGTCGTCTGCGGGGAAGAGCGCAAAGACGACGCGTAATGACAAAGGGCGGAAAAAAATCAGCAGCTCACCGTCTGCAAAACAGCGGCGAATCTGCGCGCATCAGGAAGCGATCGGCAGCTCGGACATTTCCATTTCATAGCCCATCACTTCACGCGACACGGGATCCAGAATCGGCTTGCGCCTGCCGAAGCTGCCGGTCGAGGTAGCCCGCCGTTCCCAGGCCGCCTCGCGTCGCACCGGCTCCAGCGCCATGCGGCCATCGGCATGACGCACCAGCAGCATGGTGCCGGTCGCGACATGGTCGCACAGCGCAGCGGGACTGTCGGGCGTACCATCAGGTAACACCACGGCGATGATTTCCGGCTGTGAGCCTGAAGGACGTCCTGACGAATGAGTTGGGTTTTGCATGAGAAACACTGCATCGGATGAATGAAACCTGGACGAATACAGCAAGGCGCATGCCACGCACCGCCGGCAACCCGGTAACAATATGTTTTTAAATGAATTCATCGTCATTCTCAACAACCGGCTGGCGCTGGCGCCGTGACAGAATTTGTCGCTAAGCGACACGCGCCCGATAGCGACCTGGTCAGAGTGAGACTTGGGGCACGCAGCCTGTACCGAACGCCCGGCACCATCGAACACCCACTGAATCGAGTCCGCGCCATGTCCGAGCATCGCAGTATCGAGTCCGAGGCCTTGCCCAAACGTCGTTTTCTCGACCGCAAATCCAGTACGCCGACGCTGGTGGGCATCGGCAGCCGCTTTGACGGCGAACTACACTGTACCGGCGACCTGTCCGTGGCTGGTGAAGTGCTGGGCAGGGGTCAGATCGAGGGCATGTTGACCGTGTCGGATACCGGCAGATGGCAGGGCGTCGTGCAATGTACGCATGCTCTGGTGGCCGGCATCATGGATGGTGAATTGGTGGTAACCGGAAAACTCGAGATACGCAGCACCGCACGCATCAAGGGACAGATCAGCGCCCAGCAGGTGGCGATCGCCGAAGGCGCGATGCTGGAAGCCGACATCAATGTGCTCAGCGGCGCGCCCGTGCAGCGATTTACGGAAAAGCGCGGCGCTTAAACCCGGCGCCCGACTGACCGATAAAGCGCTCACATCAAGACATAATCATGCCGTTAAGATAAGCGACTATAACGACTCCCGATTCTGCACGAGAGGCACGGATGTCAGCCCCCATCGAACCCACCACGCAACTGGTTGCTCATCGCGGCAATGCCCATGAATTCCCGGAAAATACCTTGCCGGCATTGCGCTCCGCACTGGAGCTGGGCGTCAGACATGTGGAATTCGATGTGCACCTCAGCGCCGATCAGGTGCCGGTGGTGATGCACGACGCCAACCTGAAGCGCTGCGCCGGTATCGACCGGGATGCTCTGGAAATGAACTGGAGCGAACTCAGCGCAATCCCGGTGGGCGAAGCCGAACGTTTCGGCGACCGCTATGCCGATGTCTGCATGCCCTCGCTGGCGCAGATGGTCGAACTACTGGGTAACTTTCCGCAAGCCACTGCTTTCGTAGAACTGAAACGCGCTTCGTTACGCAAATTTGGACCGGAGCAGGTGGTGCAGTGTGTATGCGAAATACTGAAACCGGTGGCCAGGCAAGTGGTATTGATCTCGTTCGATCTACCGGCCATCAATTACGCCAAACACCACACGCGTCTGCCGGTCGGTTGGGTACTGCCGGAATACAACACGCTATCAGCCATCAAGGCCGAAGCCACGTTGCCGGATTATCTGTTTTGCGATCGGTTGAAACTGCCCACAGACGGTTCACGACTGTGGCGCGGCCCCTGGCAATGGGCCATCTACGAAGTCACCAGTCGTGACCAGGCGATACAACTGACCGCCCGCGGCGCGCAGTTGCTGGAAAGCATGCAGGTACGGCATATGCTGCGCGCGCTACAACAATCCGGCATTTGAGCAGGCATCGCAACTCTTCATGATCGAACATGACCTTATCGTAGTGGGCGCCGGCATTCACGGCGCCGGTGTGGCGCAGGCAGCCGCAGCGGCAGGTCAACGAGTCCTGGTGCTGGAACAACAACATCCCGCCTACGGCACTTCCAGTCGTTCCAGCAAACTGATTCATGGCGGCCTGCGTTATCTGGAAAGCGGCCAGTTGCGCCTGGTGCGCGAAAGCCTGCATGAACGTGCGCTCATGTTGCGCAATGCGCCGGAACTGGTGCAGCTCAAACCTTTTTACATCCCGCTGTACCGGCAAACCCGCCGTCAGCCCTGGCAGATCCGCGCAGGACTCAGCCTGTATGCGTTGCTGGGCGGCTTCAAACGCGGTTGTCGTTTCGGCAGCATCGCACGCGGTGAGTGGGATCAACTCGATGGCCTGAATACTCGTGAGCTGCACCACGTATTCCGTTATTTCGATGCACAAACCGACGATGCATTGCTGACGCGCGCAGTGTTGCGTTCAGCGGAACAGTTGGGGGCTGAAGTCTGCATGCCCGCCAGACTGACGCATGCCGAACTGCATGCAGAAGGCGTAACCGCCACCTATTTGGAAAACGGACATAGCCGCAGCGCCCGCGCGCACGTATTGATCAATGCCAGCGGCCCATGGGTCAATCACACGCTGAGCCTGATCACGCCGAAGCAACCGGTACGTCTGATCGAACTGATACAAGGCACACATCTGATCGTGCCCGGCCAGCTCCAGCGCGGCATTTACTATGTGGAGAGTCCGCGTGATGGCCGCGCCATCTTTGTCATGCCCTGGTATGGACAAACCATGATCGGCACCACCGAAACCCGTTATCGCGGCGATCCCGCCCAGGTGCGGCCGCTGCAAACCGAGATCAACTATCTGCTGCAGACCTTGAAGCATTATTTCCCGGCATATCAACACGCCACGACGCAAGACATCACGCACAGTTTTGCCGGTCTGCGTGTTCTGCCGGCCGGCAGGGGTCACGCCTTTCATCGGCCGCGCGAAACCGTGTTCGATGTGGATCGTGAACAGCAACCGCGCCTCCTATCAATCTTCGGCGGCAAACTCACCGGCTGGCGCGCCACTGCCGAAAAGGTCATGCAGCGTATCGACGCTGTCCTGCCACAACGCACGCAGCGCGCCAACACACGTCGTATCCGCTTGTTGCCAGAGTAATGCCCGCAGACGATTTGCACTTATTGACGGAAGGATTGCGCAGCCTGGCGGCGGAGCTCGGTGCACGCACGCAGACTGAACATGCGCCGTTATGGCTGACGCTGGATCAAGGCGGTCACGCCAGTCGCGCCATTGCCTTTGACAACGCCGGCCAGCAAGTGGCGCAGGCTTTTGCGCCCATCGCTACACATCATCCCGACAGCGATCGCATCGAACACGATCCGCTGGAGATCGTGCAATCGCTGCGCACGGTGATCGACGATGTGGCCGATTCTCTGGGCGCTGACATCGATCGGGTGCAGGCCGCAGGACTGGCGACGCAACGTTCCAGCATTGTCTGCTGGCATGCGCAGTCCGGCGAACCGTTGTCGCCGGTGCTGTCCTGGCAGGACCGGCGCAACACTGCGCTGATTGCGCAACTGCAAGCGCATCGCAACGAAATTCAGCAACTCACCGGTCTGGTGCTGTCACCGCATTATGGCGCCAGCAAATTGCGCTGGTGCCTGGATGAACTGCCCGCCGTACAGGCCGCGTACCGGCAAGGTCAGTTGCACTGCGGACCATTGTCCACTTATCTGCTGCAGGCACTGCTGCTGGAGCGCCCGCATCTGGTCGATCCGGCCAATGCTTCACGCACGCAACTCTGGTCACCCGCCACCGGTGACTGGTCAGCGCCCTTGCTGGAATGGTTCGGTGTGCCGGGCGTTTGTTTGCCGCAGAACGTGCCGACGCTGCATCGCTATGGTCACCTGTCTTGCGGTGCCCGGCAGATTCCGCTGCTGGCCTGCACCGGTGATCAGGCGGCCGTACCCTTCGCCAACGGCGCGCTGGGTTTGCACAGCATCTACATCAACCTGGGAACAGGCGCCTTTGCGCTGGCGCCGCTGACCGCGGATAGACCGCAAGCCGCGCCGCTGTTACGCAGTGTCCTGTATTCGGATGCGCAGCAGATGACCTTTGCTCTGGAAGGCACCGTCAACGGCGCAGCCAGCGCACTGCACTGGCTGGCTGAACGCAGTGCGCTGGATGTGCAGCGCGCTGCGCTGGCGTTGCGCCGCGAACAAGTGGACAAGCTGTCGATCCCGCTGTTCATCAATGGCATCGGCGGCGTCGGCTCGCCCTACTGGTTACCGCAAGTCGCTGCGCGATTCATCGCCGACCCCCACGGGGAGGCCGTCGACGATACGGCGCAGTTGGTCGCCGTCATTGAAAGCATTGCTTTCCTGCTGGCCGCCAATATCGACCTCATGCGCCGGCAGTTGCCGGAGCTGACGCAGCTTGTGATTGGCGGTGGCCTGAGCACTTGCAGCTACCTGTGCGAATGCATGGCCGATCTCACTCATTTGCCGGTCATCCGTCTGGGCGAACGTGAGCTCACGGCCAGAGGGCTGGCCTATCTCGTTGCCGGCCGGCCGGCAATCTGGCTGCCTGACACGCAGACCGCATCGTTCACGCCACAACAAAATGACTCGCTGCTTGCCCGGCAATCGCGCTGGCTGCAGCAGATGAAGCTGCTGCAACAAACCGCGCCCGGCTGAACGCCGCAATCAACCTGCATCAGGTCGCCGATTTTGTGACGCAGTTGCCGTCCTGGCAGCGCTGAAGACTCCCTGCGCTTCAGCCCTACGGCCCCGAACCGATAACCGATGAAGCATCGCCATGTCTGCTGCAGATATGACGGTAATAAATCTTAATCGGAAGCAGAACATGGCCTCGTCACTATCCATTCGCAAGGGCACCTCACCATCCCGCGACGCGACTGAGGCAGCCCAGGAGCTATATGCCGCGCTGTATCAGCCGGACATCAAGCTGGCGATCTTTTACTGCACACCTGATTTTGATTTGCCGGTACTCGCTCAGGAACTGCACAAGCTGTTCAAGGACGTCAACCTGATTGGCTGCACCACAGCAGGTGAAATTACACCGCAAGGATACCTGGCAGGATCGTTGACCGGCGTCAGCATCGCTTCACCCAACATGGATGTCGCCACCCGATTGATTCCGCTGGAGGGTTTTGACAGCAAGACCACCGGCGCCGGCGTCGAGGCATTGTTGCAGCAGATGGTGTCTCGCGACGGCATACCTGCCGGCGCGGCCGATACGTTTGCCTTTCTGTTGATCGACGGACTGGCGATGCAGGAGGAACTGGTGGTGAGCTGCATTCACCAGCATCTGCACGGCATCGAGCTGATCGGCGGCTCCGCCGCAGACGACGTGCGCTTCAGCGCCACCCACCTGTACTACCAGGGACGATTCCAGCAGAACATTGCCTTGTTGAATCTGGTGCGCAGCGATCTGCCATTCGTGGCCTTCCGCACCCAGCACTTCCTGCCTTCCAAACACCGCATGGTGGTCACCCGCGCCGATCCGGCGCGGCGCGTGGTGTACGAGATCAACGGCTTGCCGGCGGCGCATGAATTTGCGCGGCTGGTGGGCATTCCAATCACCGAACTGACGCCGCTGGTGTTCGCCACGCATCCAGTGGTGGTGCGCGTGGGCGGCCAGTACTTCGTGCGCTCCATCGCCAAGGTGAATGAAGACGACAGCCTGAGCTTTTTCTGCGCCATCGACGAAGGCATCGTGCTGACCATCGCCGAAGGCGTGGACATGGTAGACAACTTGCAACAGGCCTTCGATCAGGTGCGCGCCAATCTGGGCGAACCGCAACTGGTGCTGGGCTGCGACTGCATCCTGCGGCGCCTGGAAAGCGAGCGTTCCGGCATCAAGGAACGCATCGGCAAAATCTTTGCCGCCAACAATGTGATCGGCTTTGCCACTTACGGCGAGCAGTTCAATGCCATGCATGTCAACCAGACCTTTACCGGCATTGCCATCGGTAACCGGGTCTGAGCTTGAGGCGAATGATGAGCAACCCGCTGCCTCCCGCCTCCGCTGCCGACAGTGAGCTTAACGAGCTCAGAGCCCGCTGTGCGGAACTCGAAGAACGCCTGGTGCAACTGGGCCGCATCAATGTGGCGCTGATGGATCGCGTCGAGCGCGAGATGGACAAACAAGGCAGTTCATTCTCGCTGTTCCAGGCGGCCATTGCCCTGGAAAGCAAGATCAATGAACGCACTGCCGCGCTGCAGCAGGCATTGCGCACACAGGAACAGACCAATCGCGAACTTCAGGCTTCCAATGAAGCCGCCCAGGCCGCCAACCGCGCCAAGTCGGCATTCCTGGCATCGATGAGTCACGAATTACGCACGCCGATGAATGGTGTGATCGGCATGAGCGAACTGCTGCTCAGCACCGAGATGAACAGCATGCAGCGCAAGTCGGTCGATACCATCCGTCGTTCGGCGCTGTCGCTGCTGAAGATACTCAACGACATTCTGGATTTCTCCAAGATCGAAGCCGGCCAGTTGCAGCTTGAGAGCGCCGCTTTCGATCTGCGGCGCACTGCCGACCAGACCCTGGCCCTGCTGCGGCCACAGATCGACAACAAGGAGCTGCGACTGTTCGTCGACTGGAGCGATGACATCCCCAACAAGGTGATTGGCGATTCCACGCGTTTTGCGCAAATCGTCACCAACCTGCTGGGCAATGCCCTGAAGTTCACCACCCAGGGTCATATCCGCCTGCGTGTCAAAGTGGCTTCCGAGCACGAACAGTCGCTGGTCTATCTGTTCGAGATAGAAGATACCGGCATTGGCATCAAGCCCGAGATCATTCCGCGCCTGTTCAACTCATTCACTCAGGCGGACAGTTCCACCACGCGCCAGTACGGCGGGACGGGACTGGGGCTGGCCATCGTGCGCCGATTGTGCCAACTCATGGGCGGCGACTGTGGCGTGACCAGCGAATACGGCAAGGGCTCATGCTTCTGGTTTTCTCTCAACCTGCAACGCGATCTGCAGGCGGTCAGTGACGCCGCCAGCGATACTTTCATTGCTTACCTGCCACGCGCGGGATTGAGCAACGCGGAGCATCGGCCGCAGATCCTGCTGGTCGAGGACAATCCCATCAATCAGGAAGTTGCCAAGGCCCTGCTGGAAACACTGGACTGCGATTGCATCGTGGCCGAGAACGGCCTGCAGGCCGTTGCCGCACTCACTCAGACGCATGCCTTCGATCTGGTATTGATGGATTGCCAGATGCCGGAACTGGATGGTTATGAAGCGACCCGGCGCGTACGCCGGTTTGAAAGCACACAGGGGCTGCACGTTCCCATCGTCGCACTGACCGCCAATGCCATGGTGGGCGATCGCGAGCTGTGTCTCACCGCCGGCATGGATGACTTTCTGAGCAAGCCCTTTCACTTGCATGAGCTGGGGGCGCTGCTGGGCAAATGGTGTCCGGCCCACGCCACGCTCGCCGAACCGTCTCAACCAACTCGACAGGAGATGCAGGTATGACCCTGGCTCAACTCAACACGGCCACCGCTGCAGAGAATCAGCTTGATCCGCAGCAGATTGCCCTGTTGCGCAGCTTGCGCAACGGCGCGCTCCTGCCGCAGTTGCTACGCACCTATCGCGACCAGGCCGCCAGGCAGATCGAGGAAATACGCAGCGCAGTCAATGACGCCGACCACGAGGCTGTGCGTGTGATCGCACATACGCTCAAGTCGGCCAGCTTCAGTATCGGCGCCACGCGCCTCGGCGAACTGTGCGCACAACTGGAAGCCAATGCACGACAGCAGGCATTGGACAAAAGTTCATCGCTATGCGATGAACTGGACGAATGTTTTGCAGCGCTGCTGCCGGAAATCACGCAATACCTGGCGCCACAAGCACCATGAATACTCATATCGACATTAAAGACTGTACCGGCTCCGTACTGGTCGCCGATGACGATGAAACCATCAGGTTGCTGGTCAGCAGCGTGTTGAGCGACGCCGGTTATCAGGTGCTCACCGCAACCGATGGCGCCGATGCGCTGGAACAGTTCGCCAACAGCAACGTCGACTGCATCGTCACCGACGTCAACATGCCGAAGCTCAATGGCTTCGAGCTGTGCGCCATGGTGCGTGTCATGCCGGGCGGCGAGCGGGTGCAGGTCCTGTTCATGACCGGTCAGGATGACTATGACTCGATTCAGCATGCCTATGAAGCCGGCGCCAATGATTTCGCCATCAAGCACATCAATCCCATCCTGCTGCTGGAACGGGTACGGTTCCTGTTTCGCGCGCAGAAAATGCAGGATGCGCTGCGTCTGAGCGAACAGCGACTGTCGTATGCACAACGACTGGCCATGATGGGTCATTGGGAACGCACGCTGGATGGCCGCACCCTGGCCGTATCGACAGTCATCTGCCAGTTGTTGAGCATCGACGACCCACATAAACTGACCTGGCAGACATTGTGCGATCAAACGCATCCCGACGATCTGTCGCTGATGTAGTTGACCATGCAGCGCGCCATCACCCATCGCAGCAACTTCCGCCTTGAACATCGGGTTGTCAGCAAGCGCGGCCATGTCCGGGTACTGCGGCACCAGGGAGAGGTCGTATTCAACAACGACGCCTGGACCATTCGCAGTACGGTGCAGGACGTCACCGAATCCCGCGAGCAGGAAGACCGCATCCGTTTCCTCGCCTTCCACGATCCGCTCACCGCCCTGCCCAATCGTGAATCCGCCACCCGCACCCTGAAGCAGGCCATCAAGAACTGCGCAGCGCATCAGGAACACGTTGCGGTATTTGCCTTGTGGCTGGACGATTTCAATCGCGTCGCCAGCTCCATGGGTCAGAACGTCAGCGATGCGGTGCTGAAAACCATCGGCGATCGCCTGCGCGGCCAGATCCGTGGCTCGGATCATGTCGTGCTCAGCAATGATCAGGATGCGCATGATGACTGCGTGGTCGCACGCGCCGATGGCGACAAGTTCCTGTGCGTGGTCAGCAACCTGCAATTGAGCGAAGCGGCCATCAGTATCGCCAAGCGACTGCAGCGCGCAGTATCCAGTCCTGTCGCCATGGGCGATGCCGAATTGCAGCTCAGCGCCTCGGTAGGCATCAGCCTGTATCCCGACGACGGCCGCAATGCCGAAGAGCTGGTGGACAATGCCTTCACTGCGCTGATGCACACCAAGGGCCAGAAGGGCTCCTGCCAGTTCTTCGCCACGGAAATCAGCAGTCGCGCCCGTCAGCGTCTGTCACTGGAAAGCGAACTGCGGCAGGCCATCGAGACCAATCAGTTCGAACTGCATTTCCAGCCGCGCATGTGTCTGGCCGATAACAGCATCCGCGGCGCTGAAGCACTGGTGCGCTGGCAACATCCGGCACGCGGCCTGGTCATGCCAGGCGAGTTCATTCCACTGCTGGAAGAAATCGGTTTGATTGCGCCACTGGGCAATCTGGTCATCGACATGGTGGCGCGTCAGGCGGCACAGTGGTCGCGCTTGTTCAACAGGCAGTTCCGTCTCTCTTTCAACATCTCGCCGCTGCAGTTCGGCGCAGTGAATCTGATCGACGAAATCGACCAGGCGCTGGCACGCGAGCGCGCGAGCTACGACAATCTCGAAGTGGAAATCACCGAAAGCGCATTGATGGCGCGTCCGGAAGTGGTGATCAACACACTGCATGCCTTCCGC
Organism: Steroidobacteraceae bacterium; assembly: GCA_050248275.1. Lineage (GTDB taxonomy): Bacteria > Pseudomonadota > Gammaproteobacteria > Steroidobacterales > Steroidobacteraceae > CAILZL01. The sequence goes on from JBFWSR010000001.1 coordinate 96,616, forward strand.
GATCGCGGTCTGCTGCTGGCGCTGGATGATTTCGGCACCGGTTTCTCTTCGCTCAGCTATCTGCGCAAGTTGCCGCTCGACGTATTGAAAATTGACCGCAGTTTCATCATGGACATTGGCGTGAATCAGAGCGGCAGTTCGCTGGTCAACGCCATCCTGTTCATGGCGCAGGCACTGGGCCTGAACTGCGTGGCGGAAGGCGTGGAGAAGGAAGCACAGTTGCACTTCCTGGCGGCGAATCATTGTCATGAAGTGCAGGGTTACCTGCTGGCGCGGCCGATGGCGGCCACCGATTTCGAACGCTGGCTGCAACACTGGCAAAGCGCGCAACCGAACAGCATGATTGCCTGAGACCGGCTTGACGCCACTATCCGATCAGAGTCGCAGGCAGTCAGCCGCCCATTGATTGACCCAGCGCGTGCCGTTCCAGCCGGCAATGAAGCCGCAATGGCCGCCAAACTCACTGCTGGTAATGTGCAGGTTTGGATTGGCTGGCAAATAACGAACATCCACTGCGGGCACGATCGGATCGTCCTGCGCGATCAGCACATGACTGGGCACATTGAGATCGCGCAGGGTATGACCCAGTAACGAATAGCCGTCGTAGTAAGCACGCACGCCAGAAAACCCGGCATGGCGCCGCACCAGGATGTCGGTCAGTTCGGTAATGCTGCGGCTGCGCAGCAACGGCCCGAAATCGTAATGCCCGGGAAAATGGTGTTGCTTGAGCCGCAGGGACTGCTTCCATTTGCTGAGAAAATAATGCCGGTAAACCGGCGGGCCGGCCGCCAAGGCGGCATCGCTGGCATGCGGGTTAAGCGCCGGACAAATCGCCACCACCCGCCGCAACTGAATGGCCGACGCCGCCGCGCGCGCCGCCACCCGCAATGCAAAGTTGCCGCCCAGCGAAAACCCCGCCAGTGACAGATCCGCAATGGCATGGCGCTGCTGGATGGCGCGCACTGCGCCCACCACTTCATCCAGCAGACAGGAATGAAACAGGCCGGTATTGAGGGCTTCGCTGCCGCCATGATCGCGCAGGTTCAGGCGGAACACGTTGTAGCCCTGCGCGTACAGCGTGGCGCCCAGCGACAGCACATAGCTGGAATCGGCATCGCCCAGCCAGCCATGCAGCAGGATGATCCAGGGAGTCTGCTCAGACCGGGCTGGTTGTGACGAACACCAACCGCTCAGACGCACACCCTCGCCGCATTCCAGCAATACCGGTTCGGCAGCAGCGCGCAGTGCCTGTGATTGTCGCCATACCGGCAGGCGCCAGGCAGACAGGCTGAGCAGGGTGGACTGCACATGCGCATTGCGCAACCCGAACGGCGGCACAAACACAGCATGTTTCAAGGGAAGGGTCGCAGTTGTCATCACGGCGCGGGCAGCAGCGTGAACTCCACCCGCTGATTGCGCTCGGCGATGCGATTCCAGGTGGCGGCGGTCAGCGTTGCGGTAGGCGCGGGGTATGCCGCCAGCGTCTTGTGCGCGCCATCAGCCAGTTGCACTTTGACGCCGCCGGCATTGCTGTTGATGCTGGCCACCAGATTGGCAAACGCCACGGATTGCCGCTGCTGCACTGTCAGCGCATCGCCAAACGGATTGCCGATCAGATCGCAGCGGCTGGCCGGCAACTCGTCGGCGGCGGGTGCATAACCCGTGACCGGATTGCCGCTCAGACAGAAATCGCCCATGAACACTTCCACACGCAGGATGCCTTTGACCTGTTCGTCGTGCAGGTTGTCGATCAAGCTGCGCAGACGCTCCAGACGTGCGCCCGCCAGTGGCGCTTCGCCATAAGGCACTTCTTCAGTCGCCATGGGAGAGATCGATACGGCAGGTGCTGGCGCAGACATTGGCGCCCGAGTAGCACTGGCCGGTTCCGGAACAACCGGCCGGGTCATGCGATTGCTCAACTGTTGTTGAACTGTCTGCAATTGCCATAGTTGCTGCTGCATCTGGTATTGCTGATAAATCACCACAACCAGCAACACCAGCACCAGAGCGCTGGCCAGCAATGCCCAGTTGCGCCAGCGCCGTCCCGCTCCGGGCTCGGCGGGAAATATGCGCGCAATTTCCGTTTGCACTTCGGCGGCGATGCGATGCGCCAGTTGCGGCACGGATAACTGCGGCGGGCTCTCCATCTGCACTTCGACCAGCGGCGGTTTCTCGGCCGGGATGATGCTATCGCGCTGCGGCGTCTCGCGTTCGGCCACGCCGGCAGCAGGCACGGTCCGCGACGCGGTTGCCGGTCGCATGGCATTGGCGGATGCAGGCGTTTGCAGATTCAGGTGCTGCAACGCTTCGGCCACATCCGCAGGCTTTAGGGTCTTGGGCAACACGCCCATGGCGCCCAGGGCGCGCGCCTGGCTGAGATACATCTCGCCTTCCTGCGAGGTGTACATCAGTACCGGTATGGTCGCGGTGTCCGGATTGGCCTTGATCACCCGAACGGCGGCAAACCCATCCATGCCCGACATCAGGTGATCCATGAAAATCACATCGGGACGCGCGGTCTGCAGATAGGTCAGCGCCAATTCGGCCGACTCCACCGCATCGACCTCCAGCCCAAAGCTTTCCAGCATCCGGCCCAGGATGTGTCGGGCTGAACGGGAGTCGTCAACGATCAGGGCGCGCGTGTTGGACATGAGCGGTTCTTTATTGCTGTGCCTGCTTTGTAACGGCAAATGCCGCCGCTGCCAAGCTGTCGCTGCATCCATTAAATCCAGCTTACACAAAACGCTGGGGCAAAACCGAAATTGCGCTGCGGGTTTACGGGGCTTTGGCCAGCGAGTTACCGCTTATTTCCAGACCGGTTGCGAATTATCACCGTAGCCGGTGCTTACATTAGCGCCATGCAACGGGTATGGCGCAGCCACCATCGCTGTTGAGTCCTCTCGTAGGTCAGTACACAGCGCCCGGATTCGATGCTCAGCAGAAATCGATCCGGCATGTCCCGTATACGGCCTTCGACAGGCAGGCCACGGGCGTCATACCTGGGCACACGGTCCACCAGCAACATGCTGTCCTGCGTCAAGGCTGTTGCCGCCAGCGTCAAGGATGAATGGTTGAGCGCATCACGCACGATGCTCAGCAATTCCTTACGACTGGCTTCCGTGGGATGAACAATCACTGCCGGATGCGCCGGCTGTGCAAAAGAACTTGCACAGCCTGAGACCAATAATGCAAGCAACAATACAGCCGTCTGTTTCATGGATTGCCGGGCAGGCCGAGAATGCGGTTTTCCCGCCAGGGCTGACCGGGCACGGTCAGCGCCTCGCCAGTATCACCAGTGATTTGTTGTACCTGCGGACGCTGGGCCAGACTGATGCTCGGCGAACAAGCATTGTGGTCACGATAATAGAGCGCCGCTTCCAGGCGATTCTCGGTGGTGCTGCCCAGAGCCTGCGTGAAATCATCCGCAACCGCACAACCGGGCAACGACGATCCCGCACCCGTATTCATATTGTTGGGCGCGAAGCCATCGGCATAATTACCAAAGCCCGCGTCATTCACGCCTTGAAACTGGATACTGAAGTAAGTCGTGCCGCAGTTGTCCTGGGCATAAAAACCATAAGGTTTGCCGCAAGTGGTGTCACCAATCTGAATCACCGTCATTCCGATGCCACGCAGGCTGTTGATGATGGATTCACTGGCCGAACACGTATCCGCACCGGTGATGACAAATACCCGCGACAGGTTCAAGGTCGGCAAGGCAGTACCCGGATTCAGCACAGTCGTCGTAAAAAAAGGCATGGGCGCATTGCTGCCGCCGGTCAATGGATTGAGCGTCGGAGCATATTGATCATTGAACACGGTGCGTTCAAAAACCCGGCCACTGGTCGCACTGCCGCCGGCAATCATGTAGGCCACTTCGCTGGCGATAGCCAGATAGCCGCCGCCGTTGTAACGCAGATCCAGCACCAGATCGGTGACATTGGCCTGCTGCAATTGCGTGAAGGCATTCACCAGCAATGATTCCGCCGTGGCCAGATGACTGTTGAACAGCATGTACACCGGTTGGGAGGTCACTGACGCCGAAGTCATGGCAATGGAACGTTGCGTCCCGTTCAATTCCCGGATCAGGAAAGTATGGGTTTCACCAGCGCCTGCGGGAAACAACCCGGCGTTGAGCGTATCGACGCCGCTGCTGGTGTTGCTGTCGATGCTGACGCCATCCACTTGCAGCACTTTGGCGCCACGCGTGAGATTGACGCTGACCGCCGGTGAATTGGGTTCGGTATAGGCAACCTGCACTACGCGCGGCGGCGTGCCGGAAAGCACCGCCCATTCCGCGCCATAGCCGGAGCTCACGCCGGCCTGCGACAGCGCCACCCACACCTCCGTGGGATAGGTAAAGTGAAACTGATCCTTGGGCTTGCCCGATGCGGTGATCGCCGTGGTTTTTTGCGTGTCGAAGTAAGCCGCCGTGGTGTACAGCGCCGGATCGCGATCCACTACTTCGCGATACCAAAGATAGAACTCATGAGTCCAGGAGCGCTGCCAGAAATTCTCCCACACTGCCGAGCCGGGCTTATCGACGTAAGCCACGCCGGTTGTAGGGTCAATACCCTTGCGCGGCGCGGCGCACTGTCCGGCAAAGGTTGTCGAGGCGGGGTAATTGCCCGGAGTCCAGGCAGGGGCAGGAGTGCCCGCGTTCAGGCCACTACCGGCCCCACTTGCATCACTGCCGCCGCCACAGGAAGCAAGCAGGCAGGTTGCCATGCCTGCCGTTACGATTTGCGGCGGAATCATCCGCATGAAGCGTGTAAGTTCCATCACCCTGACTCCCGGTAAACAGATCCATGATGTATGCCGGCGAAAACGTTATCTTCTTGTAATCCAGATGTATGTTATCTGTAGCACGAAACCGTCACTGCACGACATTGCTGCAACAGGGCCTCTTGTTGTTGCCAGACGACACACTCATCATCCGGACATGCAGTCCTTCTTCCGTAAATACTGGCTCATCTATCTGACGAGTTGCGGCCTGCTGGTATCGATGGGCAGCGCAGCGCTCGATCGAACCCGACTGCAAATCGAGCAATTGCAGGGCGACGAATGGCAGGCGCAGAAGCTGGAAGTCATGCTGCAACTGAACACCCGACCGCTGCATGCTCAAGTGAAAGCCGCACGCGTGACCCTGACGGGCATCAAACAACCCATACGCGAGCTATTGATCGACTGTCCCGAAGTGGAACTGCTTGCGGACAGCTTTGCCTGCAGGAAGGCGCGCATCACCGGTCTGTTTCCTTATCTCGGTCAACAGAGTCTGCGTGGGGAAGCTCGTTATCAGCGCAGCAGCGGTGCAATCAGCCTGAAAATCAACGACCTCAGGTTCGCTCAAGGTCAGGCGGCGCTGGCGGCGCAACTGGACGACGCCGGCTGGCGTGGTGAACTCGATCTCAAAGCCGTGGACATTGCCGCGCTATTGCAGCTGGCCAGCAAAGCCTCCTTGCCGTTGCAGCTCAGCGGCACCGGGCAAGTCGATGCACAACTACATGCACAGGGCGCACAAACACAACTCGACACTCTCAACTGGCGGGCACAGGTTCGCGAACTGAGCGTCAATAATGACACTGGCACTCTGGCCACTGACAGACTGGGTTTTACCAGTCAGGGCAGCGCGCACCATCGAAAACCTTCCGGCTGGCAGATCAGCGCACAGCTTGACGCCAGCAGTGGCCAGGCCTATGCCGAACCAGTATTCGTTGATTTCGGTCAATACCCTGCACAACTCAACGCACAAACCAGCACTCGCGATGCCAACTTGTGGGAGCTAAAGAACGTTACGGTGAAGCAACAGCACATCGTCATTGCCAGCGCGCAAGGACAGATCGACCTGCGTGATGAAGCAAGCATTCCCAACCTGCAAGTGCACATAGATGAGCTGCAATTTCCCGGTACTTTCACCACCTACCTGCAACCCTTTCTACTCAATAGCAGTTTAAAGAATCTGAATACCGGCGGCTCGCTGCAAGGCGAAGTACGGATACAGGACACCGCGCCAGTCAGCGTCGATCTGCAACTGCAGGCGCTGCATGCCGACGATGGCGGCAGCAATTTGCGGTTTGATGAAGTCAACGGCGATATTCACTGGCGCAATGCGCTTGAGGATGACAACCGGCCACCGCGTTCCGGTTTGAGCTGGCAAAGCGGCAGCCTGCTGGGCCTGGAACTGGGTACCACACAGATGGCGCTGGAATTGTGGGACACCAACCTGCGCGTCGCCGCACCGACGCGCATTCCGGTTTTCAACGGGGCGTTGGCCATTGATGCCTTCCGCGTGCGCAAGGTCGGCACGGCGCAGATGGCCTTCATGCTGGATGCGGCGATCGAGCCCATCAACGTGGCGCAAATTTCCAAAGCCTTTGGCTGGCCGGAATTCGGCGGCGAGTTGTCCGGCAAGATCACCAAGCTGCGCATGGAAGACGGCGTACTCACCCTGGGCGCCACCCTGAAGGCGCAGGTATTTGACGGCGAAGTCAGTATCGGCAACATGCGCATGGAAGGCGCGCTGACGCAATGGCCACGCTTCACGGCAAACATTGCGTTGCAGCGGCTTGATCTTGAACAAGTGACGCAGGCGTTTTCGTTTGGCCGCATCACCGGCCGCTTGTCCGGTGAAATCAACGAGCTTGAGCTGTTCAACTGGCAACCGGTTGCGTTCGATGCGCGCCTGTACACGCCGGCCAACGATCGCAGCAGACATCGCATCAGCCAGCGCGCCGTGCAGAACATCGGCAGCATCGGCGGCTCCGGTGGCGGTGTGGCCGCCGCGCTGCAAAGCGGTTTTCTGAAATTCTTTGAAGACTTCAATTACGACAAGCTGGGCTTGAGTTGCAAACTCGTCAATGAAGTCTGTCTGATGAATGGCGTCGCGCCCGCCAAAGGCGGCAGCTACTACCTGGTCAAGGGCAAAGGGCTGCCGCGCATCGACGTGATCGGCAATGCCAGACGCGTCGATTGGCCGCGTCTGGCAGCGCAGCTCAAGGCGGTGACCGAATCGGAAGGGCCGGTAATCAAATAATACCGGCAGAGCTGCGCCCGGAATATTGAACCGGACCCTGTCACCAGCGGTCCACCCCTACCGGACAGGGATCGCCGCCGAGTACTATCAGCGCCAGTCAACCCGAGGTGTCACCATGCGTCGCTCAATGTCCATCAAGTCCGGTGCCTTGCAATTGGGTCTGTTGACGCTGTTGCTGATCAGCGCCTGCGTCACCATCAATGTGTATTTCCCGGCCGCCGCCGCCGAAAAAGCCGCAGACCGGATCATCGAAGATGTGTGGGGTCCAGAGGGCAAGGACGGCAGGAAAACTGCGCCAGCCACCAACAGCCCGCAATCCTCGCTGTATCAGCAGGGCGGTCGGCTGTTGTTGTCCGCAGTCGGTCATGTGCTTGAGTTCATCATTCCCAGCGCCCAGGCGCAGAGCGCCGATCTGAATGTCGCCACGCCCGCCATCCGGCAGATCACGCAGGCCATGGAAGCACGCCATGCAGAGTTGAAAAAATATTACGACTCCGGCGCCGTGGGCCTGACCAAGGATGGCCTGGTTGAACTGCGCGATCAGAATGCGATTCCGCTGGCCGAACGCAATGTCGCCAGGAAACTGGTCGGCGACGAGAATGCCGATCGCGCCAACTTGTATCGCGAAATCGCCAAGGCCAACAATCATCCGGAATGGGAAGCCGATATTCGCGCCACCTTTGCGCAACGCTGGATCGACAAGGCAGCCGGCGGCTGGTTCTATCAGGACGCCGGCGGCTGGAAGAAAAAATAGCTACGTTCTCATGCAGAGAATGCAGTCTCTCTGCATGATTTTCTCGACCCGGCGAAATGACACCCAACTGAAACCATGTCATTTCCAACCACTTCCCGCGCCATCCTGCATGTCGATATGGATGCGTTCTATGCATCCATCGAACAGCGCGACAACCCGCAACTGCGTGGCCGGCCATTGATCGTCGGCGGCACGGGCGGCCGCGGCGTGGTGGCGGCAGCCAGTTATGAGGTACGGCCATTCGGCGTGCGTTCGGCCATGCCGGTGCGTGAAGCGCTGCAACGCTGCCCACAGGCCATCTGTGTCCGGCCGCGCATATCGCATTACCGAACGGTGTCGCAGCAGATCTTCCAGATATTTCACGAGTTCACGCCGCTGGTGGAAGGCCTGTCGCTGGATGAGGCCTTTCTGGATGTCACGCATAGCCAGTCGGCCATGGGTAGCGCCGAACACATTGCCGCGCAGATCAAGCAACGCATACGCGAACGCACGCAGCTCACTGCCTCGGTGGGCGTGGCGCCCAACAAGCTGGTGGCCAAGATTGCCTCGGACCTGCACAAGCCGGATGGCTTGCTGGTTGTGGAGCCCACCGCAGTGACCACAACACTGGATCCACTGCCCATCACGCGGTTGTTCGGCATCGGGCACAAAACTGCGCCCAAACTACTGGCGCTGGGCATTCGCACCTTTCGCGATCTGCGCCTGGCGCCCGAGCAGCGTCTGAGGGCGATCTTCGGCAAACACACGGTGCCGATACAGGCACGCGCGGCGGGCATTGATGATCGCCCGGTGATTCCCGACTGGGATGAAAAACAGATCAGCGCCGAGGAAACTTTCGAAACGGACATCAGCGACCATGCACGTCTCCGCATCGAGTTGCAGGCATTGGCGGACCGAACCGCGACACGGCTGCGCGCCAAGCAACTGCAGGCAGCCTGTGTCACGGTCAAGATTCGTCGCCGTGACTTCAGCACCTATACCCGTCAACAGCATTTCCAGCCCGCCACACAGGAAACCCGGGTGATTGCGCGCATGGCCACGCAATTGCTGAATGAGTGGCTGAAAGCCCAGCCGCGCGCAGCCTTGCGTCTGTTGGGCGTGGGCGTTGCCGATCTGACCCAGGCGCAGCAACTCGAACTGTTTGCCGCGCCTGAATCGCAACGCAATCGCAAGCTGGACGCCACGGTGGATCGCATCCGCGAGCGCTATGGCATGGCAGCGTTAAAGCGTGGTGACAGTCTGCGCAAGCCATGAACTTGGCACATCTGCTCTGCAACAGGCATCATTGCCGTCTTTCAGCAAGGCCACTGTAATCATGTACACGAGCTTTTTCGGCCTGAGCGAAAAGCCGTTCGCCATCACGCCTAATCCGCGCTACCTCTACATGAGCGAGCGGCATGCGGAGGCGTTGGCGCATCTGATGTATGGCCTGAACGAAGCCGGCGGCTTCATCCAGCTCACCGGCGAAGTGGGCACCGGCAAAACCACCGTGGTGCGCACGCTGCTGGAACAACTGCCGCAACATGCCGACGTGGCGGTGATTCTCAATCCGCGCCTGACCCCGGCGGAGTTCCTGCTCACCATCTGCGAAGAACTGGGCATTTTCCTGAGCGACGAGAATGCGCGCAGCGTCAAGGATCTGGTGGACGTGCTGAATTCACGCCTGCTGGCCACGCATGCCAAGGGCCGGCGGGTGGTGGTGATTGTCGATGAAGCGCAGAATCTGTTGCCGGAAACCCTGGAACAGGTGCGCCTGCTCACCAATCTGGAAACCGCCACCCACAAGCTGATGCAGATCATCCTGATCGGCCAGCCCGAACTGCGCGACTTGCTGGATCGCAGCGATCTGCGCCAATTGGCGCAACGCATCACCGGCCGCTATCACCTGACCCCTTTAAGCCGTGACGACACTGCTGCCTATATTCGCCATCGCCTGCAGGTGGCGGGAGCTGCCAGGGACATCTTTAGCGAACGCGCGCTGCGCGAAGTACATCGTCTAAGTCATGGCGTGCCGCGTCTGATCAACATCATCTGCGATCGCGCCCTGCTGGGCGCTTACACGCAGGAACAACACGAGATCGGCGTATCGCTGGTGCGCAAGGCTGCCGCCGAAGTGGCCGGCGCGTGGCGCGTGCGTCCATGGTGGCATTGGGCGCTGGCAGGCAGCAGTGTGACGCTGGTGTGCGCGACGCTGGGAATTCTATGGTGGCGACAGCAAGCACCCGAACCGGCGACGCCGGTGATGGCCGCTGCCCCGCCTGCACCGGCGCCCGTCCCTGAACCTGTGGTCGCCTCCGAGCCAGTACCGATGGATGCCGCCCAGGCATTACGGCAATACCCGGCAGAAACCGGTACCGATGCCGCCTTCGTGGCGCTGTTTGCCCTGTGGGGCGCGCACTTCGATCACCAGGCCGGGCGCGCCTGCGATCAGGCGCTGACACAGGGACTGGAATGCGTCTATCAAAAAGGTTCGTGGGGTTTGCTGCGCAGCCTGAATCGTCCGGCCATTCTGCAACTTAGCGACGATCAGGGCGTGGCGCATCAGGCCGTGGTGGCAGCCATCAACGAAGTCAGCGCCCGGTTGATTCTGGGCGATCAACCACAGGAGGTGAGCCTGGCGTCGCTGGCCCGTTACTGGAACGGCGACTTTCTGTTGTTATGGCGACCCAAGGTTTCCGGTCAGCGCGCCTTGAGCATGGGCATGCGCGGCGATGAAATCTACTGGTTGCGTAGCAGTCTGGCCAGACTGGCAGGTCAAAACCTGCCTGCCAGAACCAACAATGTGTTTGATGCTGAGTTATCGGCACAGCTGGCCGACTTCCAGCGTGCGCATCGTTTGAACGCCGATGGCATTGCTGGTGTGCAGACTCAGATTGCACTGGACGCAGCAGTGAGCGATGACGGCAGCCCCAGTCTGGTGGTGATCGATTCCACGATGAGTCCGGCGACAGGCAACCCGACATGAGCTTCATTCTCGATGCACTGAAAAAATCCGAACAGGAACGTGAACGGCAGCAACAGCCGACCACCTTGGAACTGCCGCATGGACGCCATAGCCGCACCCAGCCGCTTTGGATGATCATCGTCATGAGCCTGCTGTTACTGAATTGCGTGCTGCTGCTGGCGATGTGGTGGCGCAACCGTGACGACCCGCCGTCCGCTGTTGCGGTCACCACACCAGCGCCGGCCAGTGGATCGGCCGCAGCCATACAGAAGCCGCCGCTGGTCATCGCCCCGCGCGCCACCGAAGTACGGCCGCTGCAGGATGAAGCCGGCAACGATGCACCCGTCGCTGACGCAGAGGAACCACCCGACCATACCGCAGCGCTGCTGGCCGATGCCGAACCAGCAGGTCCGCCACTGGTACGCCCTGCCACCCGCCTTGAACAAGCCATGACACAACAGGAAACCCTGGCCAACCGACTCAAGGCCAACAGTCCCGGTAATAGCACGGGCGCCACCCCCGACGGCACACCGACGCTCGACAGTCTGGGCGGCAGCAGCGCACTGAACCTGCCGGCACTGCGTCTGGATGTGCATGTGTATTCAGCACGCGCCGGCGAGCGCTTCGTCTTCATCAACTCGCATAAATATCTGGAAGGCCAGACTCTGGGCGAAGGACCCTACCTGGAAAAAATCACCCAGGACGGCGCGATCTTGAACTTTCGCAATCAGCGTTTCCTGTTGCCGCGCCAGTAGTACGACTGGGCGGCTATTCTCTGGCCATATTCATGTCAGGCTGGTTCAGGGCTGCGCCACTCAAACGATAGAGGGTCCATTCGCTCATCGGTTGTGCGCCCATTTTTTCGTAGAAATCGATCGCGCGCCGGTTCCAGTTCAGCACCGACCATTCATAACGGCCACAGCCGCGCGCCACGGCCAGTTGCCGCACCGCCTCCTGCAGCGCCTTGCCCACGCCGTGACCGCGCCATGCCGTGCGCACGTACAGATCTTCCAGATAAATGCCCGGTTTGCCGAGGAAGGTGGAGTAGTTATGAAAGAACAGCGCAAAACCCACTGCCTGCCCGTCAATGTCGGCCATCAATACTTGCGCATAGGGATGCGGACCGAACAGATGCGCATGCAATGCCCGCTCATCGGCCGTGACCTCGTGACTGAGCTGCTCGAATTCAGCCAGTTCGCGGATCAACTGCAGGATCTGCGGCACATCGTTCTCGGTGGCGGCGCGAATCTGTAACGACGGCTGCGTACTGCTCACGGCAATTCTCCAAACGGGGATTCAACACTGACCCGCAGTATCGGGCATGCGGGCCGGCCAATGGAATGATTCCTGATCCCGTACCGCTGCGCCTGTAGATTTAACCTGCCATACACCGTTGCAAGATTTACATTTGCTAACAGGAGCCTGTTTGCAGCACCATAAGACTGCCTCATGATACTGGCAAAGCCGGTGAGCGCAGACGATTTCAGGCAAGGGAAAATAAACAATGAGCGATCCCGTCAAACTGCCTCTGAACGCGCTGCGAGTATTCGCTGCCGTGGCCGAACGACTGAGTTTCACCGAAGCCGCCAATACACTGGATGTCACGCCGGCGGCGGTCAGTTCGCAGATCAAGGCGCTTGAGGATGCGCTGGAAACGCCGCTGTTCTATCGCCATAGCCGCTCGGTGCGGCTGACGCCATTGGGCGCGCAATTGCTGCCCGGCGTACAACGCGGCTTCGATGAACTGGCGCGCGCCATCGACCAGTTGCGCAAACATCGCAGCAGCGGCCAGCTCAACATCAGCATGCTGGGCTCCTTCCTGCAAAAGTGGCTGCTGCCCAGGCTCAGAGACTTTTATCAAAAGCATCCGGAAATCGACCTGCGCTTCAATGTCAGCCGCGAATTGGTGGACTTCACGCACAGCGACTTCCACGCCACCGTGCGCTACGGACTTGGGCAATGGCCGCAGTTGCGCGCCGAACACGTGATGGATGACTGGGTGTTCCCGGTCACCAGTCCGGCGCTGGCCGGCCAGATCGGCTCAATCAATACGCTTGCCGACCTGCGCAAGTATCCACTGCTGCACAGTCAGCACGAACCCTGGTCGGACTGGCTGCGCAGCCTGGGCGGCGACACCACCCGCCTAGAACACGGCCCGGTGCTGGAAGATTCCATCACCGCCCTGAACATGGCCGAACGTGGTGAAGGGCTGGTATTGGCGCGCTGGTCGCTGGTGGCGGATGACCTGCACGCCGGCCGTCTGGTGCGCGTCGGTCAGCAGAGCGTGCGGCAACGCGCTGCCTATTATTTCGTGGCGCCGCCCGAGCATTTCGATCTGCCCAAGGTGCAACGCTTTCATGCCTGGCTCAGCGACTGCTGCCGGCAATTTCCGCCGCCAGAAGGCGAACGGCTGGAACCCGCTGATTAGGTCTGGCGGTGAAGTTGGTGCATCATCAGCTTCCTTAAAAGCCCCAGGCGTCGGATAAATAGATAACAGGCCGCGATCGGCATGGCAGCTTCCCAGCAAAAAAAACCGGACGAGATCGCCCAGCGCGCACGCGCATTGGGTCCACGCGAACGGCAGAGTTTTGTCGAGCAGCAATGCGGCGCGGACGCCACTCTGATTTCGCAGGTGCTGGCGCTGCTCGACCAGAGCGATAGCGCTGCCCGATATTGGCAGGCCAACCATGCCGCTGAAGAATGGACGCCCGCTTCGCTGATCGGCGCACGTCTCGGCCCCTACGAACTGAAACGCCTGATCGGTTCGGGCGGCATGGGCGAGGTGTATCTCGCCGAACGCATCGATCACGAATTCGAACAGAAAGTCGCCATCAAACTGGTGCGCGGCAGCCTGTTGTCCGATGACATACGCGCGCGGCTGCGCACCGAGCGGCAGATTCTCGCCTCGCTGCAACATCCCAATATCGCCACCTTGCTGGATGGCGGCACCGCACCGGACGGCACGCCCTATCTGGTGATGGAATATATCGAAGGCGTGCCGATCGACGTGTATTGCGACCGCCAGCAATTGTCCATCGAACAGCGTCTGCAATTGTTCTGCAAGGTGTGCGCAGCCGTGCAATGCGCACATCAAAGCCTGATCGTGCATCGCGATCTCAAGCCCAACAATATTCTGGTGACTGCGGACGGCGAACCCAAACTGCTCGACTTCGGCATTGCCAAGCTGCTGGACACACAACTGAATCCGCACACTGTCACCGTCACCCACCATCAATTTCGCGTCATGACGCCCGCCCATGCCAGCCCGGAACAGGTGCGCGGCGAACCCATCACCACTGCCAGCGACATCTATGTGCTGGGCGTGTTGCTGTATGAATTGCTGAGCGGCAAGCGCCCGTTCGTGCTGCCCTATCACTGCCGACTGGCCGATGTTGAACGACTGGTCTGCCACAGCACGCCCTTGTCGCCGAGTGCAACGGTGCTGCGCAGCGCTGCGGCAACGCCGGGGTTAATGCATGACCTCGCTTACTCGCGCAACACCAGCGTCAGCAAACTGGCGAGACGACTGCGTGGCGATCTCGACAACATCGTGATGATGGCCTTGCGCAAGGAACCGGCGCGCCGCTATGCCTCGGCCGCACAATTCGCTGAAGACATACAGCACTGGTTGCAGGACCAACCCGTCATTGCCAGCAAGGACAGTTGGCTATATCGCAGCCGCAAGTTTGTATACCGTCACACGCTGGCCGTGATGTCGGCACTGGCCATTGTCATCCTGCTGGCCGGCTTCAGTGTAGTGACCTATTTGCAATCGCAAAACATTGCACGGCAACGCGATGCCGCAGCGGCGGAACGCAATCGCGCCGAACAGGTCTCGTCGTTTCTGGTGGAGCTGTTCGAACTGTCCGACCCCTCGCAAAGTCGCGGCAACGAATTGAAAGCCCGCGAACTGCTGGATGTCGGCGCGCGCCGCATCGACAGCGATCTGCAATCACAACCGGCCACGCGCGCCATGCTGCTCAACACCATCGGCAAGGTGTACGGCAGCCTGGGGTTGTATAAAGAAGCGGCCGACTCGCTGGAAAAATCCCTGCAGACACGCGAGCAGCTTTATGGCGGGCGTCATGACGAGGTTGCAGCATCGCTCATGGCGCTGGGTGAAGCGCACCTGTCGCAGGGCAAGCTCGATCTGGCCGAAGCCGATCTCAAGCGGGCGCTGGCCATGCAACAGCAACTGCACGGCAAGCAGGCAGTCGAACAGGCGCCGGTATTGCGGCTCATGGGCAGGCTGGCGCTGGAACGCGGCCAGTTTGCAGCCGCAGAACAGACCATGCGTGCAGCGATGACGCTGTATGACAGTCATGGCATGCAAGACAGCCTGGGTAAAGCAGCCGTGCTCAGCGATCTGGGCAAGATACTGGCCGACCAATACCACGAAGCCGCTGCGGAACCGCTGTATCGCGCTGCATTGAAAATCGAAACCGCTGCGCTGGGCGAAGATCACCCCCGTGTCGCGGAACTCAAGAACCGTCTGGCGGATGCCTTGGAGGGCCAGGGCAAATATACAGAGGCCGCATCGCTGTTCCGCGAAGCCGTGGACACCAAACGCCGCGTGCTGGGCAACGAACACCCGCAAACCATCGACGCGCTGGAAAACTACGGCAATTTCCTGCGTCGCAAAGGCGACTATCCTCAGGCCGAAGCCGTGCTGATCGAAGCCCTGCAGGCCAACCGCAAGCTGTATGGCGAACAGCACAGCTATGTGGGCTACGATCATGTGAACCTGGGTCTGCTCGGTTACGACCGTGGCGACTATGCGCGCGCCGACAGCGAATTCAGCGCCGCACTGAGCATCTACGCCCACAGCCTGGAACCCGACAACGTGCTGATCGCCGGCGCCAAGATCGGGTTGGGACGCACCCTCACCCGCCTGGGCAAACCGCAACAAGCCATGCCGTTGCTGGAAGAAGCCATCGTCATTGCCAGCAACGCATTGGGCGACGACAACCCGGTGACCGACACCGCGCGCGGCGCATTGGGCCTTGCCCTGCTGGAAACCGGCAACACACAGCGCGCAAAAGAGTTACTGCAAAACGCCCAGCCCGGCATTGAACAGACCTATGGCCAGCAAGCGGTCATCACACATGAGGTGCGAGCGGGACTGCAACGCATACAGAGGATTGGGCAGCGGAAGGGAGACTGACGCCGCCGCTAAAGCGAGCGTGGCCTTTCCACGCGTCGTCTTTGAGCGGTTTGTTGGGCGCTGGCCGGCACAAATTTGATTTGAAGCTCGCACCCGACGGCATGCGCGTAGCGCTTGAGCGTGCCAATTGAAGGGGAGTGTTTGCCAGCGCTCAAGGCCGACTCAAGGCGCGTTATAGCCGGTGCATGCGTACCCATAAGTGGCTCAACCGGACTGCAGTTGCCTTGAATAGATCACTGTATTTGTTTGTCGTTCCGGGCCCTGGCTTTGGCATTTAATGACACTCCTGATTCGTTAGATCAGGGTGTCCACTAAACCGAAGGAACTATCCGCGTCGGTTCGAAGCGTTTGTTATCCGATGATTTTGTCGTACTCGGCATGGCTTCCGATCCAGAACCACGAAATGCCGTCCTCTACATCGACGCCAACAGCGCGCCAATGTAACCCGACACGAGCGGACCAAAACTCGCCGACCTTCTTGAGGTGAATAGAAGGATGACGAGGGTTTGAGTTCATGAGAGCAAAACAGCGATCCGCAAGCTGCTGTACGTCAGCGGACAACGTGCGATAGTGACACCAGAAATCTGGAGAAGCAAAATGATTCAAAACTTCGTGCTCTTACCTTCCCGGTGAGATTTACGTGCTGCTTCCGCCAGAACATCAAGCTTTCCCGCCTTTACATCGGCCTCAAACTGTTGATCCCATGCCTGAGCGTCGAATTCTGCATACCATTTCCGAAATTCCGCCAACTCCGGGCCGGAAAGGTTGCGGACTTGGTTCTCAACTTCCTCTAATTTACGCATATGTCACCTCGTGCGGCCGAAGTATACGCGCCGGAATCACTGCTGTCTTTTCATCGGATAACGCTGCGCATCAGCGACGCGCCGATGCCCTAAACACAGAACACATTTATCCGGATCGCGCGCTCGCTGCATGCGCTTGTTAGGCGGCTGGCACAACCTTGTTTTGATTTGCACAGCATCACTTCTGCTCTCTCCCAATTCTTGAGATCGCATCGAGTTCCTCTTGCGACGTGAACCAGACTGCTCTCGACGCGTCGAAAGGATACTTTTTGGAGCCGCTTGCTTTAAACCGCCCTTGTATCGCAGCTAGGAAAGCTGCCTGAAGGCCGGTGTCATTCGCGCGGCTGAGCGCCCCCTTGGAACTGAAAGCGACTTGGAAAGTGGGATAACCATACGCACGACCAACAGTGACTGCGGGCCGGCTTGGTGCGTCGACAAAAACTTCGGTAGAGATGCGCTCGGCCTCGCGCTGAAGTGCGCGAAGTTTTTGAGCACTCACCAGCATCAGTCCACCGAGCAGCACGCCCAAACCAACAAGAAATGCGATTGTCCACATGTGACGCCTAACGCCGCGCATCAGCGACGCGCTGATGCCCTGAACACAGAACACATTTATCCGGATCGCGCGCTCGCTGCATGCGCTTGTTAGCCGGCTGGCACGCCGCTGCTACTGGCATCTTAGAAGCCCACTGAGAATGGCCTGCCCCATATCTTCATTAGCGCACCGAACTGCGATCTCGATCTTTTCGCGTGGCAGTTCGTGAAACCCCCGGTCATCTCCGACTGTGCCGCCGTTGCGAGTCGGCTGTACAACCGAACTGGAGGCAGTGCGACTGAGTAAGCATAGCCGGGCGTTGCGCTTAAGCTTCGACCACGACCGCACACCTGCTGTCTTCAATACTTGCGCACTCGTTTGCGAGTAGTCCACAACCTCAATCGAGCCGCTAGCGGCGAGGGCATCTGCCGCAGCAGCACCTAAAGCCGCGGCATCGACTTGCGGCGAAAGCAGCACTGCCGGCAGTGACGCCACCCAGATGCCGTCTCGTGTGCACGACTGAGAGTGCACGAACACGCCGCCCGGAAAACGATACACCGAGGCCGACTGGGATACGTGCGATGCCATGGACTCTGCCGGCTAACTAGAAGTAGAGCCCAGTGTTATCGGGCCTAAAAGTCGCTTTACAAAGCGACTTTGTACTGTATATATTACCAGTCATGCTATTGACTCCTTTTATTTTCAGTTGGTTAGCGCTTTGTAGCACGCAATAAAAGCAAACAGCAAGTAGGACATGGGAGGGTGGATGGAACAACCCCGGCTGCTGGATCAGGTACGGAACAAAATCAGGCTCAAGCACTACAGCCTGCGCACAGAGGATGCCTATGTGCAGTGGGTGCGGCGGTTTGTGCTGTTTCATCACAAAAGTCATCCGCGTGAGATGGGCGCCTCAGAGGTGGAACGGTTTCTGACTGCACTGGCAGTGCAGAGCAAGGTCTCCGCTTCCACCCAGAATCAGGCCAAGAGCGCGATTCTGTTTCTGTACAAGGAGGTTTTGGGTATCCAGCTGCCGTGGCTGGACAATGTTGAAACTGCCAAACGTCCCAAGTATCTGCCGGTGGTGCTCACAGTACGTGAAGTCAATGCCATGCTGGAACATACGCACGGCACCACCGGGCTGATCCTTCGGCTGGTATACGGCACGGGCATGCGCATCAATGAGTGCCTGTCGCTACGTGTCAAGGATATGGACTTCGAACGGCATGAAATCCTGATCCGAGATGGCAAGGGGTTCAAGGATCGCATCACCATGCTGCCACAATCGCTGGCAACGCCTTTGCGGGAACATATGCAGCGCGTGCAGTTGTTGCATCAGGCCGATCTGCGCGCCGGATATGGCGAGGTGTACATGCCCTTTGCGCTGGCCCGCAAGTATCCTGCCGCCGGCAAATCCTGGGCTTGGCAGTATGTGTTTCCTTCGGCGCGCATTTCCAAAGACCCACGCTCTGAGCGGGTTGCGCGGCATCATGCCGACCATGCGGCTATTCAAAGGGCCATGCGGCAGGCTTTGCGCAAAGCCGACATCCATAAAACCGCCACACCACATACCCTGCGGCATTCCTTCGCTACTCATTTGTTGCAAAGTGGCTATGACATCCGCACGGTGCAGGAGCTGCTCGGGCACAAGGACGTGAGCACAACCATGATTTACACGCATGTGCTGAACAAGGGCGGACGTGGAGTGGTGAGCCCATTGGATGCGGGATGACTGCCCTTTCCTGGTTAAGGGAGAGGGGACCGAGATCAAGTACCAAGAAACAGTTTGTATGCCGGATTATCCGTTTCATCCGCGTAGGGATACTTCAGTTCGCGCAGGTGCAGGTTCAGGTCTTCAATCTGTTGCGGCGGCACTTGTACGCCGGCGAGTACGCGACCGTAGTCGGAGCCATGATTGCGATAGTGGAACAGGCTGATGTTCCACTGCGTGCCAACGGCTTTCAGAAACTTGAGCAGGGCGCCGGGACGTTCCGGAAACTCGAAGCGCAGCAGCCGTTCGTTCTGGATGCCGGATGCGTGACCGCCGACCATGAAGCGCACATGCAGCTTGGCCATTTCGTTGTCGGTCATGTCCACCACGCGATAGCCTGCGGCTTGTAATGACGTCAGCAATTGTTCGCGTTCCTTGCGGCCCTCGCTCAGGCCCATGCCGACAAAGATGTTGGCGCGTTCGCTGCTGGGATGGTAGCGATAGTTGAACTCGGTGATGCTGCGCTGGCCGATGGCTTCGCAGAATTTCAGGAAGCTGCCGGGTTGCTCGGGAATCTCCACCGCAAACAGCGCTTCGCGCTGTGCGCCGATGTCGGCGCGTTCGGCCACATGACGCAGGCGATCGAAATTGATGTTGGCGCCGCAGTTGATGCCCACCAGTGTCTTGCCCTGGCAGTTCTCGCGGGCAACATATTTTTTGATGCCCGCGACGGACAGTGCGCCGGCAGGTTCGACAACGGTGCGGTTCTCTTCGAAGATGTCCTGAATGGCCGCGCAGATTTCATCGGTGTTCACCAGGATCACTTCATCGACATACTGCTGGCACAGGCGGAAGGTTTCCTCGCCCACACGGCGCACGGCCACGCCATCGGCAAAAATGCCGACACGTTCCAGCGTGACGCGCTTCCTGGCGTGCAGCGATTGATACATGGCATCGGCATCGTCAGGTTCGACGCCGATGATGCGCACCCTGGGAAACAGTTGTTTCACATAGGCAGCCACGCCGGCGATCAGGCCGCCGCCGCCCACGGCGATGAAGATGGCGTCGATGTCATCTCCCGAGTGCTGACGCAGGATTTCCATGCCTATCGTGCCCTGTCCGGCAATCACATCCGGATCGTCAAACGGATGCACGAAGGTCAGCGAACGTTCGCGCGCCAGTTGCATGGCATGTTCATAGGCCTGATCGTAATCGTCGCCGAACAACACGGCTTCGCCACCCAGATCCTTGACCGCCTGTATCTTGATAGTGGGCGTGGAGCGCGGCATGACAATCACCGCCTTGATGCCACGCTTGCGCGCGCTGAGCGCCACGCCCTGGGCATGATTGCCGGCCGATGCGCAGATCACGCCGCGTTGCGCCACCGCCTCGGACAGATGCGCAATCTTGTTGTAAGCGCCGCGCAGCTTGAAGGAAAACACCGGCTGGAGATCTTCGCGCTTGAGCAGCACGGTATTGCCCAGCCGGCGGCTGAGGCGTCGGGCGGTTTCCAGCGGCGTTTCCACCGCCACGTCATACACGCGTGCTTTGAGAATGCGTTCCAGATACGAATCGGTCATGACAGGTCTCGATACGGCGGGCCGGGCCCGAACAACAGGCCGGGTACAGTAGCAGGCGACAGCCAGCCGGGCCAGCAGACCACTGTTAAACTCGCAGGCCATTTCCATCTCCGTACAGACTTCACTATGGATGCAAACGATTCGCGCTTTTCGCGGCGCATGTGGTTGAGCCGTACGGGCATGCTGCTGGGCGGCAGCCTGCTGAACTCCCGGCTGCTGGGCGCCAACCTGGTCAACAACGAAGAAAGTCGCAATGAGTTCGACCCTTGGAGCAGCGCACGTTCGCAACTGGTGCTCAATCCCCGCCTGGCTTATTTCGATACCGCACAGTTCGGCCCCAGCCTGCGCGCCGTGCTCGCCAGCGAGTACCGCGCGCAGGAGACCCTCCATACCGATCCGGCCGGGTTCTACAGCACGCGCCATTCAAGCCAGGCCGTCGAAACGTTATGTAATCGCCTTGGCACGTGGCTTGGTTGCACAGCAGACGAAGTGGCTTTTACCCGGGGCGCTGCAGCGGGTTTGATCCAGTGCGGCCAGGCGCTGTCGCTGCAGGCAGGCGATGAAATCCTGATCCATGGCCAGTTGCCGGAAGAATTACAACGGTTCTGGCGTCAGCAAGCGCAACAACACAGTCTGGTGCTGAAGTCCGTCACCCTGCCCATGCCGCTGCATAACAGAGATGAAGTCGTCGCCGCCTTCGACAGCGCCATGAGCGAACGTACCCGGGTGCTGGCATGCAGTCACATTCAACGCATGGACGGCGCCATTCTGCCGGTGCGCGAACTGTGTCAGTTGGCCCGCGCGCGCGGCGTGATGTCGATGATCGACGGCACCTTGAGTCTGGGCGCTTTGCAATTCTCGGTGCGCGAGCTGGACTGCGATGTGTATGGCGCCAGCCTCTGTCACTGGCTTAACGGCCCGCATGAAACCGGCGTGGTATATGTGCGCGAGCAATTGCAGTCGGTCTTGCAGGCGGATTTCGCCGGCAGCGTTGAGCCGGGCTTGAGCAACAACCGCGCCGGCTGGCCCCGGCTGATGCAGCGCTGGCCGGACGATTTCATCGATCTGGCGCCACAGTTTCAAAGTCTGCCCACTGCCCTGGCGTGGCAGGAAAACATCGGCCGTGCACGCATTGAAGCGCGTCTGCGTGAGCTTCATCTGTATGCGCGGTTGCGCCTGCAGAGCATCGCCGGCGTGGAACTGCTGACTCCGATCCAGCCCGGCATGTGGCTGAATGTGTTATCGCTGCGCGCCAGTAACCACTACGCAGCCGAACTGGCCGATTGGTTGAGAAATAACGACCGGGTCATTGTCAGCGGCTTCAATGCCACTCAAGATGGCATGAATGTCCTGCGCATTTCCCTGCATGTCTACAACTCGCACGATGAAATCGAGCGATTGACACAGGGATTGCAGCGCGCCCTGCGTGCGTAGAGCGAACCCATCTGAAATTTCAGGAGTACCGGCGGGTGAGTTCCCTGTTGTTGATTGCCTCCGGCATGGCCGGCGGCCTGGGCGCAAGCCTGATACTGCGTTTCGTCTGGGCAACGGCAGCCAGTCGCGGTCAGACCGGGCAGTGGCGCGCTTCAAATGCGCTGAATGAACTGTTGTATGTCGGCAGCCACGCAGTGATCGGCGGCGGCATTGGCCTGCTGTTCTGGCTGAGCTGGGGTTTTACCGCGCTGGCGAGATTTTCATGGTGGCAGCAGGGAATGGCTTTTGGACTGGCCAATGCGCTGGTTTTCGGCGTCGTCCCTTTATTGATCGTGCGCAGCCTGTTGCGTTGCTCCAACCTGATCTACTGGTTGCTGACCAGCGAAATTCTGCTCACCTGCATCACCGCCGGGTTGGCCAGCAGTTGGAGCTGGCAGAAGGCGTTCTGACCTCTGTCAGGCGATTGTCAACGATCCAGAAATTGCCGGACCAATTGCAGGACGCGCTGTGACTGGCTGCCAAACAAATTGGCGCCGGATTCCGGCAACTCTTCCAGCAGACATTGCGAATAAGAATTCTTGGCGCGCAGGCTGTGCTCGTGAAATTCATCGCGGGCTCGCAGGATCAGGCCGGGCTGCTGCAGCGAGGCCAGACGCTTGGCGGTGGGATAATCAAGCATGGCCTGCAACGCAGCAGCACTGCGGCGACGGCTGCGCAATACGTCGGCCAGTTCTTCCGTCAATTGTTCGGGCGTACTTTGTCCATCGCGCGACTGCCGCAGATGCTGCCAGTCCTTCAGCAGATGTGAACCGTCTGCCACAGGGAGCGCCGGCAGACTGTCCCATTCCGGTGATCTGGCTTCCGATGCAGTGAAATAGGGCACGGACGCCAGCACCAGGCGACGCACCTGCTGTGGTCTGGCTGCAGCCAGCTCAATCGCAGCCAGTGCGCCCAACTGCACGCCAAATACATCCACATGGCGCAGACGCAGGCTGTCAACAAATTCGCCAATGGCCGCGCCCAGATCAGCAGCCGTCCATTCGCCGGCAGGCGCATCCGAACACCCATAACCGGGCAGATCGAAGGAATAAATGCTGCGGTCACGACCCAGCTCGGGCAGCAGTGCGTTGAAATAGCCGGAAGAACTGCCCGCCGGATGCAGACATACCAGCGGCACGCGTTCATCAAAGCCACCGCCCGAAGGATACGCCGTGGTCAGATGCAACTGGCCAAAGCGACACTCCGCGTAACTGCGACGAATATGAACGGTGGTAGGCATCACCAGCGGCATACGGCGACGAGAACGGGCTGGCAGCAAAATGACACTCCTGAACATGGGCAATGATCTAGGAGTGGCACTTTAAGCACCCTCGCAGTGCACTACTTGGAACTGGGTCTCAGCTTGATATTTATCCGCATCCGCCCATGCGTGGCGACGCGCGCTGCGTGAAGCAGTTCGCGCGTGATCAGGCGAACCCCGATACCATGGTTTTGCCCGCGCACCCCGGGTTCTGCGTTGCCCATCACTCGGCGCACCATCCGCTAGAACATCTTGGATTCGTCAAGTTTCTCTTCCGCCTTGGCCACCGCGCGTGAGGGGATAAAATCGCCAGTAATCATCTGTTCGAACGGCTGTCCAGGACCCACCATCGGATAGACACCGGCATCCGGATCGATCACCACTTCCAGGAAGGCCGGGCCCTCGAATTCGATGAATTCCCTGATCATCCGGGGCACATCTTCCTTGCGATCCAGTCGCACGGCAAAGAGGAAGCCATCCGCCTGCGCGGCCTTGATGAAATCTTTCTTGTGCAGCGACTTGTCGCTGGCAGACAGACGCCCCTTGAAGAACAGCTTCTGCCACTGTTTAACCATGCCATCGCCATTGTTATTGAGCACCACCACTTTCACGGGCAGCTCGTAGGTGGTCACGGTTTCCAGCTCGCCCAGATTCATGCGAATGCTGGCATCGCCGTCGATGTCGATCACCAGCCTGTCGGGATGCGCAAATTGCGCGCCGATCGCTGCCGGCAGGCCAAACCCCATGGTGCCCATGCTGCCCGAGGTCAACCACTGGCGCGGACCCTGAAAGTCGAAATACTGGGCGGCCCACATCTGATGCTGTCCCACGCCGGTGCTGATGATGGCCTGGCCGCGCGTCAGCCGATTGATCTCTTCTATGACGTAATAGGGCTGCACCGATGTACTGTTCCGATCATAGTTCATTGCATATTGTTTTTTAAGCTCTGCGCAATGATCAAGCCATTTTGATGTCTCAATCGTTAAGTTATGCTTAATTCCATAGGCGAGTAATGCGGTCACGGCGCGGGCCAGCGACCCCACATGTGACCAGTGGGTCTGTTTGACCTTGTTGATCTCGGAAGCATCAATGTCGATCTGGGCAATCTTGGCATTGCCGGCAAAACTGCGCGGATCACCCGCGACCCGGTCATCAAAACGGGCGCCCAGGGTAATCAGGAAATCGCAATCGATTACCGCATAGTTGGCAAAGGCGGCGCCATGCATGCCCAGCATGCCCATCGACAGAGGTGACTGGGTATCCACGGCTCCCAAAGCCATCAGCGTGGTGACCACCGGGATCTTGAATGCCTCGGCGAACTCGCGCAATGCGGCGCTCGCTGCGCCATTGACCACGCCGCCACCGGCATAGATCAAGGGGCGCTTCGAGTGCCGCAGCAATGCCCAGAACTCCGCACAGTCCCGATCACTCAACGCAGACTTGGCCAGTTTATTCATACGCTGGCGATACCCTGGGAAAGGCAACCGTCCTTCACCCTTGAACACGCCACGCCAGTTCTGCACATCTTTGGGAATGTCGATCACCACCGGGCCGGGACGACCAGTGCGGGCGATCTCGAATGCCGTGCGGACGGTGTCCTCCAGTTTGGTCGGGTCGGTAACCAGAAATACATGTTTAGCCACCGCCCCCATCACGCCGGCCACCGGTGCCTCCTGAAAGGCATCGGAGCCAATGGCCGTCGTCGGTACCTGACCGCAAATCACCACGATGGGCACAGAATCGGCCATGCAATCGCGCACCGGCGTTACGGTGTTGGTGGCGCCCGGGCCCGAAGTCACCAGGGCCACTCCTACTTTGCCGGTGGCGCGCGCGTATCCCGCCGCCATGAATCCGGCGCCCTGCTCGTTGGCAGGTACGATCAAGGGCATGGCCTGCTTGCCGCCATGGTTCGCTGCATGCGCCTGGTTGTAAACGAAAACGGCATCGTAAGCAGGCAGAATCGCGCCACCGGAATAGCCGAAAATGACATCCACGCCTTCGTCAGCCAACACCTGTACCAGAATTTCAGCGCCGGACAACGTTTGTCCTGCCAGAGGGTTGAGGGTGGCCGCCGCGGGCGTGTGACTATGGGCTTGGCTATGATTCACGGATCTGATCCTGCCGGGAAATAAGGACTTGCAGAGGTTCGGGGGGTGTAAAGCCTAGCAGTTAGCGCCCGCGCGCACCACGTTGACACCAGCCAGACGCCATTTTGCCCTTACGCCGGGCGTCGCGGTCGGTTACGCTGTGAGGCCCTGAATTACTGGCGAACCGCCCTTCCCGGGCGCACGCACATGAGCCCACATTCATGAGCAACAAGCGACATATCATTTCCATCCTGCTGCAAAACGAAGTCGGTGCCCTGAACCGCGTCGCCGGCCTGTTTTCCAATCGTGGCTACAATATTGAATCCCTCAATGTAGCGCCCACCGAAGACCCAACGGTATCCCGCATTACCCTGGTCACCACCGGTACCGAAGCAGTCCTGACACAAATCGTCAACCAATCTCTGAAGCTGGTGGATGTAGTGAATGTTGACGACCTGACCCGTGACGCCCATATCGAACGCGAGCTGCTGCTGATAAAGATGCAACACAGCGCCAGCCAGACTGCCGCTTTGAACAATGTGCTTGATCAGGCGGGAGCCAAGGTATTGAACGACGACCCGACCAGCTTCGTCATCGAACTAACCGCCAGCGAGGCGCGAATCAGCCATTTCATCAGCCTGGTCAGCGCTTATGGCGAGGTGCTGGAAGTGGTACGCAGCGGCGCGCTGGCCGTGCTACGCAGCGTTGAAACGCTACGCCATTGAAACGCAATAGCAGAGACACCCCCACAATCGCCCTTCTAATAAATCACTGAGACCTTGCACGGCTCAGCGGGCCGAATCCACTCTGCGCTTATGTCTGCGGCAAACATGCCGCAGACAATAAGTAAGTCCAGAAGCCGGCGGCTTTCTTAATGTTGTTACAGCGCCTGGTCGTCTGCCTCACCAGTACGGATGCGCAGGACGCGCTCCAGGCTGGTGATGAAGATCTTGCCGTCACCGACTTTGCCGGTCTTGGCGGCATTGATGATCGCTTCAACAACCTGGTCTACCAGCGAGTCTTTGACCGCCACTTCAATACGGGTCTTGGGCACGAAGTCGACCACATACTCGGCTCCGCGATAGAGCTCTGTGTGGCCGCGCTGACGACCAAAACCTTTTACTTCTGTAACGGTCATGCCCGAGACGCCAATTTCCGATAGCGCAGCGCGCACGTCGTCTAACTTGAAGGGCTTGATGATTGCACTAATGAGTTTCATTCCCCGTGGCTCCTGTCTCGAACTGCGTGGGCGTGGAAGATGTCGATAAAATACCCGCTGTCGCCAAGAATGGAACCACTTCGTGTTCGTACGCTTGGGGACCGCGCTTGGTTGTAGATGCAGATTTCATGCCGCGAGCGTCTCTTCTAGTATTTGCACGCTTGCTGCGCATTCCTCGCAACTGCGGCCACAATGCCATGCACCATAGTAGCGCATGCACTGCTTGGTCCGCCCATGCATAGTGCAACAGAATCCCTGAACTGATCCAGTCCTTTCCGGCAAATGGTCCAATTTCAATCCAAGCGCTTGTGAAAACGCAGGGTTGCGGCAATCAATACCATCGACAGGAACGCCAGCAGCTTGAAAACCGGTAGCGGCATGGCCCAAAGCGAAGCCCCGCGCAGCACAATCCCGCGGATCAACACGATGAAATGTGTGAGCGGCAACAACTGCGCCAGCCATTGCGCGACACGCGGCATGCCTTCAAACGGAAAAACAAAACCGGACAACAGGATGGATGGCAGCAAAGTAAATAAGGATACCTGGAAGGCCTGTGCCTGAGTCTGCACCCAGGTCGAAATGAACAACCCCAGAGTCAGCGTGGCGGCAATGAACAACAGCGCCGCCAGATACAGATCCAGCACGCTGCCATTGATGGGCACCGCGAACAGGAACACCCCGACCATCAGCACAATACTGGTCTGGACCAGACCAATCAGTACATATGGCAGTAATTTGCCCGCCATCAATTCCGCCGAGGTAGTGGGCGTGGTGATCAACAATTCCAGATTGCCGCGTTCGCGTTCACGCACGATGGATACCGCAGTAAACATCACCATGGTCAGACTGAGAATCACGCCGATCAGCCCGGGCACCACCTGCACTGCCGTGCGTTTTTTCGGGTTGTATTGCGTGCGTACTTCAAATAGCGGTTGTGAATTCGACACCAGGGCAGGCCGTGGTGTCACCGGCATCGTGCCCAGACCGCGCGCCAGATTCTCGACGCTGGGTTCGCTGCCATCAATGAGCAGTTGCGCCACAGGCCGGTCACGTTCCAGCAGGCGGCGTTCAAAATCGGCAGGAATGATCACGCCGACCTTGATGACGCCCTGCTGCATGCGCGCTTCCAGTGCTGCCGGAGAGGGATAGTAGGATTCGAGTTTGATGATCTGCGAAGCCACCAGACTCGCGACCAGCGCCCGCGATTGATTGCTCTGGGCCTGATCCACCACGCCGGCGCGCAGATCACGCACGTCAAAGTTGATGGCATAGCCGAACAGCAGCATTTGCAGCAGCGGCATGCCTACGATCATTGCCAGCGTCAGCCGATCGCGGCGCAACTGCCTGACTTCCTTGCTGGCAATGGCAAACAGTCGGATCAGGCTGTTCATGTGCGACGCTCCGCTGCCAGCAAAGCTTTACCAAACCCCGTAGCCGCGACAAATACATCTTCCAGGCTGGCAGTAATCGGCTGCGCCTCGGCAGCAATGTCATGCGCAGCCAGCAAGGCCTGTACGTGACCTGTAGCATCGCGCACGGCGCTGTCCACCAGCACATTCAAGCGATTACCCAATTGCGTTACGGCCTTGATCTGCGCGGCAGACTGCAGGACGCCACGCGCCAGCGCACTGTGCGCAGCGATCACCTGCACAACACCGACGCCAATATCCGCGATCAACTGCAGCGGCGCACCGCAGGCCACCAGTTTGCCTTCATCCAGGATGGCCAGTTGGTGACAGCGCTCCGCTTCATCCATGTAGTGAGTGGACACCAGAATGGTGGTGCCGGTATCAACCAGCTCAAACAGGCTTTCCCAGAAATCGCGACGGCTTTGCGGATCCACTGCACTGGTGGGTTCGTCCAGCAACAGCAACTCGGGTTGATGCAAGGTTGCCGCCGCCAATGCCAGACGCTGCTTCTGTCCGCCGCTCAAGGTCCCCGCTCGTTGCTGTACCAGCTCGCGCAGGCGATAGCGGTCCAGACGCCAGGCAATGCGCGTGCTGAGTTCATGTCGGGGCAGCGCATAGATACGACCCATGAATTCCAGATTCTCGCGTACGGTCAGGTCTTCCCATAACGCGAAGCGTTGTGTCATGTAGCCGATCCTGTTGCGCACGCTATCGGCCGCCTGCGGCATCTGCTCATCCAATACCATGCATTCGCCGGCACTGGGCTTCAGCAGGCCGCACAGCATGCGGATGGTGGTGGATTTACCGGAACCATTCGGGCCCAGGAAGCCGAATATCCTGGCGCGCGGCACACGCAGGTTGATGCCATCGACGGCCAGCTTGCTGCCGAAACGCCGTGTCAGGCCGGTAGCGATGATGGCGTAGTCAGCGTCATCAGCCACGATCAGCGACTCACCTGCACCGGCAGACCCGCCGGCAGCGTCTGCGCATTCTGCAGATCGATTTCAGCCAGATAGCTCAAACGGGTTCGATCCTGCTGGGTCAATGCATAATACGGCGTGAAGGCTGCTTGTGCCGATACATAACGCACCGTGCCGGTAAAGATATCGGCGACCCCATCGACACGCACCTGAACGGCTGTGCCAGCCAGGTATTGCGCGCGCAAGGTTTCAGGTACATAAACCCGCGCATAGGTTCGATCATCCGCCAGCATGATGACAACAGGCTGGGCGACGGGCGGACGCTCGCCCAACTTGTAAGGAAAAGCTTCAATGACGCCGGCGCGCGGCGCCGTAATGGCATAACGCCTGGCCGACACCTGCAACTCGTTCAATGCCGCACGTGAGGCCACCACTGCCGCCTTGGCCTGCTCCAGTTGTTCGACGCGCGTCCCTTCATTCAACAACTGCAAACGCAACTGCGCCTGCTTGCGCGCTGCCAGCGCAGCATCACGCGTGGCGCGCGCCTGATCCAGCACCGCCTGACTTTGCAGCTTCGACTGGAGCAATTGCTGCGCGCGCTGGAATTCCAGCTCCGCCGTGTGCAGGCTGCTGCTGGCTGTCTCCAGCTGCGCCCGGGCCTGTTCGATTTCCTGTATGCGCGGCCCATGCTGGAGCTCGCGCAATTGCTGCTCGCTGCGTTCGAGTTGCGCCTGTGCCTGCTCCAGACGCGGCTGCATGGCGCCGGCAATCTGACGCAACAGTACCTGCCCGGCTTGCACGTGATCGCCCTCGCGGACCAGCATCTCGGCAATGGGTTCATGTGCCTCCGCCACCAGCTCAAGCCGATCGCGCTCGACCGTGCCCAGCACCTCAAGGTCAGGGGAACGGTGACAGGCGCTGAGCACCAACAACGGCAACCAACCCATCAAACGCTTCATGATTCAATGCACTCGCTTATCGTTGCCAAGTCGCAGGAACTACATTGCATAGTCGCGCCTGCCAACCGGCATAAACCATAAAATGCCACGCATATGTCATATTTATTTGGCGTACAGGCCGCAAATATGCGACAAAGCCTGCGGGATTTCTATTTATATAATTACATGCTGGATCGCAGACATAAGCCCGGTCGCCCGTACACAAGCTTGTTGTTGCTTTTCATGGCGTCGATGCTCATGCCAATAGGAATGGCTAACGCTCTCGGGCAGGATTCCATCACTGAATTACGCATCCATCGTTACACCGCCTTTCACAGCCAGCAACTCGACAGCAGCAACGGGCAGTCTGGCGATAGAGCGCGCCAGCAAATCCAGCTCAGCGTGCATGGCACAACACTGCTCCTCAATCTGGAGGACAACATACACCTGAGTGCTGCGCTGACCAATAACAAGCGCATAGAACTGCTGCGCGGCACCCTGGAAAACAAACCGCTTTCATGGGTGCGCCTGACGCGCACTGCGACCGGTACCCATGGCTTGATCTGGGACGGCGTCGAACTGCACGTAGTGGCGCCCAGTAATGAAGTGCGCAGCGCATTGGCGATTTCCTTGCCCGCCCCCAACAGCGACTCGATCATTTTCAAATTATCCGACACCACTGCCGATCTGGGCGCGGAATACTGTGGCTCAATGCGTAAGACCGACACAGCGCCCAATACGGGACTGGCTACTTATCAGGCACTGACCAGTTCGTTGAGCGGACAGGTCACTGCATCGGGCGGCGAACCGACATTGCGTCTGGAAATACAGGTCCTGGGCGATGCTGCATTCCGCGCTCAATACAGCTCGGACCAGGCCGCGCTGGATGCCATCATGGTCCGTCTCAACAACGTAGACGGCATTTTCACTGCGCAAATGGGCCTGGAAGTCCAGGCAACCGACGTGCAGATTTACAGCAGCGATCCAGCCACACTTTCAAGCAGCACCAACGCCGACACACTGCTGAGTTCGGTAGGTCAACTGCGCCATGACACACCCGGGATGAGCAGTTATGCAGCAACGCATCTGTTCACGGGTCGCGACTTGGACGGCAACACGCTGGGCGCGGGCTACATCGGCAATATCTGCAACGCACGCTATGGCGCCAGCCTGTCGGAACTACGTGATCGTGGCGCCTGGATCGATTCACTGGTTGCCGCGCATGAATTGGGTCACCAATTGGGCGCCGTCCATGACGGCACTGGCGTCTGTGCCAGCACTCCGGCGCAAACCAATCTGATGAGCGCGCAAATCAACGGCAGCAGCGACCTGTCGCAATGCAGTCGCGACTCGATTTTCGCCATCATGCAGCAGGCCGCCTGTCTGGTGCCCATTGGCGCGCCGGATGTCAGCGTTATCAAGGGTGGCGCACCATTGCAGGCACTTACCAACGCCACCCTGCAATGGTCCGTGCCCGTCAAGAATGTCGGTACGGGCCGCGCAGATGCGCCCACCGTACATCTCGCCCTGCCCGTCAACGTGATCGTTGAAGACGCAGCCATCGCTGGCGGCAGTTGCATCAGCGGCAACAACAGCGCCGGTGGCATGGTGGACTGCCAGTTCGATACGCTGGCCGCCAATGAAACCCGGCTACTGCAAATCGGTTTGCACGGCCAGCAAGCCGGTTTCTATGAAATTTCCGCGAGTGTGGGCGTCAGCAATGACCTCAACCCGGTCAACAACAGTGCTATTTTCAATCTGATAGTCAGCGATGCTGCTTCCGGCACGGCCAGCACGGGTTTGGCAACTTCCGGCAAACATGGTGGTGGCGGAGCATTCAGTCTAGGCTGGCTGTTACTGGGAAGCCTTGCTGGCCTGCGCCGCCAGTCATTCACTCCGATGTCAGGTCAGAACACTTCTTAGCCATTGCACCAGACGCGCGCTATCCATTGCGCCTGACTGCCGCGCCAGTTCCTTGCCTTGCTTGAACACGATCAGTGTGGGGATGCTGCGTATACCAAGCCTCGCAGCCAGATCCGGCGCTTCATCCGAATTCAGTTTGGCGAAACGCAGTTGCGCACTCATGGTCTGCGCAGCGGCAGCAAACTGCGGCGCCATGGCCTTGCAGGGTCCGCACCAGGGAGCCCATACGTCCACCACCACGGGCAAATCATTACGCTGCACATGCCTGTCAAAACTGTCATTGGTCAGATTGACCGGCCGCCCATCCAGCAGGGCCTGATGACACTGCGGACAATGCGGCGCCTGTCCAAGCCTGTCCGCTGGCACTCGCACCACTGATTGGCAATGACCACACACCACATGCACTGGGGAACTCATACCCTGAACCTTGACCACGAAGAATGGATACCGGATTCAATGGGTGCAGTTCAGCAAAACACAAGTGCTAGCCCAGCACCGCACCCAGCCACTGACCGATGAAAAAAGTCACCACGCCAGCGCCACCGCCGATCAGCAGCATGCGCAAACCGCCAGCCAGCGCATTGCGTCCGGTAAACAGACTCAACGTCATGCCCACTGCAAGCAGACTCACGCCGGTCGCCAGACAAGACCATAACAAGGCTGACTGACTGGTCAGTCCCAACAGAAACGGCACCAAGGGCACCAGCGCGCCCAGTGCAAAGGCCACGAACGAAAACAATGCCGCGCCCCAGGGTGACCCCAGATCATCCGGATTCAAACCCAACTCTTCACGCGACAATACATTGAGCGCATTTTTTGGATCACGCATTAATTCGGCGACAAATCCGCGGGCGCGTTCCAGCTCCATACCACGCGCCTGATAAATCAAGGCCAGTTCTTCTGCTTCTTCCTGGGGATACTCAGCCAGCTCTGCGCGCTCCAGACCAATCTGGTATTCATACATCTCGCGCTGCGAACGCATGGAAACATACTCGCCGGCCGCCATCGACAGGGCGCCTGCCAGCAAACCCGCCACGCCACTGGTCAGCACCAGTTGATTACCGGCATTGGCGCCAGCCACGCCCATGATCAGGCAGGCATTCGACACCAGACCATCATTAACGCCAAACACTGCCGCACGCAGATTGCCGCCGCCAACGCCCCGGTGGCTCAGCCCGACATCTGCAATGGTGGTCGGCATGATGTGGCCATTGGCGCGAACATGTGCATGCGCGTCATAAGCCGACAGACCACGCAATTTCATCGCCGCCAGTACGGTGCGCAAGCGGCGCGGCGGAATGTAGTGCACCAGCTTCGCCACCAGTCGCGCACGAATATCCGGCTTGAAACCGCCAGGGACCTGTTGATTCCAGATGGCCGCCTGCGCCTCGGCGGCATCCGCCAATGCCGTGAACAACTGGCGCATTTGTGGATCGGATTCAGCCTGCGCGACCTGACGATACAGCCAGGCGGATTGTTTCTCTTCAAACCAGCTCATGCACGCGTCAATTTGGTCACGCCCAGATCGTCCTTGTCGGACTCGTTCACGGCAATCACCATACGCACCAGATGCGCCAGTGAAGTGGCCAGCATCTTTTCCATGACGCGGGCGCGATGAATTTCCACAGTGCGTTGACTCAACTGCAAATCGCCGGCAATGACCTTGTTGGCTTTGCCATCGACCACCATATTCATGATTTCGTGCTCGCGGACCGTCAGAGATTCAAGGCGCTTGCGGATTTCATGCTTTTCCAGCAACACGCTGCGGTTGTGCTCATCGCGCGCCATGGCTTGCGCCACCCGGTCAAGCAGATCCTGATCATCAAACGGCTTCTGGATGAAATCCAGCGCACCGGCCTGCATCGCCGTCACCGCCATGGGCACATCGCCATGACCGGTCATGAAAATGACCGGCAGGATGGAATGCCGCGCATTGAGTTTTTCCTGCAGCTCCAGGCCCGACATGCCTGGCATGCGCACATCCAGCAGCGCGCAACCGGACATCTGCTCGTTGTATGCATCCAGAAATTGCGCGCCCGAATTGAATATCTCAACCCGGTAACCGGCAGAACGGAACAGCAATCGTAACGCCTGCTGCACGGCGGGATCATCATCCACAATGAACACCATGGGCGACGGACTTACACTACCAACCCGCATGCGTCTTCTCCATCAGGATTTATCGCTGCAACGCCCGCTACTTGCGACGCTCATTAGACTTGGCTACGGGAGGGCGCGCGCAAACAGGACGCTTCCCGGTTCAATATGGTTCGGCTGAATTCCTAAATAGGTCCCAAGTATGCATTTTCAAGTGAACCCGTGCAGTCGGGTTTAACATGAATCCATCAACCGGCAGACGGTTTTACTGTGGCGCCGCATCGACGCGTGGCAAACAGAAAAAGAAACGCGCGCCGCCGCCTGGATTGTCAGTACACCACAACCTGCCACCGTGTGCTATCACAATGGATTGACTGATGGACAAACCCAGGCCGGTACCTGTGACCTTGGTGGTGAAAAAGGCATTGAATATTTCCGAAGCAATCCCGGACGGCAGACCAGCACCCCGATCCGCCACCATGAACTCTACTTCGCCGCGTTCGTCTATGCGCGTGCGCAGGATGATTTCCCGCTGCGGTTCAGGCAAACCCTGCATGGCGTCAATGGCGTTGCGCACCAGATTCAGCAATACCTGCTGAATCTGCACCGTATCAGCGTGAACCACCGGCGCCTCGACCGCCGGCTCCAGCAACAAACGCACATTATGATAATGCGCGTCGGTCTGACCGAGCAGCGCCAGTTCCTCCAGGAGACCATTGGCTTTTGCCGGCTCGAGTTTCAGCTCATGATACCTGGCGAAAGAGCGCATGCGACGGATCACTTCACCGGCGCGCAAAGCCTGCTGCGCGATCTGTTCCAGGGCGGTTACCACTTCATCCGTTTCATAGCTGCCACTGATGAACAGGCGTCTGCAAGCTTGGGCATAACTGGCGATGGCGGTGAGCGGCTGATTGACCTCATGGGCCAGACCCGTCGCCATCTCGCCCATGGTTGAAATGCGCCCGAAGTGCGCAATGCGATTCAGCATGTCATGCAGTTCGTAGTCGGCGAGCTTGCGCTCCGTGATGTCATGCACCGTGCCCACATGTTGCGCCACACCGGCCTGTGCGGGACGCGACAGCTGCGCCAGATGATGAATATGACGCAACCCGGAACCGGAAGACAGGATCCGATATTCAATGTCGATGCTCTGGCCGTCATTCTCCAGTTCGGCAAAAGCCTGCATCACCCTGGCACGATCAGAAGGATGCACCACCGAAAGCACGCGCACCAACAAATGACTGGCCGTTTCCCGATCATCCCAGCCAAAGATGCGGCATAACTGCGGCGAAGCGTAGTCGGGCACGCTGTCGTCATAGTGAATGACATAGTTGCCGATATTGGCCAGACGCTGCGCGGTGTGCAATGCCGCTTCACTCTGCCGCAACGCCGCTTCGCGTCGCATGCGTTCGCTGATGTCGCGGATAAAGGCGATGTAGCGCGGCGGCTCGATGCCATGGATCCGGCCACAGGCCAGTTCTGCCGCAAAGTGCGTACCGTCCTTGCGAAACCCCTGCAGCAGCCTGACCCGCTGTCCGGTTTCGCACTCGCCGCCCACAGGAGGACAATGACGATCATCAAATTCGGGCAGCAGCTCATTCACGTCGTGACCCAGCATGGCCACTTCGCGACAGGCGAACATGCGCTCGGCTGCACGACTCATCAACCGTATCCGACGTTTGTGATCGAGGATCAGCACGCCATCTATGGCGGCATTGAGCAGGTCCTCCAGTTCTGGATGGACCATGCGCAGCGGCCCTTGCGTGACGGGGTCAATGCTCATAACGATCCTTGCCGTAACAAGCAGTCAGATCGTGACTGCGCTCAGGACAATGTACATACCGCTAGTGGACATGATGCTGCAATGCCACCCAGGCCGTCCACGCGCCAAACAGCATCATCAAGCCGCCAGCCACTGCGCGCAGTCCCTGCTGCGATGCCGCGCGCGCCAGTTGCGAAGCCAGCAGGCTGCTGCTCAACATCGACGGCAAGGTGCCCGCGCCAAACGCCAGCATGACCAGCGCGCCATGCTCGGCGCTGCCGCCCAGGGCGCCCAGCAACAGCATCGAATACACCAGGCCACAGGGCAGCCACCCCCACAATGCACCCATCATCAACGCCTGCCACATACCGCTTTTCGGCATGTGCCGGACTAGGGGCGACAGACGCCGCCAGAGATGTGCGCCTGCCGTCTCAACGGGAGCCAGCAAGCGCCAGCCCGAAACAAGCTGCATACCCAACAGGATCAACAACAATCCGGCCGCCACGCGCAACCACAGCGTCAGCCCCGCCAGATTCATGAACCGCAGCAACAGTCCGCCGAAAACGCCGCAGACCGCGCCCGCGACTGCATAACTCGACAATCGCCCCACCTGATACAGGGCCGCATGCACGAAGGCATTGCGGGCAGTGCCGCCCGCAGCGCGGGCGCGCATGCCGAATGCGCCGGCCAGACCACCGCACATCGCCATGCAATGCATGCTGCCCGATACACCGGCGACAAATGCCGCCGCCATGCTCAAGTCACCGCCGGCCATGCTCAGGACTCTTCCGCAGACGTGGGGTCAACATCAGCCTCGGCGACACTGCTCGTAGTCGTGGGAGGGGAATTGCTATCAGTCAATATCTCCCAACCGGGAGTTTCCAGATCATCAAACTGGCCGGAATTCACCGCCCAGAAAAACGCCCATGCCGCCAGCCCGACCAGCACCAGACTCAGGGGGATGAGAATGAAGACCACACTCATGCGTGACTCAACCGGTTGCCGGCAGTGACAGCGCCTGCTTGCCCATGAACGGAATGGTCCGCAGTGCCCGTCAATACCCGGGTGGCATTCAACACCACCAGCACCGAGCTGGTGGACATGCCCACCGCCGCCAACCAGGCAGGGATCATACCCAACGCCGCCAGGGGTACGGCGGCCAGGTTATAGACAACCGCCCAAATCAGGTTCTGCCGCATGATGAGTTGTGCGCGACGAGCCAGTTGTACGGCCTGCGGCAAGGCTTGCAGACTGTTGCTCATCAGCACGATATCGGCGCTGGCCTGCGCCAGCGCCGTACCTGAACCCATGGCAATGGAGACTGCAGCGGCGCTGAGCACCGGTGCATCGTTGATGCCATCGCCCACCATTGCCGCAACCGTGCCGTCACGCTTCAGTGATTGCAGCACCCTGAGCTTGTCGGCAGGAGTTTGTCGTGACCGATACTGGGCAATGCCGCAGTCATTGGCAATCCGCTGCACCGTGCTGTCGGCATCGCCGCTCAGGATCGAACTGTCCAGACCAAGACCGGCCAATTGCCGGATGCTGGCTTGCGCTTCGGCGCGCAGCGGATCGCGTAATTCAAAGCGCGCCAGTTCGGTTTGTGCATCACCCAATACGACAACCGCCTCATCGGTATGTGACTCACTGGTATCGCCGCGCAGTTCGGCAACAAACGCGGGGGTACCCAAGCGGTAGGTTATGCCGTCAATCACACCGGCAACGCCTGCGCCCGGTATGACACGCAGCTCAGTGGCCTTGAACTGCAATGCCGACGATGCATACTCACGAAATGCGCGGGCAATGGGATGATCGGCACCCTGTTCCAGCGCAGCCGCCAATGCATGGCAGTATTCGGTGTTGAACGTGGCAGCGCAATGCGTACTGGCAATCACGATATGGCCGGTGGTCAGCGTGCCGGTCTTATCGAACACCATCTGCCGCACCTGCGCCAGTTGCTCGATCGCATCGGCGCACGTCACCAGCAGGCCGCGCCGCGCCAACGCGGTAGTCGCCGCGGCAATTACCGCAGGCGCGGCCAACGACAGGGCGCAGGGACAGGTCACCACCAGCACGGCCAGCACGGCATCGAAAGCACGGCCCGGATCGACGAAGTACCACACGAGACCAACCAGGGCAGTGAAGATCAGCAGCGCATTGAGAAACCGGCGCGCCATGCGATCCGCCATCAATGCGATCCGTGGCTTGTCGCCCTGGGCACGCTCCAGCAGGGCAATGACATTGGCCAATACTGTGGCCGTACCCACCGCAGTGATTCGTACCCGCAGGAGCGCCTCCCGATTGACCGCACCGGCTAGCACCATATCGCCAGGCTTGCGCGGCACTGGCAGGGACTCACCGGTCAGCATGGATTCATCCATGCTGGAGCTGCCAATACTGACGCGACCGTCCGCCGGCACGGCTTCACCGACCCGCACCAGCACTTCGTCGCCAACACGCAGCGCCAGCAGTGGAATATCTTCCTGATGTTCCTGACCGGTTGAATCGTGAACCAGACGGTGTGCGAGCCGTGGCTGCAGTCGTGTCAATGCATCGGTAATGTTGCCGGTGCGATGTCGCACCGCCATTTCCACGTAGCGGCCCAGGGTCAGGAAAAAAATGAACATGGTGACCGAATCGAAATACACTTCGCCACGTTGCATCAAGGTGTTGAACACACTGGCGCCATAAGCCAGCAGCAAGGCCAGCGCCACCGGCACATCCATGCTCACCGCACCATGTCGCACGGATCGCACTGCATTGCTCAGGAACGGCCAGCCGGCGTAGAACAGCACCGGCGTGGTAATCAACAGACTGATCAGTTGCAGATAATGCACTACATCGGCCTCCATGCGCGTCTGCTCGCGCATGTACAGCGGCAGCACATACATCATGACCTGCATCATGCCGAGGCCCGCCACACCCAGACGCTTGAGCGCGCCGCGCCGCTCATCCTGCGTCTGCTGCTGGATGTTCTCGGGATTGAGCGGATGCGGCCGATAACCCAGGC
This sequence comes from Steroidobacteraceae bacterium, assembly GCA_050248275.1. Taxonomy (GTDB): domain Bacteria; phylum Pseudomonadota; class Gammaproteobacteria; order Steroidobacterales; family Steroidobacteraceae; genus CAILZL01. The sequence goes on from JBFWSR010000001.1 coordinate 135,236, forward strand.
GCGACAGGGTGCGCAACACCGTCACCAGATCGCACTCGCCCGCACGCCACACCACTCTGGCGCGAGTGGTGGCGGCATTGACGCTGACTTCGGCGATGCCCGGCACTCGTTTCAACATGCGATCTATCAGCCAGGCGCAGGCGGCGCAACGCAGGCCGTCGATCAACAGCACGACGGATTGCCGGTCGTTGGTTTCACTACGCACAAACTGGCTGGCCACTTCAACCGGCGCAAATGCCTGCCACTCGTCATGGGTGGTTTCCGGGGGCTTGAGGGCCGGCTCGCAGCGATAACGGTAATAGTCTTCCAGCCCCACGCCGGCAATCAGCTCGGCGACCGCACGACAACCTTCACAACACATTGCCGCCCGACGTTGCTGCAACTGCGCATAGATCTGCGTTCCGGGTGGAATGGGCTCACCGCAATGAAAGCAGACCTCGGCAGCAATATTCACGATACCTCAGACATGCCTACTTGAGAGGCGGCGTGACCGAGTTGGTCACATGCACGTGAGTTCCCGATGCATCGTGAATTTCGCTGACCTGCTCCACGGCAATCGGTTGATCGGGATGACGCCATACCAGATACACAGTGATGAAACTGGCAATCACCACCAGCACCGGCCCCAGCGCCAGCCAATAGGGAGCGTAACTGCGCGCGGGCTGCTCGTCTCTTGAAGGAATGGCATTCATGGCGGACTCGCGTTTCTGGCTACAGGGGTGAGAAGAATCTGGAAACGCTGCTGACCTTCAGCTTCGGATCATCGCTGCTGACCAGATTGAAATTGATTGGATGCGGGCCGCCCTTGTCCATCGCCGGCGCAATCACGCTGACAGTCACGGTGACCACTTCACTGGCGCCGGCGCTGACCGTTGGACCATCGGCCTCCAGTTTGGCCTCAGGCACGCCGGCAATCTGCAACGTGTAAGCATGCGCCTTGCTGTCCTTGTTGATCACACGCAGCGTATAGACATTCTCGATCAACCCGTCATCGGTTTCGCGGTACATGACATTGCGATCACGCAACACATCCAGCTCCAGCAGACTGCGGTGGGTGACCGCATACAGGAAGCCACCGAACAACAGAGTCAGCAAGCTGGCATAAATCACCGTGCGCGGACGGATCACATGCGGCGCATTTCCTTCCAGTGAAGCCTGCGTCGAATAACGCACCAGACCGCGCGGGTAGTTCATCTTGTCCATGACGACATCGCAGGCATCGATGCAGGCGGCGCAGGCAATGCATTCGTACTGCAGGCCCTTGCGGATGTCGATACCGGTGGGACAGGCCTGTACGCACAGGGTGCAGTCGATGCAATCGCCCAGACCTTCCGCCTTGTAATCCAGACCACGGGCACGGGAACCCCGCGGCTCGCCACGGGCGGCGTCATAACTGATGATCAGGGTGTGCTTGTCGAACATGGCGCTCTGGAAGCGCGCGTAGGGACACATGTACTTGCACACTTGCTCACGCAGATGACCGGCATTGCCATAAGTTGCCAGGCCATAGAACAACACCCAGAAGGTCTCCCAGGGTCCGGTGGCGAAGCTGCGAATCTCCGCCAGCAGCGTGTGTATGGGGGTGAAATAACCTACAAAGGTAAAGCCGGTGTACAGGGAGAAGCATACCCACAGCGCCTGCTTGGCGCTCTTGCGCCACAACTTATTGAAGCTCCAGGGCGCCTTGTCGAGCTTCATGCGTTGCTGACGATTGCCTTCGGTCAAACGCTCCATCCACACAAAGGCGTCGGTCCAGACGGTTTGCGGACAGGCATAGCCGCACCACAGGCGCCCCGCCAGCGCCGTAAAGAAAAACAGGGACAGCGCCGCCAGAATCAGCAGCCAGGTCAGGAAGAAAAAGTCCTGAGGCAGGAAAACCAGACCAAAGATATAAAATTTGCGCGCCGGCAGATCGAACAGCACCGCCTGCCGGCCATCCCATTGCAACCAGGCCAGGCCATAGAAGATGCCCAGCAAACCGACGGTGGCCAATGTGCGCAGATTGCGGAAGCGGCCCGGCACTTCACGGGGATAGATTTTCTGTTGCGCCACATACAGCGCATCGGAATTTACCGGCTTTTCAGCCACGTCGGATTTGGGAAGCGTGTCGTTGGTAGTCACAATCAACCTTGCCTGTCTTGCGGCCTGTGTTCCGCAAAATGCTCATGCGAAGTATCCAGCATGTAGGCGGTCAGACTCGCCGCGCTGGCCGCAATGGCCCAGAAACCGAAGAACCCCAGTGCATAACAGGTCATGACATTGGGCAACCACCAGGGATCATTGAGCATGCCGGCGAGATCGTTCGGATCGACGAAAGCAAAGAACAGCATGGTGGCCACGCAAGCCACCAGGAACGAACTCCATACCACCACGCCCACATCCTCGCGCAGGCGCGACCAATGAACTGTTTCGGGTGTCCGGTCTTCCGGTTCTTCTGTTATCGGATCACTCATGGCCACTCCTCATCATCGGCTGTGTATGCAGACGGAATGAATTCCGCCATGTATCTCGGAGAGGCGACCGGAGCAGATACGCCCCGGTCTCTAATTGTCATGATGTTACTACGGGTCGGCCGCGCTGGCGCAGCACCATCAAAGCTCTCGTCTCATTGCTGATGCGACAGGCTGTACACATAGGCAGCCAGCATGCGCACCTTGGTTTCACCCAGCAAACCCAGATGCGCGGGCATTTCATTGCTGCGACCATTGGTCACGGTTTCGCGAATCGTTTCGACGGAACTGCCGTATATCCAGGTCTTGTCGGTCAAGTTGGGCGCACCCAGTGCCTGCATGCCGGTGGCATCAGGACCATGGCACGCAGCGCAGATCGTGGCAAAACGTTCCTTGCCTGCCGCCACCCATTCGCTCGGCACCTTGCGGCCGCTCAGACTCAGCACATAGGCAGAGACTTCTTCCACACCTTGTTTGCCAAGCACCGCGCCCCACGCCGGCATCACGCCCTTGCGGCCGTTGCTGATGGTTTCAAGAATGGTTTCGGGGCTGCCGCCCCACAACCAGTCATTGTCGGTCAGGTTGGGGAAACCCTTGGTGCCACGCGCATCCGCGCCGTGACAAACCGTACAGTTGTTGGCGAAGAGATTCTTGGCCGACGCCATGGCTTCAGCGTTCTTCGACAGGCTTGCCAGATCCTGCTTGGCAATTTCGCCGTAGCGCGCTTCAAACGATGCCTGGGTACGCGCCTGCTCCTGCGCCAACTGGTTTGCCGATGTCCATGCTTTGCTGCCCGAATAGTTCCCCAGGCCAGGATACAAGGCCAGATAAATAAATCCGAAAATGATGGTGACAATGAACAGGATCAACCACCAGCGTGGCATCGGATTGTTGTATTCCTGAATGCCATCCCAGGTATGGCCGGTGGTATCCGCCTCGCCCGAGCGACGCTTGGCCGTCCACCAGATCAGCCACAGGCAAGCAAGAATGTTAACAATCGTCCCCACGACAACGAACAAGGCTGCCGGCGAACTCATCAAGGAACTCATGATTGCTTGCTCCCGCTGCCATGCTGATTGCCGGACAGCTCATCTTCTTCCAACGGCAGTCGTGCCGCATCGTCATAGGCGTGCTTGTTGCGTTTGCTGTACAGCCACACCACCAGCGTGATGAACGACAGCATCAGTATCAACGTGAGAATGCCGCGCACCAGGTTCATTGCGCATCACCGTGATACTTCAGTCCCTGTAGATAGGTAATCACGGCTTCCTGCTCGGTCTTGCCCTTGACGTCGCTTTCTGCGGCAGCAATCTCGGCATCGGTATAAGGCGCGCCCAAGGTGCGCAACACGCGCATCTTGCCGGCGGTTTGCGCGCCATCAAGCTTGTTCCTGGCAAGCCAGGGGAAACCCGGCATGTTGGACTCCGGCACCACATCGCGCGGATTGTTCAAGTGAATGCGATGCCATTCATCTGAATAACGCCCGCCGACGCGCGCCAAGTCCGGACCGGTGCGCTTGGAGCCAAACTGAAAAGGATGGTCATACACCGACTCGCCCGCCAGCGAATAATGGCCATAACGGTCGGCATCGCCCTTCAAGGTACGCACCATCTGCGAGTGGCAGTTGTAACAGCCTTCGCGTACATAGATGTCACGGCCTTCCAGGGCCAGCGCGCTGTATGGCTTGACGCCCGGGGATGCCTTGACCACCGAACTCTGAAAGAACAGCGGCACGATTTCCACCAGCCCGCCGATGCTGATCACCAGGGCAATCAGCACGCCCATCAACGCGGCTTTCTTTTCAACTATTTCATGACTCATGTTCGTTACCTCAGACCGCTACTGCTTTGACCGCCACCGCTTCGTTCGCAGTACTGGTCGTGGGTGAACGCAACGTCATGACTACGTTGTAGACCATGATCAACATGCCTGTCAGGAACAGCAACCCGCCCAGCAAACGCACGGCGTAGTAGGGGTAAGTGAACTTGAGCGATTCGACAAACGTGTAGGTCAGCGTGCCGTCGGCGTTGGTGGCGCGCCACATCAACCCCTGCATCACGCCGGCGATCCACATCGAGCTGATGTACAGCACCACGCCAATGGTGGCGATCCAGAAATGCCAGTCGATCAGCTTGAGGCTCCACATCCGTTCCTTGTAAAACACCTTGGGCAGCAAGGCGTACATGGTGCCGATGGTGATGAAGGCCACCCAGCCCAGCGCGCCGGAATGCACATGGCCAATGGTCCAGTCGGTGTAGTGCGAAAGCGCATTCACCGTCTTGATGGACATCATCGGTCCTTCAAAGGTGGACATGCCGTAGAACGACAGGGACACGATCAGGAACTTCAGGATCGGATCGGTACGCAACTTGTGCCACGCACCTGACAGAGTCATGATGCCGTTGATCATGCCGCCCCAGCTCGGCGCCAGCAGGATCAGCGAGAACACCATGCCCAGCGACTGGGTCCAGTCCGGCAGGCTGGTGTATTGCAGATGGTGCGGACCCGCCCACATGTACACGGAGATCAATGCCCAGAAGTGCACGATGGACAGGCGATAGGAGAAGATCGGACGACCTGCCTGCTTGGGCACAAAGTAATACATCATGCCCAGGAAGCCTGCCGTCAGGAAAAAGCCCACCGCATTGTGGCCATACCACCACTGCACCATCGCATCGACAGTTCCGGCATAGACGATGTAGGACTTGGTCAGCGATACCGGAATGGCGAGGTTGTTGAAGATGTGCAGCACTGCGATGGTGATGATGTAGGCCGCAAAAAACCAGTTGGCGACAAAGATGTGCTTGATCTGACGCTTGGCCAGCGTACCGAAGAACACAATGCCGTAACTTACCCACACTATCGCAATCAGCAGGTCAATCGGCCATTCCAGCTCCGCGTATTCCTTGCCCTGGGTAATGCCCAGCGGCAAAGTGATGGCGGCCAATACAATGACCAGTTGCCAGCCCCAGAAGGTGAATGCCGCCAGGCCATCCGAAAACAAACGCACATGCGACGTACGCTGCACCACGTAATAAGATGCAGCGAACAGACCCGAACCGCCAAAGGCAAAGATCACCGCATTGGTATGCAATGGCCGCAGGCGGCTGAAGGTCAGCCAGGGAATGTCGAAGTTCAAGGCCGGCCAGAGCAACTGGGCCGCCAGGATGACGCCCACCAGCATGCCGACCACGCCCCAGACCACGGTCATGATGGTGAACTGACGGACAATCTTGTCGTTGTAGATTGGATTGGCTGGTGCAGCATGGCCGGCCGCGGCGGCTGTACTCGCGGTGTCGTGACTCATAATCTCACTCGTGCGAAACCGCGAATATTGCGGTCATTGATAAGTATAAAGCGTCGGCTTATGCAGCCAAATGAGGATTGGCTATGCCAGCGTAAGTGGAAGTATCCATATTCAAAGATACCGGTCAACGCTATCAGCGTTTGATCAAGCATCATGCTGCAATTGCCATGCAGCATTTTTCATGCATTGCCAAACTGAAAAATGCCGTTAAATATGCCGGGTCACGCCAATACCAGCAGCAAATCCTTGGCATCCACCGGTTCGCTCATGCGGGTAACCACTTCCGCCACTCCGCCATCGCGTTCGGCACGCACGGCCGTTTCCATTTTCATGGCTTCGATGGTCACCAGCACATCGCCCTTGCTGAACCTGCTCTGCGGCTTGACATGCACCATCGCCACAGTACCCGGCATGGGTGCAGCCACATGTTTGTCGTTATTGGCTTCAGCTTTGCGGCGCGGCGGTTTGGCGGCAACCTTGGAGCGATCCGCAATCTTGAGGGAACGCGGTTCGCCATTGAGTTCAAAAAACACCGTGCGTGTACCATCATCATGCGCATCACTGACCGCCACAAAGCGGATGATCAGCGACTTGCCCCGTTCGATATCCACGGTGAGCTCATCGCCCGGTTCCATGCCATAAAAGAAGTACCGGGTAGGAATGCCGCTGACCGGTCCGTATTGCTCGCGATCCTCCAGATAGCTGAGGAAGACCTTGGGATACATGAGGTACGAACACAGATCGTCATCATTCAGCGGTCGCGTGGTGCGGCTTTGCAGTTGTTGCCGCACTTCATCGAGATTCACCGGCGGCAACGACTCACCGGGGCGCCCGGTGAGCGGTACTGCGCCCTTGAGGATTTTCTTCTGTAATGCCGGCGGAAACCCGCCATAGGGCTGACCGAGATCGCCCTTGAAGAAGGAAACCACTGATTCCGGAAAATTCACCTCCGTATCGGGATCGAGCACCATCTCCGGCGTCAAGCCGCTGGTCACCATGAAAATGGCCATGTCGCCCACCACCTTGGAGCTGGGCGTGACCTTGATGATGTCGCCGAACATGTCGTTGACCTGCGCATAGGCGCGCGCCACCTCGGGCCAGTGCACATCGTCAATCCCCAGCGAACGCGCCTGCTCTTTCAGATTGGTGAACTGACCGCCCGGCATGCCATGCAAATACACTTCGGAGGCGCTGGCGCGCATGTCGCTTTCAAAGGGTGAATACAACTGCCGCACCTGTTCCCAGTAACCCGACAGAATGCGCAGGTTTTCCGGCGACACGCCGCTGTCGCGCGGACCATGCCGCAACGCTTCGACGATGGAGCCCAGATTCGGTTGCGAGGTGAAACCGCTCATGGAGTCAATGGCGCCATCGACTGCATCCGCTCCCGCCGTGACTGCGGCCAGCACGCTGGCCGCAGAGATGCCACTGGTGTCATGAGTGTGGAAATGCACCGGCAGGCCGATTTCATCCTTGAGCGCCTTGACCAGCGCGTAAGCAGCCTGCGGTTGACACAGCCCGGCCATGTCCTTGATGCCGATGATGTGCGCGCCCGCGGATTTGAATTCGCGCGCCAGCTTCAGGTAGTAGTTCAGATCGTACTTGGTGCGCGTCGGGTCGCTCAGATTGCCTGAATAACAGAGCGCCGCCTCGCACAGCTTGCCGCTGTCGATCACGGCCTGCATCGCCACTTTCATGTTGTCGAACCAGTTCAGCGAATCGAACACGCGGAATACATCAACCCCGGTCTGTGCGGCGTGCTTCACGAAATGCCGCACCACATTGTCCGGGTAATTGGTATAGCCCACGGCATTGGCCGAGCGCAGCAGCATCTGCAACAACAGGTTGGGCATTTTCTCACGCAGCAATGCCAGGCGTTCCCATGGGTCCTCCTTGAGGAAGCGCATGGAGACATCGAAGGTCGCACCGCCCCAGCACTCCACCGAGAACAGATTGGGCACCAGGCCGGCGTAGTACGGCGCAATGGCCGCGATGTCATGGGTGCGCATGCGCGTTGCCAGCAGGGATTGATGCGCGTCACGCATGGTGGTGTCGGTCAGCAACACCTGCTTCTGATCCAGCATCCACTGCGAAAATTTCTGCGCTCCCAGTTGATCCAGCAATTGTCTGGCGCCTGGCGCGGGCGTCGGCAGCGGTGCAGCAAGCCTGGGCACGCGCGGGGTTTGCAGACGTACCGGCCTAGTACGACCCTTCACTTCCGGATTGCCATTGACAATGATTTCTCCCAGATACTTGAGCAGACGCGTGGCGCGATCGCGCTTGCGCGGAATGCGGAACAACTCCGGCGTCTGATCAATGAACTTGGTGGTGTAATCGCCGTTCAGGAAACTGGGATGGGTAATGAGCTGATCCAGAAAGCGCAGATTGGTAACCACGCCGCGTACGCGGAATTCCCACAATGCACGATGCATGCGCGCCACCACTTCGGCTGGCGTCGGCGCCCAGACGGTGACTTTCACCAGCAATGAATCATAGGAACGAGTGATGATGGCGCCCGAATACGCCGTGCCGGCATCCAGACGCACGCCATAACCGGCAGGACTGCGATAAGCCGTGATGCGCCCGTAGTCCGGCACAAAGTTGTTTTCTGGGTCTTCACTGGTGACGCGGCACTGCATGGCAAACCCGTTCAAACGGATATCCGCCTGGGCCGGAATGCCACTTTCGGGAGTACCGATGCGTGCGCCTTTGGCGACCATGATCTGTGCCCGTACCAGATCCACACCGGTCACTGCCTCGGTTACCGTGTGTTCAACCTGGATACGCGGATTGACTTCAATGAAGTAGAACTCGCCGGTGTCAGCATCCTGCAAAAACTCCACGGTGCCGGCATTGACGTAATTGGCGGCGCGACCGATCTTCAGTGCTGCTTCGCACAGCGCATTGCGTTGGTCGCTGGTGAAGAAACTGGCCGGCGCCCGTTCCACCACTTTCTGATTGCGGCGTTGCACAGTGCAGTCGCGTTCGTACAAGTGCAGCAGATTGCCATGGCTGTCGCCCAGCAACTGCACTTCGATATGCCGGGCGCGGCGCACCAGTTTTTCCAGGTAAACCTCGTCATTACCGAATGCAGCCCTGGCTTCACGCCGCGCCACCGGCACCAGTTCCAGCAACTGCGACTCGCTTTCGACAACCCGCATACCCCGGCCACCGCCGCCCCAGCTGGCCTTGAGCATCACCGGATAGCCCACTGCGGCGGCAAGGCGTTTGATCTCGGCTTCATCCGCCGGTAACGGTGGCGTGGCCGGCATCACCGGCACACCGGCGCTGACCGCCAGCTTGCGCGCCGACACCTTGTTACCCAACCGCCGCATGGTGTCGGGAGTGGGGCCAATGAAAATCACGCCCGCAGCGGCGCAGGCTTCGGCAAAGTCCGGGTTCTCGGAGAGAAAGCCATAGCCAGGATGAATGGCATCCACCCTGGCTTCACGGGCAATGCGGATGATGTCGTCGATGGCCAGATAGGCCTCGACCGGGGTCTTGCCCTCGCCAACCAGATAGCTTTCATCGGCCTTCATGCGATGCAGGGAAAACCGGTCTTCCTGCGAATAGATCGCCACGGTACGAATACCCTGCTCAGCCGCCGCCCGCATGACCCGAATGGCAATCTCGCCACGATTGGCAATCAACAGGGTCTTGATCGAACGCACGGCAGTCATGGGCAAGCTCCGGTCACCGACAATGGCTTACCTGGCTCTCAGCAAGAACCATGCTGGGAAGTCATTGAGAACAGGCAGGCGGAAAAGAACAAAGGTTATAGCAACTTTCCAGCCATTCAATGTAGCCAGAGCCGACTCAATGTGGAAGCAAAAGCTGCAATCGGCCCCAAGCTGGAACAGCCGTTACGGCGGCTGCGCCATAAGAGCGCTTTTTGGGAAATGGGAGCGGCGCAGCCGGTAACCGGTATTCAGGAAACCCGGCGCTGCGCCCGGCCATCGGCATGCCGGAATGCGCCGGTGGCCAGATCAGCGTATTCCCTGTCCTTGATGACTGTGCGATCCCGCCCCGTATCCTTGGCCTCGTACAGCGCCTCATCGGCCAGTTGTATGAAGCCGAACACGGACCGATTCTGGTCGGGCACCACACAGGCAGCGCCGATACTGACCGTAACCCGGCGCGTGCCCGACGATGCGGGGTGAGCAATGCCCAGTTCGAGCAGCCTGCCCTGAATCCTGCTGGCCAGTTCCTGAACGTAATCACGACCGGCATCGTAGAGCACGACTGCGAACTCCTCGCCGCCATAGCGCGCCGTGAAATCCAGCGGGCGCCGGCACGCCGCCATCAGGATTTGCGCCACCTGCTGCAAACACTGGTCACCCACCTGGTGCCCGTAATAATCGTTGTAGGCCTTGAAGTGGTCGATATCCACCAGCAACAGCGCGACCGGCCTTTGCTCGCGCATGGCCTGCTGCCAGACCTGCTCGGTATGCTCGTCAAATGCACGACGGTTGTAGATGCCGGTCAGACCGTCCAGATTGGCCATGTCGTTCAACAGCCGTGTCTCGAGAAAGGTGGTTCTGACCAGCCGTTCCAGCGTGTAGGACGCGGTGGCGCCAAATACATTGGTAAACAGCAGGATGGTGCCGTTGTAGATCAGTTCCTGTTGCGGCGTATGTACCGTGATGGCGCCCAGCACATAAGCCGTGAAAATGAACAGCCCCGAACACAGAGCCGACACGAATAGCAGGCCAATGAGCAGATAGACGGCGAACACCATCAGCACGATGGCTGCGAAAAACGAGACGCCTTCAGGCTGATCCAGCAGCTCATTGGCCACCGCACAGATGCCGAACAAAGGCAGGAGAACGCGAATCGCCTGCGTATAGTAACGCTCGTACCAGGACTCTCTGGATGCGACCAGGGCACTGATCAGCAATGAACCGAGGGCCAGCACACGCACCAGCAACAGCTGTATGCCACCGGCACGATTCAGCAGCGTCTCATCAATAATGATGAAGCTCATGACCAGCGCGATGGCCAGCCATAAATGCAGTTGCACTCTCGGCCGTGCCCGCTCGATATGGTGTTGCCGGAACGCCTGTTCCAGCAAGGGATCGGAAAAGCAAAGCCAATGAAACCCTTCGCGCAGTTGTCTGGCTGCGACTGAATCGGTCATGGACGTAGCGGGAGGAAGGCTGGACGTCACGTGAAAATCCTTGATCCGTGTACTTTCATCAATGCCTGTTGCAAACGGCTTGCCATGAACCGCATGGCAAGCGCCTACGTTAGCGCCTGAATGCAGCCATGCACAAGCGTGAGATGCCGTGCTCGTGGCTTTATGTCATGCCGATCCCGACAGCACGGATTGATGGCGGCTGAATTTTGTCAGTTGCATTAACAATTCGTTAAGAGTCGTGCGAAAACCTGCAACTCAGGCCTCGAAGTAATGAGCGAGATAACTGTCGAAATCGGTGTTGTCAGCGGCTTCAATGGCTTCCTGGCGGCGCATGGACTCTTCGGCCTCGACCCGAAATTCCTCCAGGCGTTTTTCATTGGGCGGATGCAATTCCAGGAAATACGATTTGTGCGCCGCCGACATCTGCAAGGCAAAGTCGGCGAAAGACTGGCCGGTGGTTTGCAGCTCCACAATGGTTCGTGCTGACGGCGTCAATGCACTATCGAGGATCTTGGCGGTTTGTGCTTCCAGTGCTCCCGTATAGGGACGACGGTGATTGCCCTGGTCCAGCAACTCACAAATACCCAGCATGGAATCCAGCAACTCCAGGGACCAATCGCGCAATGGCGCCAGACGGCCATCCCGATTGAGTTTCAGACCCGGCTCGCGGCCACGATGCGCAACCGTCAGGTGATTGCCATCCAGCACTTCATCCTCATCACCCAGAATCGGCGGACTGTCCTTGAGCATGCACAGCGCCATGAATGCTTCGAGGAAACGCAACTTGTTCTGGTTGACCCCGACCGGATCGAACGCACTGACATCCAGCGCCCGTACTTCCACATATTCCACGCCCGCACGCTTGAGCGCCTGGGTGGGCCGCTCGCCGGACCGCACCACGCGCTTGGGACGGATGAAGCTGTAGTACTCGTTTTCGATCTGCAGCAGATTGGCATTGAGCTGACGGTATTCGCCGTTCACCTTGACGCCGATCTGCTGATACGGTGGATGCGGCACGGCGATCAGCCGCGACAGATCGCGCACGTATTCATCCAGACTGTTTACCGAAATCTTGACGCCCGCCTGATTCTTGTTGCGATAGCCCAGGTCGCTCATGCGCAGCGAGGTCGCATGGGGTTCATACCAGGTATCCGTGGTGAAGCGCTTCAGGCCATGGTTACGTCCTGACACGAACGACTCGCTGACGCAGGGCGAATTGCCGAACAGGTACAGCACCAGCCAGCCATAGCGGCGATAGTTACGCAGCAAACCGAAATACTGCTCAGATTGAAAAGCGGATATTGCATCGTGGCGCTGGTGCACCTCGGCCAGCACCGGCCACAGATGCGCCGGAAACGAGTAATTGAAATGCACGCCGGAAATCGCCTGCATCATGCGGCCATAGCGGTGTCCCAGCCCCAGGCGATACACCTCTTTCATCCTGCCGATGTTGGAGCGGCCGTAACGCGCAATGGGAATCTCCGCATCGCTGCCGATATTGCTGGGCATGCTGGTCGCCCACAGCATTTCGTCACCCAGGTGACGATAGACAAATTGATGCAGATCGCACAGGAACTGCAACGTCTCCCAGGACTCCTTGAAAGCTGGCGTCACCAGTTCGATCAACGCTTCCGAATAATCGGTGGTGATGAATTCATTGGTCAGCGCCGAGCCCAATGCCTGTGGATGCAGGCTCTGCGCCAGATGGCCATTGGGCAGTACCCGCAGCGATTCCTTCTCAATGCCCTTGCGACCGCCGCTGAGTACACCAGACTCGCGGGCATTCACCAGTCCGGCCAGGCGGCGCTCAAACACTCGATCCATACCGCGACTCACTGCATTCACCGGCCACAGGACTGTAAAGGAGCGCGAATGTTGCGGATGCCAGACAGGCAGGTCAAGCCAGCCGTGCAGCCCCAGACGCTACGCAAAACCCGCTGGTGACGGGCTTGTGCACAGCGTTACAGTTAGCTTCCGCCGGTCGCCGCATTGATACGGTGCAGCCACTGTCGGCGCATTTATTTCCAATAACCAAGGAGCGCTTATGCTGGTCGGGTCAACCGTTCGTCGCGTAGCCATTGTGGGCAGCACCCGCATCCCGTTCGCACGCGCCATGGGCGCTTATGCGCAACATTCTAATCAGGATCTGCTCACTGCCGCCCTGAAAGCGCTGGTCGAACGTCACCAATTGCAAGGTGTCACCCTCGGTGAAGTCGCCGGGGGCGCGGTAATGAAGCATTCCCGCGACTTCAATCTGACCCGCGAATCCGCCTTGAGCAGCGGCCTGTCGGCTGATACCCCGGCGTTTGATCTGCAACGTGCCTGCGGCACCAGTCTGGAAAACGCCATATTGATCGGCGCCAAGATTGCCTTGGGACAGATCGAAGCAGGTATCGCTGCCGGAGTGGATTCCGCCAGTGATGTACCGATTGTCTATCCACGCAGCTACCAGCAGCTCCTGCTCAAGAGCGCACGCGGCCGCAGTCTGATGGAGAAGCTCTCACCCTGGTTCGGCCTGCGCCCCAGACACTTCAAACCGCAGACACCTGGCGTCACCGAACCCCGCACCGGCCTGTCGATGGGCCAGAGCTGCGAACAAATGGCCAAACAATGGGGCATCCGCCGCGAGGATCAGGATCAACTGGCGGCCAAAAGCCATCAGAATGCAGTGGCCGCGTATGACAGCGGCTTCATGCGCGATCTGGTTGCGCCTTTCGGTGGCCTGGAAATGGACAACAACATTCGCCGCGACAGCAGTATCGACAAGCTGGCCAAACTCAAAACGGTGTTCGATCCGGGGCCCGGCGGCACCTTGACGGCCGGCAATTCCACGCCGCTGACCGATGGCGCAGCCGCCGTCCTGCTGGCCAGCGAGGCGTGGGCACAATCACGCGGCCTGCCATTACTCGCCTACCTGACCTACGGCAAGGTGGCCGCGGTTGATTTTGTGCATCGGGAAGGCCTGTTGATGGCGCCTGCCTATGCGGTGCCGCGCATGCTGCAGGATGCCGGCCTGACCCTGCAGGACTTCGATTATTACGAAATCCATGAAGCCTTCGCTGCGCAGGTGCTCTGCACCCTCAAGGCGTGGGAATCGAAGGATTTCTGCTGCGAGCGTCTGGGCCGGAGCGAAGCACTGGGCAGCATCGACCGGACAAAACTGAATGTAGTGGGCAGCAGTCTGGCAGTGGGCCATCCCTTCGCCGCTACGGGGGCGCGCATTCTGGGTGTGATGGCCAAGCTGCTGGCCAGTCGTGGCGGCAGACGGGGGTTGATTTCCGTATGCACCGCCGGCGGCATGGGCGTGACTGCCATCGTTGAAAAAGCCTGAGGGATAATGGCTCGCCGCATCATGAACTGAAGCGCGGCCGCCGATGCTCTCGATTTCATCGGCGGACACGCGCTTCACTCCAACCGCCGTTCGTGGCTGACCCACTGCTCCAAAACTGTCTTTTGGCAAAGAGTGTTGAGTGCAGATCAATCTTGGCGGAACCGGGGCGTCCATGCCCTGGCATGCCCCTACCCCATCCGGGTTCCCTGTGGGAGATCCCAACCCCACTCACACGCATTTCCGTAATGAGGTAAGCGACAAAAAACGGTGAACCCTGTCATGACATGACAGTTTTTTTCGTGCAAGGGAAATCCCGGGACCTCCAGACAGCATCAAGCACGTCCGGAGACACGCATCCATCAGGGGCATAAATCCATGGAATTCAGGAATTGATCAGCACTGCCGCACCAGACAATTCACCATTGCGCAGGCGTGCCAGGGCGGTATTGGCGTCGGTCAGGGAAAAACGCTCGACATGGGTATGCACCGGCACCTGCGGCGCCAGCGCCAGAAATTCTTCGGCATCACGCCGCGTCAGGTTGGCCACGGACCGCACCTGCCGCTCGCCCCACAATAGGGAATAGGGAAATTGCGGAATGTCGCTCATGTGAATGCCGCCGCAGACCACGGCCCCGCCTTTACGGACTGCCCGCAGTGCAATGGGCACCAGCGCCCCCACCGGCGCAAAAATCAATGCGGCATCCAGCAGCGTTGGTGCAGGTTCGTCACTACCGCCCGCCCATTGCACACCCAGCGATCGTGCAAACAATTGCGCCGTGGTATCGCCGGGGCGGGTGAAGGCATATACCTCGCGACCCTGCCAGAGCGCTACTTGGGCGACGAGATGCGCGGCCGCACCGAAACCATAGATACCCAGGCGTTGGGCATCGCCCGCCATGCGCAGCGAGCGGTAACCGATCAAACCGGCGCACAGCAGGGGCACAGCCTGTACATCGTCCAGCGCATCAGGCAACGCGAAACAGTAACGCGCATCGGCCACGACATACTCGGCATAGCCGCCATCGCGCTGGTAGCCGGTAAATTGCGCGTGATCGCACAGGTTTTCCTGCTGGCTTTGGCAATAAGCGCAGATGCCGCAGGTGTAACCCAGCCATGGCACGCCCAGACGCGCGCCTTCAGCCAGTTTCACCCCCACCCCACAGCTCACCATCCGACCGACAATTTCATGGCCTGGCACGATGGGCAGGGGAATATCCGGCAGTTCGCCATCGACCAGATGCAGATCGGTGCGGCAGACGGCACAGGCGCTGACCCGCAACAGCACTTCGCCCGGCCCTGGCGTGGGAATCGGGCGTTCTTCCAGCACCAGCGGAGCACCGACGGTTTTCAGCACCATTGCACGCATAGGTCACCCCTCCATTGCTGAAACCAGCATGAGCAGATCAGAACGTCGACAGACCCGTGGCTTCCATCAAACGATAACGCCAGTAACGCGCGATGGAATCATCCCGATAGGCGCCGAAAGGCGCGGTGTACTCCGGTGACGATGCATCGCCCTGCCATAGACGTTCAAAGTAGGCGCGCATCGCCTGGGCAGGCGCGGCATCCGTTGTCATCTTCAACGCCACATTGGCCTCAAGGTTGTAATCATCGAGATTGCGGCGCGTGAAATTGGCCGAACCCAGCGTCACGAATAAGTCCTGCTGATGTTGCACCATCAGCAGCTTGGTATGGAACTGTTCGCCGTGCGTGCGATACCAGCGTACTTCAATGTTGCCTCGTCCCTGTTCAACCAGTTCATTGGCCACCGGACGGTTGGGCACGCCATCTTTCTGAATGCCGAAGGCATCCTTGTTGGGATCCAGAATCAGGCGCACCTGCACGCCACGTCCGGCGGCCTGTTTGAGCGCCTCGATCACCTCACGCTGACTGAGATAGAACATGGCCATTTGTATCTGGTCGCCCGCCTGGGCATTGCGCAGGGCACGCAAGGCGTGCGCCAGGATCGCCGCTTCGGTCAGGTAATACGCTTCCACGCCTGCAACAACGGGTGTGCCCTGCCGACGCCCCGGCAATAACAGCTCGCCTTTCCAGCCGGAAAAGCGCGCCACGTTGATTTCCTGTTCCAGCATGACTTGCGTCAGTTCGCCGGTGAACTGCAGGGCGACGTTGGAATGAGCGCTGCTGGCATCGTGCGGATTGGCTGATGCCACCAGCGCCTGCCATTCGCCATCGGCCCGGTCGCTGACGATGAGTTTGCGGTGATTGGCCTTGAAATTGAGCAGATTCAGCCAGCTGCGCAAGGTGATTTTCGGTGCATTGGCATCAAATGGATTGGGCAACCAGCCGCCCTGCGTGGAGTTGCCCCACCATTGCGCCAGACCGCGCCAGATGGCCGAATAACCTGCATTGGAGTCACGCAGCACCGTCAAATCGGTGCGCACGATCTCGATGCCGGCCTCCTGCAGTTCATTCAACAGCGCAGACATGGCGCCGTTATACACATCGTTGATCGGATCGGTGATCAGCAATACCTGCAATGACGGCACGGTGCGCTTGCGCGCCAGCAGGTGATCCGCCAATTCACGGCTCAAGGGCCGCAGCGGTTGCGCCGCACCTCCCATGACGTCGTTGATCAGGAAAAAATCCAGCACGATGAAATGCTGTGCTGCGTCGATCTGCTGCAGCACTGCATCAAAGATCCGCTGTTCGTTACACCGTTCGCCCTGAACCGTTTCATAGGTGAGGTCGTACAGGAAATGTATGTCGGCGACTGACACTAAAACCGGCGCGGCATTGACATGCACGCCCGGCGGCAGGGGTTTGTGGGTTTGCCACAGCATGGCGACCACCCATGCCAGCACGACAACGCTGCAGAGCCGTTTGAGCCAGCGCAATGAGTTGCGCGATGACACGGCTTACTTCTTCGGCTGCAACGAACCCGTCAGTTGCGTCACGCTGTCCAGCCGGTGACGCTGCAGGTAGGCGGCAATACCGGCGTTCAGCTTGTTGCAAACCAGCGGGTCATAGAACAACGCCGTGCCGACCCCCACCGCATCGGCGCCGGCAATGAGAAACTCAATGGCATCTTCGGGAGAACGAATGCCGCCCTGGCCAATGATGGCGATGCCATGCGGTCGCGCCACTTCCGCCACCTGCATGACTTTCAGCAGCGCAATCGGCTTGACGGCAGGGCCTGACAACCCGCCCTGCACATTGCCCAGCACCGGCTGGCGCGTTTCGATGTTGATGGCCATGCCTGCCATGGTATTGATCAGCGACAGCGCATTGCTGCCAGCCTCGATGCAGCGGCGGGCGTTTTCACGGATGTCGGTCTGGTTGGGCGACAGCTTGGTGATGACTGGCTTGCTGGTTACTGCGCGGCAGGCTGACACCACCCGTGCCGACATCTCGGGATCGTTGCCGAACTGCACGCCGCCTGCCTTGATGTTGGGACAGGAAATGTTGAGTTCGATGGCGGCGACCGGCGAGTCATCGAAACGCCGCGTCACTTCGACATATTCTTCAATGGTCGAACCGCAGACATTGGCGCAGAAGTTGGTTTCGCTGAAATCCAGTTGCGGCAGGATGCTGTTTACCACCGCATCCACGCCGGGATTCTGCAGACCGATGGCGTTGAGCATGCCCATGGCCGTTTCGGCAATACGATGCGGCGCATTGCCGAGACGCGGCTGGCCGGTGGTGCCCTTGAGCATCACCGCGCCGGCGGCGCGATTGCTGAAGCCTTCGACACGCGTGAATTCCTCGCCGAAACCCACACAGCCGGACAGCAGGACCAGCGGCGAATTGAAACGCAGGCCGCAAAATTCCAGTTTGAGCGAATCGGGAAGAGCAATGGACATGGGGAACTTCAGTAAGCAGGTCGGCGCAGTGTAACGGCATGCGCCGAAGCGGGCAAAACCACCGCTCAATCCACGACCAGTTTGTAGCCCGCTCCCGGCGCGGTCTGCAGCAGCTGCGGCACGGCCGGATCCAGCTCGATCTTGTGGCGCACGCGATGCACCAGCTGCTTGAGCAATTGCCGGTCACCGGCGCCTTTATGCCCCCACACCTGCATCAGCAGACGGTCCGAACTGACGGTGTGTCCGGCATTGGCCAGCAACATTTGCAGCAGGCGGGTTTCCAGCTTGGTCAGACGCACCGGCAGCGCATCGCCCACCTGCACGCTGTGTTCATCCACATCCAGCTTGAAACGTCCCGCCGAGACCGGCGCCACATTGGCATCCAGACCCGCGCGGCGCAGCAGCGCCTTGACGCGCGCGATCAACGTGCGGGGACTGAAAGGCTTGTTGAGATAATCATCCGCGCCCAGCTCCAACGCCTTGACCAGATCCTCCTCTTCACCGCGTACGGTCAGCATCATCACCGGCACCCGTGATTGCTCGCGGATGCGGGCACAGACATCAAAACCGCTGGCGCCCGGCATGTTGATATCGAGCAACACCAGATCCGGCGCTTCCTGCGCAAACATACGCAAGGCAGTGGCGCCATCGCCGGCCTTCACCACAGCAAAGCCGGATTGAGACAGCGTGAAACCAATCAAGGCCAGCAATTCCAGATCGTCGTCGGCGACTAATATTTTCATGGAGTATTCATTGCCCTGATACCGGCAAACGGAAACTGAAACGAGTGCGTTGGTCGGCGGTACGCGCAGCGCGGATCTGCCCGCCGTGACGCTCGACAATGGATTTGACGATCCACAGGCCCAACCCCAGACCACCAGGTTCGGGCTCCTGCTCCGGACCACGCGAGAAACGATCGAAGATCGAGCCCAACTGCGCATCAGGTACGCCTGGACCTTCATCCTCCACCCAGACGCAGATCTGTTCGCCCTGCAACTCGGCGCCGACACGCACGACACTGTTCTCCGGTGCGTACTTGCAGGCATTGGCCAGCAGATTGACCAGCACCTGCGTCAGACGCATTTCATCGCCCGCCACATCCGGCAGGGTGACCGGCACTTGGATCTGCAACTGCTGACCGCGCTGCGTCAGCAATGCGCCCACCAGAGCCTGCGCTGCGGTGATGACATCATGCAGCGCCACGTTTTGCTGCCGGATGCCGAGTTGCCCGGATTCAATGCGCACGCTTTCCAGCAGATTATCGATCAATGCCGTCAACCGCTGGGTGCTGCGTTCCAGCGACAGCACCAGTTCGCGCGTCTGTTGCACAGACATGTGCTCCAGACCGTCCAGCAACAATTCAATGCTGGCCAACTGTGATGCCAGCGGCGTGCGGAACTCATGCGAGATGTTGGCCAGCACCGAATCACGCGCGCGACGAATCGCCTCCAGTTCGGTTTCATCGCGCAGCACCTGCACTTGCAGACCATCCACCAGTCCGGCGCTGGTGATGACGGCGTTGACGATGCGGCCATCACCGATCTGCAATCGCTCGGTGGCCTGTGCGCTGCTGGCGGTGCGCGCCTGCAATATCGGACACTGGCTGTCGCAGGGACGATTGCCCAGCTTGTCGGTACAGGGCTTGAGCACATCGCCGCAGAACCTGCCGATGGCTTCATCGGTCTTGAGGCCCAGCATGCGCGCGCCTTGCGGATTGAGGTAGGTAATGTGACGCAACTTGTCGACGGCGAACACGCCTTCGATGGTGCCGCTGAGCACCGCCTGTGCTTCTGCTTCACGACGCCGCAGGGTGCCGGTCAATTCCACCAGATTGCGCCGCATGTCCTCCATGGTGCGCGCCAGCACGCCGATTTCCGCAGGACCATTAGCCGGAATCGAAGTCGAAAAATCACCCTGTGCCAGACGCGTGGCGGCATGTGTGAGCGCATGCACCGGCCTGGCGACGAGTTGTCCCAGCAACAGACTGACCAGAATCGCCAGTGCGCCTACCAGCACGGCCGTGATCAGCAAGCGGTGCGTCAAGGAACGGATGTTGGCGTCACTGTCGTCAGTGGGCAGTTCAGCCAGGATCAATGCGATGGCCTCGCCCGTACTGGCAAACACCGGCACGCTGGCGACAAACAGGTCGCGGGCATTGATACGTTCGGCAGCATAGCGGCCATCGGACAAGGCCGCCGAGTTCAGGCGCGTGTAATCGTCACTGGGGGCCTTGCTGAAAGCACGATAATTGATCAACCGGAGTTTCAATCCGGTCCGTTCGCTCAGCCTGGCGGCGAGCCGGTCGTCGAAATGACGCAGGGCATATACCCGTATGGTCTGCGCCGCATCCAGCGAATCGGGCAGCATCACTGCACTGGCGCCCATCACGGCAGGCAACAAGGCGGAAGGCACGACCGAAAAGCGTTCGCCCTGTTCGCGTGCCGCCGTGAGAATCGTCGACCAGTCCTGATCAGTGAATTGAGCTTCGGTTCCGGCGCCCAACTGCACATCGACATGGGCCAGCAATTGCTCACCACGCGCCAGCGCACAGCTATCCATCCCGGCGGCGTTGCAGGCACGCTTCAACAACGGTCGGAGTTCCACGGCATTTTCTGCCATGAAACGCTTCAGCGTCGGGTCATGAGCCATATTGCGCGCCTGTTTCAAGGCATCTTCGCTGAGCTTGCGCAATTCTTCTTGTGCGCTGGCGCCCGCCAGTTGCACCTGCGACAGACCCTGCTCATCGGCGAGTCTGCGCAACAACCCGACCGCACTGATCGAGATGCCGATGATGACCAGCAACACCAGCGTCACGTTGATAGCCGGCAGCAGCGTGCGCAGGCTGGTTTTTTCAGGGTCCAGTTCGAATTTGTCCAGCCAGTTCTGCAAAGTTCTCAGCATGGCCACACGTTAACCGCGGTAACCGCGCCATTCAATCACGGTCTTGATCAACAGCGTGACGATGGCCAGCACCATCAGCAGCGACGCCACCGCAAAGGCGCCGACGAAGTTGTACTCGTTGTAAAGAATCTCGATATGCAGGGGCATGGTATTGGTCAGGCCGCGGATATGGCCTGACACCACCGACACGGCGCCGAACTCGCCCATGGCGCGCGCGTTGGTCAGGATCACGCCATAAATCAATCCCCAGCGAATCTTGGGCAGCGTCACGCGAAAGAAAGTCATCAGGCCGCCCGCGCCCATGGTGATCGCCGCTTCTTCTTCATCGTTGCCGAGCTGCTGCATCAATGGGATCAGTTCGCGCGCCACATAGGGAAAGGTCACGAACAAGGTCGCCAGCACGATGCCCGGCACGGCAAAAATGATGCTGATGTCATGATCCTGCAACCACAGGCCGAACCAGCCCTGGGCGCCGAACAGCATGACATAGATCAGACCCGACACCACGGGCGACACGGCAATGGGCAAATCAATGGCGGTAATCAGCATGCTCTTGCCCTTGAACTCGAACTTGGCAATTGCCCAGGCAGCCGCGACGCCAAACAGGGTATTCAGCGGCACCACAATCGCGGCCGTGGTCAGGGTGAGCCTGATCGCCGCCAGTGTGTCGCTGTCACTGAAGCTTGCGAAATAAGCGCCAACGCCTTTTGCCAGAGCCGATGACAACACCGTGATCAGCGGCGCAATCAGCAGCGCCGCCATGAATGCCAGCGACAACATGATGAAACACCAGCGCGCCAGCCTGTCCGAAACGGTATTGCGTCCCGGACGGGATGCCAGCTCGATCAACAATTGTCTGGAAGGACCACCGGCCATCAATGCTTACTCACTCGTCTTGTTCACTGGCTTGTTCATTGCGGCGACTCACTGCCGTTTGCCGACAAACAGGCGTCGCCGACTCCAGTTCTGCAGCAGATTGATGGACAGCAGCATCACGAAGGACATGCCCAGCATGATGCAGCCCAGCGCCGCAGCGCCGATGTAATCGTATTGCTCCAGCTTGATGACGATGAGCAGCGGCGTGATTTCGGTCTTCATCGGCAGATTGCCGGCAATGAAAATCACCGAGCCATATTCGCCAATGCCGCGCGCGAACGCCATGGTGAAGCCGGTGAGCAAGGCCGGCAGCACCGTGGGAAAAATGATGCGCCAGAAAATCACGAAACGGCCTGCGCCCAGGGTTTCTGCCGCATCTTCCAGATCGCGCTGCACTTCCGCCAGCGCCGGCTGCACCGCGCGCACCACGAAGGGCATGCCAATCAGGGTCAACGCAACGGTAATGCCCAGCCAGGTGTACACCACCTGGATGCCCAGTTTGGCCAGTTGCTGACCCAGCCAGCCGTCCTGCGCAAACACCGCTGTCAATGCAATGCCCGATACGGCCGTGGGCAGGGCAAATGGCATGTCGATCAGGGCATCGAGCATTTTTCGTCCGGGAAAGTCATAGCGCGTCAGCGTCCAGGCGATGACGAAACCGAATACCGAGTTGATCAACGCCGCCAGCAATGACGTGCCGAAGGTGAGCTTGTAGGAAGCGACGGTGCGCGGATCGAGCAGCACTGACAGGAACTGCTGCAGCGTCATTGCCGAGGCCTTGAGCACCATGGCTGCCAAGGGGAGTAACACGATGGCGCTCAGGAAAAACGTGGTATAGCCCACCGTCAGACCAAAGCCCGGCAGGACGCTATGTTGACGCGCTTCAGCCATGTCCGGTCCTATTTGCTCGGCGTCGCATAAATGCGATCGAACACGCCACCATCCGCAAAGTGCGTGGCCTGGGCCTGCTGCCAGCCGCCAAACACCTGATCAATGCTGAACAACTGCAGTTCTGGAAAGGCGCTGCGGTGTTTCTCCAGCACGGCGGCATCGCGTGGCCGGAAATAATGTCTGGCAATGATGTCCTGGCCTTCTGCGGTATACAGATAATTCAGGTAGGCTTCAGCCACACGCCGCGTGCCCTTGCGATCCACCACTGTATCCACCAGCGCCACCGGTGGCTCGGCCAGAATGCTGACACTGGGTACGATCAGTTCAAATTTGTCCCTGCCCAGTTCGTTGACGGCCAGCAGCGCTTCGTTTTCCCAGGACAGCAGCACATCGCCGATATTGCGCTGCGCAAAGCTGTTGGTGGCATCGCGCGCTGCGCGATCCATGACCGGCGCGTGCTGATAGACGGTGCGCACAAACTGTTCGGCGGCGGCCTGCGCGGCGGCATTCGCCGCCGCATCGTGCAACTTGTTCCAGTCGCCCTTGAATTCTCGATTCAGCACATAACCCCATGCCGCAAGATAATTCCAGCGGGCGCCGCCCGAGGTCTTGGGGTTGGGCGTCACCACCTGCACGTCAGCGCGCACCAGGTCAGCCCAATCGTGAATGTTCTTGGGATTGCCCTTGCGCACCAGGAACACGATCGTCGAAGTGTAAGGCGCGCTGTTGTTCGGCAGGCGGGTTTGCCAGTCGGCGCCCAGTCGCCTGGCTTTCTGATGAATGGCGTCGATGTCGTAGGCCAGCGCCAGCGTCACGACATCGGCTTCCAGTCCCTCCATCACCGAACGCGCCTGGCTGCCGGAACCGCCGTGCGATTGCATGATGCTGACTTTCTGGCCCGTTCTGGCCTGCCACTCTGCACTGAATTTTGCATCAATGTCGCGATACAACTCGCGGGTCGGGTCGTAACTGACATTCAGCAGTTTGACGCTCTTGGCATCAGGACTGCTCGAACCGCAACCCAGCAGAACGCCCAGCATGAACAGGCCCAGCAATATTGCGGCTGAGCTGCGCGAGCGTAAATGCATCATGCAAACTTCCTTTGAACGGTCGCCGCAGCCATATTGCGATAAACAATCAGCATTGGCACCGCCTCTGCCTGTTGCAGCAAACGGGCAAAACGCTGCTGGAAATCAAGACGATCGGTAATGCCCAGAATCAACATCTGATCCGGTTTGTCACCCAGTTGCCGCTGGAGCTCGTCGGCGACATCGCCAAAGTGCAGTTCGGTACGCATTTCCAGACCGTGTACCGCTTGTGCTTCGGAACGTGCATCCAGCAGTTCGCGCATGGCGCCGGGTTTCTGTGCTTCGTTTTCAGTGCCCGGCACGATGTTCAGATAGGTGGCTTCAGCGGGCACATGCCGCAGTACGCTGGCGGCGACTGCCAGGGTGGCGCGACGTGCATCTTCGGCAGTCCAATGAATCAACACGCGCGTCGGCGGTGTGAAATGGGCGGGCAATACCAACACTTCGCTGGCGCCGTGTTCCAGCAACCAGTTCAGATGCGGCACCGCCTGGGCGCCCGCGGCAATGACCGACACGCCGGCCAGAGGCGCTGCATTCGCGGCCGGCGCGCCGCCATTACCGAGTTGTGCTTCCACCTGGGTATTGATGCGCGTTTTCATGCGGGTTGCCAGCTCCACCAGCAGGATATGCGCCTTGAGATCTTCGGCAGCGCTGGCCGTACGGGCATACACGGTGTAGCTGGATAGCGGTGTCGGCAACACATGAATACGCCGCACGCCCACAGCGACGGTCTGACCGACGCTCAGCGGCAATTGCCGCTGTTCATGCTGCGAGCGCGTGACATCCAGCGTCGCCAGATTTTCATTGTCGGCATCGGCACAGACCGCACCCTTGTCGGATTCGGTCATGCGTACGCGCAGGCGTTCAAAGGCGCCGGTAAATCCTACTGACTCCACCACGCCGCTACCCAGATAGATCGTGTTCAGGGCATCGCGATGCGTCGCCAGCGATACTTCTTCGGGCCGCAATACGGCCACCACTTCATGATCGCGCTGCAGTTCAGCGCGCTGGTCCCGGGATTTATCCACGGGCGCAGTCACCGGTGTCGTGCCAACACGAATACCTTCGGCGGTTTGCCGCGCCAGCAGCAAATTAGCAGCGCCCAGGAATGTGGCCACGAAGCGGGTCGCCGGTCGTGCATACAGCTCTTCGGGACGACCGACTTCCAGCAGGCGACCCAGATTCATTACGCCGATGCGGTCGGCGAGGGCAAAGGCTTCTTCCTGATCGTGGGTCACCAGAATGGTGGAAATTTTCAACTCACGCTGTACTTCGCGGATGGTGCGGCGCAATTCCTCGCGGATCTTCGCATCCAGTGCGCCAAAGGGTTCGTCCATCAACAACACCTGCGGCTTGTGCGCCAGCGCGCGCGCCACGGCGACGCGCTGTTGCTGACCGCCGGACAGTTGCGTGGGCAGACGTTCATCCATACCGTCCAGGGCGACCAGACGCAGCAGCTCTTTGCGGCGTGCGCGCCGTTCCGCCGCTTTCACGCCGCGCACGCGCAGCGCGAATTCGATGTTGTCAGCCACGCTCATGTGCTTGAACAGCGCATAGTTCTGGAACACGAAGCCCACTTCGCGCTTGCGCGGCGACACATGCGTAACATCGCGGCCATGGAGGGAAATACGACCGTGATCGACGCCGGTCAGGCCGGCAATCGCGCGCAACAGCGTGCTTTTGCCACTGCCGCTGGCGCCCAGCAGCACAAAGAACTCGCCATCGCCGACATCCAGGGAGACATCGTTGACGACCGGCGTATTCTGGTAACGCTTGGTGATCTGGTCGAGCGTAATGGACATGACATGGCCACAGACTGAAGATTGTCGATGCTAACTTGGCGACGGTATCAAGGTCAGTTATGCCGCGGTTATAAAATGGTTATAAAACGTTATTGAAGGGCGGTGCGTAGATGACAACTTCTTCAGGAATCGCAACTTCGCCCGCCGTTGCCGTCAAAATATCCGGGTGAACCACCTTCGGGTATGACTGTGAAAGTGAAACGCCTATTTCCCATCCTGAGCATTCTATGGATCAGCCTGCTGGCCGCCTGCAGCAAGCTCGATATGCCTGAACCTGGCACCTATCGGGCGTGCGTCAAGCTGCGCGGCGGCGAAGCGCCCTTCCAATTGCAGATCAGCGAACAGCATGGCAGCACGCTGATCGGCATTCTGCATGATGGCGAATTGCAACCCGCCACTCACCTGACTGTGCAGGACGGCCAACTGACCGCGCAACTGCCGGATGCCGCCGGCACGCTCCATGCTCGCATCGGTCGCGGAATATTGACTGGTGAAGTCCGCATCACCGATCCCCAAGGCCAATCACAGACCCTGCCTTTCACCGCCGAGCGGGACCGCCATGATCGATTTGTGGCCGAGGCCAGCACCGATAATGCCGATGTTACGGGTTACTGGCTGCTGGACGCACCCGGTTCCTTCCCGGCGCCGGTAACGCTGCAGATGAACCAGCACTTCGATGCCGTTGACGGTCAACTACACCTGCCCGACGGCAGCACCGCCTTCCTGCTGGGACAGACGCATAACGATACGGTTTATCTGTCTGCACTCGGTCAGGGCCGCGCCATGCTGTTCAAGGGTTCGGTCAATGAACATGGCGAGCTGCAGGGCGAGTTGTGGGTCAATCTGAGTAATGCCATCCCTGCCGTTGCCCGACGCATGACCGATGAGCAAGCGGCGGCACTGCAGGACAGCGAAGAACAGGTACGCAAGGTAGCCCTGCCCTGGAATATTCCGATGCGCTAGTTGCCGCGCAGTGTTGCGTACACCCGCCATCGAGGAATCGCAGTAAACTTGCGTGTCAACTCATGCCATCCCGCCATTGACAGGATTCGTTCTCATGCCCTCGTTTGACATTGTCTCCGAGCTCAACCAACACGAAGTGGTCAATGCTGTCGATCAGGCTACGCGCGAACTCGACACCCGCTTCGATTTCAAAGGCGCCAACGCCAAATTCGAGCTCAAGGACAAACTCATCACCATGAGCGCGCCAGCAGACTTTCAGCTCAAGCAGATGCTGGAGATCCTCAAATTGCGTCTCGCCAAACGCAATATCGATGTGCAATGCCTGAAAATCGACGAACCCGTCATCAACCTGCAAACCGCCAAGCAGATGATCACACTGCGCGAAGGCATCGATAGCGAACTGAGCAGGAAGGTCCAGCGACTCATCAAGGATTCCAGACTGAAAGTCCAGGCGGCGTTGCAGGACAAACAGGTGCGCGTGACCGGCAAGAGTCGCGATGACCTGCAGGCAGCCATTGCCCTGATTCGCGGCGCCAAACTGGACATGCCGTTGCAATTCACCAATTTCCGGGACTGAACATGAACCTGCGCGATCTGCGTTATCTGGTGGCGCTTGCCGACACCCGGCACTTCGGCAAGGCGGCCACGCGCTGTCATGTCAGTCAGCCGACCCTGTCCGCTCAGTTGAAAAAACTGGAGGAATACCTGGGTGTGGAACTGATTGAACGGCAGCCGCGTCGGGTGGCATTGACGGAAATCGGCGAACAGATCGTGGCGCGTGCACGGCGCATCGTCAGCGACAGCGATGAACTGCTGACGCTGGCGCGCAGCCAGCGCGATCCGCTGAGCGGCAGTCTGAAGCTGGCGCTCATTCCTACCATCGGACCTTACCTGCTGCCACTGCTGGCCAGACAACTACGCAAGCAATTGCCCAAACTGAAGCTCATGCTGTACGAGTATCAGACCGAACCCCTGTTGCAGGCATTGCGCGCCGGCGATATCGACATGGGTGTGCTGGCTCTGCCGGTGCATGCCGATGGGGTGGATACGCGCAAGCTGTTCGAAGAAGACTTCATGGTTGCCCTGCCCAAAGGTCATCGGCTGGCCGACAAGGCAACGGTGAAACTGGACGATCTGGCAGGTGATTCACTGCTGCTGCTTGAAGATGGTCATTGCCTGCGCGATCAGGCATTGGATATCTGCAGCCAGGGCGATCTGGAAGAGGATCAGGATTACCGCGCCACCAGTCTGGAAACCCTGCGGCAGATGGTGGCGGCTGGCATGGGCGTCACCTTGCTGCCCAAACTCACCACCACCGGGCCCTTCGGCAACGAGAAAAGCGTGGTCATCAAACCCTTCCCCAAACCAGCGCCCACCCGGATCGTGGGGGCGGTATGGCGCAAAAGCAGTACGCGCAATCCTGCCATCAAGGCAGTATGCGATGTGATCGAATCGAACCTGCAGGGTCGTATTTGATCTGAAGCCGGGATCTGTCGGGCTTCATGACCTTGCGCTGTCTGACCGCGCCCTGTTAGATTCCAGTCATGCGTAACCACCAGCAACCTGTTTCTCAACCGCCCCGTCGCGGCGGTTCGTTGCTGGGTGCGCGCCTGCACCTGCGTCGCTAAGACGCACATCAACCTTTTGCGCCGCCCGGCGCTACACAAAATCTGAGTTTTTTGTTTTACCGCAGGCCGCCCTGCCGTGGGAGAACCACCATGTTGAAGCAACCTGCTCGAAAGTATCGAGCCTTCGCACCGATCAATTTGCCGGATCGCCACTGGCCTAACGTCATAATCAGCAAACCACCGACATGGTGCAGCGTCGATCTGCGCGATGGCAATCAGGCACTGATCGAGCCCATGGATGCAGCACGCAAGCTGCAGATGTTCGAACTGCTGGTAAAGACCGGCTTCAAGGAAATCGAGGTGGGCTTTCCCGCCGCGTCGCAAACCGATTTTGATTTCGTCCGGCACATCATTGACAACCACCTGATTCCGGATGACGTGACCATTCAGATATTGACCCAGGCGCGCCCGGAACTGATTGCACGTTCGTTTGATGCATTGCGCGGCGCACGGCGCGCCATCGTGCATTTGTACAACTCCACTTCCACCGTGCAACGGCGCGTGGTGTTCGGTCTGGGCATGCCCGGCATCATCGACATCGCAGTACGCGGTGCGGAATGTGTATTGCAACAGGCACGACAGCAGCCGGGCACCGACTGGGTGTTTCAGTACAGCCCGGAAAGTTTTACCGGCACGGAGCTGGAATTTGCGGTGGAGGTTTGCAATGCAGTGAATGCTGTGTGGCAACCGTCGCCAGCCAGCAAAGTGATTCTGAATCTGCCTGCGACCGTGGAAATGGCCACGCCCAACGTGTATGCCGATCAGATCGAATGGTTCTGCCGCCATATCAGGCAGCGCGACAGCGTGATCATTTCGGTACATCCGCACAATGATCGCGGCACCGCAGTGGCCGCCGCCGAACTGGCCATGATGGCCGGCGCGGACCGTGTCGAAGGCACGTTGCTCGGCAATGGCGAGCGGACCGGCAATGTCGATGTGGTGACGCTGGCCATGAATCTGTACACCCAGGGTATTCATCCGGGGCTGGATTTTTCCAACATCAATGAAGTGGCGCGTTGCGTCGAGCATTGTAACCAGTTGCCGGTTCATCCGCGTCATCCGTATGTCGGCGACCTGGTGTTTACTGCTTTTTCCGGATCACATCAGGATGCGATCAAGAAAGGTTTTGCTGTCCGCAAGGATGACGCTCTCTGGGAAGTGCCCTACCTGCCCATTGATCCTCGCGATCTGGGTCGCACGTACGAATCCGTCATTCGGGTCAACAGTCAGTCCGGCAAGGGTGGCATCGCTTATCTGCTGGAACGCGACTATGATCTGGCGCTGCCACGTCGCTTGCAGATCGAATTCAGTCAGGTCGTACAGAACGTCACGGACACCACTGGCAAGGAACTCGGTTCAGCAGAGATATGGACCTTGTTCGAGCGCGAATATCTTCGTCAAGGCGGTGCATATGAATATCGGTCGCACCAATTGATCACTGCACAGGACGGCAGCGACAACGAAAGATTGGCGATCAAGTTGAGTTATCGCGGTCAGGGCGCCAGCTTCACCGGCAGCGGCAATGGTCCGATTAGTGCCCTGATCGACGCACTGGGTTTGCAATGCGATGTACTGTCGTATGAAGAACGCTCAATAGGCAGTGGCAGCGACGCCAGGGCGGTAGCTTTTGTCGAGCTCACCACCCCGGCACGGGTGACTCTGTTTGGGGTAGGGGTGCACGGCAACATTGTCAGCGCTTCGCTGGTAGCGGTGCTGAGCGCGGTCAATCGTGCGCTCAAGCAGGGAATATTGAGCGATGCCATGCCGGCTGCGAGTGCAGGCATTTAAGACAAACTGTCATGACAGGGCCAAGGCCCTGTCATGACTCAGATTCAACTGGCGATGTAACGCTCGAGCTGAGTAATGGTTTGCTGCTGCTCTTCCATGACCGCTCTGACCAGATCGCCGATGGAAATCATGCCGATCAGCCGGCCTTTTTCCATCACCGGCAGGTGACGCACACGATGCTCGGTTACCAGATGCATGCAATGGTTGATGCTGTCGTCGGGAGTGACCGTGATTACCGGACTGCTCATGATCTGCCAGACCGGCGTTTCTGCTGAAGATCGGCCATGCAGGATCACTTTGCGGGCATAGTCGCGCTCGGAAACGATACCAACTAAAACAGCATCGCGCAGGACCGGCAGTGCGCCTACATGTTTTTCGGCCATCAGCCGGATGGCGACCAATACCGGATCTTCGGCTTCAATTGACCAGATGTCTTTTCCCGATTCCTTGTCACTGAGCAAATGTTTGACGCGCAACATGACCAAACCCTCGATGGAGCGATTGGTTCTGATTCTAGCCCACACTTACAGGTGAGCAATACCAGCGGGTTTATTTGCGAGACATATTGCTGCGGATCATGTGCTCGGCTGCCAGCCAGTCCTGCAGTTCATGACCCGGCGCGAAATTGCGCTGCTCGGCCATGAAATACGCTGCCGTGGCAATCATGTGCATCATGTCACTGTCAATAATGGCGGGTTCAGATGTTGCGGTTTTCCTGACGGTCGGTTTGCGCTTGCGAGGCATCGTCGTAGCCTCGGATTTGGCGGCAGCGCTGTTCGATTTGGACGCAGCAGGCTTGGCAGTACGCACTTTGCTTGTGCGTACTGCGGGGATAACGGGGGTAATTTCCATGGTGGCTCCTCATCCAGGCAGTGGTACTCGAAAACAAGCACTTACTGTGCCAGCGAACCATACCGGGCTGGGTGTACGCGCAAAGCACGTACGATAGTCACTCAAAGATGATTAATGGTGATGGCCGCCCGGACCATGGACATGACCGTGGCTGAGCTCTTCCTTGCTGGCAGCTCGCACCTCGACAATCTGCACGGCGAAATGCAGGGTCTGATCGGCCAGCGGATGATTGCCATCCACCGTAATGGTTTCGCCGGCAACTCTGGTTACCGTAACGGTGCGCGGACCGTGATTGGAATCTGCATGAAACTGCATGCCGACCTCCACATCAGGGATGCCTTCAAAGGCACTGCGCGGCACCTCCTGGATCAGCATTTCATCGCGCACGCCATACCCCTCTTCGGGAGGAATGCTGACATTGACCGCATCGCCAGCCTGTTTACCTTCCAGCGCCTTTTCCAGACCGGGAATCAGATTGCCGTGCCCTTGCAGATAAGCCAGCGGCTCGGCGCCCTCGGAGGAATCCAGGACTTCGCCCGCATCGTTTTTCAATGTGTAATGAATCTGCACGGCAGTATTTTTGGCGATCTGCATGGGGCGCTCCGGACAACGGGGTTCCTTGAATGGGACGTCACTACACCATGCGGGCAGAAGCTCGTCAACGGTCGATAACGTTACTCCACGGTAACCGACTTCGCCAGATTGCGCGGTTGATCGACATCGGTGCCTTTCAGAATGGCGCAGTGATACGACAGCAATTGCAGCGGAATCGTATAGATGATGGCCGCCTGAAAATGACTGACGTGCTTGGGCATGTGCAGTACCGTCACGCCATCCGATGATTCAATACCGGAATCGGGATCGGCAAACACGTACAACTCGCCGCCACGGGCGCGCACTTCCTGCATGTTGGACTTGAGCTTCTCGAGCAGATCGTTATTTGGCGCCACCACAATCACCGGCATGTCTTCGTCAACCAGCGCCAAGGGACCGTGCTTCAATTCACCCGCGGGGTAGGCTTCGGCATGGATATAGGAAATCTCCTTGAGTTTGAGCGCTCCTTCCATGGCAATCGGATACATCTGACCGCGCCCCAGAAACAGAGCATGATGTTTGTCGGCAAAACGTTCCGCCAGTTGCTTGATGGCCGCATCGAGCTGCAAGGTCTTTTCAATCAGGGCCGGTACTTCAATCAAACGCTGCACCAAACCACGCTCACGCTCTGCATCGGCGCTATGAAACTTGGCCAACGCGACCACCAACATCTCCAATGCAGCCAGCTGCGTGGTGAATGCCTTGGTAGAAGCCACACCGATTTCCGGGCCCGCGCGAGTCAGCATGACCAGATCGGACTCGCGTACCAGTGAGCTTTCAGGAACATTACAGATTGCCAAGGCAGATAGATATCCTGCCTGCTTGGCCATGCGCAGCGCGGCCAAGGTATCGGCCGTCTCACCGGATTGTGAGATGGTGACAAACAGGGTGTTCTTGGGCACAACCGGATTGCGGTAGCGATATTCGCTGGCAATTTCCACCCAACATGGCAGGCGGGCAATTTGTTCGATGTAGTACTTGGCTACCGCACCGGCATGATAGCTGGTACCGCAGGCGACGATCTGCACGGCTTCGGCGCGACGAAAAACCTCCATCGCGGTGGGGCCAAAGGCCGCTTCCAGCAGCTTGCCGCCGGCAACGCGTTCCTCCAGCGTCTGCGCCACAGCGCGTGCCTGCTCATGAATTTCCTTGAGCATGTAGTGGGGAAAGTCACCTTTTTCGGCCGCGTCGGCGCTCAACGCGCTGGTACGCATTGGCCGCCGCACAACATGTCCATCGCGATCCAGTACGTGTACACCATCCCGCCGCACTTCAGCCACATCACCTTCTTCCAGAAAAATGAAATTGCGCGTCACCGGCAACAATGCCGACACATCGGAAGCAATGAAATTTTCGCCCTCGCCGATACCCACCACCACCGGACAACCTTGGCGCGCCAACACAATAGTATCCGGCGTATTTTCGGAAAGTACGGCGAGCGCATAGGCGCCCTCCAACTCGGACACCGTAGCCCGCACTGACCCGAACAAGTCTCCGCCCAGTTCCTGCATGTGGAAGTGGATACGATGTGCAATGACTTCAGTATCGGTTTCGGAACTGAAGCTGTAGCCCAACTTGATCAGCTCATTACGCAACTCATCGTGATTCTCGATGATGCCGTTATGCACGATGGCAATGCCGTCTTTGGAGATATGCGGATGCGCATTGCGTTCGGCTGGAGCGCCGTGAGTGGCCCAGCGCGTATGGGCAATACCCAATTGTCCGGCCGTCGGATTATCATCGAGCGCATCATGGAGAACCTTGACCTTGCCGACAGTACGCAGACGTGCAAGCTTGTTGTCCGCGCTCAAGACAGCGATACCTGCAGAATCGTAACCGCGATATTCAAGGCGGCGCAGACCCTCGATCAGCACCGGCACCACATTACGACTCGCAACGGCACCCACGATTCCGCACATAACCAACCTCTAGCAGAACGCTCGCCGCCCACGTGGCGGCAGCAAAATAGTTCGGGTATTTTAGCCCAGACATCGCCTTAAATTTGTGACGAACCACTCTTGTGGGAGTCAATCAGGAGCGCGCCGCTCAGCTTTTCTTGACCGGACGTTTCCACCCTTCCAGCGTCACCTGACGGGCGCGCGCTAAGGTGAGCTTGCCTTCCGGCGCATCCCTTGTAATGGTGGAACCTGCACCGGTATTGGCTCCGGCACCGACTTTTACCGGAGCAACCAGCATTGAACCTGAACCGATGAAGGCATTGTCACCGATCTCCGTGCGCCATTTGTTGACACCATCGTAATTGACCGTGACGGTGCCGGCGCCGATATTGACCTGCGCGCCCACTGTACTGTCACCAATGTAGGTCAGATGATTGGCCTTGCTGCCTGAACCGATGCGGCTCTTTTTCACTTCCACGAAATTGCCGATATGTACGTGATCGGCCAGCTCAGCATCGGGACGTAAACGGGCAAAAGGACCGATATTGCAGTTCGGGCCAATCACTGCCCTGTCAGACACGCAATTGGCGAAGAGCTCGGTACCT
Source organism: Steroidobacteraceae bacterium (assembly GCA_050248275.1). Lineage (GTDB taxonomy): Bacteria > Pseudomonadota > Gammaproteobacteria > Steroidobacterales > Steroidobacteraceae > CAILZL01. The sequence goes on from JBFWSR010000001.1 coordinate 169,171, forward strand.
GCGCCAACCCGAGTATCTTTGAGAAAACAGTTGGGACCAATGCGCACACCATCATCCAGATGCACGCTGCCAATGAAGACAACATTCACATCAATGAACACATCCTTGCCGACGGTGACCTGGCCACGAATATCCACGCGCGCAGGATCAGCCAGCGTTGCACCTTGCGACATCAATTCGGTCGCACGCCATCGCCTCAGGTGTGACTCCACTTCCGCCAACTGCACCTTGTCGTTCACGCCCAGCACTTCGGCCTCACTCGGAGACAGCACTGCCTCGACACTGACGCCATCACGCACCGCCATGGTCACGATGTCCGTCAGATAATATTCCCCCTGGGCATTGTCATTCTTTAACTGTGATAACCAGCGCTTGAGTTGCGCAGCATTGGCCGCCAGCAGGCCGGTATTGACCTCATCGATGGCGCGTTCCTTGGCATTGGCATCCTTGTGCTCGACAATTCGGACCACCTGACCAGCGTTATTACGCACGACCCGCCCATAACCAGTTGGATCCACCAGCTTGGCGCTCAGCAGACCAACCGCACCGCGTGCCACGGCGTCCAGCAGGGGCCGCAAGGTTTGCGGCCTGATCAGAGGCACATCGCCGTATAGCACCAAGACAATCTGCTCATCAGCAATCGCAGGCATGGCTTGCGCCAGCGCATGACCTGTACCCAGTTGCTCGGCCTGCAAGGCCCACTTGATTGACTGTTCGGCAAAAGCGTCTCTGACTTGATCGCCGCGATTGCCATATACCACATGAATATCGGCAGCCTGCAAAGCCTGCGCAGCGCGCAGTACATGAGCCAGCAAGGGCTCGCCCGCCAGCGGTTGCAACACCTTGGGTAAATTCGATTTCATGCGTTTACCCTGACCGGCAGCCAAGATGACAACAGATAATGACATGGCGATTCCTTAGCGAGTCACACTCATATACACGGACATCTGAATTCCGTCACTCTGCCCATACCCTATAACATCAACATTATTGTGTCCGTGCAATGCTGCACACTGGCATGAAAAACGCGCATCCAGTGGCCACCGGATGCGCGTATCAAGTCAATCCACCCAATCTGGCTGCGTTTTATTGCTGCTTCAGTTTGCGCAGACGTTCGATTGCCCTGAGCTGGGCCATGGCGCGGGCCAGTTCGGCCTGCGCTTCGGCCAGTTCCATGGTTTCGCTGCGACTCGCCAGCGCCTCTTCGGCACGCTGCTTGGCCTGCAAGGCAGCCGCCTCATCCAGATCCTTGGCGCGGATGGCGGTATCGGCCAATACGGTCACCAGATGGGGCTGCACTTCCAACGCCCCGCCGGAAACATAGACATGCTGCTCTTCGCCGGAAGGCAACTGCACCCGCACTTCGCCCGGACGCAGATTGGTGATCAGCGGTGCGTGTCGCGGCGCAATGCCAATGTCACCCAGCACCGCAGGCGCGAATACCATGGCGGCTTCGCCGGTGAAGATTTCGCCTTCGGCGCTGACGATGTCGACTTGAATGGTAGCCATAGTCACTCTTTAGCCATGAACTCGAATCGGCCGACCGGTACGAACCCATGAGCCCGTACCGGATCAGTCTTACTGCAGCTTCTTGGCCTTTTCGACCGCTTCTTCGATCGAACCCACCATGTAGAAAGCCTGTTCCGGCAAATGATCGTATTCGCCTGCCAGAATGCCCTTGAAGCCACGGATGGTGTCCTTCAAGGAGACGTATTTGCCCGGGCTGCCAGTGAATACTTCCGCCACATGGAACGGCTGCGACAGAAAGCGCTGGATCTTGCGCGCGCGGGACACGGACAGCTTGTCTTCTTCCGACAGCTCATCCATACCCAGAATCGCGATGATGTCCTGCAGTTCCTTATAACGCTGCAACACCGCCTGCACGCCACGAGCGGTGTCATAGTGTTCGTCGCCAATCACCAGCGGATCCAGCTGACGGCTGGTGGAATCCAGCGGGTTCACGGCTGGGTAGATACCCAACGCGGCGATCTGGCGATCCAGCACCACAGTAGCATCCAGGTGGGCGAAAGTGGTGGCCGGTGACGGGTCGGTCAAGTCGTCGGCAGGCACGTAGACAGCCTGGATCGAGGTGATCGAACCGGTCTTGGTGGAGGTAATGCGTTCCTGCAACACGCCCATTTCTTCAGCCAGTGTCGGCTGGTAACCCACGGCGGACGGCATACGGCCCAGCAGTGCGGACACTTCGGTACCGGCCAGGGTGTAGCGATAAATATTGTCGACGAAGAACAGCACGTCACGACCCTTGCCATTGGCCTGCTTTTCGTCACGGAAGTATTCGGCCATGGTCAGGCCGGTCAGCGCCACGCGCAGACGGTTGCCCGGCGGCTCGTTCATCTGACCGTACACCATCGCCACTTTGGACTCGGCGAGGTTGTCCAGCTTGATTACGCCGGATTCGGCCATTTCGTGATAGAAGTCGTTACCTTCGCGGGTACGTTCACCCACGCCGGCGAACACCGACAGACCCGAGTGCGCCTTGGCGATGTTGTTGATGAGTTCCAGCATGTTCACGGTCTTGCCCACGCCGGCGCCGCCGAACAGGCCGATCTTGCCGCCCTTGGCGAAGGGCACCAGCAGGTCGATCACCTTGATGCCGGTTTCCAGCAGATCCTGACCACCCGCCTGCTCGTCATAGCTGGGTGCCGGGCGGTGAATGGGCCAGTATTCTTCGGCATTTACGGGGCCGACTTCGTCTTGCGGCACGCCCAATACGTCCATGATGCGACCCAGTGTGGCTTTACCCACCGGCACCGAGATCGGCTTGCCGGTGGCTTGAACCGCCAAACCGCGCTGCAGACCTTCGGACACGCCCATGGCGATGGTGCGCACCACGCCATCACCCAGTTGCTGCTGCACTTCCAGGGTCAGGCCGTTGTCGACGAGCTTCAACGCCTCGTAAATCTTGGGAATGCTCTCGCGTGGGAACTCCACGTCGATCACCGCGCCAATGATTTGCACGATCTTGCCGGTAGCCATCTTCAGTTTCCTCTTGGGCTGCTGCGGTTCATACCGCAGCGAGTCATTCACTAAAATTCAATAACCAAATTCTTTAACGGCGCATCACACTGCCGCAGCGCCGCCGACGATTTCCGAGATTTCCTTGGTAATCGCTGCCTGGCGCGCCTTGTTGTAGATCTGTTGCAGTTCACTGATCAGCTCGCCGGCGTTATCGGTGGCGCTCTTCATCGCCACCATGCGCGCTGCCATTTCACTCGCCACATTCTCGACCGATGCCTGATAAACCTGCGACTCGACGTAGCGCATCAACAGGCCGTCCAGCAGCGCTTCTGCCGACGGCTCATAGATGTAATCCCAGAGTTTCTGCAACTTCGCGGCATCCTGTTCGGTCGTGACGACAGGCAGCAGCTGTTTGACAGTGGGTTTCTGAGTCATGCTGTTGACGAACTCGTTGTTCACCACATACAAACGATCCAGCTTGCCTTCATGATAATGATCCAGCATCACCTTCACGTTGCCGATCAGGTCGGTCACATGGGGATGATCGCCAAGGTGCGTCACCGTTCCCAGGGTCTCGATATTCTTGAGACGACGAAAGAACTGCACGGCCTTGGAACCAATCAGACTGACCTGCACAGTACAACCTCGCTCCTGCCATTGGCGCATTTGCACCAGCGCGGCCTTGAACAGGTTGACGTTCAAGCCGCCACACAGACCACGATCCGTGCTGACTATGATGAAACCCACGGATTTAGCTTCACGCTCCAGCAGGTACGGATGCTTGAAATCCGGATTGGCCAGACGCAGGTGGCCGATCACGCGGCGAATGCGCTCAGAATAAGGCCGCGTGGCGCGCATGCGATCCTGCGCCTTGCGCATCTTGCTGGCTGCCACCATCTGCATGGCCTTGGTGATCTTCTGAGTATTTTTGATACTCGCGATCTTGGTCCGAATCTCTTTGGTACCGGGCATGTGCCTGCTCAATCATTCATAGGCTGGGATGTAATCCCAGCACCGCCTAGAGCTGGGATTACATCCCAGCCCATGTTCACTTTAATCAATAAGAACCCGTCGCCGCGAACTCGTCGCAGATCTTCTTCAGGGTGGCTTCGAACTTCTTCAACACCGGTTCGGCATTGATGGCATCCACATCCGCCTTGAAGCTGGTCTTGGCAAAGCGCTGCAGCGCGGCTTCAAAGTCGCCCACCTTCTTGCGATCCACCTTGTCCATATAGCCATTGTTCACGGCATAGATGGACAGGGCCATTTCGGCGACCGACATCGGCGCATATTGCTTCTGCTTCATCAGCTCGGTCACGCGCACGCCGCGTTCCAGCTGCTTGCGAGTTGCTTCGTCAAGGTCCGACGCAAACTGCGAGAACGCAGCCAGCTCGCGATACTGCGCCAGCGACAGACGAATGCCGCCGCCCAGACGCTTGATGATGTCGGTCTGTGCCGCACCACCGACGCGCGATACGGAAATACCGGCGTTCATGGCGGGACGGATACCGGCGTTGAACAGGTCGGACTCCAGGAAGATCTGACCGTCGGTAATCGAAATCACATTGGTGGGCACGAATGCCGTCACATCGCCCGCCTGGGTTTCGATGATCGGCAGGCCAGTCAATGAACCGGTCTTGCCCTTCACGCGGCCGTTGGTGGCCTTCTCAACGTATTCTTCATTCACGCGCGCCGAACGTTCGAGCAGACGCGAGTGCAGATAGAACACGTCGCCAGGATAGGCTTCGCGGCCCGGCGGGCGGCGCAGCAGCAGGGAGATCTGACGATACGCCCAGGCCTGCTTGGTCAAGTCGTCATAGATCACCAGCGCATCTTCGCCCTGATCCATGAAGTATTCGCCCATGGCGCAACCGGCGTAAGGCGCGAGATATTGCATGGCGGCAGGCGTCGAAGCCGAAGCGGCGACGATGATGGTGTGATCCATCGCGCCGTGTTCTTCCAGCTTGCGCACCACATTGGCGATCGACGACTGCTTCTGGCCGATGGCGACATAAATGCACTTAATGCCGCTGCCTTTCTGATTGATGATGGCGTCGATCGCCATCGCGGTCTTGCCGGTCTGACGGTCACCGATGATCAGTTCACGCTGGCCGCGGCCGATCGGCACCATCGAGTCAACGGCCTTGTAACCGGTCTGCACCGGCTGATTGACGGACTTACGATAAATAACGCCTGGCGCCACACGTTCAATGGGCGCCTGACGGGCGGCATTGATCGGGCCCTTGCCATCGATGGGATTACCCAGCGCATCCACCACGCGGCCCAGGAGCCCTTCGCCCACCGGCACTTCCAGAATGCGGCCAGTGGTCTTGACGGTATCGCCTTCGACGATGTGCTTGTATTCACCCAGCACCACGGAACCGACCGAGTCCTGTTCCAGGTTCAGCGCCAGACCGAAACTGCCGCCGGGAAATTCCAGCATTTCACCGTACTTCACATCGGCCAGACCATGCACACGCACGATGCCGTCGGTCACGGTGACCACGGTGCCGACATTGCGCTCCTCGGTTGCAGCCGAGAATTTCGCAATACGGTTCTTGATCAGTTCGCTAATTTCAGATGCCTTGATGGACATGTCCACATTCCTCGCAGGAACTCGGTCAACCGAGTGTGCCGGTTGCTTTGATAAATCAGTTGGTAATTACACTTGCCAGACGCGTCAGACGTTCCTTGACCGAACCATCGATCACCAGATCGCCATAGCGCACCACCGCGCCGCCCATCAGCGTGGCATCAATCGCGCAGTGCAAACGCACGTCGCGTTTGAGCCGGGTCTTGAGCGCAGCCGTCAGGCGCTGCTGTTGCGCTGCTTCCAGCGGAACCGCCGAAACCACGGCAACATCAGCCACCTTCTCCACATCAGCACGCAGGGTCTCGTACATCGCTGCAATTTGCGGCAGCAAACCCAGACGCCGGTTCTGCGCCAGAGTAGAGATGAAGTTATGCGCCGAGCTGTCCAAGTGCGAACCCGCAACTTCAGCAATCAACCCCACCAACTGCACGGCCGTAACACGTGGATGATTCAGCAGTCTGGTCACAGCCGGATCACCGGCAACGGCCGCAGCCATCGCCAGCGACTCGGACCATTGCTTGAGCGCACCATGCGCCTGCGCGAACTCGAAAGCAGCGCGTGCATAGGGACGGGCGAGAGTGGCTTTTTCGGCCATGCGGCTACTCCTTAACCACGTTCGCCAGTTTGTTCAATCTGGCGCGCCAGCTGTTCAATCAGATCAGCATGGGCACGGGCATCGATTTCACGGCCAAGCACTTGCGCAGCACCGGCGATGGCCAGTGAGCCCACTTCGGCACGCAATTGATCACGCACCCGGCTTTTTTCCAGCGCCGCTTCCTGACGAGCATCGCCCACCAGACGCTGCCCTTCAGCAATTGCCGCGCTTTTTGCCTCGTCGATCATTTCAGTGGAACGGCGATGCGCCTGATCGGCGATCTTGCCGGCCTGCACACGCGCCTCCTTGACGATGTCGGCAGCGGAAGTCTGCGCCTCAGCCAGGCTTTTCTCGCCCTTGTCAGCCGCAGCCAGACCCTCTGCGATCTTGCGCTGACGGTCTTCAATCGCTGCGATCAGCGGCGGCCAGATGAACTTCATCGTGATCCAACCGAGGATCAACAAGACCAGCGATTGGATAATGAGTGTTGCGGTAAGATTCATAGGATCCTGAGACCTACTCTGGGCAGCGCCTTGCGGCGCAACTTCTTTGAGTCATTCGGGCGATCGACAAATTGGCCCACGCCCAGTGACAGTGCGTGGCCATTGCCGACTTAGACCGGGAACGGGCTGGCGGTGGCGAACCACAGCGCAATACCGGTACCGATAATGAAGGCCGCGTCGATCAGACCCAGCAACAGGAATACTTTGGTCTGCAGCACGTTCATCAATTCAGGCTGGCGAGCCGAGGCTTCGATGTACTTGCCGGCCATCACGCCGATGCCGATACACGCGCCCAATGCGCCAAGACCGATGATCAGACCGCAGGCGAGTGCGACAAACGCGACATTCGTCATGTGAGTTCTCCGTTAGAGCCTAAGTGGTAGTGAAAAAACCGTTGTAACAAATCAGCCAAAATCAATGCTGGTCATGAGCCTGACCGATGTAAACCAGGGTCAGCATCATGAAGATAAACGCTTGCAGCAATACGATCAGGATGTGAAAGACGGCCCAGATCGTCCCGGTGAACAGATGCAAGCCGACGCCCAGCACTGTGGCGCTGCCACCCAGACCGGCAATCAGGAAGAAGATCAGTTCACCAGCGTACATGTTGCCGTACAGTCGCATGCCATGCGACAGCGTATTGGAAATGTATTCCACGCAATTCATGGCCACATTGACCACCGCCAGCAGCAGCGCGCCGATCCAGGTCAGCGGATTGGCAGACAGCTTCACCATGCCGAACGGTGCACACAGCAACTGATGGATATAGCCGCCGACGCCCTTGATCTTGAGGTTGTAATAGAACACCAGCAGCAGCACGCCGAAGGACATGCCCAGCGTGCCATTGATGTCGGCGGTCACCAGCGGTCGCAGGTGATCCACCCCGACAACATGCTCGCCCACCCAGGGCAACCAATCCACCGGCAGCAGGTCAATGGCATTCATCATGGCGACCCACACGAAAATGGTGAGCGCCAACGGCGCAATGTAATCAAGCTTGCCATGAACCAGTGTCTTTGCCTGATCGTTGACCCATTCCAGCAACAACTCCACAGCGAGCTGAAACTTGCCGGGCACACCGGCGGTGGCGCGTGACGCCGCCATGCGCAACGGAATCAACACAATGAGAGCGCACAACAGTGAGAAAAACAGCGTGTCCAGATGCAGGACAGAAAAATCGAACAGTCCACCGGCTTCTTTGTTGGACAGATGGGTCAAATGGTGCGAAATGTATTGGGACATGCTCTCATGAGCTGCACCACCTTCATTCGCCACTGTCTCTATCTCAGCCATTCGCCTTGTCTCGTTCCTGATCTTGAATCATCCTGCCTGTCGTACCAACAACACAGACAGCCAGTAAATCACCAAACTGACGGCCAGCCCGGCCAGCACCGCGGGCGGCAGCAGACTTCCGGATCGCAACGCGATCGTCAACAAGCCCAGCAGCAGCGCCGTTTTGATGAACCAGTTGGCAAACAAACCCAGCACCGTCGCCGGTCTGGCAGGCCGCAAATCATGCTTGATCAGCACAAACACCAGATAACTGGTGGCGATCAAGCCAATGCCGCCCCCCATCATTACCGAGAGACCCACGCGACCACCGTACAGCCCGCCAGCGACTGCCGTCAGCAAGATCAACCCAGCCAATTGCCAGATCAGTATGCGCAGTGCCTGACGAGCTGTTGAACTTAACATCTGTTGTTCGCCCGCCAGCTTGTTGCCAGTCCGCGCAACCCCAATTTATCGATGCATCGGGGTCGGCCCCGATCGAAGGCGGCGAATTATAGGGGGCGATGAGCAGTGCATCAACCGAAGTTCACGGTTTGTTGCAGGCAAAATGGCTCAACGGCGATACATTTTGCTTCTATGACATGTCCGCCGGTTACTGCAGATGCGCCAAAATGCCATCCAGCTCATCGAGACTGTGATAGTTGATGATCAGTTTGCCGCTGCCCTTGGCCGAATGCTGCAGCTGCACCTTGGCACCCAGCCGGTCGGCCAGATCCGTTTCCAGTCGCTTGATATTGGGATCCTGCTTGGGATGGGCTGCCTCCGGCTCCTGCTGATTGTTCTCGGTACGACGCACCAAGGCTTCGGTCTCGCGTACTGACAGACCTTTTCTGGCTACCAGCAAGGCAAGCTCCACCTGACGGCGCCGACTGCTCAATCCCAGCAAGGCACGCGCATGCCCCATCTCCAGTTCGCGTTTCTCCACCAGCGCTTTGACTTCATCGGCCAGTTCCAGCAAGCGCAACAGGTTTGACACTGCCGCACGCGAACGTCCCACCGCGTCGGCAGCAGTCTGGTGGGTCATGTCGAATTCCTTGATAAGCCGATCCAGGGCGCGCGCTTCTTCCAGCGGATTCAGATTCTCGCGCTGGATATTCTCGATCAGCGCCATGGCCACGGCCGCTTCATCCGGGATATGCCGGATCACGGCTGGAATTTCATGCAAGCCGGCCAATTGCGCCGCACGCCAGCGACGTTCGCCGGCAATGATTTCGTATCGCAGGGGCTGCCCCGGCGCCGAACCGTCCACCGGGCGAACCACGATCGGCTGAATGATGCCCTGCACGCGGATCGAATCCGCCAGTTCCTGCAGGGTTTCCTGATGCATGTCGATACGCGGCTGGTACTTGCCCCGCTGCAACAGATCAATGGGCAGCCTGGCCAGCTCCTGATCGCGCGATGGATTGGCCGACGTTACGGATTCTTGAGGAGTTGCCGCTACGGGCTGACCCAACAATGCGCCGAGCCCCCGCCCCAGACTGGATCGCTTGGTAACCATGGTGTCCGCTTGAGCCGCTGGTGAGTTTGGAAAGCCAGCGAGTGTACTCGCCGTCCGGGCTCACACTCCAGCGGCGCGCAACGAATCAGAAAATATTCGCTGTGGTTTCATCTTCACGGCGCAGCATTTCACCGGCCAGAGCCAGGTAAGCCAGTGCGCCCCGTGAGTCTTTGTCATATACCAGTGCAGGCTGACCGAAGCTGGGCGCCTCGGCCAGCCGCACATTGCGCGGCACGATGGTGCGAAACACCCTGTCGCCAAAGTGTTCGAGCAATTGCCCGGATACTTCATTGGCCAGATTGTTGCGCGGGTCGAACATGGTGCGCAGGATGCCTTCGATGTGCAGCGCCGGATTCGCGCCGGTCTTGATTTCATCGATGGTGCCCACCAGCGCAGTCAATCCCTCCAGGGCGTAGTACTCGCACTGCATGGGAATCAATACCGAATCGGCCGCCACCAGCGCATTGACCGTCAGCATGTTGAGCGAAGGCGGACAATCTATGAGCACCACATCGAATTGCTCGCGCACCGCAGCCAGCGAATCGCGCAAGCGCGCTTCACCGCCCGGCTTGCCGGTGAGCTGCACTTCCGCCGCGACCAGATCCTGATTGCTCGGCAACAACGTGAAGCTGCTGCTTTCAATGGTCAACAGCGCATCAGTGATGCTGCACTCGCCTAACAATACCTCGGTGATGGAATGCGCCAGGTTCCGCTTGTCGACGCCGCAACCCATGGTCGCATTGCCTTGCGGATCCATGTCAATCAACAGCACGCGACGCCTGGTGGCTGCCAGTGAGGCAGCAAGATTGACGCTGGTGGTGGTCTTGCCCACGCCACCCTTCTGATTGGTAACGGCGATAACGCGCTTCATGATGCTAAACCTTGTCGTGACTGCGGCAGATTTCCACAAGATGACGCTGCTCGTCCAGACCGGGCACCTTGAGCACGTGAATGGCCGCAGCTTTCCAGCCATTTGGCAGTGACCTGAGTTCGCCCTCAGGATAACGTCCCTTCATGGCCAGCAACCGTCCGCCGCTGCTGCACAGATGGCCACACCAGTTCACAAAGTTTTCTATCGAGCCCATGGCGCGTGAAACCACGCAATCAAAACGGCGTTCCGGTCGATAGTCCTGGGCGCGGATATGCAATACCGCAACATTGTGCAAACCCATCGCCTGCGCCGCATGCTCGACAAAACGCAGCTTCTTGTTCACCGAATCGATCAGCACAAACTGCTTGTCCGGATTGACCAGCGCCAGGGGCAGACCGGGAAAGCCCGCGCCCGTGCCGATATCGGCGATATGCGCCCCGCGCAAGTAAGGATGTATCGACAGACTGTCGAGCAGATGCTTGGTGACTTGCTGTTCAGGATCGCGAATGGCCGTGAGATTCATTCGCTGATTCCATTCGTTCAGCTCGAGCAACAGGCGCTCCAGTGCAAGACATTGCGCCATATCAAGCGTCAAACCGAATGCCTGGGCGGCAGTCTGCAACTGGTTGTCTGTCATGGAGTCAGTCTTGTACATGCACGACGGTGCGGCCACGCACCCGGCCCTGCAAATAGTCGGCAAACACCGCCGGCAACTCGGCCAGCTCGACCACACGGGTGCGAATCACATCGAGATGCGCCGGTTTCAGGTCGGTGGCGAGGCGCTGCCAGATCAGCTCGCGCAGGGGTCGCGGTGTGTTGGCCGAGGTAATGCCCAACAGGTTCACGCCGCGCAGTATGAAGGGCATGACCGACGTTTGCAGTTGGCTGCCGGCCGCCATGCCGATGCTGGCAACATTGCCCATCAGCCGGGTGCTGCGCAACAACCATGACAGCCATTCACCGCCCAGATTGTCGATGGCGCCGGCAAAACGAACCGGCTCTAGTGCGGCCTGGCCCAAATTGAGCTCATCTCGCAAACTGATTTTCTGCACACCGAGCTGCTGCAGATAGGCGCGCTCCGCCTCCTTGCCGGTAATGGCGCACACCGAATAACCACGTCCGCTGAGCATGTCGATGGCCAGACTGCCCACGCCTCCCGTGGCGCCAGTCACGGCGATCTCGCCCTGCTCTGACGTTTGTCCGTTTTGCTCCATGCGATGAATGGCCAAAGCTGCGGTAAATCCGGCGGTACCCAATGTCATCGCCGCCAGAGCATCCAGACCTGCCGGCATGGAAATGACCGCTGCGGCCGGCACCCGCGCATATTCGGCATAACCGCCATCCAGGGTTTCGCTCAAACCACAGCCCGTGGCCAGCACTGCCTGCCCTGGCTGAAACCCTGGATCCTGCGATTGCACCACAATGCCCGCCAGATCGATCCCGCCATTCAGAGGATAGCGACGCAAAATCCTGCCCGCGCCGGTAACAGCCAGTGCATCCTTGTAGTTGATACTGGAATACTGCACCCGAATCAGCACATCGCCCGGCGTCAAGGCGTCCAGCTGCATGCTTTCCAGCACCGCATGAACAGCAGCAGCCGATGGCTCGCCATCAGTCTGATAAATACGCAGAGCTCGCAGGCGCATGAATTGGTTTCGTGTCAGTTACGGGTCTACTGCCGCTTTTGCGCATCCTGCGTTCGCGGTATTCGCACATCCCTGTACACCAGAAACAAAAGGCCGGGATATCCCGGCCTTTTACTACAGTTCGCGCTGACGCTTACTGCTTGCATTGACCGCCATTATTGAGAATCTGCTTGGTATCGCACAGGCCAGGCTGCTTGGCATAAAACGCGGCGACCGGCTCAATATCCTTGTCGGCCAGAGAACCGACGATACCCGCCATGACTGCATTCTTGCGCTTGCCACTCTTGTAGTCGCGCAGTGCCTGCGTCAGGTAATCGGCATGCTGGCCTGCAAGGGTGGGGTAGTCGGCCGCCACTGCATGACCATCGTTACCGTGACAGGCAGTACAAACCTGCGCAGCCGGGGGCGGGGTACCCACAACGGGGGCCTTGCGCGGACCCTGACCAGCAAAGAACGCCGCCATGTCGGCGCGATCCTGTTCGTTATTGCTGGCCGCATGAGCATGCATGGTGGGGTGGGCCCGATCGCCCGAGGCATATTCTTTCAGGGCAGCAATCATGTAGGCGGCCTGCTGTCCACCCAGCTTGGGCACACTGTAGACAGGCGCCGCATTCTTGTAATTCGGAATGCCGTGACAACCATGACAGGTGTATGCCAATTCCTTACCACGCTTGGCATCGCCTTCGGCATGCGCCGAGCCCAGCAACGCACACAGCATCAGCCCCCAGCCCAACAGCGCGGTCAGTCGAAAATGCATACTCCGGTCTCCAGTCATTTAAGCGAGTCGCGGCGAAAGGCGCCGTAATAACCGGCACCCGATACGTAAAGAACGCACAATCTTAGCGGAAACATTTCACCGTAGGAAACGGTTACCGCTGCACCAAGCAAAAGGCGCTTCGTGTGTTGCACGAAGCGCCTTGCGCAGTTCGGACGAATCCGTGAATTAAACCGCGAGCAGTCAACCGATCAGCCGCGTGCGTATTTCTTGCGGAATTTATCAACACGGCCGCCCGTGTCGACGATCTTCTGCTTGCCGGTATAGAACGGATGGCAGCTTGAGCACACTTCGATCTGCAGGTCATGACCCAAGGTCGAACGCGTGACAAAAATATTGCCACAGCTGCAGGTCACGTTGATGTCTTTGTACTCAGGATGAATGCCGGCTTTCATGACTGTCTTGGGCTGATGCCCGGTTCCAGAAAATTGGGGGCGCGAAGTGTAGCCGTGCATCCCCACGACCGCAAGCCACGCACCATTTGCATATCCTGGCGCAGCGCTTCAGCCGCAAGCCTGCGGCGCAACATGATCGTGAATTGGCCAAATCAAATGTCCGGTTCGGGTTATCCACAAAAGCTGTGGATAACTCTGTGCATGACTTAGTAACAAGACTGTCAAAAAGGCGTCGTCGCTAAGGATTTGCTGATCTGATCATTTTTTAACCATGTTATTTTTTATTATAAAACAATTACTTATAAGTATAGTTTGACAGCCGGCCTGCACAATCGCCACCAACACCAGATACCATAACGGCCTGGGTTTCGATGTGCATAAATCAAGCAGATGCTTGCAAAATCAATAGTGATCTGCAATGCCAACTGAGAAACGCGTCACATGGCCCGTCTCGACGACATCCGCTTCTATTCGGTATCGGCCAGGAAAAGTCCGATCAAATCATTGAGAAAACGTCGCCCCTGCTCTGTTGGCCGCCAGAAGCGGTCCGGCATCTGCTCCAGCAAACCGCGTTGCTGCGCGCCACTTACTTGGGGCGCAATCGCCGACCATGGCAGGCCGGTACGGGACTCGAACCATGTTTCGCTGAATCCCGCCACCAACCGCAAGGCGTTGAGCATGAATTCAAACGGCAATTCGGCGGGATTTACCGCTTGATGCAATATCCGTCGGCGCTCAGCAGCAACGTCCAGATATTCGCGTGGCTGCTTGCATCTTTCGGTACGCATGACCCGACCGGCAACAGTGAGCTTGCCATGCGCACCGGCGCCCAGGCCCAAATAGTCGCCAAACTCCCAGTAATTGCGGTTGTGGATCGCCTGCCGCTCAGGCTGTGCATAGGCCGATACTTCGTATTGACGATACCCCGCCTGCGCCAGCAACGACTGACATTGCAATTGCATGAGGTAACACTCATCACCGTCGGGCAATTCGGGAGGGCGATGATAAAAAGCCGTGCCGGGCTCCAGAGTGAGCTGGTAATGCGAGAGATGCGCCGGCTCAAGGGCAATGGCCTGCTGCAGATCCGCGAGCGCCTGCTGTGGCGTTTGTCCCGGCAAGCCATACATGAGATCCAGATTGAAATTATCGATACCGGCTCGCCGCAACTCATTCACCGAGGCGGCGATATCGTTGCTGCCGTGAATGCGACCCAGTTTCTTGAGCTGTTCCGGTTGAAAACTCTGTGCGCCCAAGGACACACGGTTAATGCCGGCAGCACGATAAGCGGCAAACTGGCCATGCTCGATGGTGCCGGGATTGGCCTCCAGCGTCACTTCCATATCCGGACTGGTAGGCAGCATTCGCCGGATACCGCACAACAGCCGTTCAATCGCCTCTGGACTGAACAGACTCGGCGTGCCGCCGCCCATGAAAACCGATACCAGCGGCCTGTGAGCAAAGCCCTGTAAATCCAGCGTCAAATCTTCCAGCAAGGCATCGACATAACGTTGTTCGGGAATCTGCCCGGGCGCCTTGTGCGAATTGAAATCACAGTACGGACATTTCTGCACGCACCAGGGAAAGTGCGCGTATAGGGCCAGCGGTGGCAAATTCGTCATGGCTCAGCCCTGATCGCTGGCAGCGCGCAGGGCGGTCAATAACATGTGTAACGCCTGAGCGCGATGACTGACACGGTTTTTTTCCGCCACTGACAGCTCGGCTGCCGTGCAACCGAATTGCGGGACGTGGAATATCGGGTCATAGCCAAACCCTCCGCTGCCATGTGGTTCATGCGTGATGCGGCCTTCCCAGGCTGCTTCGCAAATCAACGGTTGCGTATCCTGTGCATCGCACACATAGGCTAATGCGCAACGATAGCGCGCAGTACGCTGCGTATCAGGCACTTGCTTCAGCTCCTGCAGCAGCTTTTGCAGATTCTCCAGATCAGTGGCATGGGCGCCGGCATAGCGGGCCGAATAAATGCCCGGTGCGCCACCCAGCGCATCCACTTCGATACCCGAATCGTCGGCAATGGCCGGCAAGCCCGACGCTGCGGCAGCATGGCGCGCCTTGATCAAGGCATTGGCGATAAAGCTGGCGCCGGTCTCGGCCACCTCATCCTGAGTAAACCGTGATTTGGGCAAGACCTCGATGGCCAGCGGCTGCAACAAAGCCTGCAGCTCGCGCAACTTGCCCTGATTATTGGTGGCCAATACGACGCGCTGCATGCAGCTCTCACGGTAACGGCAATTCAGCCTGCAATGCCTGCAACTGCAGGGCGTGCAACTGATTGATGCCCTGCACGGCGAAATTCAGCAGTTCATCGAGTTCATGACGGCGGAAGGCATGGCCTTCGGCCGTGCCCTGAATTTCCACAAACGCACCGCCGTTATTCATCACCACGTTCATGTCGGTCTCGGCATGGGAGTCCTCGGCGTAATCCAGGTCCAGCACCGGCTGGCCGGACCAGATGCCCACGGACACGGCCGCCACCTGCGCATGAATCGGATTGGATTTAAGTGTCCCTTTGCGCAGCAGCGCCTCGACCGCATCCATCAACGCCACATAGCCACCGGTAATCGCCGCAGTGCGTGTACCGCCATCGGCCTGCAGCACATCGCAGTCGATGGTGATGGTGCGATCGCCAAGGGCTTTCAGGTCGATCACCGCGCGCAGAGCGCGACCGATCAGACGCTGGATTTCCTGGGTTCTGCCGGTCTGCCTGCCTTTGGCGGCTTCGCGCGGCGAACGCGTATGAGTGGCGCGTGGCAACATGCCGTATTCGGCCGTCACCCAGCCTTGGCCCGTGCCGCGCAGGAACGATGGCACGCTCTCTTCCACACTGGCCGTGCACAGCACGCGTGTCTGGCCAAACTCGACCAGCACCGACCCCTCGGCATGGCGGGTAAAACCACGGGTAAAACGCACCGCGCGCAATTCATCATTGGCCCGGCCACTGGGGCGGGCAGAGGACTTGGTGGAATTCATATCGACCTTGGTTGGTTGGCGAATCGTTCCGGAAGCAACAGCCAGCCCGCTAATGGCTGGCCACAAAGCGCAGCACGGCAGCGGTGGAGTTGTCGCTGTATGGCGCACAGGCACGCACCGCACGCTTGCCCAGCATTTCCAGCGCCTCCCGCAGGCTGCCGGATGAACCTGTCAGGCCGGCGATGTCCTCATCCTTGAGACCGGACCAGATGCCGTCTGAACACAATAACAGCACATCGCCCGGCTCCAGCAGTTTTCGGCCGCTGATGCTCATTTCCGGTACAGCCGCGTCGCCGCCCAGACAGCATTCGACGAAATTGCGCATGGGATGACCGGGAATATCGGCCTCGGTAATCCTGCCCTCGCGCAGCAACAGCTCGACGTGACTGTGATCGCGGGTGCGATCCAGCACCGCCTGATTACGCAGATGATAGATTCGGCTGTCGCCCACATGTCCCCAGTACGCTGCGCCCTCCTGCACCAGACACACTACCGCCGTGGCGCGTGGCCGTGACTCCAGGGACTGCTCACTGCCCAGTCGCACCACCTCGTCATGCGCACGGCTGAGCGCCGTGTGCACAAACCCCAGCGGATCAAACACCGGGTGTGCTTGCCGGGCAAAGGCATCGGTCAAGGTTCTCATGGCGATATCGGCTGCGCGACTGCCATCCGAATGGCCACCCATGCCGTCCAGCACCACCAGCAAGGTGGCATGTTCGGAATTGATGATGGCGACTCGATCCTGATTGTCCTCGCGATCGCCGACGAGACTGATCTGTGCTGATTCGACTTGCAAAAAGGGCTCCGGGAAAGGCAGCGCAACCAGGCAACTGTTACACTTTGCGAGCTTTATAGCAGTGCAATGCCGGGAAAAAAAGCGCCTGTGGCACAGGTTGCCTCTTGACCCAGGCAGTATCAGCGCCTGCGTGCACGCTTATCTAATCATTGAATCGCCATCTAATCTGGACATTACATGATCCGCAGCATGACTGGTTTTGCCCGGCGCGAGTGCCAGGGCGCATGGGGCACCCTGGTGTGCGAGTTACGCACCGTCAACCACCGCTTTCTGGAAGTATCGTTGCGTCTGCCGGAAGAACTGCGCGCGCTGGACAGCGAATTACGTCAATTGATCGCCGCTGCGCTGCGGCGCGGCAAGGTCGATGCCAGTCTTTATCTGAAAACCAGCGCAGCCGCCACCCAGTTGAACGACATCAATCAGGAACTACTCAAGCAACTCGCATCCCGCATTGCCGAAGTGCGCAGCACCGTGAGCGCCGATGCGCCTTTGAGTGCGCTGGATCTGCTGCGCTGGCCTGGCGTACTCAAGGAGGCCGAACGCGATGCCAGTCCCCTGCTGACCGCCGCTGGGACATTGCTCGAGGAAACACTGGTCGCACTGAACCAGATGCGTCACCGTGAAGGCGGCCGCATCCATGAACTGATCGTGCAGCGCTGCGACGCCATTGCCACCCAGGTGCAACTGGTCAAAACACGTTTGCCAGAAATTGCCGCGCGACAACGTGAACGCATGCTGGCGCGTCTGGCCACTCTTAATGCCCAGATAGACCACGAACGCCTGGAACAGGAACTGGTGATCTTTGCCCACAAAATGGATGTAGACGAAGAAATGGATCGCCTGACCAGTCATCTGGTGGAGATTCGCAATGCCATTGTCTCGACCGAGCCCGCCGGCCGGCGTCTGGATTTCCTGATGCAGGAACTCAATCGTGAAGCCAATACGCTGTCCTCGAAATCCCAGGATGCCGATACCACCCGCGCCGCAGTTGAACTGAAAGTGGTGATCGAGCAGATGCGCGAACAGATTCAGAACGTGGAATAAGCATGGCTGGAACCGATACCACGGCCGTTCCCGGCCATTTGTACGTGATCGCCGCGCCTTCGGGGGCTGGCAAGACCTCACTGGTAAAGGCGCTGCTGGCGCAGGAACCGAGCGCGCGCTTTTCCATCTCCTACACCACGCGCAAGCAACGGTCTGCGGAGGTGGATGGCCGCGACTATTTTTTTGTTGACCGCGCGCGCTTCGAGCAAATGGTGGCGGCCGGCGAGTTTCTGGAACACGCCCTGGTTTTCGACAACTACTACGGCACCGCCCGCGCACAGGTAGAACAACTGCTGACGCAGGGCGCGAACGTGATTCTGGAAATCGACTGGCAAGGCGCCCGGCAGATCCGCGGCGTGATGCAGGATTGCCGCAGCATTTTCATCCTGCCGCCGTCGCGCGCGGAACTCGAGCGCCGGCTGCGGAACCGCGGCACAGACGATGAAACCGTTATTCAGCGGCGGCTGCGCGATGCCGTCAGTGACATGAGCCACTGGGCAGAATTCGACTATGTGGTGGTCAATGCCGATTTCGACCAGGCCCTGGCCGAACTGAAAGCCATCGTGCTGCGACAGGGCGACGCGCTGCGCGCAGATCGGCCGGCATTGAAATCCTTGATCGCCGAACTGCTGACCCGCTGACGGCAAACTCATCGGGCGGCCAATTGCCGGCCAAGGCCCGTGATTTCCGCCCGCAGCTCACAATCAGGTTCTGCCCCGGCGGTTCGCCCGCTATAATCCGCCTCCCTTTGAATCCCCAGGTGTCCGCATGGCCCGCATTACCGTCGAAGACTGTCTGCAGAACGTTCCGAATCTGTTCAATCTGGTGCTGGTTGCCGCCAAGCGCGCCCGGCGCATCGCCAACGGCGCCGAAGCCACCGTGGATCGCGAGAACGACAAGCCCACCGTCATTGCTTTGCGCGAAATCGCCGCCGGTCATGTCGGTCCGGAAATCCTCGAAGAAGTGGACCGTCCGCCGGTGCAGGAAGTGAGCGCCATGGACATGATGATGCCCGATGATTTCCGCGCTCCGCACCTGGGCCTGAAAGGCAGCCTGGACGACGATTTCGGCGACGATTTCAAGGAAGATTTCAAAGACGACACCAAGGTCGCCAAAGACGACCTGGCTGACGAGTAAGTCATTACCCGGCTGATATCATTGCCCCCATGGACAGCGCGTCTCTCTTTGGACTTCTGACTCCGGGTAGACGCGCCATCGGCCTCACCCAGCTGCTCAACAAGCTGGAAAGCTACCTGCCGCCAGAGCAGGTGGAACAGATCCGCGAAGCCTACGAATTCGGCGCCGCCGCGCATGAAGGCCAGAAACGCCGCAGCGGCGAACCGTACATTTCCCATTCGGTGGCCGTCGCCGGCCTGCTGGCCGATCTGCACATGGACAGCCAGACCATCGTGGCCGCCATCCTGCACGACGTCATCGAAGACACGCCTACCGCCAAGGATGCCATTGCCGGGAAATTCGGCAACGAAGTCGCCGAAATCGTCGATGGTGTGTCCAAGCTCGATCAGGTGCAGTTCAAGAGCCGCGCCGAAGCGCAGGCGGAAAGCTTCCGCAAGATGTTGCTGGCGATGGTGCGCGACATTCGCGTCATCATCGTCAAGCTCGCCGACCGCACCCACAACATGCGCACCCTGGGCTCCATGCCGCCGGCCAAGCGCCGCGCCGTGGCCAAGGAAACTCTGGACATCTACGCGCCTATCGCCAACCGTCTCGGCATCTACAGCATCAAGAACGAGCTGGAAGATCTGGGACTGAAGACGCTGTACCCCTATCGTTACCGTGTCATCGAAAAAGCCGTCAAACAGGCGCGCGGCAATCAAAAACAGTTCGTCGGCAAGATCAAGGAAACCATCGAAGCGGCAGTGGCCAAGGCCGGCATCAAGGGCCGCGTCGAAGGCCGCGAGAAGCATCCATTCAGCATCTATCAGAAGATGCGCCGCAAGAAAGCCTCGCTGGGCGAGATCGTCGATGTGTTCGGCTTTCGCATCGTGGTCGACAGCATCGACACCTGCTATCGCTGCCTGGGACTGGTGCATGGCCTGTATCGACCCATGCCGGGCCGCTTCAAGGATTACATCGCGATTCCGCGCGTGAACGGCTACCAGTCGTTGCACACGACACTGTTCGGTCCGAATGGCATGCCCATCGAAGTGCAGATTCGCACCGAAGCCATGCAGCAGGTGGCCGAATCCGGCGTGGCGGCGCACTGGCAATACAAGACCGGCGACAGCGACGACAATCGCGCCGGCCATGATCGCGCCCGCGACTGGCTGCAACATCTGATCGACATGCACGGCGGCAACTCGGAAGAATTCCTGGAAAGCGTCAAGGTCGATCTGTTCCCCGACAAGGTATATGTGTTCACGCCCAAGGGTGACATCCGCCGCCTGCCGCGCGGCGCCACGGCAGTGGACTTCGCCTATGCGGTGCATACTGACATCGGCAATCGCTGCGTCGCTGCCAAGATTGACCGGCGTCTGGTGCCGTTGCGCACGCCGCTGCGCAATGGACAGACCATCGAGATCATCACCGCCAAGGGCGCCACGCCCAATCCGGCCTGGGCGAATTTCGTGGTCAGCGCCAAGGCGCGCGCCGCGGTACGCCACTACGTGAAGAGCCTGAAGCATGGCGAAGCGGTGGAACTGGGTAAACGCATGCTCAGTCAGTCGCTCACCGAACTGGATCTGTCGCTCAAGAACATTTCGCAGGAACAGCTCGACCGGCTGGCGCTGGACCTGCAACTGCACAATGCCGTGGAACTATTCGAAAAGATCGGCCTGGGCGAACGACTTGCGCCACTGGTGGCCAGACGTTTGCTGCCCGAAGATACCGCTGCCAGCGACGCGCCCGACAGTCGCAGCCCGCTGGCCATTGCCGGCACCGAAGGTCTCAGCGTGACTTATGCGCGTTGCTGCTTCCCGATTCCCAACGATCCGATCATGGCCTATGTCACCAGCGGCCATGGCATCGTCATTCATCGCGAAGCCTGCGGCAATCTCAAGAACTATCGCAAGCAGCCGGACAAATGGCTGCCGGTGAACTGGCAGCCCGCGCCTGACAAGCTGTTCAGCACCGAAATTCGCGTGCAGGTACATAGCCGCATCGGCATTCTGGCCACCATTGCCTCGGAGATTTCCGCCACCCAGACCAGCATCGAAAAAGTCACCATCGTTGGTCGCGATGGCGGCGTGAGCACGGAAATATTTGAACTGCTGGTGGCCGACCGCCTGCAGCTGGCGCAGGTCATCAAGCGCCTGCGCAAGCTGCCCGATGTGGTGAAAGTGGCGCGCAGCCTGACTTGATCCGGGTTTTTATCGTAGCGGCAGGTTTGAAACCTGCCTTCTTATCCATATTGATGAATGGGGTCGGTTTGACCCGCCCTGCATCAAACCTAAATATAGAGGAACCACCATGTCACGCAGCATCGTCAGCACGCCGAATGCACCGCAGGCCATCGGCACTTATTCGCAGGCCGTGAAATGCGGCAACACCGTGTATGTGTCGGGCCAGATTCCACTCGATCCGGCCACTGGCGATCTGGTGCAGGGCGAGATGGAAGTTCATGTGCGGCGCGTGTTCGATAACCTGAAAGCCATCATCCATGCCGCGGGCGGCGACTTCGCGCAGGTTGCCAAGCTCAATGTGTTCCTCACCGACCTGGGCAACTTCGCGCTGGTGAACAAGATCATGGCGGAGTACTTCACTCAACCTTATCCCGCGCGTGCCGCCATTCAGGTTGCGGCCTTGCCCAAAGGCGCGACAGTGGAAATGGATTGCGTGGTGGAGTTGTAGGTCGGGTCCTGACATCTAATAAAAATGCCGGGTGCGGCACCGGCCTGCAAGATGAATGAACCCTCACACCTTCTTCCCGAACTACGTCCCGTCACCGCACTGCGCGGCGTGGGCACCGCACTGGCGGGCAAGCTGGCGATGCTGGGCATCCACACCGTGCAGGATGTGCTGTTCCACCTGCCGTTCCGTTATGAGGACCGCACGCAAACGCAACCGCTTGGCACACTGCAGGCCGGCATGCGCGCAGTGGTCGAGGGCGAAGTACAACTGAGTGAAGTAGTGTTTCGCGGCCGCAGGCAATTGCTGGTGCGCATCAGCGATGGTTCCGGCTGGCTGACCCTGCGCTTCTTTCACTTCAGCGGTTCGCAACAAACACAACTGGCGCGCGGCATACGTGTGCGTTGCTACGGCGAAGTGCGTCCCGGACCGCAAACGCTGGAAATGGTGCATCCCGAATATCGTCGCGTCAGCACCGATAGCGAACCGGTTGCTGAATCCAGCCTGACACCGGTGTATCCCGCCACCGAAGGCGTGCAACAGGCGCGCTTGCGACAACTCAGCGCTGCCGCTTTGCAGGAACTGCGTCGTAACAGTGTGCGTGACTGGTTGCCGCCCCAATTACTGCCCGATCGTCACTGGCCCAGCCTGCACGCCGCGCTGCAATACATGCACCGGCCGCCGCCCGACGCCAGACTGGAATTGCTGGAAACCGGACAACATCCGGCACAACGCCGTCTGGCCTTTGAAGAATTGCTGGCGCAGCAACTGAGCCTGCGTCTGCTGCGTCAGGACATCCAACGCGATGCCAGCTGGTCGCTGCAACAAGGCGGCGAACTACTGCAACAGTTCCGCAGCACGCTGCCCTTTCAACTGACGCAGGCACAGCAGCGCGTCTGGCAGGAAATCGAACGCGATCTGACCAACCCGCATCCCATGCTGCGCCTGGTGCAGGGCGATGTCGGTTCGGGAAAAACCGTGGTGGCCGCGCTGGCTGCGGTGAAAGCCGTGGCCTGCGGCCTGCAAGCTGCGCTCATGGCGCCGACCGAACTGCTCGCCGAACAACATGCCCGCAATTTTGTCCACTGGCTGGAGCCCTTGAACATCGAAGTGGTATTGCTCACCGGCAGGCACACCGGCGCAGCGCGCACACGCATCATGGAATCGCTGAGCTCGGGTCACGCCAGCGTGATCATCGGCACCCATGCGCTGTTTCAGGCAGATGTCAGTTTCGCCAGACTCGCGCTGGTGATCATCGATGAACAACATCGCTTCGGCGTGCATCAACGTCTGTTGTTGCGCGAGAAAGGACTTCATGCCGGTCGTTATCCGCATCAATTGATCATGACCGCCACGCCGATACCGCGCACGCTGGCGATGAGCGCCTATGCCGATCTGGATGTATCGGTGATTGATGAACTGCCGCCCGGTCGTACGCCGGTACATACCGTGGTGCTGCCCGACAGCCGCCGCGACAGCATCGTGCAGCGCGTGCGCGAAGCCTGCCTGCAACAACGGCAGGTGTACTGGGTGTGCCCGTTGATTGAAGAATCAGAACTGCTGAGCGCGCAGGCCGCAGAAGAAACCCATGCTTCCTTAAGCGCCGCGTTGCCCGAGCTGCGCGTTGCACTGTTGCATGGCCGCATGAACGCCAGGCAGAAAGATCTGGTGATGACGCAGTTCAAGGCGCATCAGACCGATGTGCTGGTGGCCACCACCGTGATTGAAGTCGGCGTCGATGTGCCCAATGCCAGCGTGATGGTGATTGAAAACGCCGAACGCATGGGCCTGGCGCAGTTGCATCAATTACGCGGCCGCGTCGGTCGCGGCAGTGTGCACAGCAGTTGCGTGCTGCTGTATCAATATCCACTCAGCGAAGTCGCGCGCGAACGCCTGGGCATCATGCGCGAAACCAACGATGGGTTTGAAATCGCCCGCCGCGATCTGGAAATACGCGGCCCCGGCGAACTGCTCGGCACCCGTCAAACCGGCCTGGTGCAACTGCGCGTCGCCGACCTGATGCGCGATGCCGATTTGTTGCCACAGGTACAGCAAGCCGCCGATACCTTGCTCAAAACCGCACCCGATCATGTCGAACCCTTGCTGCGCAGATGGGTGGGACACAGCGAGCGATTTGGAAAGGTGTGAAAAGCTGAAGTCTTTGGATTGTGGATGTTTAGCGTAGAAGTAACCGGCGCTTCGCGGCTTTATCGCGCAGCGTCCGGTTGACTGCCGGATTGGGTACGCTCGCGATAAGCCTCATGTCTTTGGCCGAAGTAGAGCTATCGAAGCAGATTGCCCAAGATATGAATGCAGCGAAGTAGGCGGCGATGCTTCTGCGGTGGGTACTAAATTGCCAATGGCCTGCCCCAGCACAACCTCCCAAGGTTTTGTGGATCCGGCAATTACACAAATGAGCTGCCGGATAGGCTTAATCTTTACATCTCGTAGGCGATCTGGCGCAGCTACTAGCTGACGGAGAAGGTTTGCATCCTTGTGCTGTTGGTTCTGTTCAACCCATTGATTCACTGAAGTCTGGAGTTGCGTCCAGTTGGTTCCGAGGACAGCCAAGGATTCATCGGTAAGCAGCGCATTCTCGACCGCATAGCACTGCAATCGAAAGCGAACGACCGGACCGATTGGCTCCAGAGAGTCTCGCGATCCATCGCCATCTCTCAATGAGTAAGCCACTGGATTGTCATAAACAGCACTAAGTAGCTGGCCGCAGAATGACTCAAGATGCGTCTGCTGGTCGACCGTGGTCGCAAGAACTGGAAACAAGCGGATTTGACCTTTCGATGATCGAGCAGCCTGTTGCCAGACTCTTTCATCGTCTTCACCCTCCAGGATAAGCATCACATCGTTGTTTATGCTCAACGACAGTGGATGGCCAAAGAAGGGAGCAACTTTGCGTAACTGCTCACTTGCGGGGGACATCTGGACTACCGATTGTCCAAAGTCCTTGGTTCCAATAGCGGTACATTCATATGACGCAAGCGCGCAGACAAGTGGAGTGCTGTGAGTTGCTATGCAGACAGCTACTGCACCCGTTTGATCGGTAGGTATGTCGTCGAACGACCGCTTGAGGAAGTTAGCAAGTCGTGCCTGTAGGTCGGGGTGTAGGTGTACGTCTGGTTCGTCAAGTAGCAGAAGATTGAACTTGGCGGGATCAATTGTTTCGAAGAAATACATAATCTCCGAGGCAAGCGAAATCGCCTCCGACTCTCCGCTGCTAATTTGGTCAGGGGGAATTACGTCGCCAGAGGTGCTTCGAAAAATGTAATTCGAGCGATCCTGTTCAATAGAAATGTTCGGGAATAGCTGATTGATTTGGTCTAGGCGATCTGTTTGGAAGTTACGATCTAAGTCGATCCTGATGTGATGCATTTGCTGAAGTCGCCGAAGGTAGGCAAGTTCGATTTCGCGCAAGAGGTTGGCTGAAGCAGCCTTAAAATTGTCGACTTGGTTCCTACTGCGAATAGAACGTAGCCAATCCTTGTTCTGTTCCATTGCATTTTGGATATTCCCGTCTGGCCTGAAAACTCCCGCTCGCTCAGGGCTAACGTACCTGACATAGAAATCTGCATTTCCAGCAAGGGAGGAATCCAGGTTACGAAGGAAGCGACTCTTCCCTGCACCGTTCCTGCCGAGGATGAGATTGATGTTTGAAATCCCACGAATTGTGGCATCGGCTGCCGTTATCTCTGCAAGGTTCATAAGGTAACTTTTGGAAATTGAGCGAGGTGGTCGTGGCGTACCAACGTCGAAGTTCAGGGACGCGCCGCCGATAGGCGGAGCGTCCCCTGCAACGACGGGTTAGCTCTCTTCATCGACGATGAGCGACGGGGTTTTGGTAAATAGGTTGACGTCAATTCGATGTTCTCCTCCGAAGTGGTGGGAATGCAGGTCGCAGAAATAGTTGTGATACCTCGCAACCCACGCGTACTTTGACCATACCGATGGCTTGCCCTTGAATTCTGCCAATTTTGTCTCAACCGCTGCTTTGTGCCGGAGGAACTCTTCGTAGAACGGGCCTTGTTCATTCTCGGCCCAGAGGACGCACTCAAGGTAGTTGAGAAACCACTGACCATCTGAATCGCGCAACACGTCACGAACATGCGGAGCCGAGCGTGGGTTTGAGTAATACATCAGGTGCTGCTTCGTTGCGGCGACAGCAGATGGCGTAAGTATGATTCGTGGATCACGAGCAAGGGCGGATTCGCCGTGATGCGCCTCAAGGAGCGCGCTGCCAAACACTGCGATTTCGTCGACGTAGGCATTGTCGACAGATATGGACCCGCGGATGAAGAAGCCATTAAGAACCATTTGGAATTGGAAGCTTCCAAGTTTGAAAAATGCACTTCCAAACTCCGACTCGGCATCCGAGTGAACCGGCCAAGAAATAACGATATTGTCCGTGAATGCCTTCAAGGCGTAGAAATCCTTACGCATAAACTCTCGTAGCTCAGCGGACATGTCTTCGTCTTCAAGACAGCGCCGCCCCTCAATGAGTGCCGAGTACAGGGAACGGAGAATCTCTTGATGATTTCCGCGCGCTTGAGCTTGTTCAATCATGTCCGAGTAACCAAGAATGTCCAGGAACGCCAAGACCGATAGTCTTAGCGTTGGAGCTTCGCCTTCGACGTGATACGGATTGCGCGACATGACGAGAGAGCTAACGTTTCTGGTGTGCGGCGCGGGCACGAACTTGAAAGGATGGCGCGTAAGTTACGCGTGTCCGCACCAGCAGATTGTTAGCTGCTTTGTTTTGATTGCGCATTGAAACCTGCTCGTTTTAAAAAAGCGAACGATATAGAGCCCGAAGCTATGCACAGCAACCAGAAAACCCATGCTTGCGATGCCCATACGCCAGCTTCAATGGCAAACGCCGCTAACGCAAAGCAAAGCCGTAATGTAATTTGACCCCAGAACCAAGCTGTCTTCCACGGAGGTGGCACTGAACCATCCGGGTTGCTCCAACCACCTGGTAGGTCATCATCAGGGTGATGAGCGTGCCTGCCAAAGGCCAACCTACAAAGACCGCGAGCGCCGTTAAACCTAGTGGTAGATGCAAGAACAAGGAAAGCCCCAGCGTCAGGGCAACCATAAATGCTAGATATGGCAATTGTGCTCGCATGGCAGCTAACTAGAAGTAGAGCCCAGAGTTATGCGACCTAAATGCCGCTTTACAAAGCGACTTTATACTGAATATATTACCAAACATACCATTGGATCCTTTTATTTTCAGTTAGTTAGCGTCTTTTAGCACGCAATAAAAACAAACGGCAAGTAGGGCATGGGGCGGAGAAGCAGCAGCGATGTCAACCGCCGGCTGAACGCACCAACCCCATCATTGCAACGATGCTCACTATTACCACTGCAACCGTCAGCCATTTGACGCGCACGCGGTTGTCTTCAATGCGTTTGATGAGCTGTGCATTCTGCTCGGCCAGCGACTTGATCAACTCGGAAGAGGCCAGCATCTGATTGTGCAGGTCGGCAATGGCGGCTTCCGTGACTGCCAGTCGTGACTGCAAGACGGTGATGGATGGGGCTTCAGCCGCGTCTGACATAACTATGCCACTTGCCACCTGTGGCTCAACAGGCGACTTTCTGCTGACTGAATTCCACAGTTTCTTTGCGCCCTCGGCCACCTTGGGTGCGTTGTTGATGACATCCGTCCAGGGAACGCTTTTCAGTATTGCCAGCCAGGGAATAGCCATTGGATAACCTGCCAGAAATGAAATGGGTTCAGAGGTGGAACAACACAATCAATGCAAGCATCCATCGAGCACAGTGCATCAGCCCGCGTCGAATCTGACTGGTTCCGGACCATGGCGACGCACGACCACGGTGTTGGCCAGCTTGTCGTGCCAGCCCTGCTTGCGCCGGTCGAATGCAACCCAGATGAATCCCAGGAACATCGGCAGCATGGACAGGTAGTAACCGCAGTATCTGATCACCAATTGTCCCGTGCCGGGAGGTTGTCCGGTGGTAGCATCGACAATCCGCGCCGAGATCGCCATCTTGCCGGGCGTGGCGCCTTTGGCGATCCAGAATGCCAATACGCCAATTGCCGGCAGCAGCCATTCCACCAACAATCCGAAACCGCCTTTCACCAGCCGGGTGTCCGTCCAATACGTCGGCCCGACAAATGCCAGCATCAATGGCACCGCCACCAGCAGCACCAGAATGCTGTCGATGAGGCTGGCGGCCACTCGTATCCAGAAGCCGGCATATTCGAGTTCTGATTGATCTGTGCTCATGCCTGTTTCCAATGGTGTCAAGATTCCGTGCGATCACCGTATCACCGACGCGAGTTGATGGCCATTCGTATGACCGTCAGGACGATCTCTATTGAACAAAGCCCGCCGCCAAAACGCGCGCCGCCATTGCTACACTGCGCGCCCATGCGCTCATCCATTCCCACCTTACGCGAACGTGTTCGCTGGCTGCGTTATCGCATCGGCAGCCAGTGGGCCAACGGCAACCGGCCAGATATCAAGCAGGCCTTGTCCGCCTATGCGCGACTGATGCGGCTGGACCGGCCGATCGGTTCCTTCCTGCTGCTGTGGCCGACGTTGTGGGCGTTGTGGCTGGCGTCGGACGGCAAGCCGGCGCAACAGGTATTCATCGTATTTGTACTGGGTGTGTTCCTGACCCGTTCGGCGGGTTGCGTGATCAATGACTTTGCGGACCGCAAGTTCGATGGTCATGTGAAGCGCACGCGTGCGCGGCCACTGGCCACCGGCGAAGTATCGGCGCAGGAAGCGCTGCTGCTGTTCGGCGCGCTGGCGCTGATCTGCTTTGGACTGGTGCTGACCATGGACAAGCGAGTGGTGCAGATGTCCTTCGTCGGCGTGTTCCTGATGGCCAGCTATCCTTTTTTGAAACGATTCTTCCCTGCGCCGCAGTTCTACATGGGCCTGGCTTACAGTTGGTCGATTCCCATGTGCTTTGTCGCGCAGACCGGCCATACCTCGCGGCTGTGCTGGCTGCTGTTTGCCGCCAACATCCTGTGGGCTGCGGCTTACGACACCATGTACGGCATGGTGGATCGCGAGGACGACCTGCGCATCGGCATCAAGTCCAGCGCCATCCTGTTCGGCGATGCCGACCGGGCGATCATCGGCGCCATGCAATTGATGACGCTGTATGCGCTGTGGCTGGCGGGCAAGGAGCTGCAACTGGGCGGCTGGTTCCGCAGCGGCCTGGCCGCTGCCGCAATGTTCGCGCTGTACCAGCAATATCTGATCCGCCGCCGCGATCCGGACGATTGCCTGGTGGCGTTCCTTAACAACAACTATTTCGGCATGACGGTGTTCATCGGCATTGCGCTGGAATACCTGTTCAAACGTTAACGGGCGAAGGCCATATCGGCAGGAATAATATGGAGCAGGCAACATGGCGGTCACTCATTCTCGGCTACAATAGCGCGGCGTTGCAGCAGATCCTGGCCGACCGGCTGGCAATAACAACGTCTGCAAATACTTCCGAGGTAGGCGCGTGAAGATCATCATTCTGGGTGCCGGGCAGGTCGGACGCACGGCGGCCTACCATCTGGCGCGTGAAGAAGCCAATGAAGTCACTGTGGTGGACCGCGAGGAAAGCCTGTTGCGCGATCTGCAGGATCGTCTCGACATCCGCACCATCATGGGCAACGGCGCGCAACCCTCGGTGCTGGAGGCCGCCGGGGCCAAGCAGGCTGACATGTTCATCGCCCTGACCAACAGCGACGAGGTCAACATGGTGGCCTGCCAGATCATGGCCACGCTGTTCAACAAGGATGCCACCCGCGTTGCGCGCATCCGCTCCGCCGAATACACCAAACACAGCAAGCTGTTCGTTGATGAAGACCGCGCCTTCGCAGTCGATGTCACCTTGAGTCCTGAGCAACTGGTCACCGAGCACATTGCCCGCCTGATCCGTTATCCCGGCGCGTTGCAGGTGCTGGATTTCGCCGATGGCCGGGTACGCATGGTGGGCGCCCGCGCCTTGCGTGGCGGACTGCTGGTCGGACAACGCCTGCGGACGCTGCGCGAACATATTCCCAATACCGATGCGCGCGTGGCAGCCATCTATCGCGGCGGGCAAAGCATCAAACCCACCGGCGAAACCATCATCGAGCCCGGCGACGATGTGTTTTTCCTGGCGGCGCGCAAGGACATCCGTCTGGTGATGAATGAAATCCAGCGCCTGTCCGACCCGGTGCGCCGCGTGGTGATTGCCGGCGGCGGCAACATCGGTTTCCGGCTGGCGCAGAAACTGGAACAAAGCCATCAGGTGAAACTGATCGAACGCGAATCGCGCCGCGCGCGGCGCATTTCCGAACAATTGGGCAACACCATCGTGCTGACCGGCGATGCCTCGGACGAGGAACTGCTGCTGGAAGAAAACATCGACAGCGCCGATGTGTTCGTCGCAGTGACCAATGCCGAAGAAGCCAACATCCTGTCGGCCATGCTGGCCAAACGGCTTGGCGCCAAAAAAGTCATGGCGCTGATCAATCGTCCTGCCTATGCCGAGCTGATGGAAGGCGGCAATCTCGACGTGGCCATTTCGCCTCAGACCATCACCATCGGTTCGGTACTGGCCCATGTGCGGCGCGGCGATGTGGCGCAGGTGCATTCGCTGCGGCGCGGCGCAGCCGAAGCCATTGAAGCCATTGCCCATGGCATTCAGGGCGAAGGACGGGTCATCGGCCGCAAGATTGGCGACATTCCCCTGCCGGAAAGCACCACCATCGGCGCCATCGTGCGCGGCGATGAAGTGTTGATCGCGCACCATGACACCGTGGTGCAACGCGACGATCACGTCATTCTGTTCCTCACCGACCGCCGTCAGATCGACGCGGTGGAACGCCTGTTCGATGTGCCACGCCGACGCCGCTGAGAAGTCATCATGAATCTGCTCATCGTGCAGCGCATTCTCGGCATTCTGTTGATGCTGTTCAGCATCACCATGCTGCCGCCCATCGGGGTTTCACTGTATTTTCATGACGGTTATTCCACTCCGTTCATTGACGCCTTTGCCGGCCTGCTGATTACCGGCCTGCTGGTATGGCTGCCGGTGCGCAAAGAGAATCGTGAACTGCGCCTGCGCGATGGCTTCCTGGTGGTTGCGCTGTTCTGGGTGGTGCTGGGCCTGGCGGGCGCCGTGCCGCTGGTCCTGTCCAGCAGTCCGGAAATTCCGCTCACCAACGCGGTGTTTGAAGCCGTCTCGGGGTTCACGACCACCGGCGCAACCATTCTGGTCGGCCTGGACGGCTTGCCGAAATCCCTGTTGTACTACCGCCATCAGATTCAATGGCTGGGCGGCATCGGCATGGTGGTGCTGGCCGTGGCGCTGCTGCCCATGCTGGGCATCGGCGGCATGCAGTTGCTGAAAGCGGAAACGCCCGGCCCGGTGAAAGACGCCAAATTGACGCCGCGCATCACCGAAACCGCCAAGGCCCTGTGGCTGGTATATGTGTTGATCACCGCCATCTGTGCCGCCAGTTACTGGGCGGCAGGCATGACACCGTTCGAAGCCATCGGGCACAGTTTTTCGACGGTTTCGACCGGCGGTTTTTCCAGCCACGATGCCAACCTGGCTTACTTCAACAGTCCCGCCGTCGAATTCATTGCCATCGTGTTCATGTTTTTAGGTGGCATCAACTTCTCCCTGCACTTTCTGGCCTGGCGACGCATGAGCCTGAACGACTACCTGCGCGATGCGGAATTTCGCATGTATGCAGTCATCATGCTGGTCGCTACTGCTTTGTGCGCCGTCACGTTGATTGTCAATGGCACCTTCAATGACCAGGGTTTCGCCGTTCGCAGCGCCTTGCTGCACGTGGTATCGATGATGACCAGCACCGGTTTCGTCGCCACCGACTTTACCGTGTGGCCGGGCGCACTGCCCGTCATGCTGATTCTGATCACCTTCGCCGGCGGCTGCGCCGGCTCCACCGCAGGCGGCATGAAAGTCATCCGCTGGATTCTGATGTGGAAGCAAGGCACGCGCGAAATCAATCGTCTGGTGCACCCCAGCGCCGTCTTTCCGGTGAAGATTGGCGGTCGTCCTGTGCCATGGCGAGTGATTGATGCAGTGTGGGGCTTCTTCGCCATCTACGTGGTGTGCTTCGCAGTGTTGATGGTGCTGCTGATCGCCACCGGCGAAGATCAGATCACTGCATTCTCGGCCATTGCCACCTGCATGAACAATACAGGTCCGGCGCTGGGTAAAGTGGCCGCCAACTTCACCACCATCAGCACGTCCGGCAAATGGATTTGCGTGCTGGCCATGTTGCTGGGCCGTCTTGAGGTGTATCCCCTGATCGTGCTGGTTACGCCGACGTTCTGGCGGCGGTGATTCCGTTGTATTTGGTCGAAGGACTCCGATCAATCTTACAAGGAGTGTTCGATGTTCCGGGTCTACATGCTTCAGTGCGCCGATGACAGTTACTACGTCGGTCACGCCGACAGCCTCGAAAAGCGGCTCGCACAACATCAACAAGGGCCGTTCCCAACCTGCTATACCTTCAACCGCCGTCCGGTGAAGTTGGTGTATGTGTAGGACTGCGGAACACGTGAATAAGCCATGGCCTTGGAACGAAAGATCAAGGGATGGAGCCGCGCCAAAAAGACGGCATTGCTCATGAATGACTGGAACGAGATAGCGCGCCTATCACGCAACAGACAACGGTGAGCCAGACTCCGAATTCGGAGCCCTTCGACAGGCTCAGGGCGAACGGAGCAGGAAAACTTTTGCGCTTCCATCACTTCCCATCTTTAATTCCGTTCGCCCTGAGCCTGTCGAAGGGCTCCCTAAGAACCAGTTCAATCTACGCAGCGCGCAACATGCCCTGCTTGATGATGAAATCGAGCACGGTGTTCAGACCCTGACCGGTCTTGAGATTGGTGAAGACGAAAGGTCGCTCGCCACGCATTTTCCGGGCATCGCGATCCATTACTTCCAGCGACGCGCCGACATGCGGCGCCAGATCGATCTTGTTGATGATCAGCAGATCGGAACGCATGATGCCCGGCCCACCCTTGCGCGGAATCTTGTCGCCGGCCGCCACGTCGATGACATACAAGGTCAGATCGGATAGCTCGGGGCTGAAGGTGGCAGCAAGGTTGTCGCCGCCGCTCTCGACGATGATCAGTTCCAGATCGGGAAAGTCGTGCATCAGATCGTCGATGGCCGACAGATTCATCGAGGCATCTTCACGAATGGCGGTATGCGGGCAACCGCCGGTCTCGACGCCGCGAATGCGATCCGGCGTCAGCGCCTGACTGCGAATCAGGAACTCGGCATCCTCGCGGGTGTAGATGTCGTTGGTCACCACCGCGATGCGATAACGATCGCGCAACTGCTTGCACAACGCATCCACCAAGGCGGTCTTGCCGGAACCCACCGGACCGCCCACACCAATCCGCAATACTTCACTGCCTGACGACATGATTCACTCCAGCGTTGCTCAAGCTGCAAACATGACCAAGCCACTGACCGCCAGCGCAGCGCCGGTCCAGCGCACATACCGCTGCTGCTGATGACGCACCAGACGTTGCGCCAGCATGAAACCCAGACCATGCAAAGTCAGGGTGCTCAGCGCAAAGCCGGTCATGTAGTGCAACGCATGGTTTTGTAACGGCGCTTCTGCACCGTGTGCATAGCCGTGAAACATGGCAAACCCGCCGGTCAATGCCAGGCACACCCAGGCCGGCAACTGCACCGCGCTGGCGATCAGCAGACCCAGCACACATACCGATGCCGCGATGCCTTGTTCCACCGCATTCAGGTGAATGCCCGACATGCCCAGCGCAGCGCCCGTCAGCATCAGGCTGACGAAGCTTGCCGGCACCAGCCACCGCATGCGCCCCTGCATCTGCGCCGCCCACATGCCTACCGCGAGCATGGCGGCCACATGATCCATACCGAGCCATGGGTGCATCACGCCTGCTGCAAAGCCTTCGTTCAGCACATGTCCGGGATGCGCTGACGCCAATGCAGGCAGAGTAAGTGTCAATACAGCTAGCAAGCATCGTCGAGCTTTCATGGTGAACTCCTAGGATCGGAACAAACGAGTGTATTGGGTTTCATGCCAGGCGCTGGCCATGCCTTGCAAAGGCGTGGCCACACCAATGTCATCATCGGTGAGCGACAGGGCCTGATCGACAATCGCGGGGATCTTCAGCAGCAGATCGTTGAGTATTCGCTGCCCCGCCGATTGGCCCAGTGGTAACAATTTCACGGCGGCCAGCACCTGGTTTTCACACCATGCCCAGACATAGGCGGTGGCTGCCTGCGTATGGGTGAGATGCCAATGACTGGCCGCCAGCGCGAACAAACAGGCGTAACTGGCATCGACATCCCGGGTCCATTCGGCAGCCGCGTTGATTTGCAGCGAGACCAGCACCTTGGCCAGCGAACGCCCCAGATGCCGCTCTTCGGCACGCAGTTCTTCGGTCTCACGCGAGGCCAGCAGATAACTACTCCAGTAGCGCGCGCGATCTGCATCATTACCGCTCCAGGCGGCATACATGCGCAGCAACAACGGTACATCCAGCGTGCCTACTGCATGCGTCGCCACCCCACACACCCAGTCGAAGGTGCTGTCTTCATCCTGCACCCAGCCCATGTGCGCCGCGTATTCCAGTCCCTGCGAAAAGTTGTATGCGCCAATCGGCAGCGCCGGACTGACCAATTGGCACAGCCGCAACATCGCCAGGGAATTTGCCGATGAATCAAGCATGGCTGTGCGGATGCTGCGGACTGAGGACAAAGGAATGATGATGCGTATTGCCCGCGCCTGAGTGTGCATAAGCGCCCGCTTCGGGCTCGAAGGGCAGTTCTTCAGTGGCAACACTGAAGCCGAGACCACGCACCATGTCGTCAAGCACATGATCGTGCAGATAGCGTAGCCAGCCAGTGCCAACCTGTACCGAGATATGACGATTGCCCAGATGATAGGCAGCCCGCGCCAGTTGCCAGGGATCGACAGCCGAGACCACGGAAACCGTTTCCGCTGCGGCCACCACTTCAACAACGCGGCCATCGCTGGCCAGCAGACAATCGCCGCCGCGTAACAACGTACCGCGTTCCAGCATCAAACCGGCCTCTTCGCCGGTATCCAGTTTGGCGAGCAGACGGCTTTTCTGACGCGACTCAAACGGCAGGGTCAGCCGCGCCTGTGCCGGGCGAGGCTCAGTCAACCGTTGTGTAATGGCCAGCAATGTCATGTAAGCATCTATCTCTGTTTGTCAAAACAAAAAATATCGTTGTGCCAGGGGCAACACCCTGGCTGGCTCGCAAGTCAGCAACTGGCCATCGGCGCGCACTTCATAGGTCTGTGCATCCACGTCGATGTGCGGCTGATAGTCATTCAATACCAGATCTTTCTTGCGAATGCTGCGCGTGCCTTGAACTGCAACCAGTCGCTTCTTCAAGCCCAACCTGTCCGCCATGCCGCTGTCCAGACCGGCCTGCGACACAAAGCTCACTGAAGTGGCATGACGTGCGCCGCCGAGCGCGCCGAACATGGGGCGGAAATGCACCGGCTGCGGCGTTGGGATCGACGCATTGGCATCGCCCATCGGCGCCGCGACGATCATGCCGCCCTTGATGATCATGGCCGCCTTGGCGCCGAAGAATGCGGGACGCCACAGCACGATGTCCGCCAGCTTGCCGGTTTCAATCGAACCGACTTCATGGGCAATGCCATGCGTCAGCGCCGGATTGATGCTGTACTTGGCCACGTAGCGACGCACGCGATAGTTGTCGTTGCGCGCCGAGTCCTGCGGCAGCGCGCCACGCTGCACTTTCATCTTGTGCGCGGTCTGCCAACTGCGGGTAATCACTTCACCCACGCGACCCATGGCCTGCGAGTCGGAAGAGATCATCGAAAACGCGCCCAGATCGTGCAGGATGTCTTCGGCGGCAATGGTCTCGCGCCGTATGCGCGATTCGGCAAAGGCCACGTCTTCGGCGATGCCGGGATCGAGATGATGGCAGACCATCAACATGTCCAGATGTTCGTCGATGGTATTGATGGTGTAAGGCCGCGTCGGATTGGTGGATGACGGCAGCACATTGGCTTCGCCGCAGATCTTGATGATGTCGGGCGCATGGCCTCCACCCGCGCCTTCGGTGTGATAGGTGTGAATGGCGCGGCCCTTGATGGCGGCGATGGTATCTTCGACGAAGCCAGACTCGTTGAGGGTGTCGGTATGAATAGCCACCTGCACATCATATTTGTCGGCGACGCCCAGACAGCAATCAATCGCGGCCGGTGTCGTGCCCCAGTCTTCATGCAGCTTCAGACCAATCACGCCGGCTTCGACCTGCTCGACCAGCGCTTCCGGCAACGAAGCATTACCCTTCCCCGTGAGACCGAAATTCATCGGCAGATCTTCCAGCGCCTGATACATGCGCTCGATGTACCACACGCCAGATGTACAGGTGGTGGCGTTGGTGCCCGCTGCCGGACCCGTGCCGCCGCCAATCATGG
The DNA here is from genome assembly GCA_050248275.1 of Steroidobacteraceae bacterium. Lineage (GTDB taxonomy): Bacteria > Pseudomonadota > Gammaproteobacteria > Steroidobacterales > Steroidobacteraceae > CAILZL01. The sequence continues at coordinate 205,445 of JBFWSR010000001.1, forward strand.
TGGTCACGCCGGACATCAGTGCTTCCTCCACCTGCTGCGGACAGATGAAGTGAATATGCGAATCGATGCCGCCCGGGGTGGCGATCAGCCCTTCACCGGCGATCACTTCGGTGCCGGGACCGATGGTGAGGGTAATGCCCGGCTGCACATCGGGATTGCCCGCCTTGCCGATGCCGACGATGCGACCGGCCTTCAAACCGATGTCGGCTTTGACGATGCCCCAGTGATCCACAATCAGTGCATTGGTAATCACAGTGTCCATCACTCCGGCTGCGCCCCGCTGACTCTGGCCCATGCCGTCTCGAATGACTTTGCCGCCGCCAAACTTCACTTCTTCGCCGTAGATGGTAAAGTCCTTTTCGACTTCAATGATGAGTTCGGTATCGCCCAGGCGAACGCGATCGCCGGTGGTGGGACCGAACATTTCTACGTAGGCGCGTCGATCCATTCTGGTCATAGCGATCCCATCACTTTCTGCTGAAAACCATACACCTTGCGGTCACCGGCATAACTCACCAGCTCCACTTCGCGGGTCTGGCCGGGCTCGAAACGCACTGCCGTGCCGGAAGCAATGTTCAAGCGAAAGCCTCTGGTTCTGGCGCGATCAAACTGCAGGGCGTTGTTGGTTTCGAAGAAGTGGTAGTGCGAGCCCACTTGTATGGGCCGATCGCCGGTGTTGGCCACCTGTACCTTGACGGTGTCGCGACCGACATTGAGTTCGATCGCGCCGGGTTCGATGAAGTATTCGCCGGGAATCATGTGTGCGCCTCAGACGATGGCCATCAAACAATCGGTTGATGCACGGTCACCAGCTTGGTGCCGTCAGGGAAGGTGGCTTCCACCTGCACTTCCGGAATCAATTCGGCAATGCCATCCATCACATCATTGCGACTCAGTAAAGTGGCGCCATAACTCATCAGCTCGGCCACCGTGCGGCCATCGCGTGCGCCTTCCATGATGGCTGCCGAAATGTAGGCGACCGCTTCCGGATAATTGAGCTTCAGACCACGCGCCTTGCGCCGTTCGGCGAGCAGTGCCGCCGTAAACAGCAGCAACTTGTCTTTTTCTCGTGGCGTTAATTCCATGGTGGCATTCTCTATGTACTCTCAATTTACGTCGCCCAGATGCGCGGTAACACCGGTTGCCGTCCGACAATGCGTGGCCGCAGACACTGCCATACCTGCAACAGCCAGTAACGCGCCTCGGCTCCTTCGTCGGCAAGACAACGACACACCAGCACACCATCGACCAGCGTGCAGCTCACCACTGACTGATCCGGTAACAAGGCGCGCACTGCCTGTACATCGGCCTCGGTGGCCGGATAGGCCAGCAAGGTGCCCAGTGCCTGTCTGCCTTGCAAGCCCCACCTTGCCTGCTGCATATCGCCGCCGCCAGTGACCTGCAGATGGTCGAGCAACAGCGGCCGTGGACCCAGCCATAACTCGAAACTCTGACGCAGCGAACCGCTGACAAAGGGTTCATTGCCGGCACGTCGGCCGTAGCAAGTGATCTCCCAGCCAATGAAACGTGACGCGGCGTCCAGCTCGATGCGAGTGCTGCTGCGCGCCTGTGCTTCATTGAAGAAAATGGTTTCCTGCGGCAACCATTCCAGCGTCGCACCCTGCACCGCCAAGCGCTGGTCGAGCGTGGCAGTGCGGCCAGGCAGCGCCCGGTAAAACTTGGTGGCCGCCGGCGTGGTGATGACAGCATGACTGCCGGCATCGAGCTGTCCCTGCAACTGCAACTGATCGCCCCCGGCGATGCCGCCCGGCGGATGAATCACATATACATGACACACCTCGTTCTCCGGATAAAACGGGCGCTGCACCAGCAGCGGCCCCACATGCCTGCGAGCTGTCAGCACCGTGCGGCCACCCTGCGCCGCAAAGCGCAACTGCAAATGCGCCTGCCAGGAAACCGGATTGAGCAATGCCGAATTCATGTGGCGATGATACGCACACGCGCACCACCTCACACCGTCAGATGGTGCCTGACCAGATCGTCGCTGAGTTCGTCGATCTTGCCACCCACCACCAGCCGGCCCTTGTCGATGATGCGGAACTCGCTGGCGACCCGGCGCGCAAACGGCAATTTCTGCTCCACCAACAGCACAGTCAGACCGGCGTCGCGATTCAGTTTCTGAATCACCTCGCCAATTTCATGAACGATGTTGGGCTGGATGCCCTCGGTGGGCTCGTCCAATATCAGAAAACGAGGCTCGATGATCAGCGCACGGCCAATGGCCAACTGCTGCTGCTGACCGCCCGACAAGTCGCCGCCGCGACGGCGCAGCATCTGTTTGAGCACTGGAAACATCTCGAAGATATGTTCGGGAATGTTCTTGCGCTTGTCTTTTCTGACCGGCAGGCCGGTGCGCAGGTTTTCCTCCACAGTGAGCTGCGAAAAAATCTCGCGACCCTGTGGCACATAACCGATGCCCATGGGCGCGCGCTTCTCTGCGGCCATGCCGCGAATGTCCCTGCCTTCGTATTCAATCTGGCCGGACTGGGTATTGATCAGTCCCATGATGCTTCGCAGCAGCGTGGTTTTACCCATGCCATTACGTCCCATCAGACAGGTGATGGAGCCGGTGGGCACGGTCATGTCCACATCCCACAGGGTATGGCTGCCGCCGTAGAACTGATTGAGGGATTTGATGGTCAGCATGCGAGCACCCATTGGGCTGTGCAGGCTGGGTGCCGCACCCAGCACTTGAATCCGTAGATGCCGGGCGCGGCATCCAGCCTGCGAAGATAGCCACCCATCGTGCAATCACTCACCGAGGTACACCTCTTTGACCCTGGCATTGTTCTGCACCTCATCCATGCTGCCTTCGGCCAGCACATGACCTTCGTGCAACACCGTGACCGTCCTGGCAATGGAACGCACAAACTCCATGTCGTGCTCGACCACCACCACCGAGTGCTTGCCGGCAAGCGAAGTCAGCAACTCGGCGGTACGTTCGGTTTCCTGTGGCGTCATGCCGGCCACAGGTTCATCGACCAGCAACAACTGTGGGTCCTGCATCAGCAACATGCCGATTTCCAGCCATTGCTTCTGGCCATGCGACAGCGCGCCGGCGCGTCGCTGGACATGTTCCTGCAAATTGATGATTTGCAGCACGTCGTCGATGCGCTCGCGTTGCGCCTTGCTCAATCGTACATGCATGGTCGGCCACACTGACTTGGTGCCGGTCATGGCCAGTTCGAGATTTTCAAACACGCTGTGATGTTCGAACACCGTGGGTTTCTGGAACTTGCGGCCAATGCCGGCTTGCGCAATTTCCGGCTCGGTCATTTCCAGCAGGTTCATCGTCTGACCGAAATAAGCCGTACCGCTGTCAGGGCGGGTCTTGCCGGTGATCACGTCCATCATGGTGGTCTTGCCGGCGCCATTGGGTCCGATGATGCAGCGCAGCTCGCCCACGTTGATGTACAGCGTCAATGCATTCAATGCGCGGAAACCATCGAAGCTCACCGTGATGTCTTCGAGATACAGAATGGTTTCGTGTGAAATGTCCAGACCTTCAGGACGGCTGCGCCTGTCAGGACCCAGCCAGCGCCGGAACGGCCGCTTGAACAATGCAGCCGCGTTCATGCGCGCTCCTTCTGCTTGTTGAGCAGACCGGCTACGCCGTGCGGCAGAAACAGAGTGGCCAGCACAAACAGCGCACCCAGTGCGTACAACCAGAACTCGGGCAATGCCGCCGTGAAGTAGGTTTTGGCGTAGTTCACCAGCAAGGCGCCAAGCACCGCGCCCCACAAGGTGCCGCGACCGCCTACTGCCACCCAGATGACCACTTCGATGGAGTTGATGGGTGCGAATTCGCTGGGGTTGATGATGCCCACCTGCGGCACATACAACGCCCCGGCAATGCCCGCGAGAATCGCCGAGAAAGTAAACAGCCATACCTTGTAGGATTCGACGCGATAACCGATGAACCGTGTGCGACTTTCCGCATCGCGAATCGCCGCCACCACCCGGCCGGCGCGCGAGGCGACAATGTAGCGGCAGGCCACATAGGCGAGCATCAGCGCCGCTACCGTACATACAAACAATACGATGCGGGCTCCTGGCCTGGACAAATCAAAGCCCAGCAGATCCTTGAAGTCAGTAAAGCCGTTGTTGCCGCCAAAACCCATGTCGTTGCGGAAGAACGCCAGCATCAGCGCATAGGTCAGCGCCTGGGTGATGATGGACAGATACACGCCGGTCACTCGCGAACGGAAGGCAAACCAGCCGAACAGAAAGGCCAGCAAACCCGGCACCAGCATCACCATCAGCATGGCGAACCAGAACATGTCCATGCCATGCCAGAACCATGGCAGTTCCTTGTAATTCAGGAACACCATGAAGTCAGGCAGAACGGGATCGCCGTACACGCCACGCGTGCCAATCTGTCGCATCAGATACATGCCCATGGCATAGCCACCCAGCGAGAAGAATGCTGCATGCCCCAGCGACAGAATGCCGCAGTAACCCCACACCAGGTCCACCGCAATCGCCAGAATGGCGTAGCAGAGATACTTGCCCACCAGCGTGACCGTGTAACTCGACAGGTGCAGCGCCGAACCATCGGGTACGGCCAGATGCAGAATCGGCACCAGCACACCCACGATCAGCAACAGTCCCAGCAATACCTGTCCGGCACGATCGCTGCGCATTACCTGCAGTAACCCGCTTTCTCCTGGCAGCGCCACTGTCTTGCTGGAGGAATCAACCGCCACGGCATTCATACTCACCCCTCAGCCGCGCGGCCTTTCTGCGGGAACAGTCCGCGTGGCCGACGTTGAATGAACAGGATCAAAAAGATCAGCACGAAGATCTTGGCGAGCACCGCGCCTGCCCACGGTTCCAGCAACTTGTTAACCACACCCAGCGACATGCCGCTGATCAACGTACCCCACAAATTGCCCACGCCCCCGAATACCACCACCATGAACGAATCGACGATGTATTGCTGACCCAGATTGGGCCCCACATTGGTCAATTGACTCAACGCCACGCCTGCGACACCGGCAATGCCCGAGCCCAGACCGAAGGTCATGGCATCCACCCAGTCGGTGCGAATGCCCATGGCCCTGGCCATGGCGCGATTCTGCGATACTGCACGCACATTCAGACCCAGCGTGGTGCGCTTGAGGATGATCAGCAATGCCGCGAAAACCAGCGCGGTGAACAACACCACGTACAGGCGGTTGAACGTGAGCGAGAAGGCATCGTTGATCTGCCACGACCCCGCCATCCACTGCGGCGTTTCCACCGGACGATTGTTGGCAGTGAACACATCGCGCACGATCTGCTGCAATATCAAACTCACGCCAAAGGTGGCCAGCAGGGTTTCCAGTGGCCGGCCATACAGAAAACGCACCATGCCACGCTCGATCAGCACACCCACCAGCCCCGATACAATGAAAGCCGCGGGAATGGCGACGAAGATCGAAATGCCGATGTGATTGGGCATCAGCAATTGCACTACATAGGTGGTGTAGGCACCGAGCATCATCAGTTCACCATGCGCCATGTTGATCACGCCCATCACACCGAAGGTGATGGCCAGACCAATCGCTGACAGCACCAGCACCGAACCCAGACTGAGACCGAAGAACATGGTTTCACCGGCGCTGTACAGGCTGCGCTTGCTCTCGATCTTATCCAGCAACTTGCGCGCCGCCAGTCGCACGCTGACATCCGGTTCGCTATAGGAACCATCATCGTTTGCCGTCACCATCTGCATCAAGCGGTTGTACACATCCGGATTGAGACTGTCCTCCAACGTGTCGATGGCCGCGAGCCGGACAGAGACTCCGGCATTATCGAGATCCACCAGCGCCAGACCAACGCGAATGGCCTCGCGGACCTTTTCGTTGGTTTCCTTGCCCAGTTGTTCACGCAATACCGCAGTGGATGCATCATCCATCGAACGCAGCATTTCATTGATCGCCGTCAGGCGCGTTTCCACATTCTTGTCAGCCAGATCGAACTGGGCCACCGCGGCGCGCAGTACCTTGCGCAACTGATTGTTGGTACCGACTTTGTCAAAACCTTCGGCAGCCACTGTACCTGCCGCCTGCTGCGTGACTGCATCGGTGAGCTGATAACCTTCTGGCACTTCCGCCACGATGAAAGTTTTCGAGTCGGCGCTGCGTACATACAAGTTGCCATCGAGAAAAGCCGTCAGCACTTCCTTGGTGCCGGGGGCGTGCAGCCTGAGCAGCTCCTGCACGATGTCCTGTTTGTCGCTGTAACCCGCCTCGGGCAGTTTGGCCAGGACAGTCGCGAAGTCTTCTTTGACATCAGCCCGCACAACCATGGCGGACAGCAGCAGACCGAGCAGCAACAGAAAGCGTCTGAGCAGAAGGTTGATTGAGCAGTTCACCAGGTAATCCTGCTAGGGCTTGTTAACACTATTGCAATCGCTGCGACGGCGGTCAGAATCAGCCAAGACGCGGCGCACCGAGCGCGGTGTACTCAACGTACTCAAGCGAGGTGTAACAAAGTCCTGGCTGATTCTGGCCCCGTCCCTTCGGGTTGGGCCCCAAAAGATGCCACACAGCGTTGCTCGTCGTTCATTTGGAATAACTCACTTACTTATTTACGACTCATGAGTCCATGACAACTCACAAGCGACCTGCTTCGTCCATGAAGCAGGCGCACGGGTGTCAACGCAAGGTTGTTACTTGTAGTTCTGACCGGAACAGACCTTGGTAACCTTGTTGTAGTTACCGCACTTCAGAGTGACCCAGTCAGCTTCGATATCCTTGCTGCCGGGCAGGAAATCGGTCCAGGCATCACCGGGCACCAAACCCTTGGTCTTCCATACCACGTCAAACTGACCGTCAGCGCGCACTTCGCCGATCAACACCGGCTTGGTCAGGTGATGGTTCGGCAATACCTTGGCCATGCCGCCGGTCAGGTTCGGCACTTCCACGCCCACGATGGAGTCGAGGACTTTGTTGACGTCGGTGGACTTGGCTTTTTCAACTGCTTTCACCCAGGCCTGGAAACCGATGACAGTGGCTTCCATCGGGTCATTGAAAGTGCGCTTTGGGTTCTTGGTGAAAGTATGCCACTTGGCGATCCACTCCTTGTTGATCGGCGTGTCGACGCTCTGGAAGTAGTTCCAGGCAGCGAGGTGACCGACCAGCGGCTTGGTATCGATGCCGGCAAGTTCTTCTTCACCCACCGAGAAGGCCACTACGGGAATGTCTTCAGCAGAGATCTTCTGGTTGCCCAGCTCCTTGTAGAACGGCACGTTGGCGTCGCCGTTGATGGTGGACACCACGGCGGTCTTCTTGCCGGCCGAACCGAACTTCTTGATGTCAGATACGATCGACTGCCAGTCGGAATGACCGAAAGGCGTGTAGTTGATCATGATGTCTTCTTTCTTGACGCCCTTGGACATCAGATAAGCTTCGAGGATCTTGTTGGTGGTGCGTGGATAGACGTAGTCGGTGCCGGCCAGCACCCAACGCTTCACGCCCACATCCTTCATCAGGTAATCCACCGCCGGAATGGCCTGCTGGTTCGGCGCGGCGCCGGTATAGATCACGTTCTTGGAAGATTCTTCACCTTCGTACTGCACGGGATAGAACAGCAGACCATTGTTCTTTTCGAACACCGGCAGCACCGATTTGCGCGACACCGACGTCCAGCAACCGAAGGTCACGGCCACCTTGTCCTTGACCAGCAACTGTTCGGCCTTTTCGGCGAACAATGGCCAGTTGGAAGCCGGATCGACCACCACGGCTTCGAGCTTCTTGCCCAGCACGCCGCCCTTCTTGTTCTGTTCGTCGATCATCATCAGCACGGTGTCCTTCAGCGTGGTTTCGCTGATGGCCATGGTTCCAGACAGTGAGTGCAGCACACCCACCTTGATGGTGTCGGCGGCATGGGCCAGCGTGGCCGATACCATGCCCGCCACCAAGGTGAGTGCGGGTATCAGTTTGCTTCGTGATCTCATTGGGTCTACCTCGTTGAGCTAGCTTGGTGCGTCGGAGTCAATTCGTCGTTGTGAAAATCGCCACGTGAGTTGCTGCTGGTGCGTTGCCGAATCCCCTTGGGTTCAAGCCGAACCTCCTCAAATTCCGTCGCGGACTGGTTTCCCGACCAAAACTTCGAGTGCTTCACGTCTCGGCTCAACCTTAGGAAGTTCAATCGGGACGGGGTATGCGTCATTTGACGTAGCCGAAATCAAGCAACCCCGGGATTCGGCATTTTTTGCTCATGTATGGAGCATCGAGAAAAATTGGCGCACCAACTTCGGACAAGCGGTCATTCACATCAGAAAAATCCCCTGCTTTCACGCCATCGTTTCCCCACCAAGGCATGGCACAGCACTTGCTAACTCTGAAGACACAATCACAAGAGCCGGTGTGCAGTGCATATCCGGAGGCCTGCACCGGAGCCAGAAACTGTGTCCCTGTCAGCCATGCGTTCTGCCTTTACTGATCACCGCCGATCCGGACAGCCGGCATGACTGCGCGTCAACGCATCGTGCGCGAGCGTCGCCAGTACAACCAATGGGTGGCCACGCAGACGCTGGAAGACTTTGCGCTGCGCTACACCGCCGACAAGGCGCGCAAGTCCGCATTCCGGGTGGGTAATACTGCATTGGGTCCCATTTCCTTTCTGGCTTGCGAAGCCATCGGCGGGGCCATCACCATTTCCTATGGCTTCAGCAACAGCCTGTGGGCGGTGGTGGCGTTCAGCGTGCTGATGTTCCTGATCGGCCTGCCCATTGCCTACCACGCCGCTCGTGCCGGTGTGGACATCGACCTGCTCACACGTGGCGCCGGCTTTGGCTACATGGGCTCGACCATCACCTCGCTGATCTATGCCTCGTTCACCTTTCTGCTGTTCGCCATCGAGGCCAGCATCATGTCGATGGCGCTGCACATGCTGCTCAATCTGCCACTGGCCATCGCTCATCTGCTCAGTTCGCTGGTGGTGATTCCGATTGCCATCTTCGGCTTTCGCGCCATCAGCCGCATGCAACTGGCCACACAGCCTTTCTGGCTGCTGCTGCAATTTCTACCCATCATCTACCTCGCCATACAGAGTCCCGACGATGTCACGACCTGGACGCACTACGCCGGCAAACATGGTCACGCTGATGGCTCGGTGGATCCGCTGTTGTTCATGACGGCAGCTTCGGTGTTGCTGTCGCTGTTGCCGCAGATTGGCGAACAGGTGGACTACCTGCGCTTCCTGCCCAACCGCAAGAGCAGCAAGCAGGCAGGCTGGTGGGGCGCCTTGCTGGCCACCGGTCCCGGCTGGGTGGTGATTGGTGGTTTCAAACTGCTGGTCGGTTCGTTTCTGGCGGTCATCGCCATCAAGCATGGCGTGCCGGTGGAACAGGCCAGCCAGCCCACCGACATGTACCTGATGGCGTTTGAACGCACTTTTCACTCACCCACGCTGGCGCTGGTGCTGATGGGACTGTTCGTGATCGTGTGCCAGTTGAAAATCAATGTCACCAATGCCTATGCCGGCTCCATTGCCTGGTCGAATTTCTTCTCGCGCCTGACACACAGCCACCCCGGTCGCGTGGTGTGGCTGGTGTTCAACGTATTGCTGGCCTTGTTGCTGATGGAAATCGGCATCTTCCGCGCCATCGAAAGCATTCTGGTGATCTATGCCAACTTTGCCGCCGGCTGGATTGGCGCGCTGACCGCCGATCTGGTGATCAACAAGCCGCTGGGCTTCAGCCCGAAGCACATCGAATTCAAACGCGCACATTTATATGACATCAATCCGGTAGGCGTGGGCGCACTGCTCATCTCGGTGGTGTTGTCGAGTATTGCCCTGCTCGGCGTGTTTGGTGCGTTCATGCAGGTAGCCGCGCCGTTTGTCGCATTGGTGGTGGCCTTTGTCACGGCGCCCATCATTGCCTGGCTGACCAAGGGTCGTTACTACCTGGCGCGTCGGGACGAAGGCTTGCCGGAGTCAGCTACTGTTCAGACCGAAGTACGTTGCTGCATTTGCGAAAACCATTTCGAACGCAATGACATTGCCTTCTGTCCGGCGTATTCCGGTCCGATCTGTTCACTATGCTGCACGCTGGAAGCCCGCTGTCGCGACCTGTGCAAGACACACAGTCGCTTCGCTGAACAGCTGACCCGATGGCTTGCCAATCTGTTGCCGCGTCCGGTGGCCAGCTCACTGCATACCCGCGCAGGACAGTTCTTCGGCCTGCTGCTGTTGTTCAACCTGGCTATCGGCTTTTTGCTGGCGATGATCTATCAGCAGTACGGCCATGCATTGCCCGATGCACGCGCCGTGGTGCGTGACACGTTGTGGCTGGTATTCCTGTCGTTGATGGTGCTCTCGGGCGTGGCGGCATGGCTGATTGTGCTGGCACATGAGAGCCGGCGTACGGCGGAAGCCGAATCTGCCCGTCAGACCACCATGTTGATGGATGAAATCGAAGCGCACCAACGCACTGACGCCGAATTGCAGAAAGCCAAGGAAGTGGCTGAATCCGCCAACCTGGCCAAGAGCCGCTACGTCGTTGGTTTGAGTCATGAAATCCGCACGCCGCTCAATGCCATTTTCGGCTACGCGCAATTGCTCGAGCGGGGCGGCATCACGCCCACCGACAACTCGGTGCGGGTCATCAAGCGCAGTGCCGAACACATGGCCAACCTCATTGATGGTCTGCTGGACATCTCCAAAATCGAAGGCGGCATGCTCAAACTGAGCCGCGACAAAGTGCAGTTGCAGGACTTCATGGATCAACTGGTCAACATGTTCCGTTTGCAGGCAGCCGCCAAGGGCATCGAGTTTCGTGTCGAATACCCGCGCAATCTGCCGGGTCACGTGTATACCGATCAGAAGCGGCTGCGACAGATACTGATCAACCTCTTGTCCAATGCCATCAAGTACACCGAGCGCGGCCATGCATCCTTCAAGCTGAAGTATCGCAGTCAGGTCGCCGAATTCGAGATTACCGACACCGGCATCGGCATTCCCGCCGACGAACTGGAGCGCGTCTTCCAGCCGTTCGAGCGCGGCGCGGCGATGAACGTGCGACAGATTCCCGGTACCGGACTTGGCCTGACCATCACCAAACTGCTGGTGCAGATCATGGGTGGCGATATTCAGGTGAGCAGCGTACCCGGCGAAGGTACGCGCTTCACTGTACGTCTGCTGCTCTCCGAAGCCATGCATACCAGCAGCGAAGCGCCGCTGCCGCACCGGGTCAGCGATTACGCCGGTCCACGCATCAAGCTGCTGCTGGTGGACGATGATGCGACGCACATCGACATCGTGCGTGGACTGCTCGAACCACTGCATTTCACATTGTTCACTGCCAACAACGGAGACGAGGGCCTCCAACTGGCCGGGCAGTGCCTGCCGGATTTGGCAATGATCGACATTTCGATGCCGGACATGACGGGCTGGCAACTGGCTGAGCAACTGCGCGCCCTGCCGCAGCTTGCAAAGCTGAAAATCATGATGGTGTCAGCGAACGTACATGAATATCACGCCGGTGGTGAGGATCAGGTGCACGACGCCTTCGTGATGAAGCCGGTCGATCTGCATGTGCTGCTGGAAACCATCGGCAATCTGCTGCGTCTGAGCTGGGTTTATGACTCAATCGATACCATGGCCTCCACAGGGGAACACGCCGGCACGGCATTGCCGTCGAATGCCAGGCATCACCTGGACGAGTTGTATCAACTGGGCCGCATCGGCCATATCCGCGGCATTCAATCCAAGCTGCAGGCCATCGAGGCCGAGCACAGCGATAACCGGCGCTTTGTCGCGCCACTGCGTGAAATGGTCGCCAACTTCGACCTGCGGCGCTTCATGAACACACTGGAAGGCATGCGCAACAATGGCTGAGCTGCAGCTGAACTTGACTCATGACCGGCAATCCACTCGCAACACGCTGCGACGCGATACCGTGCTGGTGGTGGACGACACACCGGAGACGCTGGGCTTTCTGACCGATACATTGGATCACGCCGGGTTCACCGTACTGATTGCCACCGATGGCGAAGCGGCGCTGGACCTGGTGGAACAGATCACGCCCGACCTGGTGTTGATGGATGCGGTCATGCCCGGCATGGGTGGCTTTGAAACCTGTCGGCGCCTCAAGCATGAAAAACTCCTGTCCAACCTGCCGGTCATTTTCATGACCGGCTTGAGCGACACCGAACATGTGGTTGAAGGTCTGGCCGCAGGCGGCGTGGACTATGTGACCAAGCCCATCGTGGTCGATGAATTGCTGGCGCGCATTCGCGTGCATCTGGCCAATGCCCGCAAAGCCTCCGGCTCGCAGGCGGTGTTGGATGCTTCCGGCCGCTTTCTGTTGGCTACGGATCGCGCCGGACGTTTGTTGTGGTGTACGCCCAAGGCACGACAACTACTGGCGGAATTGTTTCCCGAACAAACTGCGTCAGAAAGCGCTGAGGCCAGTCTGCCAACGCCGGTATTGACGCAGTTACTGCTGTTGCGCGAAGAGCGTAATCCAAATCAATCGCGCTCAATACTGGAGGTGGGCAATCGCAGTCTGGAATTTGCCATGCTCAGCGCCATCGGCCCCGACGAATTATTGTTCCGCGTCACCGAAACTCGCAGCGGTACGGACGAACAACTGTTGCAGCAAACGCTGGGACTGACGCTGCGCGAGGCCGAAGCGCTGCTGTGGATCAGTCGCGGCAAATCCAATCGCGACATCGGCGAGATCATGCAGATCAGCCCGCGCACCGTGAACAAGCATCTGGAACAGGTGTTTGTGAAACTGGGCGTGGAGAATCGCGCTTCAGCCGCAGCAAGAGCAGTGCGGGTGTTGTCGCGGTAGTGGTGATCGTAAAACGCAAACTTATGACACCCAATCCGCGCACAACAATTCCGCCTGCTGCAACACCGTCTTCACGGCCTCCTCCTGCAAGTCCGGCGGATAGCCATACTTGTTGAGTATGCGTTTCACCATCACGCGAATCTTGGCGCGGGCGCTTTCGCGCAGCGTCCAGTCTATAGTGACGCTCTTGCGGACTTGGGTGATCAGTTCGGCGGCGATGACTTTCAGCTTATCGTCACCCATCGCTTTCACTGCACTTTCGTTGGCAGCCAAGGCATCGTAGAAAGCAATCTCATCATCAGTGAGGCCAAGGTTCTCTCCGCGTTTGGTCGCGGTATCCAGCTCCTTGGCCAGTTTGATCAGCTCTTCAATCACTTCCTGCGTGGCGATGGCGCGGTTGTGATACGCGTTGAGGGTTTTCTTCAGCTTCTCGCTGAATAGCTGGCTCTGCACCAGGTTGTGTTTGGAGCGGGCTTTGATTTCGTCCTTGAGCAGCTTCTCCAGTAATTCGGCGGCGACGTTCTTGTGCTTCAAGCCGCGTACTTCAGCCAGAAACTGGTCCGAGAGAATGCTGATGTCCGGCTTTGGCAGGCCGGCTGCGGTGAACACGTCGATGATCTGGCCATCGGCGGTGATGGCTTTGGACACCAACTGCCGAATCGCCGCGTCTATCTGTTCGGGTGTCTTGGTCCGGTTGCCTTGCTGCTTGCTGAGGGTGGCTTGCAGTGCCTGGAAGAAGCTCACTTCATCACGAATGGCGGTGGCTTCATCGCTGGCGGCGCACAGGGCAAAGGCGCGAGACAAGTCGCTCACCACCTGCACAAAGCGTTGCTTGCCGTCTTCCTGTTCCAGAATGTGTTCGCGCGCGGCGGGCAGGGCCAACAGGGTTTTCTTCGGGTCGCGGATCAGGCTTTGCCACTCAAAGCCATGCAGCAGGTTGCAAGCGATGCCGTGCTTTTCCAGCATGACGGCAATGGCTTGTGCGGTGTCATAGGTCGGGTTGCCCTTGCCGCCGCTCTCGGTGTAGGTGGCCAGCGCGTGTTTCAGCTGGTCGGCCAATCCCAGATAGTCCACCACCAAGCCACCGGGCTTGTCGCGGAACACCCGGTTCACGCGGGCAATGGCCTGCATCAGGCCGTGGCCCTGCATGGGTTTGTCGGCATACATGGTGTGCAGACAGGGCGCATCGAAACCGGTCAGCCACATGTCGCGGACAATCACGATGCGGAACGGGTCTTTGGCGTCCTTAAAGCGGTTGGCCAGTTTGCGGCGTTTCTCCTTGTTGCGGATGTGCGGCTGCCAGTTGGGGCCATCTTCCGCGCTGCCGGTCATGATGATCTTGGCCACGCAACCCTGGGTCTTTTCGGCTTCGGCATCATCGTCCTTGGCGCTGGCCCAGTCCGGGCGCAGCTTGATGATGGCGTTGTACAGGTCCACGCAGATGCGACGGCTCATGCACACCACCATGGCCTTGCCGTTCATCGCCTCCAGCCGCTTTTCAAAGTGCGTCACCAAGTCGGCGGCAATCAGGCCGATGCGTTTCGGGTCGCCCACCAGCGCTTCGAGTGCCGCCCATTTGGTCTTGAGCTTTTCCTTGCGGGTTTCTTCTTCGCCTTCGGTGATCTCTTCGAACTCATAATCCAGCTTGGGCAGCTCGCTGGCATTCAGTCCCAGCTTGGCGATGCGGCTTTCGTAGTAGATGGGCACGGTCGCCTTGTCGGCCACGGCACGCTGAATGTCGTAAATGCTGATGTAGTCGCCGAACACCGCCCGGGTGTTGGCGTCGGTCTTTTCTATGGGCGTGCCGGTAAAGCCGATGAACGAGGCGTTGGGCAATGCATCGCGCAGATTGCGCGCCAGACCATCAATCAGGTCGTACTGACTGCGGTGTGCTTCGTCGGCCACCACCACAATATTGCGGCGCTCGGACAGCACCGGCATCTTTTCATCCTTGGGCGGCAGAAACTTCTGAATGGTGGTGAACACCACGCCGCCACTGGCGACTTTAAGCAGGTCGCGCAACGTCTCGCGGCTACCGGCTTGCACGGGCGTCTGGCCCAGCAACTCATGGCAGCGTTGAAACTGGCCGAACAACTGGTCATCCAGATCATTGCGGTCGGTCAGCACCACCAGTGTCGGGTTCTGCATGGCGACATGGCGCACCATGCGCGCGGCATAGAACAGCATCGAAAAACTCTTGCCGCTGCCCTGGGTATGCCACACCACGCCGGCACGACGGTCGCCCGGCTTGCCGCCATGCATGCGGCCGGACCAATAGGCGCCCACACCCTGATCCCTGAGGTTTGATTCCAGCATGCCGCTAGCGCGAACGGTTTCTTCGACGGCGGCATTCACTGCATGAAACTGGTGATAGCCGGCAATGATCTTGTGGATGTTGCCGTTGTCCGGGTCTTCATCGAACACGATGAAGTGCTGCAGCAGGTCGAGGAAGCGCTTGCGCTCAAACACGCCCCTGATCATGACTTCCAGTTCCAGGGCGGACTTGGGTGCATCGCCTTCGCCATCAATGGTGCGCCACACCTTGAACCATTCCTGATTGGCAGTGAGCGAGCCAATGCGTGCATCCACACCATCCGACAATACCAGCGCGGCGTTGTAATGCAGCAGCGAGGGAATCTCGGCCTTGTAGGTCTGCAGCTGGGTGTAGGCATCCCAGATGGTGGCGTCTTCATCCGCCGCGTTCTTCAGCTCGATCACGCCCAGGGGCAGACCATTCACAAACACCACAATGTCCGGTCGGCGATTGTGCTGCGCCTCGATCACGGTGAATTGATTCACCGCCAGCCAGTCATTCGCCGCCACCTCATGAAAGTTCACCAGCCGCACATGGTCGCCGGCAATGCTGCCGTCGGCGCGGGGATATTCCACCGGCACGCCATCGCGCAGCAGTTGATGGAAGGCGCGGTTGGTCTGAATCAGAGAGGGAGTGGCAATGCGCAGCACCTTGCGCAGTGCGTCTTCCTGGGCATCGGTGGGAATGGCGGGGTTCAATCGCTGGATCGCTGCTCGCAGCCGGCTTTCCAGAATCACCTCGCCGAAAGATGTTCGCTCTGCAGCAGGTTCGCCGGGCGCCATGTGCGGACCATGGCCGACGGCATAGCCCAGCTCTCCCAGCCACTCCAGGGCCGCGTCTTCGACGATGGATTCGTTCAGGGGTATGTTTCCCGTATGTCCTTGATTGTTTTCTGGAGGATACCCCAGAGTCGGTGCGAGTTTCTTGATCCGTGGCCGGTTCCGACCTCATACTTCCCGGCACCCCAGCCCCGCGTGGTACGGCGGGCACCACCAGTTCGAGGTGAGCCGGTTCAACATGCAAAAGAACGACATCCGCAATAAGCCTGCCTACACCCTGTCGGAGGCGGCACGCTATGTGAAAGTAGCGCCGGCCACCTTGCGCTCATGGGTGGTCGGGCGTGCTTACCCCAAAGCGGATGGTGTGGCCCAGTTTCGCCCGTTGATTCACCCGGCGATCAAGCAACCGACATCGCTATCGTTCTGGAATCTCATCGAAGCCCACGTGCTGCGTTCGCTGCGCACCGAGCACGGCGTATCAATGGAAGCGCTACGCAAAGCACTGCACTACGCCGAAAAGCAACTGCACATTGAGCGCCTCCTGCTCAGTCCAGAGCTGCGCACCGATGCCGGCAAGCTCCTGTTGGAACGTTACGGCGAACTCATTGAGCTGTCAGCGTCTGGCCAAATGGCCATGCGACAGACGTTCAACCAACACCTTGCTCGTGTCGAATGGGATCAATGGAAGTTCCCGGTGCGGCTGTATCCCTTTGCTTCCGGCAGCGTACAGACTGACACCCGCCCCATCGCCATCGATCCGCAAATTTCATTCGGCAGACCTATTGTCGCCAGCCGTGGCATCAGCACCGGCGCGATTGCAGAGCGGATTGATGCCGGCGAAACCGCTGCCGAACTCGCCGACGACTATGGTCTGACCGAACGCGAGATTGAAGAGGCCGTACTGTACGAGCACGCTGCGTGACAGTCTTCTTTACCGATAGGGACCTCGGTAAATGCTTTCCGGACATCCTGGCCGCCGCCGGTTTGCAAGTCGAACGCCACGCCGATCACTTTGCGCCGGACTGTCCCGATGAAACCTGGTTACGAGAAATCGGCCAACGCGGCTGGGTAGCCGTCACTCACGATGGCCGCATCCGTTACAAGCCCAACGAACTGGCGGCGGTAATCGAACATCAAGTGACGTTGCTGGTGATGATTGGTCATGCGCCTTATCCGCAGCTCGCCCATTCCTTCGTCGCCACGCATAAGCGCATTCTGGATTTTCTGGCGCGGCATCATCCGCCGCTAATCGCCAAGGTGTATCGACCATCAGCAACTCAGGCTGCAGAGCATCCAGATGCGCCGGGCAGAATTGAGTTGTGGTATCCGCGCGGTTGACTCGCCCATGCTAGAGGTTCAGGAGCTAAATAAATCTTCAATGTTGACCTCATCCGCTTTTGCCTTTACCAGGCGGATGTGGTTAGCCACTTTGGCTGGGTGATTTTGTATTTTCTTGGTGACCCAGTTGTTTTTCGGAAGGTGGAAAACTTTCTCCATGCGACCGAGGAAATGCTCTTCGAGAACATCTGGCCCAATAATCGTCACTGTCTTTCCGTGCATTTGCTGGCGAAGGATGTCATTGAAGTGCTCATCTGCATTGTTGAATGAATAGCCAACTACAACGATGCGTTCTGCATTTTTCACCCACTGCGACGCCGAGTGCCACGCTTCGATGTAGCGATGCGACAAGATGGGCTTTAACCGCAAGGGAGGTACCAAGGCCGGAATGACATGCCGATGTTGTGAAGCATCCTCGCTGCTGAACTGGATGTTGTCTGTCTGTCCTTTAAGGAACTCCGCTGGCTCAAGAGTGGCCATGTCTTCCTCAATTGGAACTAGCTCTCGGGTGGCCATGCTCACGTATTCCGCGAGACCGCCATGAAAGTAGATGACTTTGTCTCGTCCCAGTCGTCGTTCAAGAAAGGAAGTGTAGTTGAGAGTGATTGCGTGACAGTCTTTAGGAAGTGCATCGTAGAAAGGTAGCGCTGACTTTTCATACGCCGACAGCACCTGCTTTTGCTTGAACACCAAATATGCCCATAGCACCCACGCGATATAGAGGTAATTCTTTATGTTTGGGAGATCTTCGTTGTAGAAGCCAAGAAACTTCTCTACGAGTAGGTTTTCGATATTTAGCATGTCGGCGCCGAGCGCGGCTGCCACTTCATTGCGCTCTGACTGTAATCCCAGCTTTAGCGTGCGTTTTAGAACTGCTTTAAACGTGTCGGAAAGAGAAAGCTTGTGAATGTCGAGGATGGAGTCTGAATCCATAAGATCATCTGCATCTTGAGGAAACACTTCCCTGATCAGGCTACGCGTTTCGTCATCCAGCTCCCCAGCTTCGGCTATGACGACCAGCTTGTCGAAAAGACGAATAATCAGTTCCCCGTGTCGACGGATGTGATCTCGATCACTTGGGAGATTTTCAATTGCTTCCTTGACGCGCATAACCATTATTCGCTGCGAATCGGCCCCGCGTGTGGTTATGGTTTCTACGGCCCTGGCGACCGTACTGGAAAATGTAAATCGCAAATTTGGCAGAAGCGCCCGTAAAGCTTTGTCTACTTCCTTCCCGTCTTTTTCAAGGAAATTTGCAATCTCAGGAAGAAGAGTTGCGGCAAGAGGGAAATCGATACCTTTGGTCCGATCTACGCCAGCCCCAGTGATAAGCAAATTCTTGATCATAGTTAGGTTCCTGGTTTGGTCCTTATTTCCTACCCAGCAGTCGCAGTAGTTAGTTCGCCGCTCAGCAGCCTCGGTAGCAGCGTGTCACGCAGGGTGGCGAGGCTGCGAGATTGCCGCTCGTTTGCGTGCATTGCATCGAAGATAGGCGAGATCTGGAAATCAAATGCTTCAAGTGCGTCTGGTGATGGAACGATTTGCTTACTCATGTAGGCGTGATTCCGGTTAAGTCCCGGAACTGCCGAATCAGCGCTAAGGTTGGCGAGGTTGTGCAGCGATAGCGCATAGAAAAGGAAGTACAGACTTCTGCAGGGCCCGAGAGGCACAACGTAGAAAGTCGTATCGATGGGATAGAAATCATTATGAGCCCAAGTAACTACTCCGGGATTGCCTTTGCGACCAACTACGATTCCAGGGCCTGAAACAAGCTTTTCATCATGTTCGCCAACGGGACCATTTGCGCCATAGACAATTACTGGTCCGTTCTTTCGGTTCTCTGCCTTAAGCGGCTTGCCATAGGCAAGCTCGATCACTTCGCCAAGAGTTTTGACTTGCCAGCTTTTCGGAATGTTGCCGAGTTCTGAGTCTTGAAATGAATCTGGGAAAAGCGCGGCAGTGGCGTCATCCATGCTGCCTGGTTTGCGGCCGTCGAGTTTGGCGCGAACGGGGTCGAAGTCCACGAACCAGCTTTTGAACAGTGCTCGCGCTATGGTTTCTAGCGTGGCGGTCATTCGGCGGTTCAATTCGATTTTGGCACTGAAATCAAAATAGATTTTTCCAATTGCTTCCTGCACATCACGCGCTGGATACGGGAGATGGAGTTTGTCGAAGTCAGTTTTTTTGAAGTGTGGAATTACTCCGCTTACGTCCAAATTCTTTATGTCTCTTTGGACATTGGGCGAACGAAGCGCAGCAAATAGATAACATGGGTCGATAACTTGCTCATCTGCTCTTAACGCAACCATATCTTGTGCAATCACAAAGTCTACGGGGTCTGGAACTAAGCAGATCGCACCGTTCTGACTTCCCTTGTTGGTAAGGATGATGTCCCCTGGCTGCGGATGCGAGCGAAACCAATTGTCGTAGGTTTCTTGCGATACGAATCGGAGATTCTCATAGGCAGGATAGAGGCGGTCGTTTGATATGCAATTGGTTGCAATCAAAGGTATTCCGGTTTCTGCCGTCGGCGCGGTTCTGCCACGATTGTCCACGATAAACTTTGTGGTCTTCGACAGAGGAATTGTTTTTAGAGCCGCATTACCCGGCATAGCCCAGTCCTTTGAGGTTGGCTTTGATCTCTGCCTCTAGTCTCGCCGATTCCTCAAATTGTGCATTCAGCTCAGCGATGAGTCGCGGCATCTTTTCTTCAAAGGGTTCGCCGTCGTCTTCGACTTCTTCGGCACCGACATAGCGGCCGGGAGTAAGGACGTAGCCGTGGGCGGCGATTTCAGAAAGTGTTGCTGACTTACAAAAGCCAGCAACATCTTGATAGTGGCTGACTTGGCCGGCACTTGCTCCTGCAGTGCCGGCATTCCCGCCATCCATGGCGGTCACAGACGCCGGGGACTTATCTCCGCGCCATGCGTGATAAGTGCTGGTGATCTTGTTGATGTCGGCATCGGTGAGTTCGCGATGCACACGATCAATCAAGACGCCGAGTTTGCGGGCGTCGATGAACAGCGTTTGTGTGCGGCGGTCACGACGTTTCCCATCGTTCTTGTTGCGCGTGAGGAACCACAGGCAGACGGGAATCTGGGTGCTGTAGAACAACTGGCCGGGTAGCGCGACCATGCAATCGACCAGGTCCGCTTCGATGATGGCTTTGCGGATGTCGCCTTCGCCGGATTGGTTGGATGACATGCTGCCGTTGGCAAGCACGAAGCCGGCATAGCCCCCTCCGTTTGGAGATGCTGGCGCGAGGTGATAGATGAAGTGCTGCACCCAGGCGAAGTTGGCGTTGCCCTTGGGTGGCACGCCGTATTGCCAACGCACGTCGTCGTCTTTGCGAAACCAGTCGCTGTCGTTGAAGGGCGGATTGGCCAGCACGTAGTCGGCACGCAGGTCGGGATGCAGATCGCGGCGGAAGCTGTCGGCGTGTTCGGCGCCGAAGTCGGCTTCGATGCCGCGCAGGGCGAGATTCATCACGGCGAGGCGGCGCGTGGTGGCGTTGCTCTCCTGACCATAGATGCTGAGGTCGCTTAAGCAACCGCCGTGCGATTCCACAAACTTTTCGGATTGCACGAACATGCCGCCGGAGCCACAGGCGGGGTCGTAGATGCGGCCTTTGTAGGGCGCGAGCATTTCCACCAGCGTGCGCACCACGCAGGAGGGCGTGTAGAACTGGCCGCCGTTCTTGCCTTCGGCGCTGGCGAACTGGGTGAGGAAGTATTCATACACGCGGCCGAGGATGTCCTTGGCGCGGTTCTCCTTGTCGCCGAGGCCAATGGTGCCGATCAGGTCGATGAGTTCGCCGAGGCGGTGTTTGTCGAGGCCAGGGCGGGCGTAGTCCTTTGGCAGCACGCCTTTCAGGCGCGGGTTGTCGCGCTCGATGGCCACCATGGCGTCGTCCACCAATTTGCCGATGCTGGTTTGTTTGGCGTTGGCCTGCAGGTGCGCCCAGCGGGCTTCTTTCGGCACCCAGAAGATGTTCTCGGCTTTGTATTCGTCCTGGTCTTCGGGATTGGCGCCGGCGTAGTCACCTTCGCCCGCCACCAGCTTGGCGTGGTGTTCGTCAAAGCTGTCGGAGATGTACTTGAGGAAGATCAGCCCGAGCACCACGTGCTTGTACTCGGCAGCGTCCATGTTGTTGCGCAGCTTGTCGGCGGCGAGCCAGAGCTTGGCTTCAAACCCCAAATTCGCGGCACTGCCATTGGCGCCGTTGCTGTTCTTTTTTTGTCGAGCCATTGAACTGCCTTGATTTCCGTCAGCGCCAACGCGCCCACCAATGATCCGTGACGGCTGACCGATACCCGGATCGTACCTGATGCTTCGCTCCATCAGGGTGACGGATTTTAGGATAGCAACGCTGATTTGGCCTATCGCGCTTTGAATTCACCTCGGCATGCCCAGCAAATCCAGCGTGTCATTCAGCAGCACATCGGCGCCGGCCAGTTCCGGGACGATGACCAATGCAGCGCCTGCCGATTTCAGGTCTGCAACGTGTTCGGCCTGTCTGGCGCGCGCAGTGACCATGGCCTTGCTGTTGAGACTGCGTACCTGACGAATGACCGTCAGTGTGGACTCATGATCCACCAGCGCCACCACGACCAGACGCGCATTTTCAATGGAGGCCGCCTGTAATACGTGCAGCGAGGCCGCACTGCCGTAGATGGCGTCGATGCCATTGGCCATGGCGTCGCGCACCCGCGGCAGGCGGGCGTCGATGACCACCAGCGGCATGCCCTTGGCGCGCAGTCCGGCGACTACGCTGTGACCCACGCGACCATAGCCAATGATGACTGCATGTGATTCCAGACCGCCGTCGTGGCCGACCAGATGGGCGTTGGGATCGAAACAGCGCCACAGCAACGGCATCTGCGCCATGCGCCTGCCAAGCCAGGGTGCAAGGTGCAACGACAGCGGCATGAGCACGATGGTGAACAACGCGGCCGCCAGGATCAGTTTGTAACTGTCATCGGACAGATTGCCGGTGCTCAAACCCACCTGCGCCAGCACGAAGTTCAGTTCACCGACGGGCAACATGCCCAGTGCGGTGAACGCTGCCGTGCGGGGTGTCAGCCGGAATGGCAATACGCCGATCAGCGTGGCCAGTCCCTTGAGCAGCATGGTCATCAATGTGAACGCCAGCACTGCCTGCCAGTGCGCGAGGATGAACGGCACATCGATCAACATGCCCACCGACACAAAAAACAAAGTGGTGAACAGATCGCGCAGCGGCACGATCTCGGACAGCACGCGATGATCGAACTCGCTTTCGGACAGCATCAGGCCGGCGAGAAACGCACCGAGCGCTGCGGACAGGCCGAGACTGGCGCTCATGGCCGCCGTGCCCAGGGCGATGACCGCCGCCGCCAGAATGAACAGCTCGGGAGAACGCCGGCGCGTGATGTAACTCATCATCACCGGCAACAGGCGCGCGCCTGCATACAGGCCAATGCCGACGAAGGCTGCCGCCTTGCCCACGGTGAGCAATACAGTGAGCCATGGATTGGACGATGCCTTGCCCACGGCCGCCGCGTTTGGGGTATGGCCCAGCAAGGGCAACAACACGATCAACAGCACGATCAGCAAGTCCTGCACGATGGCCATGGATAACAGCAGACGGCCGTGTGCCGATGCGGTTTCGCCACGATCCAGCAGGGTCTTGAGCATGACCATGGAACTGCTGGCAGCCAGCGCGCAGCCCATGAACAAGCCTTCAGTGGCGTTGCCCTGCCAGCAGGTAAACACCAGCAATCCGCCGGCAATGGTGAGCAGCACTTGCAGCAGGGTCGCCCACAGCGCCACCCGGCCGACACGGGCGAGCTCCTTGACGGAGAAGCTCACACCCAGGGCAAACATCAGGAAGATCACGCCCACTTCAGCCAGCGCGGCAATGGTTTCGCCATCGCCATCGAAGCCAGGCGTGAACGGGCCGATGGCCACGCCGGCGGCAAGATAACCGGCTACCGGCGGCTGACGCAGCAGGCTAGCCAGCATGCCACCGAGTCCGGCCACCGCCAGCACCACGGTAATATTGACGATCAAAACAAATTCATCGGTCATGTCGATTCATCCATTGCTCATCCTGACTGCATTGATCAGGCACGCCTGCTCTGTCCGTCTTTGGCAACAGCGCTCAGTGAACTTCCTGACGATGTCCAGGGTCGGGGGCAGAGGTCAAGCGCCTTGCAGGGTTCTGTGCTGCCAGTTCTGTGCCATGAGCCATGATGGCGGCAAAGCAGTACAATCGGCTGTTCTGGTTACAAGCACTCTATGAAAGCACGCACCAAAAGACTGCTGAAAAAATACTGGCCCTTTATCCTCGGTGCAGTCGGCGCCGTGTTGCTGGTATTGATCCTGTGGATTTTTTCTCTGGATCGCCAGATCCGCCAGCAATTCGAGGGCCGCCGCTGGACCCTGCCTGCCAAGGTGTATGCACAGCCGCTGGAGCTGTATGCGGGACAGGCGATGTCGGCCAATGATTTGCAGCGCGAGCTGGAACGTCTGGGTTATCAACGTACCGCATCCATCACGCGTGTCGGCAACTTTCAGCGCAGCGACAATCGCATCGACCTGGTATCGCGTCCATTCCGTTTTGCCGACGAGAATCGCGCACAGCAGACGCTGTCGATACGGTTCGCCGACGATCGCATCGAACGCCTGTGGGACGCCAAGGGACAGGATGTGCCGGTGTTCCGTCTCGATCCGCTGTTGATCGGCAGCATTTATCCGACGCAAGGCGAAGACCGCATCATCGTCACGCCGCAGGAAACGCCGGCGCTGCTGCCGGCCGCATTGAAGGTGGTCGAAGACCGGCGCTTCGATACGCACATCGGCATTGACCCGCGCGGCATCGCCCGCGCACTATGGGTGGACTTGCGCAGCGGCAGCTTCGATCAGGGCGCCTCGACGCTGACGCAGCAACTGGTGCGCAGTTACTTTCTCAATAATCGGCAGACGCTCAGTCGCAAGATCACTGAAGCCATGATGGCGATGCTGCTGGAAGTGCATTTCACCAAAGCGGACTTGATGAATGCCTACATCAACGAAATCAACCTTGCCCAGGAAGGCGGCCGCGCCATCCAGGGCTTCGGTCTGGCCAGCCAGTTCTACTTCGGCAAGCCGCTGGCCGAGCTGCAACTGCATGAGATCGCACTGCTGGTGACTGAAGTGCGCGGCGCCAACTACTACAATCCACGCCGTCATCCCGAGCGCGCGCTGGCGCGCCGCAACCTGATTCTCGACCTGCTGGCAGAACATCAACTGGTGTCGGTGGATGAAGCCAAACGCGCCAAGGCCAGGCCGCTGGGTCTGGTCAATGCCGGTGGCGCACGCAGCACTTATTACCCGGCGTTTCTCGATTTCGTGCGCCGTACTCTGCGACGCGACTATCAGGAAACGGACCTCACCGAAGCCGGCCTCACCGTCTTCAGCACGCTCGATCCGCATGTGCAGGCCAGAGCGGAAGCTGCGCTGGTATCCGAGCTGGAGCGCCTCGACAAGAACAGCAAGCGCAAGGACACCGATCTGGAAGGCGCAGTGGTGGTAACCTCGCCAGCCAACGGCGAAGTGGTCGCGATCGTTGGCGGTCGCAATGTCAGTTACAGCGGCTTCAATCGCGCGCTGGACGCCAAACGCTCCATGGGTTCGCTGGCCAAACCGGTGGTGTATCTCACCGCGCTGGAAACCGGCCGTTACCACGCCGCCAGCATCATCGACGACGCGCCAATAACGCTGAAGCTCACCAACGGCAAAAGCTGGTCGCCACAAAACTATGATCACAGCAGCAACGGGCCAGTGCCGTTGGTGCGCGCGCTGGCACAATCGTTGAACCTGGCCACGGTGCATCTGGGCATGGACGTGGGGTTGGACAAGATAGCCCGGGAATTCACCAGACTGGGTTTGGAACAGGAACCGCAAGCCGTGCCGGCCATGCTGCTGGGGGCGGTCAGTACAGCGCCGCTGGATGTCGCCCAGATCTATAACAGTCTGGCCAATGGCGGCTTCCATACACCGCTGCGCGCCGTGCGCGCCGTCGTCGATGAAAAAGGCACGGCGCTCAAGGCATTTCCGCTGGAAGTCACCCAGGTGGCCAATCCATCGGCCGTGTATCAGGTGGACCGCATGATGGTTGAAGTGATGCGCCGGGGAACCGGCGCCTCCGCACAGACCAGGCTCGGCAATCTGGTGGTGGCCGGCAAGAGCGGCACCTCCTCCGACTATCGCGACAGCTGGTTTGCCGGTTTCTCGGGCAGCCATGTGGTGGTGACCTGGGTGGGCTATGACGATAACGAGCCCACGCGCTTTTCCGGCTCCACCGGCGCATTGCCCATCTGGACGCAGATCATGGGAAGTATCGAAACCACTTCCTGGAATCAGCCATTGCCGGAGGGGCTGGGCGAAACGCAGATCGAGTTTGCTTCGGGGTTGGGCGTCAACGATAGCTGCGCCAGCAATGGCCTGACGGTTGCCGTACCGTTGGGCACGCAACTCCCCATGCGCGAAGGTTGCAGCACCGCTACCGGCGGCATCGCGGCGCGCGCAACCAACTGGTGGCGCGGTATCATCGGCAGATGACACACCAGCACCACCCCAGCCTGCTTGGTTCCATCCTGCTGCTGAGCCTGACCGCCTGCACCACCGTGCAGCCCTACACATCGGCGCCAGTCGCCAAGCCGGCAAATCCGTCACCGGAATCCCCGATAGAGATTCAACCCGCATCGCCGGGCGTCACGGTGGAGTCGCCACAGCCACTGCCGCCAGTCACCACACGCAGTTACAGCCTCAATGCCGCCTCGCGCGCCCTGGTCAATCAGGCCGATGCACAGCGCAAGAGCGGCAACTTCGTACAGGCCGCCGCAACACTGGAACGCGCGTTGCGCATCGAGCCGGGCAATCCGCTGCTATGGCTGGCCTATGGCGAATTGCGCATGGATGAAGACAACTATGCCCAGGCTGAAAACCTGGGCCGCAAGGCGGCGGCGTTGGCCAGCGGCGATCCACGCACCCAGGCCAATGCCTGGCGGCTGATTGCCGACAGCCTCAAGGCGCGCAACAAGAACAGCGAGGCACAGCAGGCGTATGCACGCGCGAATGCGTTGATGGGCAGGTGACGAACCTACCGGGCGGTCCATGCCCCCGGATCACCTTAGAACCACCGGGAGCATGAATGAATGAGTAATGAGTTGAACTACTCGTTACTTCTTGGCGCCATTGGCTGTTTCATAGGGCTGGTTCCAGAGATCGCGATCAAGATGCCATTGGCCGTTCTTGTCCTTGTTCCAGATGTGCGCGAAGCGACCGAATCCCATCTGGCGGCCATCCTTGCGGTCGATCACCTGGTAGTTGCCATGGACCAGCATCATGTCGATGCCTTCGACAGCATTGGTCACCGTTAGCAATGTCAACGGATTGCCTTCCTTGAAGTCATCCGCCCAGAACGCCTCAATGTTTTTCCGGCCTTTGATCGTCGGTTCGCCATGCATCATGAGATGTGCATCTTCGGTATAGATCGCTCCCAGCGCCGCCCGATCATGAGCGTTATAGGCATCGGCCCAGCGTGTCGCGAGCTGCTGGATATCCGATTCAGCCCTGGCGCCAAAGGTCATCAGGACAAGCATCAAAGCCAATCCGGCGCGCAGCACATTCAGTTGTTGTTTCATTGCATCACTCTCCACGTTGATCAATTAGCTGACTGGCAATCGGCGCCAGCGAACACTCTGGCGCAAGACCTGCACCCTTGCATGCATGTCACGGCATGCGCTCGAGTTCATTGTTACGCCTGATGCTGCGCCATCAACAGTAGTACCAATCACCCGGCTGTAGTTATTACTGCTGACAGGAAGGTCAGCGAAACAGCGGTGCCGTGGACAATGCGGCTCATGCGCGGCCTGCCGGTCCTAGTCCCCGCCGATTTGGGCCAGATTCCCCAGAAACTGCGCAGTCGCTTTTTCCCAAGTGTATTGCAGCGCGTGTTCACGACAGGCGTGACGATTCATCTGCAGGGCGCTCAACGTTGCCGCATGCAGATTCTCGCTGAGGCTGCCGGTCACGCCCTCGCGAACCACGTCGATCGGACCCGTTACCGGGTATGCAGCGACCGGCACTCCACAGGCCATGGCTTCCAGTAACACCAAACCAAACGTATCGGTGCGGCTGGGAAACACAAACACATCGGCCGCCGCCACATGCGCCGCCAGTTCTTCGCCATATTTGTAACCGACAAAAACCGTCTGCGGATACTTGCCCTGCAATTCCTCGCGCGCCGGCCCATCGCCCACCACCAGCTTGGTGCCGGGTAGATCGAGCTTCAGAAACTCCTCGATATTTTTCTCCACTGACACGCGCCCCAGATACAAGGAGATCGGTCGTGGCAGATCCAGCAGCATGCGCGCTTCGGGACGGAACAATTGCACATCGACACCGCGCGACCAGCGCGCCAGATTGGTAAAGCCGCGTGCCTGCAACTGGTTGTGCATGCTGGGCGTGGCCACCATGGTGCGCGCCGCCATGCCGTGAAAACGCCGCAGCCAGGCATAACTCCACGACAGCGGCACCGGCGCGCGCGCGCGTACATACTCGGGAAACTGCGTGTGATACGAAGTGGTGTAAGGCCAGCGTTGCCGCAGGCAGAAACGTCGCGCGGCCATGCCCAACGGTCCCTCGGTGGCGATGTGCACGTAATCGGGACGGAACTGTTGTAACTGTTCATTGACCAGACGGGCCGGCCGCCAGGCCAGACGGATCTCGGGATAGGTGGGGCAGGGAATGCTGCGGAACATGCCCGGCTCGATCATGTGCGCTTCATGTCCCTGCGCCGCCAGCATGGCGCGCGTGGTGTTGAGCGTGCGCACCACGCCATTGGTCTGCGGATGCCAGGCATCCGTGACGATACAGATTCGCATCAGGCGGCGTGATCCACCAGCAGCGATGCCGATCCACCCTGCGCCAGCATCACTTCCGCCTGTTCGGTCCAGCGCAGCAGCGACAGTCGCCCGGCATGATCTTCAATCAGCGTGGTACAGCTTTCGACCCAGTCGCCATCGTTGCAATACAGCACGTCGTCGAGCCGGGTGATCTCGGCACGATGAATGTGGCCGCAGATGACGCCATCCACACCGCGTTGGCGGGCTTCGCTGGCCAGCGCGCGTTCATAGTTGGCGATGTATTTAACGGCATTCTTCATCTTGCCCTTGAGAAACGCCGCCACCGACCAGTACGAAAACCCGCAGTGCCGCCGCAGGCTGTTCACATGACGATTCAGCCACAAAATGAAGTCATAAAGGTGATGACCGACAAATGAAAGCAACGGGCTGGCTTTGATCACATTGTCGAAGTCATCGCCGTGCAACACCCAGAAGCGACGGCCATCGGCGGTTTCATGAATGGCGTCCTGCATGACTTCGACATTACCGAAGTGCATGCCGATCTGTTCGCGGAACGAGGCATCGTGATTGCCGGGAATATAAATGACGCGCGTGCCGTGCTTGGCCTTGCCGAGAAGGGTGCGTATCACATTGGTATGCGACTGCGGCCAGAAGAAGCTGCGTTCCATGCTCCACAGATCAATGATGTCCCCGACCAGATACAGCGTGTCGCAATGCACCGAGTGCAGGAAGTCGAGCAGATAATCGGCGCTGCAACCGCGCGATCCCAGATGCACATCGGAAATGAAAACCGTACGGACCCGCAGAGTGGACCTGTCTTTACCCGGTTTGGACTGAACATTGTCTGCAGAACGGTTGGCTGTTTGCATGCCTCGCCGGCTCGTGACCTTTGATGTCATTTACTGTCGTCGTCGGCAATGTCCCGAATGTTGCAATTTGACGAAGTTTTAATGACAAACACCTTTGACTTGCCCTGGCAGGCTGGTCATTCTTTGCAGTCATGATTGCTTTATTACAACGTGTCACCCATGCATCGGTCAGCGTTGCCGGCAGCGAAACCGGCCGGATTGCCGCCGGCCTGCTGGTACTGATCGGCGTGGAACGCGGCGACGCGCCGGCGCAGACCGACAGATTGCTGGAACGATTGCTGGCCTATCGAGTCTTTCCGGATGTGGCCGGTAAAATGAACCTCAGCCTCAGTCAGCAGGGCGGCGGTTTGCTGCTGGTGCCGCAGTTCACTCTGGCGGCCGATACCCGCCATGGTAATCGCCCGGGATTCAGCACGGCGGCATCCCCGGAGCGGGGTCGGCAACTGTTTGACTATCTCGTCAGGTCGGCTGAACAGCAGCATCCGGTTGTGGCCACAGGCGTATTTGGCGCCAACATGCAGGTGTCATCATGCAATGACGGCCCGGTGACCTTCTGGCTGCAAGTGCCGCCGAAAACGTCCGTGCCGAGGCCGGACTTGGGGGGTTAAGTCTGGTTCACGTCGCAGTACTATGGCTGCAATTGGCGTATTATCCCGCCCCTGTTTTACCCCGGAGGTTGTCATGGGTATCGGTTTCCGAGAATTGGTCATCATCCTGGTTATCGCCCTGCTGGTGTTCGGCACCAAGAAGCTGAAAAACATCGGCTCGGATCTTGGCGGCGCCGTGAAAGGTTTCAAGGATGCCATGCAAGATGGCGAGAAAAAGGAAGATGCCAAGCAGCTCGACGCACCTGACAGCAAGGATGCGGATTTCAGCACCACCGCCGACAAAGCCGACAGCAAGAAGGTTTGATGCCGCCGCTGCGGTTGTTGCTGACTGTGACTCATGTTTGAAGTCGGTTTTCAGGAACTGATCATGATCGCGCTGCTGGCGCTGATCGTGCTCGGACCGGAGAAGCTCCCCAAACTGGCCGCCAAGGTGGGCCACTGGACGGGTCGTGCACGCGCCATGGCGCGCAACTTGCGCATGCAACTGGAGCAGGAAGTCAGCTATGAGGAATTACTGAAACAAAAGCAGGCTGCCGAGGAAGCACTGCGCAAGGCACAGGAAGCTCCCATGAATTTTCATGCCGATGTGCAGGCCACTGCCCAGACGGTACAAGCCGACATGAACAACATTCTCAACCCTGCTGCCTCGCCTGCCCATTCCTCTGCCACCACGGAACCGCCCGCACCGGCAGCACCCACCGAAACGCACACCGCACCCTCTGCCGTGCCTGTGTCAACCAGTACTGACACCGCACCGGCCATCCGCCCCAACTCATGAGTGCCGAACCAGAAGAAAAAATGGCCGAAGGCACGTTGATCTCGCACTTGCTGGAACTGCGCGATCGCCTGCTGCGCGCCACGATCGTTGTGTGCATCGTGTTCCTGCCCTGCATGTACTGGCAGAATGATTTGTTCACGCTGGTTTCCAGGCCACTGCTCGACAAGCTGCCCAAGGGTACTTCGATGATTTCCACCAGCCTGATCGCGCCGATGATGGCGCCGCTGAAGCTGGCTGCGCTGGTGGCATTGTTTCTCAGCATGCCCTACGTGCTTTACCAGATCTGGGCGTTCGTTTCCCCCGGCCTGTACAGACATGAAAAGCGTTTCGCCATACCGCTGGTGGTTTCCAGCGTCGTGCTTTTTTACTGTGGCGCGGCGTTCGCCTACCTCGCCGTGTTCCCGGTGATGTTCGGCTTCCTCACTACTGCCGCGCCCACCGGTATTGTCGTGATGCCCGATATGACGCAGTACATGGATTTCGCTGCAATGATGATCTTCGCCTTCGGTGCATCCTTTGAGATCCCCATCGCCACCTTCCTACTGGTGTGGACCGGAATGGTCCGCATCAAGACGCTTACTGAGAATCGTGGCTATGTGTTCATTGCCGTGTTCATCATTGCCGCCATTCTCACGCCCACCACCGATCCGCTGTCACAGACCATGATGGCGGGCCCCATGTATCTGCTGTATGAACTCGGCATCGTCTTTTCGCGCACTCTGCTCAAGGACAAACTCGCCGCCCGGGCAAAGGAAAGTGCCGAGGAAACTTCATAGCGGCTTATCGTCCCGGTATCGCCGCCAGCAGGCTGCGCGTGTATTCGGTTTGCGGTGCGCGATACAGTTCATCCGCATCCGCCATCTCCACCACCCGGCCGTATTGCATGACCAGCACCCGATCGGAGATGTGCTTGACCACACTCAGGTCGTGCGAGATGAAAATATAGGACAGGCCGAATTCATCCTGCAGATCCTGCAACAGATTCAGCACCTGTGCCTGCACCGACACATCCAGCGCCGATACCGCTTCATCGAGAATCAGCACTTCCGGCCTGACCACCAGACAGCGTGCAATGGCAATGCGTTGCCGCTGACCGCCGGAAAACTCATGGGGATAACGCTGCAGTGCTGCCTCCGGCAGGCCGACACGCTGCAGCATGGCAATGGCCAGTTGCAAACGTTCCGTCGTGCTCTTGCCGATGCGATGTATCTGCATTGGCTCCAGCAGCAATTGCGCCACGGTGAATCGCGGGTTCAGCGAGGCATAGGGATTCTGGAACACGATCTGGATGCGGCGCCGGTAACCGTGCATCTCGGCTTCACTCAGCGTGAGCAGATCCTTGCCATCGAACCAGACCTGTCCGCCACTGCTGTCAAGCAAACGCAGCAGGGTCAGGGCCGCCGTGCTCTTGCCGGAACCGGATTCGCCGACAATCCCCAGCGTCTTGCCGCGCGGCAGCTGAAACGACACATCGCTGACCGCGACGATGTGATCGCGCTTGAACAGGCCGGTCTTGAGCGTGAACGTCTTTTGCAACGCTTTGACTTCCAGCACGATGGCATCCTGCGGACTGGTGCCACGCTGACGCTGCTCGCTTTCCGTCACCGCATTCCCATCGAGAAAATCCTCTACCACCGGCAGTCGTCGCGGGCGTCTATCCAGGCGCGGACGACACGCCATCAGGGCACGGGTATAGGGATGCTGCGGCCCTGCGAACAATGCCGCGGTGACATTCTGTTCGCGGATCTCGCCCTGCTGCATCACCACGACATGATCGGCCACTTCACGCACCAGACCCAGATCGTGCGTGATGAACAGCATGGCCATGCCCTGCTGTTCCCGCAGGCGCAATAGCAGCTCCAGAATCTGTTTCTGCACCGTGACATCCAGCGCGGTGGTCAGTTCATCGGCGATCAGCAGCTTGGGCTGACAGGCGATCGCCAGGGCAATCATCACGCGCTGCTGCTGACCGCCGGACAGCTCATGCGGATAGGCATTCACGCGCAGCTCGGGCCGGGGAATGCCCACTTCGTTGAGCAACTCCACGGCGCGACTCAATGCCTGTCTGTTGTTCATGCCCATGTGCAGTTGCAAGGATTCGGCAATCTGCGCGCCCACGGTAAACACCGGATTGAGCGAACTCATCGGGTCCTGAAACACCATGCTGATGTCCTTGCCGCGCAGGGCGCGCAGTTCCGTTGCATTCAGCGTCAATAGATTACGGTCCATGAAGTCGATGCGGCTACCGGCATCAATGCGGGCGGTTTTGGGCAACAGACGTAGAATGGCCGTGGCAGTTACCGACTTGCCGCTGCCGGATTCACCTACCAGCGCCAGTGTCTGTTGTGCCGCCAAGGTGAAGGACACGCCTTTCACGGCCGGCAACTGTCCGTTGCTGCCTGCAAAGCTGACCTGCAGAGCATTCACCGACAACAAGTTTGTGGCGCCAGTGTCACTCATGCAGTTTCGGGTCCAGTGCATCGCGCATGGCATCGGTGAGCAGACTGATCGCCGTTACCAGCAGCGCCATGCTGCCGCCGGCTGCCAGCAGTTGCCACCACTTGCCAATCACCAGTTCTTCCTGCGTCTCGGCCAGGATGGTGCCCCAGCTCACCATGTCCACCGGCACGCCCAGACCGAGGAAAGACAGAATGACTTCGGCCTTGATGAAGCCCACCACATGCTGCGAGAACTGCACCAGGATCACGTGACTGACATTCGGCAGGATGTGCTTGAACATGCGCGAGGCATGCGACGCGCCCAAAGCCTGTGCGGCGCGCACATAGGCACGCTCGGTGTGCTTGAGATACTCGGCGCGCACCAGGCGATAGATGCCGGTCCAGCCGGTCAATCCCAAAATCAGAATAATCGTGACGAAGCCGCGACTGAACACTGTCGCCACCGCCAGAATCAGCAGAATGTAAGGCAGTGAAGTGAGCACGTTGTAAAACCATTCCAGCACGGTATCGGTCAGTCCACCGAAATATCCGGCCAAGGCGCCCAGCGTGGTGCCGATCAACACCGCCACCAACGCGGCGACAATGCCCACGGTGATGGAGACCTCCGAACCCTTGATGGTCTTGAGCAGCACATCATGGCCCCACTTGTCGGCGCCGAATGGCAGACGCGTGGCCTGCTGTGCCTGCACCGCGGCAATCTGCGCCGTGCGTTGCCGCCATTCCGGGTAACGCGGCGCAAGTGGGTCAATATCCTCAATATCAACGGGCGGTCCGGCTTGCGGACGTGGGATGCCCACCGGCGCGTTGGCATCGGTGGTATTGGTGACCTTGTCAAAGGTGGGCGGCGCATAGGAATTGGCGACTTCGGCATTCCAGTTACCGGCAATCACACCCATGTAGGAAGCCAGCATGATGACAATGAAAATGAGAGTGACGGCCAGCGACCACATCGCGATGCGATCGTGTTTGAGACGTCGCCATGCCAGCATCCATGGACCGGCCGAATCCTGCTGCAAGGCAACGTCGATCATTTGAACGTCACCCGTGGATCAACCCAGCGATACAACACATCCACCAGCAGGTTGATCAGCATGGTCAGGATGGCCAGATACACGGTGATGGCCTTGATCACTGGAAAATCACTGCGATTCACCGACTCCACTACTTCACGCCCCAAACCGGGAATCGAGAAGAACACTTCCAGCAGGAATGAACCGACGAACAGACCGGGCAGGGCAATGCCCAGATTGGTCAGAATCGGAATGGCGGCATTGCGCAGCACATGCTTGAGCATCACCGTGTGTTCCGACAGGCCCTTGGCGCGTGCAGTGCGCACATAGTCGAGATTCATTTCATCGAGCACGAAGCTGCGATACAGGCGCAGCGACGGCGCCAGCCCCACCAGCACCGCCAGCAGAGTCGGCAGGGGCGCATAGCGTGTCAGATTGGTGGCGAAACTTTCCGTCCAGCCCTGTACCGGAAACCAACCCAGCCTGAAACCGAACAGCCACTGAAACACGATGATGTAGACGAGGAAGCTGATCGACATCGCCACGGTGCAACCGATCATCACCATGCGATCGGTGAGCGAGCCGCGTACATACGCCACCAGTACGGCGAACAGCACAGCCAGCAGCGTTTCCAGCACCAGCACCGGCACCATGATGGTCAGCGTCGGCCCCACGCGCGTCAGCAGGATGTCCGACACCAGTTCGCTGGTGGACCAGCTGCGGCCAAAATCAAACGTGCATACCTGTTTGACAAAGATCCAGAACTGCACCCAGTAGGGCCGGTCCACACCCAGTTGCGTGCGAATGTTGGCGATCTGCGCCGGATCGGAAATCTTGCCGGCAAGTATGTACGCCGGGTCGCCGCCCACCCAGTTGAACAGCACGAATACCAGCAGCATCACACCCAACAGGGTGGGGATCATGTGCAATATACGGCGCAGCAGGAATGACGGCAGATTCATTGATGTGACGCCTGCCGGGCTGCGACATCAATGTCGAGATACTTGTAGCGCGCGTGATACATGGGATGTTTCTTGTAGCCTTTCACCCAGGGACGCATGACATGCACCCATGAGCGCGTGACGCCCAGACGCCACGGCGCATACGCCAGCACATAGCGATTCATTTCCCGATACAGCGCATTGCGTTGTGGGCTGTCCGGTATGGCCATGGCCTGTTCATAAAGCGCGTTGAACTGCGGCAGATCAAAACGCGAAATGTTCGATGCGCCCTTGTTGGGCCCATACAGCAGTTGTAAAAAGTTTTGTGCATCAGGATAGTCAGCCACCCACGCTGCGCCGGTCATCTGGAACTTGCCCACTTTCTGGTCGCGGATCAGATCGGCGAATTGCAGGGAAGTCATCTTCATGCGGATGCCGATGGCCTTCATGGACTTCTGCCACAACTGCGCCAGCATCACCGAGGCAAGACCTCCGGAAGAGTTCTTGTATTCCACCGTCAATGACGAACCGTCGGGCTGTTCACGATAGCCATCGCCATCGCGATCCACATAGCCATACATATCCAGCAATGCCCTGGCGCGTATCGGATCGTAATCCTGATCCACAGCAGTAAATCCC
Source organism: Steroidobacteraceae bacterium (assembly GCA_050248275.1). Taxonomy (GTDB): domain Bacteria; phylum Pseudomonadota; class Gammaproteobacteria; order Steroidobacterales; family Steroidobacteraceae; genus CAILZL01. The sequence goes on from JBFWSR010000001.1 coordinate 240,883, forward strand.
GGATCGTAGCCCACCACACCGGGAGGCACGGGGCTTTGCGCAGCCAGCGCCGTATTGCGTCGAATGACCGTGATTTCCTGATTGCGGTTGTAACCCAGCGTCATGGCGCGACGCAGCGCCACATGTGGCGCGTCATAACCGCCTACCACCGGATCGTCCATGTTGAAGGCATCGTAAGTCACTTCGGCCTGCAGTTCGCGATAAGCGCGCACGCCCTGTCTGGCGAGGGCAGGGGCCAGCTTGCCGTCGGGCAGCACCTGTGACACATAGGTGGAAGGCAGTTCCTGAGTCAGATCATGTTCGCCATTCATGAATGCCAGAAAGTAAGGCTGCTCGGCTTCAATGGGATAGATTTCGATGCGATCCAGCAATGGCAAGGACTTGCCGGCAATGCTCTGCACCACCTCACGATCCCATTCGTCATTCATGTCGGCATAGGTGGTGTCCAGGGTCTCATGACGGTAGTCCGGGTTGCGCTCCAGCACGATCTTGGAGCGCCGCACCCATTGCCCCAGCTTGAACGGTCCGGTGCCGACCGGATGTCCCATGGTGTCATCGCGGTAATACTCCATCACTTCGCGCGCCAGTGGCGCAGTGGTGGGCATGGTGAAGATGTACAGGAAATTGAAATCGGGTTTGGTCAAGGTGATGCGCAGCGTATACCGATCCAGCAACTGCAAACCGGCAACGCTGGTTTCATAGTCGAATTTGCCATGCTTTTTCGCCTGCGCCGCCAGCGCATCCAGACCGGCGATACGGCCTTCGATCAACCAGATATTGGGACTGCTGATGGCCGGATCCATCATGCGTTTCAGCGCGTAGATCTGGTCGGCTGCGGTCAATTCCCGTTTGACCCCTTTGAAGGCCGGGTCGCTGCTGAAATACACGCCGCGTTTGAACCTGAAGGTATAGACCAGACCCTTCTGCTCGGGAACAGGCACTTCCGTCAGCAGGTTGGACACCAGTCTGGAAGGGCGCGCCAGGTAATCGTAATCAAGGGCCGTGTCGAATATCTCGGCGCAGATGTCGTTTGAATATACATCACTGATGCGCTGCGGATCGAAGCCGGTTTCTGCGGTGCGTTGCGAGGTGCGCAACACTTTCAAGGGTGCGGCCAGATTCTGCGCTGACCAGCACATCAGCGCCGCAGCCATTACGATGGATATGAGACGGGGAATCGTTATCGAGGCGCGCATGCTGGCATCATTTGCGCAAAAGGCGCTGCAAGGCAAGGTGATGAGCTTTACTTTCGATGAATATCGAAATGAATCTTCACGCCGCCCAGCAAGGCTGCGGCAATGCCGGAACAGAGACTGACAATCAATGATGCAGCAACGGCTGTCCAGAAACTGTCGATGCTGAACCCGTCCAGCAGCCAGGCCACCAGACTCAGCATGCCGGCGTTGATGACCAGCAGGAACAGCCCCAGCGTCACGATGGTAATGGGCAGGGTAAGGATCAGCACCAGGGGCCGCACCACGGCATTGATCACGCCCAGCAATAAGGCCGCCATGATCAGGTTCTGTGCATTGTCGAAATGCAGCCCCTTCAGCAAGCCGGTGGCCAACCACAATCCCATGGCCGCGAACGCAGCGCGCAGGCAGAACTGCAGAATTGTCTTGTGTTGCATGATCAATAAACTCCGCGAGGCACCCACAACACCCGATTCAGTCGGACCACACTGAGCAGCAATAGTGCGGCCATTGCGTTATGCGTAGTGGCCAGCCATAAAGGAAAGCCCTTGAGCACCATCAGGGGACCAACTATCAGTTGCGTCAGCAGGGCAAGACCAACCAGCAGTCCAGCGAATTGCACGGCGCGGGTCTGCGCGCGGGTCCAGGCGAGGAACGCCACGAAACCCAGCATCAGCGCCGTCACCAGCGCACCGATGCGATGTACGAAGTGAATGGCGACACGTGCCGGATGGTCGAGCACGCCGCCTTCATAGTCGATGCCCAGGCCGCGCCACAGTACGAATGCATCTTTCGCATCCATGTCAGGCCAGTAGGAAGCCTGACAGGTGGGAAAATCGGGGCAGGACACGGCTGCATAGTTGGTGCTGGTCCAGCCGCCCAGAAAGATCTGCACAACGAGCACGCCCAAGCCGATGAGGGCAAACTTGCGGATATTGCGCTCTGCCATCGGACGGGTACTGCGTTGCACACGCATGGCCAGCCAGGCCAGCAACGACAGGGTGGTCAGACCGCCCAGCAGATGCGCCGCCACGATCAATGGCTTGAGCAGCAAGGTCACGGTCCACATGCCCAGCAAACCCTGCAGAATCACCAGCGGCACCAGCAACAGCGGCAGCTTCACCGGCTGGTTCGGATCGTGACGATTCGCATAGGCCAGCGCCGCCAGCACCAGAATGATCAACCCCAGGCTGCTGGCGACATAGCGATGCGTCATTTCCTTCACGGCCTTGGAATATTCAAAGCGGCGATCTGGATAACGCTGCTGCGCCCGGGCCAGATTCTGTTCGGCATCGCCCGCCGACACATGGCCATAACAGCCCGGCCAGTCGGGACAACCCAGACCGGCATCGTTCAGGCGTACCCAGGCACCCAGCACCACCACGCACAACGCCAGCAGTGCGCCAAACAGGCTCAGGCGTCGAAACAGTTTCAGACGATCGGCAGGTTTCATCACTGCTCTCCAGTTCTTGTTGTCATCGTGATGCGCATCAGCCGATATGCGACAGATTCAGCAGTTTCTTCAGATCCTGATAGATGGAACGCGGATCGGTGCCAGGCGCGTAGCTCATCATCAGGTTGCCCAGTGGATCGATAATGTAGGTCCGTTTGCCATCCATAACTCCAAGCCCATTGAACACCGGAAACAGATCCAGTATTGACTTGCCGGCAGCGCTGTCGATATTGGCACTGATCAGGCCGGGTTGCTCGGCGGCAAAATAGGCGGCATCACAACAACTGCCGGTATAGAGGAACACGCGGCTGACGCGTGCGATGTCCTTGCCGAGCAGCAGACGCGCATCGCGCATGTTGAGCAATGCGCTGCGACAGACTGTGTCGCACTCGCCCACGCCGATGTAAACCAGACTCCAGGTACCACGCAGAAAAGCCGTATCGGTCTGTGTCCCGTCCGCCTTCAGCAGCGCCACCTCGGGCAAGGGAATGGCGGGTGTAATCAGATCGCCCTTGTTGGTAGTACCGGTTGGCCGCCAGCCACTGCCGTAATATACGACGAAGGCCAGCAGCAGCGGCGCCAGAAACAAGCCCATGACCAGAAAGAAGGGTTTGCGATTGGGTTTGTGCAGGCCGTGACGGGCGCTTGAGTCAGTCATGTTTCGATTCGTTTCAGGTTCACAACAACAAAAATGATCAACAGGGTTGCGGCCAGACCGAACCACTGCACGGCATAGGCAACATGACGTTCGGGACTGAAGCCCAGATTGATTTGCCAGGCGCGCTCGAAGCCATCAACAGCCGCAGCATCCAGCAAAACGATGCGCGATTGCAAACCGGGGCCATACAGCCCCTGCAATTCCTGCAGGGTTGGATAATTAAGCACCTGCGGCCATATGTCCGGTTGAATGCCCGCGTTACCGGCGCGCACGCCGGGACGCGGCAACTCGTCGAGCATGCCAACGATCTGTCGCGGCTGCGCATCGACTGCAATCTGCGGCCGCTGTCGGCGCTCGGCCCCCATCGGCACCCAACCACGGTCAACCAGCAGCAAAGACTGGTCGCTCAGCTTAAAAGGCGTCAGCACCCGATAGCCCGGTTGTCCGTGAACCGATGGCATGTTGTCCAGCAGCACTTGATGAGCGGGTTCGTAGCTGCCCTCGACGCTGACCCGTTGGTAACGCGCCAGTCTGGATGCATTCACTGCTGTCAACGGCCGGATTTGCTTGCGGCCCTGCTCGGCCTGCGCCATCAACTCGCGTTTTTCGCCGGCACGGCGCAACTGCCAGAGTCCAAGACCGATCAGTCCGGGCAACAGCACCAGAGTCAGCAAACTGCCGAACCAGCCCGGTGCAAACACGCGGCTGCCCATTCGAAGCTTCAAGATATACTACCCATGCTGTCTCAGCCGACATTCCAACTCAAAACCAGGGTTGCTCAACTGCGACGCAGCAGGAGTCAACATCATGATCAAAATACTCATCGTCGCCTGTCTGCTGGCCATCATTGCCAGTCTCGGAGCCGGGCTGTTTCATCTGGTCAAGGACAAGGGCCATTCCAGGCGCATGGCGAATGCCCTGACGCTGCGCGTCGCATTATCGGTGGCATTGTTCATTCTGCTGTTCATCGCCTGGCGCCAGGGCATCATTCAGCCGCATGGCATTGGTGGTTGATCAGGCAAGCCAATCGGCAGACCAACAAAAAAGCGGACAGGAAGTTCGGGCTCCCTATCCGCTGTTTTTTGATGAACGTGGTACTGGATGATTACAGCCAGTACACGAAAATGAACAGGCCCAGCCACACCACATCCACAAAGTGCCAGTACCAGGCCACTGCCTCGAAGGCGAAGTGATTGTCGGGCTGGAAATGACCCTTCATGGTACGCAGCCAGATCACCGTCAGCATGATGGCGCCGATCGTCACATGCAGACCGTGAAAGCCCGTGAGCATGAAGAAGGTTGAACCATAGATGCCGGTGCTGAGCTTGAGGTTGTATTCATGGTAGGCCTCGATGTACTCGTTGGCCTGTAAAAACACGAACAGGAAACCCAGCAGGAACGTCAACGCCAGGAACACTTTCAATATGCCACGATTGCCGGCTTTCAAGGCATGGTGAGCGATGGTGATGGTCACGCCCGAGGTCAACAGGATCAGGGTATTGATGGCGGGCAATCCAAACGCCGGGATTACTTCGAACTCGCCGCCCACTTTCGCCGGACCATTGCCCGGCCAGGCGCCGGAAAAGCCCTGCCACAGTATGCTGTTGGCGAACTTGACGCCCTGACCGCTCAACCAGGGCTGGGCGATATTACGTGCGTAGTAAAGCGCTCCAAAGAAAGCGGCGAAGAACATCACTTCGGAGAAGATGAACCAGATCATGCCCATGCGGAAGGAACGATCCACCGCCTGGTTGTACAGGCCGCCCACGCTCTCGTTGATGACATCGCGGAACCAGCCGAAGAACAGGCCCAGTACGCAGGCGATGCCTACCCAGAACAGCCATGGCTGGTCGTGATTGAACCACTGCGCCGCACCGAACACGGTGATGAACATCGAAAGGGAACCAACGATGGGCCAGTGACTGGCATGCGGCACGTAGTACTTGCCTGCCGGAGCGTGGTCATGATGTGCGTGAGCCATAATTTTTTCCTGCTAATGCCTATCAATCGTTTACTTCAGACAAAACCATATCACCGGGCCGCCATCCGATCTTGCGGTACATCGAACATCGCATAGCCCAGCGTGACGCGATCAATATTGCGCGGCAGCGCCGGGTCCACAAAAAAGCGCACCTTCAGTTCCCGTTCCTGATTCGCGGCAAAATGCTGCGGAGTGAAGCAGAAACAGTCGGTCTTGCGAAAATACTGTGTGGCGGAGCCGGGTGCGATGCTCGGCACGGCCTGTGCTGTGACAGGCTGCGCCACCAGATTTTTGGCCCGAAATGTTGCCTCATACAACTGTCCCGGATGCACTTTGAGTACCCCTTGCTCCGGTCCGAACTCCCAGGCGCCGTTGGTAGGCATCGAGGAAATGAATTCAACCGTCACTTCACGATTCAGATCGACCTGACCCGAAGCCCTCGCCGTCGCCACCAGCAATTCCTTTTTATTGCCATAGCCGGTTACCGAGCACAACACGCTATAGAGCGGCACCAATGCCCAGCCAAAGGCAAAGGCACCGGCAACAAACCACCACAAATGCCGAGTCAGGCGGCGATTCTGCTGGTTGACGCTGGAGTCGTTCGTTTCAGCCACGCGCGCCACTCACGCTCATGACAATGAAGCCCACATAAAAGCTCAGCGCCAGCGCCGCCAACCACCACACATTACGGCGGATGCGGCGTTGACGCTCGATTTCCTGATCGTTGGTAACGGACATGCAGCGCTTACTTCACATCCGGCGCGACATCAAAGGTGTGATGCGGCGCGGGTGACGGCACGGTCCACTCCAGACCATGCGGACTGGCGGAATCCCAGACTTTGGCGGAGGCCTTTTGTCCACCACGCACCGTGCTCCAGACGATGTAGACAAACAGCAGTTGGGTGGCGCCGAAGCAGAAACCGCCAATCGACGACACGAAGTTCCAGTTGGCGAACTGGGTGGAATAGTCGGGAATGCGGCGCGGCATGCCGGCCAGCCCCAGAAAGTGCTGCGGAAAGAACAACAGATTCACGAAAATGGTGGACAGCCAGAAATGCAGCTTGCCCAGCTTTTCGTTGTACATATGGCCGGTCCACTTCGGCAGCCAGTAATACACGGCAGCCATGATGGAGAAGATCGCGCCCGGCACCAGCACGTAGTGGAAATGCGCCACCACGAAATAAGTGTCGTGATACTGGAAATCAGCCGGCGCAATGGCCAGCATCAGGCCGGAAAAACCGCCGATGGTGAACAGGAACAGGAAGGACAGGGAAAACAGCATCGGGGTTTCGAAGCTCAGCGACCCTTTCCACATGGTGGCGGTCCAGTTGAACACCTTCACGCCGGTGGGAATGGCGATCAGCATGGTGCTGAGCATGAAGAACATTTCACCCACCAGCGGCATGCCGGTGGTGAACATGTGGTGCGCCCAGACAATAAAGGACAGGAAGGCGATCGAAGCGGTGGCGTACACCATCGCGTCATAACCGAACAGCGGCTTGCGCGAAAAAGTCGGGATGATTTCTGACACCACGCCGAACGCGGGCAGAATCATGATGTACACCTCGGGATGACCGAAGAACCAGAAGATGTGCTGGAACATCACTGGATCGCCGCCACCGGCGGCATTGAAGAAAGTCGTGCCGAAATAATGATCGGTGAGCAGCATGGTCACGGCGCCCGCCAGCACCGGCATCACGGCAATCAGCAGATAGGCTGTAATCAGCCAGGTCCAGACGAACAGCGGCATTTTCAGCAGGGTCATGCCCGGGGCGCGCATGTTCATGATGGTCACGATGACGTTGATCGCACCCATGATCGAGGAGGCGCCCATCAGGTGCACGGCGAAAATCGCCATGGGGAAGGCGTCACCGGTTTGCAGGATCAATGGTGGGTACAAAGTCCAGCCGCCTGCCGGCGAACCGCCCGGGACCAGCAAAGTCGACAGCAGCAACAGGAATGCAAACGGCGCCAGCCAGAAACTGAAGTTATTCAAGCGCGGCAAGGCCATGTCCGGTGCACCGATCTGCAGCGGAATCATCCAGTTGGCCAGACCGGTAAATGCCGGCATCACGGCGCCGAACACCATGATCAAGGCATGCATGGTGGTCATGCTGTTGAAGAATCCCGGATCGACGAGTTGCATGCCGGGCTTGAGCAACTCAGCACGAATGACCATGGCCATCAGACCGCCGATCAGGAACATGGTTAAACTGAAGACCAGGTACATGGTACCGATGTCTTTATGGTTGGTGGCAAGCAACCAGCGGCGCCAGCCTTTCATCGGACCATGGTCATCATGACCATCGTGACTGGCGTGGGCATCGTGATGCGTATGTGTTGCGCTCATGGAATGGTCTCTTTCAATTCAATCTATTACTTTCGATCACGGTCCGATCTGGATTGATCAGTTCAAGCGGCCGCCGGTGCAACTTCAGAAGCGGCAGGCGCAACCGGAGCATTGGCGGTTTGTTGTTCTTTCAGCCAGGCATCGTAATCAGCCTGAGACTTCACTTCGACCACCACCGGCATGAAGCCGTGGTCGCGGCCACACAGTTCCGCACATTGGCCACGGTAAGTGCCTACTTCATCGGCCTTGAACCACATTTCGTTGACGAAACCCGGAATGGCATCCTTTTTCATGCCCAGGGCCGGCACCCACCAGGCGTGGATGACATCGCCCGCCGTCAGCAGCAGACGCACCTTTTTGCCGACCGGCACCACCAGCGGGTTGTCGACGCTCAACAGATAATCAGGCACGGCATACACATCGGCATTGGCGCCCAATTGACGCGCTGCATTGCTGTCGCGCGCCAGCGTGGAGAAAAAGCTGACTTTCTGGTCGAGGTAGTCGTACTGCCACTTCCACTGGTAACCGGTCACCTTGATGGTCAGTTCGGAACCCCGCGTGTCGTCAATCTTGATCAGCGCCTTGGCCGCGGGAATGGCCATGAACACCAGAATGATGATGGGAATGGCCGTCCAGATGATTTCCACCTTGGTGCTGTGTAACAGGCTGGTATCCGGTACGGCGCCCTTGGAATGACGGAATTTGACGATCGAATAGATCATGGCGCCGAACACCGCCACGGCAATGGCAGTGCAGATCAACAGAATTTTCATGTGCAGCGAATAGGCCTGATGACTGAGCTCAGTCACTCCCGGACGCATGTTCAGCTGCCAGTCCGCAAGCGCGGGGCTGGACAGCAAAAAAGCCAGTGAAGCGCCGGTCACGCCCACCAGAGATTTGAATATCTTCGACATTTGCACCAATGCTCCCCATATTGAAACCGTCGTGATGCGCTTGCGCATCAGCCACCGGCTGCCCGCAAAGACCCCAGCCTTTGCTACAGCGCAGGTGAATCGTTCATGTTTCCAACCAGTTGTTGCAGGCGTAGCGCCACGGCGCGCCGCTCGTCATCCGTCAGAAAACTCCCGACCTCGCAGGCATGCCCCTGCGACTCAACACAGAGCCGGCTGGGATACAACGCCGATGACGGGGTGCGTAGTGTAACCCTCGTCCAGTGTCGTGGAAACCTCGTATTGGCTGCTGTAACGCCGGGTTGCGCGTTAATGGTCACGTAGTCTGGAGTGATCAGGATGGATTCCCGACGCTGCCCCCGACGCATCGACCAGCGCAAAGCCAGGCACAACAGGGCAAATTCCAGCCCGGCAAAAGGTAAAACCGGCCAAAAACCCTGTACCAGACAGAATCCCGCGGTCAATGCAGGACCCAGCGCTGCCGTCATGAGGAACCAGCTTGCCTGACGGGGCGTCAGGGAATTGCAGGCACGCAATTCAATACGCACCTCGCCCGGCTGCTCCGGATAATCCATACGGCAGGTCTCGGTGACACGCCCCTGTTCAAGCCGGGTAACCGGTAATTGGGGCAGCGACCGGGGATCGTCTGATGGAGGCATGGCAGACACGACTGAATAGCTTGATCTCATGTTAGTACCGAAAACCGTATCGGCGCAAAGCTTGTCGCGGGAAACGGCAACATGCCCCGGTAACGCGATGGCGCAAGACTGGCGCGCGGGCGGTGGTCAATTGGGCGGAATGACCTGCTTGGTCTCCGGACTTCTTCAATTTGTCACAAGCACTTCACGCAAATCCGCTGCAACGATCAGTTTCCTCGCCCCGTACACATATGCATGGATCTGCTGATGCATTTCAATCGCATGGTTTGATGCACAGGGACGCATTGGGGAGCAGGGAAAACCCGCCGAACTGGCGGCGCACCAAACCATCTGCCATGACCTGTTCAACAGGACTGATCGTGAAGACGCCGAACCGACAGGCATGAATAATCCATGATCGTGGCCATGCACCGGATTGAAGCTTGTCTCAGATATATTTACTGTTCTGTTCCTGCTGCAAACGTGATTGGAGTCCCAGCGCCATGCTTCCATACCACCCATACTTCGCGCCATGCAATAGATCCGCAGGATGACAGCGAGATGACGAAAAACCCGCTTTACGCTGCGTTCATCATCATGCCGGCTTTCCTGGGCCCGTATGCGGCAACTGCTGCCGGATTCCAATCCTCCCTTGAGTCTTCCGGTTACTTAAGCAACCAGAAACCACGCAGTGACGCCAGATTATCACTGGAAGAAGACCGATTGCGCATCAACGCGGCCGTGACGCTCCAGACTCCAAACAACACCACCACCCAGGTCTTGCCGCGTCTCAGCTCGGCATTTGCAATAAGCGATCATCTCGGCATGGAAAGCCGTATTGACCTGGCCGAATGGAATAGCCATGCCGACCTGTTGCAAGCGACCGTCGACAACAGATTGCGTTATCGAACATCGGGATCATTCTTCAATGAATTTGAAGGAGGAATCCGGCAATCGCCTGATGGACAATCCAGACAAATATTCAAAGTCGGCGTCCTGCAGATCAAGCGCTCGTCCGAGCGACCAACACCGCTGGCCATTCGCAGCAAAGCCACCGTTGAAACCACAATCAAGCCTGCCGGCGCCAGCATCGTTACCCCGGTTCAAAGTCAGCGCATCGGACTGGAGACAACCATTAATGGACTGATGCCGAATCCAGGTTCAAGCCGGAATGCATTGAGTCTGAAATTCGAACAGAGTACCGGCGCCCAGCCGGAAAGCACCAGTTCGCTCAGTTACGATCAGTCCTGGACATTACGCAACATCACGCGAATTGGTTTCAATTTTCGTGTATTGCATCGTGACTCCGCAAACGTCGCCGCGCCTTTCCAATCATCGTTGCGGTTGTTCTGGCGCACGCAGTTTTAAATATCGGTTTAATCCCTGCCGGCCAACGCCATCCGGCAGTCATATCAGACTCACAGCCAGCCACCTGGACATAACCTGCGCATCAGGGATGATGAAGTGCGGTAAAACTCCCAAACAGGGAACTGCCAGACGCTCACGCAGCGTCGCCACATTGTCCTGCAAAAAGGCAAACTCCGAATCTATTGAGCTGCCCACCCAACCCACCAGGCGGCAGGGCCCCGCCTGAATCGCTTCAGCCGTCAGTACGGCATGATTGAGACAGCCCAGACGCAGCCCCACCACCAGAACCACGTCCATCTGTAACGCTTCAGGAAAGTCACTTAGATAGCCCCGCGGTTCCAGCGGCACTCGCCAGCCGCCTGCGCCTTCGACGATCACGATCTCGGCCGATTCGGTCAAGCGCTGATAAGCCTGCTGTAAAACAGGCATGTCAATGGTTACCTCTGCTTGCCGTGCCGCCAGATGTGGTGCGATTGCCGGCGCAAAGCAGTAAGGATTGATGCTGGCGTAATCGGCCTGCACAGTGGCAGCCTGCTGCAAGGCCAGCGCATCGCTATTGCGCAAACCGAATGCAGTCAATTCACTGCCGCTCGCCACCGGTTTCATGCCGGCTACCTGCATGCCGCGCGCCTTGAAGGCATGAATAAGCGCACAACACACCAGCGTTTTGCCCACGTTAGTGTCAGTGCCAGTGATGAACAAACCGCGGCTCATTGTCGCCGTCCGATCTGACTGAGCGGTATCCGCACTTCGCCATTAACGCTTCGCAGCGGCTGGTCATTGCCCCAAGCCTGGCCATACACCACTTCATAGGTGGCCGGTAATACATCCTCACGGCGTTGTATTTCATAAGCAGCACTCATTTGGTTGAGCGCAGCACGTCCGGTCAGACCATGACGCCGGCCGGCCGTGACATTGTGGGCGCCGATGGCCTTGAGCTCACGCATCAGGCCCATGACATCGGGATAGGTGAGTGTAAAACGTTCGACATCCAGCACCGGCTCAGCCAGACCGGCGCGCACCATGGCGTCACCCAGATCGTGCATGTCGATGAAGCGATTCACATGCGTGTGTTCATCCACCGCGGCCCAGGCCGCGCGCAGTTCTTTCAAGGTATCCGGTCCGAAACTGGTGAACAGCAAGACGCCATCGGGTTTGAGCACCCGTCTGAGCTCTGCGAACACCGCATCGGGAGGATCGCACCATTGCAGCATCAGGTTGCTGAAGACCAGATCCAGCGAGGCATTTTTGAACGGCAAACGATAGGCATCGGCACACACTCGGGTGAAACCCCGATGCAGCAACTTCTGCATCAGACTGTAATGCTGTGCCGCCTGTTGCAGCATGCCGAAAGCGGCATCCATGGCGATGATGCGCGCCTGCGGGTAGCGTTGCTGCAAGGCCTGGCTGGCCTGGCCGGTGCCGCAGCCCAGATCCAGCACGGCAGCGGGCGTGAGTCTGACGATATCCAGTCTTTCCAGCAGACGCGTGCGCACTTCGGTTTGCAGCACGGCGACGCGATCGTATGTACTGCTTGCAGCACTGAACGCCCGCCGCACTGCCAGCCGATCCAGGTCGTGCTGGCCAACGGGCTGAATGTTGGATTGATGCATGGACGGCTCAGTCACTGACTGCTACCTCGCGTTTGTCGAGGTCTGTCAGAAAGCGTTGCAGTTCGCCCAGAAATTCTTCGCGATGCGACATGAAAGCTGCGTGACCGGCACGCTTGATCAGGCAAAAACGCGCCTGTGGCAGATGCCCGGCAAGATAACTGCTGGTATTGGGGTGCGTGATGCGGTCGTATTCACCGGCCATGACCAGCGTTGGCAGCCTGATGTCCGGCAAGGCCGCACGCTCATCCGCATCACGCAAGATTTCCAGACCCGCCTGCAATGCAGCCGGATGGGCAGGATGTTGCAGCAGGCTCGCATGCAGGGCTGCGAAGGTGCTGGCGGCATGCGAATCGCCACGCACTTGCAGGCGTAGAAAATTGTCCACTGTGCCGATCAGGTTCTGGTGCAGATTGCTGAAGAACTGCGCAAATATGTCGGCCGCCATGCCCTGCGGCCAGCTTTCGTTCGCAACGAACCTGGGGGTCGTGCTGACCAGCACCAGGGCGCGCAAGGCCTGCCATTGCGCCAGCTTGAGAGCAATCATGCCGCCCAATGACCAGCCCAGCACCATGGCCTGCTGTGGTACATGCAGCTGAACCGCAGCAGTCAATTGTTCAAGACTGCGAATGCCGGTATCGAACTCGCTACGGCCATGACCGGGCAGGTCGACGCAGTGCACGCGATAGCGCTGCGCTAGCGTCGGCAAGAGTTCATCAAACACGCCGCCATGCATGGCCCAGCCATGCAGGAACACCAGATCGGCGCCCTCGCCGGTAATATCGACGTGCAACTTCATGCCTTTGCTCTTGCAGTCACGGCTGGCAAATCAGTCAACGCTTCGAGCAGACGATCTACATCCTTTTCACTATGCGCTGCCGACAGGGTCACACGCAGCCGTGCCGTACCCGCAGGAACGGTGGGCGGTCTGATTGCCGCCACCAGAAAACCACGCTCGAGCAATACCTGACTGGCTGTCAGGGCATCAGCCGCCGTACCCAGCACGATGGGTTGAATGGCGGTAGCCGATTCCATCAGTCGCAACCCCAAGTGCTTGGCGCCCTGACGAAAGCGTGCGATCAGATGATGCAAATGGTCGCGCCGCCAGCCCTCGCGTTGGATCAACCGTAATGACGCCCGCGTCGCTGTGGCCACGGCCGGTGGTGCTGCGGTGGTGTAGATATAGGTACGGGCCTTCTGAATCAGGGTTTCAATCAGGGCCGACGATCCCGCCACAAACGCACCCGATACGCCAGCCGCCTTACCCAGGGTAGCCATGTAGATGGGCACTTGTTCTTCGGACAGACCGGCGGCCCATACCGAGCCCTGACCCTGTTCACCCAGCACGCCAAAGCCGTGTGCATCATCGACCATCAGATGCGCCTCATGTTGTGCACAGGTTTGCGCCAGCGCCACCAAAGGCGCGCAATCGCCATCCATGCTGAACACGCCATCGGTGAGCACCAGCTTGCGCGCTGCAGTCGATGCACTCAGCCTGGATTGCAGGGCTGAGGCATCGTTATGCGCATAGCGCACAAAACGCGCGCCGCTCAATAAACCGGCATCCAGCAGCGAGGCGTGATTCAGGCGGTCTTCAAACACGGCATCGCCTCGTCCGAGCAAGGCCGTCGCCACACCCAGGTTGGCCATGTAACCCGTGGAAAACAACAGGGCGCGCTCACGACCGACAAAAGCAGCCAGCTCTGCTTCCAGTGCATGGTGTTCGGGGCTGTGGCCGGTAACCAGATGTGCGGCGCCACTGCCGGCACCATAACGTTCGGCAGCGGCACTCATGGCACGCCGCACTACGGCATGCGTCGCCAGGCCGAGATAATCGTTGCTGCAGAAATTCACGCAGTCGCGGCCATCCACACGTACCTGTGCAGGAGTTGCCGGATCGAACACTTCCACGACGCGACGACGGCGATAACGATCCGCGGCAGCGATGGCGTCCAGTTCATCGCGCAACGTGGCATCGAGCTTGGACATCGGCTACGCCCGAACGCTAGGCATTAACTGTCTGACGATTATCTGCTTGATGACCGTGGTCGCACTCGCCGGCACATTGATGCCGGGTGTCAGTGACTTCGGCGCACAACGTGGGCGCTTCCGGTGTAATGCCCAGACGCTTGAACAATTGTTGATCGCGATCGGCATCCGGGTTATCGGTGGTCAGCAATTTCTCGCCATAGAAAATCGAATTGGCGCCGGCGAGGAAACACAGCGCCTGCATCTCGTCGTTCATCTCGGTGCGGCCTGCGGACAGCCGTACGTGCGATTTCGGCATCAACAAACGCGCCACGGCAATGGTGCGGATGAACTCAAAGGGATCGAGCGGCGCAGCGCCTTTCAATGGCGTGCCCTGCACTTGCACCAATTGATTGATCGGCACACTCTCGGGCTGTTGCGGCAAATTGGCCAACGTCATGAGCAACTTGGCGCGATCGGTTTCATCTTCGCCCATGCCAAGAATGCCGCCGCAACACACATTGATGCCGGCATCGCGCACGGCCTCCAGGGTATCGAGACGATCCTGGTAGGTGCGGGTGGTGATGATCTTGCTGTAGAACGCCTCGCTGCTGTCCAGATTGTGGTTGTAGTAATCCAGACCGGCATCTTTCAAGTCATGCGCTTGCTGTGGGCTGAGCATGCCCAGCGTGGCGCAGGTTTCCATGCCCAGCGCCCGCACGCCACGAATCATTTCCGAGATCACTTTCAGTTGCTTGTCTTTAGGGCTGCGATAGGCCGCGCCCATACAGAAGCGCGTCGCGCCCTTGGCCTTGGCGGCACGCGCACTTTCCAGCACTGCATCCACCGCCATCAGTTCTTCGCGTTCCAGTCCCGTGTCGTAACGCACGCTCTGCGGGCAGTAGGCGCAGTCTTCAGGACAGGCGCCGGTCTTGATCGACAACAGGGTGCTGACCTGTACTTGGTTGGGATTGAAATGCTGCCGATGCACGCGCTGTGCGTGGTACATCAAGTCAGCGAAGGGCAGCGCCAGTAGCGTCTTTACTTCTCCGACTATCCAGTCATGGCGCACTTTGCCCAGTTGGTTCAGATCAAGCGCAGACAAAGCAGTAGCATCGGACATGGCAAATCCAGTGTTGAAATTGAATAGGGGCTGTTGGCGCCGTGACAGGGGTCATTCCATTGCGGCAGTATTGAGAGGCCGGCTGCAACTGTCAACCAAGGAGGGCATACATGGTTTACGGAAAACGTTTTTTCCACACGCAGATTTATCAGGCCAGTCGGCAATGGCTGGGCAAACTGCAGCAGTTTGTACTGCCGCCGTGCTGTGTCGCCTGTGGCGCGACAAGCTACCAGTCAACCCCGGTCGTCAAGCGCACGCTGGATTTATGCGCTGCCTGTCAGGCGCAACTGCCCACCAACTTGCATGCCTGTCAGCATTGCGGTCTGCCCTTGACTGGCACACAGGCGCCGCTTATCTGCGGTCGCTGTTTGCGACGACCTCCGCCATACCAGGCCAGCTTTTGCGCCTACGAGTACGCCTATCCCATTGAGCATCTGATCCGTCGTCTGAAATACCACCACGCCTTGATGCATGCTCAGGTCTTGGGATATCTGCTGGCAGAGTACCTGCGTGACCGGCATGTCGGTCCCTGGCCGGAATGTTTCATTCCCATGCCCTTGCATCCAGTTCGTTATCGCGCGCGCGGCTACAACCAGGTCATCGAACTGGGTCGTTTTCTGGAACGCGAATTGAAAATCACCATGCGCACCGATCTGGTGGAGCGCATCCGGTACACACCTGAACAGGCTGGTCTGTCACGCCGTGAACGCCGCAAGAATTTGCGTCGCGCGTTTTCCGTGACAGCTACAACAACACCGAAACACATTGCACTATTGGATGATGTGATCACCACCGGCAGCACCGTGAATGAACTGGCGCAGAGCTTGAAACGTGCAGGGGTGGAACATATCGAAGTCTGGGGCCTGGCGCGTGCAGCGATGAGAAACGGCATTGAAGTACCCACCGGCTATTCTTGACGCTTAACTGAATTAGCCAGTCAGCGCGCTTTGCCCACCGCAAAAATTTCTGGACGCGCGGTCGGCTTCTACATAAAACTAGCCGGCATCGACGGGGGGAGCAGACAGATGCCTGAAACGCACAAGAACTATATCAAGCGCGAAACCATCATCGGTATTTTCGCCAATTTGCTGATGGTGACAGCCATTACTTTCGTGGTGTTCGGCGACCTGAAGTTGATTGGGCCTTGGGGCTCCAAAGGGTTCGTGGCAGACTTTGGCAT
The DNA here is from genome assembly GCA_050248275.1 of Steroidobacteraceae bacterium. GTDB lineage: Bacteria > Pseudomonadota > Gammaproteobacteria > Steroidobacterales > Steroidobacteraceae > CAILZL01. The sequence goes on from JBFWSR010000001.1 coordinate 257,316, forward strand.
CCAGACATTTGCCATTGGTCTGATCGCTTCCTTCTTTCCCTCGATCATTACCAGGAAGAGATTGGCAGCGGGCAGCCTGACCTATGCCAATACAGTATGGTTTCGTCTGCCACAAAATCTGCTGCTTCGATGTCTGCTGATCGCCTGCGCCACTTTTATTGTAGTAGCGCCCATCAGCGTGGGCATCGTCCTGTTGATATGGCCGTCCATGTCCTTTGGGCTGTTTTTCGGTTTGAAAGCCCTGCTGGCAACGGTGACTTGCATCCTGGTAACGCCCGTGGCGTTATCGGCTGTGCTGTACAAGGCTCAGAACTGAACCAAAAACAAAACCGCGCACGGGCATGCAGCACGTGCGCGGTTATCGACCTGACCTGTCAACCTGTCAACCTGTCTGTCAGACAGCTTCGTCAGGCGACCTTTAATTCCATAAATGCACAACCCGTCACCCATTCCGGCACAGGCGCATACGCAATAAGCTCGGGTTGGGTTTTCCCTAGCGCCGCCATTGCGAAGATCCAGTTCTTGATCTCAAGGGCACCGTTACCAGCCGCTTCAATGGTGGCCATTTCTTCGCGAGCAATCAGTGCATCGATATCGCCTTTGCGCACCAGTTCAATCACTTTTTGGTCCCATTCCTCGTTCACATCGCCCATTCGGGCCATGCCCACCCAGTGACTGAGCCCGCCGGTGCCCAGAATGGCCACGCGTGTATTTGATGGATAGCTGCGAATCGCATCACCGGTAATTGCACCTATCTTGCGAATTCGTCTGCTTGATATCAGCGGCTCAACTGCGCAGCTTTGGTAAATAGGCACTATCTTCATGTGGCTGCTCGGCGAAACGGCAAGGTGGTAGGGCAGCATGACGGAGTGATCCAGCGTCAATGTCTTCGATACCGCCCAATCGACGTCGTTATCAAAACCCGTCTGCATGATATGTTCGGCAAGACCGGTGTCGTTCTGCACGGGACGTCGGGGAATATTCACCCATGGCTCAACCGGCCCTTCAACAGTGCCAATGCCGATCAGACAACGTGGTACGCATTGCGGCCCGAAAATGGTGTAGTGATCGTCGCCGATGATCACCACCGTATCGACTTTCAATTCGTTGAGTCGACGGTTCACCGTGGCGAACGCATCCATGACGGTTTTACGCTTTTCGAGAGGCGGTGTGGTGGGGTTCGCCGTGATCAGCGGGACATGCGGTACCAGAAAACCACCAACGAGTTCTGCCATGATTGTCTCCTATGCCTCAACCGACCGAGCGGGAGCATTTAATTTGCCGAGATACTCTTCAATTTTGTCCGAGCCAACGATGGCATTCCATGTCTGCATGATGATCATCGGGTTGACATTGTAGTCCATGAGCTCGCGAACCTTGAGCTCGCGAACCATTTGCTTCTCTGCATCACCAAGCTGGTAGTGGGTAAGCAGCTCGTCGCGATCTGCGAGAAACGCCTTGTAATGGTCGGGCGAATTGCAGATGTCCCAGAGTACTCTTTCGACGGAATGAACAGACATAAAACCAACCTCCGGTGCCAGGCACCTGCGCAACGCTGCGAACAACCCTTTGAATCATTGCCCCTTAAAAATACTACCTGCCCTCAACAATCATCCATCGCAACGCTCTAGTTTTGATAAGCGAAAACTGAGCGCGTTTATTCTGAAATGAGCGGCACCTCCAAATTTATTCATAGGCACCGTTACGCGCCGGAACGATTCCACTTTTGCAGGACCATGTCAATACGGGCAACCTAGACTGCGCTCCTCGTGAATTCAGCCATGTTTCCGATAATTTTACGCAGAAAATGCAGTTCGCTATCACAGTATCATTGCCACACCAAAGGCAGGCTTTCATAAAAAACATCAAGGACCGTGAAGCTACTAGTAGAGTTACAGGAAGTTACTGACTTCGGCCTTGCTCATTAAGTTCCACCTGGCAACCGTTCTGTGGTTTGGACGTAGTCACTGTACGCATCCAGTCGGCGATAATGGCCAAGAACCTGTGCGGTTCAAGCGCTTACCTGATGCACAGCGTTAAGAGCGTTTAAGAAGTTGCAAATCCGCTCTTTTGGGGTTTCGCAGCGTGGGAGTGCATATCCCAGCCGTCGGTCAAATTATGGTCTGCTACTCCAAAAAGCGAACGCCCGTCAAAACCCCATAACATCAGGAGCTGCGGGCGTCACTAGTCCGTGGACGGTTTACAGCGGATTGCCTGCCAGCCAGGACTTGCCTCGAGCATACAGTTTCTCGACTTCGGCGCCTTTCAGCTGCGGCATATCCCGCTTCACCTGGTAACCAATCTGCGTCTGGATATAGGCCAGATGTCGGTAACCTTCCGGAAATTCAGCCAAAGCCTTCTGATCCAGCTCAAGACGCGCGGTCGGATCAACCGGATCGACGCGGTCTTTTTCATAAATAGGCTGACGCAGGACCAGCCCCCAGCGGCCATTACGCTTTTCGAGAAAATCGTAAAAACGACCGGTACACAAGACGTCGCACAACACTCCCTGTACGTTGCCGCGCTGCGAAATGGTCATCTTGGTTTGCGTGACAGCACGATTTCCCGCCAGATCGATTGATGTGCCGCCCAGGAAATGCAGAATGCTGACACCTTTTGCCCAGCCTTCCTTGGTAACGCGAATGAATTCGTCGGCGGTGCCCTGAAACCAGGTGGCCATCATGACACCGTCATCATGCCAAACTGTGCGGAAACGCTCCCAATCGCCAGCGTCACGCCACAGCGCCCAGTTTTGCAGCAGATCGCGGATCGCAAGCCGATCAATCAGTTCATCAGTCATCATTAATGTATTCTCCAGTGTGGCTCCTGCCGATTGCGTCTTGCCTGAAATTGATCGCAACGAAAGGATGGAAAAGCCATGCCTGAATTGTTGTCCCGCCACAGAGGAACACCAATCAGCATCTATGGTTCACAAGCCAGCAATGGTGCGGCACAAAGCTGCGCAAAGTCAAACTTCAACCGATCCAGCAGCACTGTGGCTGCGTTGCTTATGGCGCACAGTCAAACCTGCATTTTAAGCGTGCAATTCACCGGAACTTCGCGGTATGGTAAGTTGCGGCATGGGCCAGAACCCAAAGCGTTATTCTTGAATTATTAATTTAGTAGCTTCATGCAAAACAGTTCGATGGAACCTGCCAGACAGGTCGCGCACGTTAAATCGTCGCTCGGCAGGAACGATGCGGGTTTAGCGATCTGCAACCACAGGCGTACTCAGAAATGACCATTGACCGTGATTCCTTCAGAGCCGGCATGCGCTGTCTGGCGGCGAGTGTATGCGTGATCACCACCACGACCGAGGATGGCAAGCGGTTTGGACTGACGGCGACCGCGGTGTGCTCGGTATCGGCCGATCCGCCCACCTTGCTCGCCTGCGTCAACAGCGCCACCGGCACCTGGACCGCCATTCAGGCGGCGCAGCGTTTTGCGGTAAATGTGCTGTCCGTGGAAGACGTGGAAACCTCCAATCGCTTTGCCAGCCCGATTCCGCCGGAAGAACGGTTTATTGAGGGGCTGTGGGACACGCTGGCGACCGGTGCGCCGGTTTTCAAGAAAGCGGTGGTGGCTTTCGATTGCAGCCTGAACCAGGTGGTGGACGCGAGCACGCACCGCATCCTGATTGGTGAAATTCAGGGCGTGCGTCTGCAGGAGAAGGAGGTCAGTCCGCTGCTGTATGCACAGGGAACCTATGCAGGCGTTGCTTCCATTGCGACGCTCAAGGGTCCAGTCCCTAATTACATGACCGGCTGGATGTCCTCGGACCCCAGATTTCTCGAAGACCCCATTCACTGGGGACGGCTGTAACCAGGTAACTCGGTACGGTTTCCAACTCCGCACGAAACGCGCGTCATGAATGCACCATGCTCGTGCGCATTGACCCTCATCAACGTGGTTGCAGCAACGCGCCAGCCACGCCGGCCACTTCGAACAAAAACATTGCTTGAAAGCAAAACCCTCCTGCAGGCCTTGGTCAGTGTTTTTACATAGATGCAGTAGCCCGCTTTCATTATTTGCTAACATGCCACGGTGTGAAATCGAATCAATTTCACCCGCATTTCTCGCTTTGGACGTCGTGAATTTTCACAGACACCACTGTCGAGACCCATTTTGTTTACTCAAATCGCCTGCTTGGAAACTTCCAAGAAGTCGAATCATTTGACTGGCCTTGAAAACAGGCACGCGTTGCAGCCTGACAAGCCAGGTATTTAATCCGGACGATCCTGGAGGATTTTTTTGTGACCAGCGCTCTATTCACTCCCATCACGCTTCGCGGTCTGACCCTGTCAAATCGCGTGGTGGTTTCTCCCATGTGCCAATATGCCTCGGTCGACGGTTCTGCAACGGACTGGCATTTGATGCATCTCGGTTCACTGTCCATGGGCGCTGCCGGGCTGCTGATGGTTGAAATGACCAACACCAGCATGCAAGGTCGCATTTCCCAGCGTTGCGCAACGTTGTGCACAGATGCCAATGAAGCCGCCCTGAAGCGCGTTGTGGATTTTTGCCGCGCCTATGGCGTAGCCAAGCTGGGCATACAGATCGGTCATGCCGGCCGCAAGGGTTCGCAGCAACCGCCAGCAGAAGGTGGCAAGCCTTATACGGCGGAGCAAGGCGCGTGGCAGACAGTGGGACCTTCTGCGATCCCGTTTGGAGAGGGCTGGCCAGCGCCGCGCGAACTGACCAAAGCCGAAATGCAGCAGATCATTGCCGATCACGTTGCCGCCGTGAAACGTGCCGAGCGTATCGGCTTCGACGTCATCGAGATGCACGGAGGACACGGTTATCTCATCCATCAATTCCTGTCGCCGCTTTCGAATCAGCGTAAGGACGAGTATGGCGGTTCCCTGGAAAACCGCATGCGGTTCCCTCTGGAAGCTTTCAAAGCCATGCGTGCCGCCTGGCCGGAATCCAAGCCATTGGGCATCCGCCTGTCGGCCACCGACTGGGTGGAGGGCGGCTGGAATCCCGATGAAACCGTGATCCTGGCTCGCGAACTGAAAGCGCTTGGCTGCGACTACATCGACCTGTCGACCGGTGGTCTGGACGCTCGTCAGAAAATTCCTCTGGCTCAGGGTTATCAGGTGCCTTTCAGCGCGCGTCTTCGTCAGGAAGCCGGAGTCGTTACCATGTCAGTGGGTCTGATCGACAAGCCTGACCATGCCGAACAGATCATCGCCAAGGGCGAGGCCGATATGGTCGCCATTGCGCGTGGCGCTCTTTATGATCCGCGCTGGGCCTGGCATGCGGCCGAAGCCCTGGGTGTCGAAACCGAATACGCGCCCAAGTACAAGGTCTGCCATCCTTCAATGCGCCCACAGTTGTTCCCGCATCGCCGCAAAGACTGATAGCTGGTGAGCCGCGTTACATCGGCGACACTGCCGCCGATGTAACGACACTCATGAAATTGCGGTGTATCAGCAGTCATTTCGCTGCGCCTCGGCTTTATTCAACCGAGCCAGATTCCTTCAGCGGCGGCGCGCCATGCGCTCAGTCAATTCAAACAGTTCTGGTACTGTCTCAACCGCTGTTTCAAGCGTGATGAACACGATCCGGGTTCTGCGGTCATCGCTGGGCCATGCAGGCAGCCAGGTCAGGCCATGCAGCAGGCGTTGCGCTCCCTGAATGACTGCCGGTCCTTCGGGATGTTCAGCGACATGAATCAGTCCTTTCACACGCAGCAGCTCCGGCCCCAGATTGCTGGCCAGTGAAGACAGGAATAGTTCGAGAACCTGCATCGAAACAGGCGTGTCGCGAACAATCGTAAAGGTGCGTATCCGATTGTCATGAATCCGATGGAAGCGACCGGCGATACTGGTTTGCGGATCGGTCATCTGCATGATCTTGTCGATATAACGTGGCGGATTGGCAGCGCCTGAGCGTCCTGACAGCAGATCTGCCGGAGAGGTGATCGAGTGCGAATCCAGTATTGGCGCAATCGGATTCAGCGCACGCAAACGGGCATGCAGGACATCCACACTATCCTGTGACGGCGCCATGTCCGTCTTGGTAAGGATGATCTGGTCGGCAAGGGCAATCTGCTTCGCCGACTCGAGGTGAGCTTCCAGCGTGGCGATGCCATTGACCACGTCAACGGTCGCAGTGACATCGTCCATGGCATAACGCGCCGAGATGGTCGGCTCGGAAATGAGCACCTCGATCACCGGCGTGGGCTCGGCCAGGCCCGATGTTTCAATCACCACCCGGTCGAATGCCGGCACTGTGCCCTGCAGCCGGCGCTGAAACAGATCATCAAGTGCCGAAACCAGATCGCTTTTGACCGAACAGCACAGACAACCGTTGGCCAGCAGCACCACTGCATCATCGCTTTGCTGGACGAGATCATGATCAAGGCCAATCTCGCCGAACTCATTGACGATCACTGCCGTATGCGCGAGTTCCGGGTGGGCAAGCGCCCGGTTAAGGAGCGTCGTCTTACCGCTGCCCAGAAACCCAGTCAGGATCGAAACTGGGATGCGCGCCATGTGCAACTAGAGCCCGGTTAAGTGCCAATACCGCCGAGGCACAAGTACTTGATCTCCAGGTACTCCTCGATGCCGTATTTGGAGCCTTCCCGACCCAGTCCCGATTGCTTGATCCCGCCGAACGGCGCCACCTCAGTCGAGATGATGCCTTCGTTGATACCCACCATGCCGTACTCGAGTTGTTCAGCGACGCGGAAGATGCGGCCCACATCGCGAGCATAGAAGTACGAAGCCAGGCCGTACTCGGTATCGTTGGCCAGCTGTATGGCTTCTGCTTCGGTATGAAAACGGAACAGCGGCGCCAGCGGCCCGAAGGTTTCTTCACGGGCCACCACCATCTCCGGCGTCACATCGGCCAGTACCGTCGGCTCGTAGAAAGAACCGCCCAGCGCGTGGCGCTTGCCGCCATACAATAACCGGGCGCCTTTGGAAGTGGCGTCCTGTACATGGCTTTCCACTTTCTCCACTGCGGCCATGTCGATAAGTGGACCCTGCTGCGCGCCTTCTGCAAAGCCATCCGCGACCTTCAGTTTCGACACGGCTGCCACCAGCTTTGCAGCGAAGGCGTCATAGACCTTGTCCTGAACCAGCAAGCGGTTGACGCACACACACGTCTGACCGGCATTGCGATATTTGGAGGCAATCGCGCCATTCACTGCCGCATCGAGGTCGGCATCGTCAAATACGATGAAGGGCGCGTTACCACCCAGTTCCAATGACAGCTTCTTGATCGTGCCGGCGCATTGGGTCATCAGTTCGCGACCGATTTCGGTGGAGCCGGTGAACGAGAGCTTGCGCACGATGGGACTGGCGGTCAATTCGCCGCCGATGGCCGCTGCCGAACCGGTCAACACATTGATAACGCCCTTGGGGATGCCGGCGCGAGCCGCCAGATCCGCCAGTGCCAGTGCCGAAAATGGCGTTTGACTGGCAGGCTTGACCACCACCGTGCAGCCGGCGGCCAATGCCGGGCCAACCTTGCGGGTGATCATGGCATTCGGAAAGTTCCAGGGAGTGATCGCCGCCACCACACCGATGGGTTGCTTGATGACGACGATGCGACGATCCGTCGCAGGCGCTGGAATCGTATCGCCATAGACGCGTTTGCCCTCTTCGGCAAACCATTCGATAAATGAAGCGCCGTAAAGAATTTCACCGCGAGACTCGGCGAGCGGCTTGCCTTGTTCGGCGGTCATGATTCGCGCCAGATCTTCCTTATGCGCCAGAATCAGGTCGAACCACTTACGGAGCAGTGCAGAACGATCCTTGGCCGTGAGCGAACGCCATGACGGCCAGGCCGCATTTGCCGCTTCAATCGCGCGCCGGGTTTCCACTTCCGCCATGCGCGGCACGGTTCCCACTGCTTTGCCGTTCGCAGGATTAACGACTGAGATCGTTTTGCCATTGTCGGCATCCAGCCACTGGCCATCAATGAAGCACTTGCTACGAAGCAAGGTGGGGTCTTGTAGATTCAGCATATTCAGTCCTCTGGCGTCCCATCCACAGCGGATAGTCCGGCAAGCTCTTCCATCAGCGTTACGTATCCAAAAAAGTCCTGCTCGCCACGACCGGTTGCCACCATGGCATCGAAGAACTGGCGCACCAGCGCGGTCACGGGCATGGGTGCCTTGACGGATTGTGCGGCGCCGAGCGCGAGATCGAAATCCTTCGCCATTTGCGAGGCGGCAAACATGGGCGTGAAATCACGCGACTTCAGCATCTGCGCCTTGTAGCTCACCACCGGAGAAGCGACCGCGCTGTTGCTCATGATCTCGATCATGTCATTCCAGGGCACATTGCCCTTGCGGCCCAGGGTCAGCGCTTCGGCCATCATGGCGCTGGTAATGCCCACCATGAGATTGATGGACAGCTTGAGGAAGCGCGCCTGTTCGCCATCGCCGATGTAATACAGGTTCTTGCCCAGCAGTCCGAGCAGATCCTGACAAGCATCGAAACCGTCCCTGGAACCGGACACCAGTATGGTCAGCTTGCCGGCTGCCGCCAGGGCCGTACTGCCGGAAACCGGCGCACGCAGATAGTGGATGCCGCGTGTCTGGCACAGCTCGGCAACCTTGATGGAAATCGCCGGCGAAACAGTGCTCATCTCAATAAAGGTTGAGCCGGGTGCCAGATTGTTGAGCACGCCCTGCGGCGCCAGCGCCACATCCTGTAACGCGGCGTCGTCGGCCACCATGGAAAACACCACATCGCTCGCCTGCGCCAGCGCTGCCACCGATGGATAAAGTTGCGCGCCGGCAGCCACCAGTTCCTGCGCCTTGGCCGGGTTACGGTTGTAGATGCCCAACGCACCTGCGGCTCGCAAATTGCGAGCCATTGGCACCCCCATCTTGCCCAGACCGACCCACGATACGCGCCGCTGCGCGGTAGCTTTACTGTTCATCAAAAAACGTCACAACCCGGCGTGCCACAGGAAATCAGACGATCCGATGGGAAGTTGGTGATGACTTCGCAGCCATCCTTGGTAACGACCACTTCTTCCTCGATGCGCGCCGCACCGGAGCCGTCAGCGGCACCCTTCCACGTTTCCACAGCGAAGACCATGCCTTCCTTGAGCACGGTATCCTGACCGCTAAAGCGGCGGGTGAAGATGGGACGCTCCCAGAGCGACAGGCCAATGCCGTGACCGTACTGCAGCAGGAAGGCTTCCTCTTCATTGCGATAACCGAATTCCTCGGCCTTCGGCCATACCTGCGCCACTGCATCTACGGTGATGCCGGGACGAATGGCGTCGATGGAAGCACTGATCCACTTCGAAGCCAGTTCATAGGCCTCGATCTGGTGCTTGTTGGGTTCGCCGCAGACAAAGGTGCGGTAATAGCAGGTGTGATAGCCATTGAAGGACTGCATGATGTCCATGTAAATCATGTCGCCCGGCTGAATAATGCGATCCGACATGGTGTGCGAATGCGGCGTCCCGCGCGGGCCGGAAACCGAATTGACGCACTCCACCCGCTCCGAACCCAGGCGGAACAGACGATCATTGGCAATGGCCACCAGTTCGTTTTCACGAATGCCGGGGCGGATCGCCTTGCAGATGTCGTAATAGGTGGCATCCACCATGCCTGCGGCAATTTTCAGACATTGGATCTCGTCGAAAGTCTTTATTTCACGAGCATCCAGCATTGCCTGCTGCCCGTCGATGACTTCAATACCCGCCTTCTCCAAGGCGCGCAGCATCGGCAACTCGATCAGATCGACTCCCAGCGGCCGCTTGTCGATGCCGTAATGAACCAGCATTTTCTTGATCTGCTGTGCGAAGTTGTCTTCCACGCGCATCTTGGGCGGCAGTGCGCCTTGCAGAATGCTGATGGGCGCTTCGACGCGATCGGCAATCCACGGACTGGACAGACGCTTGGCGGGCGGAGCGGGATCCCACAGGAAAGGTTCGCCATCTGCAGGACACAGGCAGTAGCGGTCAAACTTGTCACGCGCCCATTCACCGATGTGGGTGCCGGTGACATAGCGAACGTTGTCTGGATTGAAGCACAGCACAGCACCGAAGCCGGCCGCCTTGACCGCAGCCTGAGCCCGGGCAAGGCGTTCGCGATTCATGCGCTGGTAGTTGATGCCCTCTTCCCAGTCCTTGCCCATGGTGCCCCAGAGGGCGGTGGAATGTGGTCGGTTGTATTTCATAAAAATTTCCTCGCTAAATAATTTGCTGGCGGTCAGGACGCGGACGCCAGACCCGCCACAGGCGCAACGTCGCCATACATTCGGGCGATATACAGACACAACAGCGCCCAGAAAACCGGATACTCGATACCATTGAAATTCCAGAGCCACTTGCTCTGGCCGCCCACTTTGAGCACCGCGCCGGCAGCGACAATCAGTACCGCAGCGCCCAGCAAGGCTGTCCGCTGAGTCTGGATACCGAATACCAGACCGATGCAGACCAGCGTTTCAACGACTGCGGCAGAGTACATGACCACCGCCGGCTGCGGAAATTTTGCCGCCTTGAAAAAACCGAGCGCTGGATGAGGCGGCAGCACCTTGCCAAGAATGTGCGGGATGAAAAACAGACCGCAGGCAACCCGCAGGAGCGCCAAAGGATCCCATTGAACCAGTGCGTCGGACATTTATTTCCCCTTCCGGATTGCTTTAGTATCGATGACAGGCCTGTTGCTCTGCCCGGACAGAGCATAACAATCTGTCGCAGTTGAAACCGCTTGCAACACAGATTTTTCAGCCGATTTGAAACGATTTAATAATGCCATGTTCTTTCATGCGACGGTAGATTGTACTGCGCGAGATCTTCAGCTGGCGCGCCACCAGCGCAATGTTGCCGTGATACTGTTTCATTGCATTCCGGATCAAATCGATTTCCGCTTCTTTAAGCGGCGAAGCTGATGCACTTACGGTTGGTGCATCGCTGCGGGTCTCGACCGACACCTGTTTCATCCGGTACGCGAGATGCGCAGGTTCCAGGACATCGCCATCACACACGATGGCCGCCATTTCGAGCACGTTCTCCAGCTCGCGGACGTTTCCCGACCAGGGATAACGCCGCAGCAACGCTTTTGCTGCTACGGACAGCTTGAGCGCGCCCTTGTCGAGTTTTTCGGACAGGCCAGCCAGCATGTGCTCGGCCAGCAAGATCATGTCGTCGCCGCGCTCGCGCAGCGCCGGCAGATTCAGCTCCACTACGCTCAGGCGAAAATACAGGTCGGACCGAAACAGTCCGTTCCGGCTTTTTTCGTACAGATCCTCGTTGGTAGCCGCAATGATGCGCACATCGATCCGGATCGGCTTGCTGTCTCCCAGACGGGTGATGAAGCCATCCTGCAGCACCCTCAGCAGTTTGGCTTGCAGATCCAGCGGCATCTGATTGACTTCATCAAGAAACAGCGTGCCGCCATCCGCCAGTTCAAACTTGCCGATCTGTCCGCTCTTGCGCGACCCGGTGAATGCACCACCCTTGTAGCCGAACAGTTCGGATTCCAGCAGCTCCCGCGGGATGGCCGCACAGTTAATAGCCACGAATGGGCCCTGACTTCTGGGCGAGGCATTATGTATTGCCTGTGCAAACAACTCCTTGCCGGTTCCCGTTTCACCACTGATCAGGATGCGGGTGTTCTGCCTGGCAGCGGCACGGGCAAGCTCGATCTGCTGCCGCAACGCCGGTGAATGACCGATCAGATTCTCGAAACGATACGCTGCTTCAAATCCCGAGAACTCGCGCACTTCGTTAAGAAATTCCTTTCGTTCACGCAATGCCAGCACGGCACCTTGAGTGGCACCGGCAGACTTCAGAACGAATGGCGTGACAACAAAATGGGTGCGTCCCTTGCTGCTTTCAGCCATGACTTCTATCGGCCCGGTTTCCCGTGCGCCGGAAAGGATTTCCATCAACTGCGGATTTCCCGGAAACAATTGCAGCACACTCTTGCCCACCGCCTGTTCGGGATGCACATCGAGCATCTTGGCGGCGGTCGGATTGACATTGGTGACCAGCGCTGCGCCATCAATGGTAATGATGGCTTCCGACATCATCGTCAGAATGGAAGACAGCATGGCGTCGATCCGGCTTCTGTGCTGATCCGCAGCGCGTTCGCACAAGCGGTCATGGATGGCTTCGGCAGCGGAAATCACCATGCCCAGGGTATGCCGCTGGGCATTCACCGACGGCCCTGACAGGGTCACGGTACCCAGCAATTGATTGTCCGCACCGAATACCGGTGCGGATGCGCAGGTCCAGTGATGATGACGATAATTGAAATGTTCGGCGCCAGTCAGCTGAATGGGCTTGTGCTCGGACAAGGCCAGACTGATGCCGTTGGTACCCACTTCATATTCCGCACGCGAACTGCCGGGAACGAAATTGTTGCTGCGCGCCATCTGCAGGACTTCATCATCGCCGAACAGTTCCAACACCACTGAATTCCGATCGGTCAGCACCAGGATAAAACCCGTATCGCGCACCGCATTGCACAGAAACTCCATGAAGGGCAGTGCGGTTTCACGGAAAACCTGATTTTCTTCACGCAGCGCCGCCAGTTGGTGTGCATTGAGCTTGACCGGCGCCTTGGGCGCACGAGGATCAAGCTTCAATTGATAACAGCGCTGCCAGGAGCGCGCCACTTCAGGCCGAATGACTTCGGAAGTGACTTTGCCAGTCCGGGCAAACACTTCCCAGGCCCGACTCATCGCCTGCAGATTATCGTTGGAACTCATATCCCCCATTCTGTTGCTTAGAAAGTCAGGTCATGGTTGATGATGGATAACAACAGCGACATGTGTAGCAAGCTGCAACACTCATATGTATGCCGCATTACAAGTTGCAGGTCATCACTGCATATCGCCGCCATTTATTCAGAAGTGGATCGCTCGGCCGTAGGCAGCCAGCGTCGCTTCATGCATCATTTCCGACAAGGTCGGATGCGGGAACACTGTGTGCATCAACTCCGCTTCGGTGGTTTCCAGCGCCTTGCCGATCGAAAAGCCCTGGATGAGCTCTGTCACTTCCGCCCCCACCATGTGCGCACCCAGCAATTCACCGGTCTTGGCATCGAAAATGGTTTTGACTAGTCCCTCAGGTTCGCCGAGCGCAATGGCCTTGCCATTGCCCATGAAGGGGAAGCGTCCCACTTTCACTTCATGACCCAGTTCGCGTGCGCGCTTTTCGGTGTAACCGATGCTGGCTACTTGCGGCTGACAATAGGTACTGCCTGGAACCTTTTGGGTTTCCAGCGGATGTACATGCGGCACTCCGGCAATCTTTTCAACACAAATAACGCCCTCATGACTGGCCTTGTGCGCCAGCCACGGCGCACCAGCCACGTCGCCGATGGCATAGATGCCGGGCTCGGCAGTTTGGCACCATTGATCGGTCACGATGTGCGTCTTGTCCACTTTGATGCGCGTGGTCTCGAGACCGATGTCTTCGACGTTGCCAACAATGCCGATGGCGCTGATGACACGCTCCACGGCGATGTCCTCCGACTTGCCGGCCATTTCGACCGTCACCACCACGCCTTTGTCGTTCTTCTTCAGCCCTTTGACAGTGGCCGAAGTCAGCACACGAATGCCGCGCTTTTCGAAGGCCTTGCGCGCAAAAGCGGAAATCTCTTCGTCCTCGACGGGCATGACGCGATCCAGCATTTCCACCACGGTCACTTCAGCGCCCAGGCTGCGAAAGAAACTGGCGAACTCGATACCGATGGCGCCGGAACCCACGACCAGCAATGAACGAGGCACGCTGTCGGGCACCAACGCTTCCTTGTAGGACCAGACGAACTTGCCATCCGGTTCCAGTGGCGCCACCGCTCGCGCCCGCGCGCCGGTGGCCAGGATGATATGTCGCGATGCAATGGCGACAGGGTCGCCGCCACTGCGTTCCACCACCAGCTTTCCTGCACCTTGCAGACGCGCATGTCCTTCGATGACCTCGACCTTGTTCTTGCGCAGCAGATGCTTGACGCCGCCGGCCAGCTGATTGGCGACGCCACGTGAACGTTCAACAATCTTCTTGAGATCGAAGCCGACGCCTTTGACGGACAGGCCGTAGTCCGCTGCATGTTGGAATTGATCGTAGATTTCCGCCGAACGCAGCAGCGCCTTGGTGGGAATGCAACCCCAGTTCAAACAGATGCCGCCGAGATGCTGTTTCTCGACCAGTGCGGTCTTCATGCCGAGCTGTGCTGCCCTGATGGCCGCTACATATCCGCCGGGTCCGCCGCCCACCACCACCAAATCAAATTCCTTCGCCATGTAGCACGCTCCTAGATGAGGATGGACAGGGGGTTTTCCATCAAGGTCTTGAACGCCTTGAGGAACTCGGCACCCACGGCGCCATCGACCACGCGATGATCCACGGACAGCGTACAGCTCATCACGGTGCCTACAGCCAGTGCGCCCTCACGCACGATGGGACGCTTTTCAGCCGCGCCCACCGCGAGAATGCAGGCCTGCGGTGGATTGATGATGGCCGCAAATTCCTTGATGCCGAACATGCCCAGGTTCGAGATGGTGAAACCACCGCCCTGGAACTCGGCCGGTTTCAAACGCCCTTCGCGGGCACGTCCCGCCAGTTCCTTGACCTCAGCCGACACCACCGACAATGACTTGGTATCGGCGTTGCGAACGATGGGTGTGATCAATCCGTTGGGCGTGGCCACGGCCACTGAGACATCCACGCTGCGCCGGCGACGTATGGCGGTGTCTGTCCAGGAGGCATTGACGGCCGGTACGCGCTGCATTGCCAGCGCCACGCCCTTGACGACGAAGTCGTTGACCGAGAGCTTGTCTTCGCCGCGTGTTTCGTTGATCTGGGCGCGCAGGGTCAGCAGAGAATCCAGGACGCAATCGACCGTCAGATAAAAATGCGGGATCTGCTGCTTGGCTTCGGCAAGCCGTTGCGCAATGACGCGCCTGACCTGACTGTGCGGAATGTCTTCATATTCCGCGCCGGTCTGCACCGCAACAGTGGCTGGCTTGGGCGCACTCCTGGCGGCAACGGGCGCAGCACGCAACGCCGTCTCGACGTCGGCGCGAACGATGCGGCCATGTGGTCCGGAACCGTGCAGGCCATCGAGCGACAAACCATTTTCACTGGCAATGCGTCGCGCCAGGGGACTGGCGAACACACGTTGTCCCGAAACTTGAGTCTGGGCTGGCGCTGCATTGGCAGGCGCAGCAACAGCGGGTTGAGCAGCAGGAACGGGTGCGGCCATTGACGCCGCCTTGCCCATTTCCGGCATGGCTTCACCCGGCTGCAACAATACTGCGATCAAGGTATCCACCTTCACGCCTTCGGTGCCGTTGGGTACCAGGATCTTGCCAAGCACGCCGCTGGCTGGGGATTCAAATTCCACCATGGCCTTGTCGGTCTCGACTTCCGCAAGGATTTCGCCGGCATTGACGGCGTCGCCTTCTTTCTTGACCCACCGTGCCAATGTACCCTCGGTCATCGAGGGCGCCAAAGCAGGCATCTTGATCTCTATTGCCACATTGCCTCCTACCTACTTATTAGTTAATTTCACGCAGGTTACTGTAACCGTTGCCCAGTGAATGCGTTTGCGCACGGCATGGCTTACAACGACTCCCACCCAATCCAGGCCCAGGCAATGGCCACAGTTCGTGACAGGAGGAAAAATGTCTCTCAACAACAAAGGTCTTCCCGGCCTGCATGGTACCGACCATATTGGCTTTACCGTGCCCAACCTGGAACAGGCGGTGGACTTCTTTGTGAACGTGATTGGCTGCGAGCCTTTCTACGAATTGGGGCCCTTCGAGTCCAATACTGACTGGATGGCCACCCATCTCAACGTGCATCCGCGCGCTGTCATGAAGAAGCTGAAATTCCTTCGCTGCGGCTTCGGTTCGAACTTCGAGATTTTCGAATACGCTTCTCCCGACCAGAACACCCAACAACCCCGCAACAGCGATGTCGGCGGACATCATCTGGCGTTTTACGTCGATGACATCAGCGCAGCGGTTGCCTATCTGAAATCCCAGGGGCTGCGGGTGCTGGGCGAGCCGACGATACGCACCAGCGGCCCGAATGCCGGCCAGACATGGGTGTATTTTCTGTCGCCGTGGGGCATGCAACTGGAACTGGTCAGCTTCCCCAATGGCAAGGGCTACGAACGCGAGGCCAGCCGGCGCCTCTGGCATCCGGCTCATCCGTCGAACTGATCGCTGCACCACAGGCCGCCTCTCATTCAGATGGGGCGGCCCATTTCAGCCATGATCTGCGCGTAGCCCGCACGGATCTCTTCAATGCCCACGTGCGCAGCCCGTTCCAGTACCTTCGAAACCGACGGTGACGATTCGCCACCGTGAATGCGCTGCACGGGTTGATCGAGATAATCAAAGAACCGACGCTGAATTTCATCCGTCAGCATGGCGCCGTAGGAAACCGTGAGCGTGCCCTGTTCCAGCACCACCACATTGTTGGTCTTGCGAATGGATTCGCCTATGGTCTCCCAGTCGATGCCGGCGCGATCCAGCGAGCGCAGGTCGATGACTTCCACATCGATGCCCAGTTCCTCGGCCGCCTTCACCGCCAGCGGCACCATCGCCAGATAGGTGAGTACGGTAAAGGCTGAACCTTTGCGCACCACTTTCGCCTTGCCCAGCGGGATGTAGTAGTCCAGATCGTCCACCGGTCCCGGTCCCGATGCTCCATACAGATCAACATGCTCGATCACCAGAACAGGATCCTCGCAGAGCAGGGCGCTGTTCATGAGACCGACGTAATCGAAGGGCGTAGACGGAGCCACGATGCGCCAACCCGGCCACTGGGAATACATGCCTGCGGGATCCATGGAGTGCTGGGAACCATAACCGGTGCCGATGGCGCACTTGGTGCGCAGCACCAGCGGCATCTTGGAATCGCCGCCAAACATATGGCGCGATTTGCCAATTTGATTGAACACCTGATCGGCAGCCACCAGGGTGAAATCCGGATACATGAATTCGACCACCGGACGATAGGTGCCTTCCATTGCCACCCCGCCCGCCAGACCGACAAATCCTTCTTCGACGATGGGTGTCGGAATAATGCGATCCGGGAAGCGCTGCGCCAGGCCCTTGGTGGCGCCGTTGGTGCCGCCCTTGAGACGATGGATGTCTTCGCCCATGACAAAGATGCGGTCATCCGTTTCCATGCGCCGGCCCATGACCTGTGCCACCAGATCAATGAACTTGCTCTCCGCCACCTTGCCGCTGAAGGTTTCCAGTTCTTCAAAGCGTACGCCGGAAAACTCCGACAAATCACCACGCAAACCCTGATCGCGGGATGCCGGGTTGGGCCACAGGGCAGGACGGATGCGGCGCTTGCCATCGACAGTTTCAGTCAGGCGCTCCACGATGTCATTCATCGCGCTGGTGACATGATTGCGGATCGCCTGATCCTGTTCTTCGGTCAGCCACTTGCGAGCGATCATCTCGCGGGCATTGCGCGCCAGTGGATCGCGTGAACGCCATTCGGCTTCTTCTTCCTTGCTGCGATAGCCGAAGGCACTGCCGATCAGCGAACCGCCGTGATGGAAATAGCGATAGACCATGGCCTCGATCAATGTCGGCCCCTTGCCGGCGCGCATGTGTTCGACAGCCATTTGGGAAGCAACATAGGTCGAAACCAGATCCATGCCATCGACGCGATAGGCAGGAATGCCATAGGCGCCGCCGCGCGATGACAGGCGGATTTCCTTGGTTTCTTCTTCGATGGTGGTGGCCACGGCGTAGCCATTGTTTTCGACGAAGAAACACATTGGCAGCGACCACAGGGCGGCCAGGTTCATGGACTCCGGTACCGAACCGATATGAATGCTGCCGTCGCCAAAGAAGGTCATGGCAACATTACCCTTGCCATCGCGCTTCTTGGCCCAGGCCAGACCATTGGCGATGGGCACACCGCCCCCGACGATGGCATTGGTGCCCATGGCGCCGGCTTCAGCCCAGCGCAAATGCATGGAACCGCCACGACCTTTGCAGAAGCCATCGGATAAACCGAGGATTTCGGCCAGTGTGCGATAGAGCAGATCAGACACTGCCGCGGGCAGTGGGGCGCGACGCGGATCGTAGTCGGGCGTGTCAATGTGTCGCAGCGCCTTGGCAAGGAACTGGTGGTGACCGCGATGCGCGCCCGTTATCTGGTCGCCAGTACCCAGCAGCGCGATCGAACCCACCGCGCCAGCCTCCTGACCAATACTCGAGTGAGCGGGGCCATGTACCAAACCCTGTTTTTCCAGCTCGAACAGCAAGGTTTCTTCAAATGCACGGATGACGTGCAAGTGATAATGCATGCGGAGCAATTGCTCCGGACCAATGGCTTCCCAATCGGCCGGCGTCGCTTTGACTTCGACCCACGGTACGGAATACTCAAGCTTGGAAAGGGTCGGCATATCTGTCTCCCAATGTCATTTTCTAATTAAATATTTCTAATTAAATAGCTGCGTTTCAGCCGCAGCCCTGAAAACCTTACGACATCCGCCCGGTCAAGAGCGCCCATAATCATTGGTGGCAGTCATTTGCAATGTCCATGCCGTAAACAGCGAAGTCTGCGAAAGCACGCAGAAACCTGCTGATTTCAACAAGCCTGTCGGTGTATGCCCCAACTGACGTGAAATATCACCACCCAATTCATCGCAGCAAGTGTAGCAAGTTGCGACAGTTGTCGCTTCATGGAATCCGCCACCGAGCAGAATGCAGTCATGAAAAAGTCTGGCAACAGCATTCAACAATATAGGATGGGCGATCAAAACTGGTGGAAGGCCTGCCCATGAATCTTTTTGAGAACTTGTCTAAACCATCTATCCGGGCAGAGCTCTGAATGAATACATGTCGAATGCTCGGCACTCGGCTACTTTACTTGGTCAGCGCCATCAATTGTGCCGCCGGGGCATTAAGCTGCTCGAGGGAAACTTCCTTTTCGGCCTGCATGATTTTGCGCAGAATCTTCAGCTCCCGGCTTTGATTGAACGCAACAGCGCCCCACAAACGGCCATTACGCAGGTAGGCAACCACGAACGAACCGGATGCAGGATCGCCACGCATTACCGAGACGTCATTCTTAGATGGCATGAAACCCATCAGCTGGATGTTGAATTCGTATTGATCCGACCACACCCAGGGTACTTCGGAATAGGGGCCTTTCGCCTGACCGAGTAACGAGGTGGCCGCAAAAATCCCCTGATTCTGGGCATTCTCCCAGGTTTCCAGACGGAGCCTGCCGCCAAAGAACTTGTTGGGATGGCTGGTGACGTCGCCCGCAGCATAGATGCCTTCAACGGAAGTTCGGCAGTATTCATCGACGAGAATGCCATTGCTCACGGCAATCCCGGCTTTTTCGGCGACTTCCTGATTGGGAAGCACACCCACGCCAATAACGATGCAGTCTGCAGACACGACACTGCCATCATTCAGTACCACGCGTTCTACCTTGCCCAACCCTTCAAAGGCCGTCACGGAAGCGCCTAGACGGACATCAACACCCTTTCCGCCGTGCAGGTTTTCCAGGAATTTTCCTGAAATCGGATCCAGGGTACGCGCACAAAGCTGAGGCGCCGTTTCCACTACGGTGACCTGCAGGCCCAGCGTACGCGCAGTAGCCGCCACTTCCAGACCGATCCAGCCGCCGCCTACCACCAGTACCTGTTTGCAGGTTGAGAAGTGGCTGGTGATCGACCTGGCGTCATCCACTCCACGCAGATAATGGATACCCGCCAAATCAGCGCCGGTGGTGCCCAGTTTTCTGACCCGACTGCCAGTAGTGATGATGAGCTTGTCGAATGGCAGCGAACTGCCATCGGCAAAAACGATTTGACGCTCCGGCAAGCGAATCTCGCCATGACGCTTCAGGAGCAACGCGATGTTCTGTTTTTCGTAGGTGTCCGGCGTCACCAGTTCCGGAATGGCCAAACCACCTTGAGAAATGAATGCCTTGGACAGCGGTGGCCGTTCATAAGGAAAATAGTTTTCCTCCCCGACCACGGTTACTGGGCCATCGAAACCCAGCTTGCGCAACGCCAGTGCAGCCTGCCCTCCCGCCTGGCCAGCCCCGAGAATCACCACGTTCTGAATTGTCATCGTGTATTAGCCCGGCACACCCACGTAGATGTCTTCCTGTTCAACTTTCACCGGATAAGTCTTTGCGTCAATGGTGCAAGGCGCTGTCAGCGCCTTGCCGGTCCGGATGTCAAAGCGGCCGGAATGCTTGGGACACTCGATTTGATCGCCCTCAACAAATCCTTCAACCAGTGAAACATCTTCATGCGTACACATGTGATTCAGCGCGAAATATTCACCGCCCACATTGAATAGAGCGATGACAGCGCCGCCGGCACGGACTTTTTTCACATCACCGTCAGCGACATCACCCACCGTGGCAACTTTATGGAACACCACATTCTCTGCATTCATTTGGATTACCGACCTGCTTTCTTTGAGCCCGCCGAAGCTGAGTACAATTTGTGCAACTTCGCCCATTCCTGTCCAGACTTCCGTGCGCCTTCCAGATATGGGTCGGGAACAATGTGATACGGAGGCCGGTTCGGTCCCGCATTGACCCAACCGGCGGCGTTCATGCGCGCTTTCTCGAGACCGATGTTGTACTTGGAGAACTCGGAAAATTCGCCTTTCGGGAAAAACGTGGCATCGGCCCGACGAATGGCGTCGCTGACTTCCTTGGCCGCCGACCAGTTGCCGGTGGCTTTGGCATTGATGACTTCATCTCTCAGACGCAGCGGCGTGGATGGGCCGCATAACGCACCGCTGGACCAGAATGCCGTGATGCGCTCCGGTGCAATGCGGGCTCCCGCATAGTAATCAGCTTCATTCGGCAGGAAACGGATATTGCTGGCGAGGGTCAGATCGAGATCCACCATGCCGATGCCGAGGTATTTGGCGCAGATCACCTGCGGAATCTTGTCCACTTGCGCCCAGAAAGGTCTGCCAAATTCAAACTTGAAGGCCTCGGGGTTGGCATAGGCACAGATGGCCATTTCCGGCACTGCCTCGGCAACATCCTTGTAAAACTGGATGGCGGAAGCGGTTTCCATGCGACACCACATGGGTACTCCCAGCATGGTTCCGTCCACACCCATATCCAGGGCAGCCCGTGTCTGTCTCACTACTTCTCTGGTATGCAATGCCGTGGTGCCGCAGAAATAGGGAACACGTCCGTTGACTGTTTCAACAACGGCGGAAATGAACTGAACTTTCTCGTCCCAGGTAAGGGTTGCGCATTCGCCAAATGTGCCCAAGCTCAGCAGACCATTGACGCCAGCGTCGATCAACTCGTTCACCATCCGAACGGTCTCGTCAATATTGACGGTATGTTCATTACGCCAGTCGGACGCATCTGGCGTCGCAGGGGTCGGGAGGATGGCCCACAACCCGCTTACATCATTCGCCGTAAGCCGCCCACCAGTCTTTCGTCTCATCACATCTGCCCCTTTGCGCATAAGTTTCGGTACGACAAAGCAATTTCTGTCGATTCGACGAGGTGAGGTCCGACGAGCTACGCCATTCCCGCTAACGTGGAATCCGGATGAATCATTCTTCAGGATACCCGCCGCAATGCGGGGCTAACGTCAAACAGACCTTCCAAAGCCATCTGACAGAACATTGATAAAAGCCTCCCGCTTTTATCAATTTCTTGCGAAAGGCACTGCTTTCGCGCGCTCCAGAAATCAATGGCTTAGAGCCGTGACTTCGTCAGACGTTCCTTAATCCGACAAACAGGCTGCTGAAAGAATCTTTCAGCAGCCTGTTGTAAGAGCAGCGTCAATTATAGCGTATTTCTACGCCTGCGCTAAACCGGGTACACGAGATAACGGGGAACCGTGGTTTGATCCAGAATTGCTTTCTTGGAGACAAATTGTGCCCGATCTCCCGTAATGCGCACCCGGTCCAGGTATTCGCCTGTTGCCAATACGCGGCTGTCGCCACGGTTCGTGGTATAGAAAACCACAATGTTGGTAACCACGTCATACAGGCCGTTACCCGCATCCTTGCAATCTACTGACTGAATGAGATGGCGTGACTGATAGTCTTCGGCTGTACCCGCCCACACCTCATTGACTGTCTTCACGCGATCCTTGAGACGGCCATAACGATCATCCCACATGAAGCCGATGGGAAGCTTTTCGTCGTAGTTTTCACGAGTCTGGCACAAATAGGTTCCATCTTCTGCAAAGCACGCCAGCCAGCCATTCATATCCTTGCGATCAATCGCGAATATGTATTTTTGCTGCAGGTCATTAACAAGATTTAAAACAGCCCACTTGTCCATAGTTAAAACCCCATGACTTTTTTGTAATACGCCCACTTGACGAGATTTGGCGCCTCATCGTTCTGATTGAAGGTACCTGGACCCGGCGGCCGATCGGTAACGCCTCGCTGGAACTCAACCACCCAGGGACTTGCCGAGCCCAGGTGCTGGCGGTTGAAGGCAGCCGCATCCTCCAGTGATATGAGGCCGGAGGGCCCGATCAGATTGGAAGACTGACGGATACGATGGCGGACCAGATCTTCATCGTCATCCACGTGCGCAAAGTAGGTAAAGTGAATGTCCGTTTCATGCAAGCCACGCGGAATTGCATAACGGATGTTGATGATGTTCAGGTGACGCACCACGGTGGACAGCGGGAACAGCGGCACCACCGTTGAACGCAGCTTCCGACCCGATGGCTCCTTGAAATATTTGACCAGTTCCGCATCAGAAAGAAAATCGGCTGCATCGGCCTCAGTGAGTTCCGCATCCAGCGCATTGTGACGCTCGGTCTGAATGGTGAAGCCTTTACCGCCACCCCACTTCATCATACGGAAAGCGGCATGCAGCAATGGCGCGTGATAGCCCTCGTTGTCATTCCATTCTTTCCAGTTGGTCTGATAGCGAACCTTCTGCGAACCGAGCAGCTTCAGGCGGCCATCGCCCAGCGCATTCTCGATGTACTGCTGCACGCCCGTCAGATAGCTACCCAGCTCGGGCGTCTTGTCGCTCAGGGTGACGAACAGCAGACCGGAAACTTCCGCCATGCGAATTTCATGCAGGCCATAGTTTTCCTTCTTGAAGGATGGCGGGAAATTGGCTTCACCCGGTGCAGCCAGCAACTTGCCGGTGGTGCTGAATGTCCAGCGGTGATAGGGGCATTCGAAATCCTTGGTATGCCCCCTGTTGCACATCTTGAGCTTCACGCCACGATGCGGGCACACATTCAGGAAGGCGCGAATCTTTCCGTCTTCGCCATGAAGGAACAACACCGGGGTGTTTTCGCCCAGGTCAATTGCCTTGTAATCACCAGGATTGGGAATCTCCGCACGATGGCAGAGGGGATGCCATTCCGGACCCCAAAAGAATCGTTTGACTTCCTCGTCATAGATATCCTGACGCTGAAAGACCTCATTCGGCACCTGATTGAATTTTTCAGGCCATGGTTGGTTCAGCGTTATTTGGTTCCAGCTCATCTTTCCTCCTCGAGTTCTTGTCGATGCGATCTCGTTCGATCAAATGCGGTTTATTGAAACCCCACCCGTCGGGTATGCAGGCAGCGCATACTTTTGTGTGAATCTACTGCCGCTTCAGAACAACTCGTGGCAAGCGATAGTGACCATACTTGGCAAGCTCCAGCCACTGAAACAGCGGGGAGACGGTATACAGCAGCCAACAGCCCAGTCTCCATACGCATTGTTTCGTACCGGGACTTGAAATGACAAACGGCTTTTTCTTATGCCAGCTATTATCCAGCGTGATGTGTAACCGTCACAACTTACGACTCCAGTGACAATTTCTGCGATGCGAGCGTCACCCGCTTGGCAGCTTCGCAAATGGCGTTGCGTAGCCAGCACAATTCCGGATCTTTCTCCCGACTGCGGGCCCACACCATGATCATGTTGTGCGCCCGGAACTCGATGGGTGGACGAAAGCTCCGAATAGGTAAAAACCGGCTGTAATGATGCGCTACGGAAGCCGGTACCACTGAAATTGCATCTTTCACCATGGTCACCAGGTTGGGCAGCAACGTGAAATACGGCACGATGAACTTATCGTTTTGCACCAGATTGAGTTCGGCCAAAGTCTCTTGTTCAATGCTCGCGGGCGTATTGTGATCAAGATGAAAGGTGGCATGCGGCCTTCGTAAATATTCCTCCAGAGAAATTGGACTGGTTCTGGCCGGGTTCTCTGCAGACTCGATGGCCACCAGGCTGTCCTTGAAACAGATCTCATGCTGGAACTCGGACTCACGGCTCGACAGATCGAAAGGTTCCCATTGGCTTAGGGATTCGGGTGCGATCAGTAGATCTACGAACCCCATCTGCATTTCCTTTGCCGTGGTACCCGCTTTTTGTGAGACATGCAGACTCAAACCGGGCGTGGCATCGTCGAGAACTTGCCCGAATGCAGAAATCAACAATGCTGACACGTAGTCTGCTGTAACGATTCTGAAGCGACGCACGGAAGTAGCGGGGTCAAACTGTTCCTCGTTAAACACCGAATCTACCGAGCTCAGCAGGTGATCTATTGCCGGAAGCAGGCGCGCTGCTTTGTCGGTAAGTACCATTTCGCGCCCGCGCATCACCAGCAGCTCGTCACCAAAAATCTCCCGTAATCGCCTGAGTGACGAACTGACCGCTGATTGTGTCAGATGCAGCTTGCCGGCCGCGTGGGTCACATTCTTGCAGTGCAACAATTCAGCCAGAACCGGGATCAGATTCAGATTGAGACTCCGCAGTTTTCGCTTTGAAGTGGTTGCCCACATATGCATCCTGATCAACCTGTAATGGGTTCAAGTCACCCTGATGGCAATGAGAATAGTTGAAATACAATTTTGTTGAAATACAAATAACTACAGCCCTAACCCTGTAGTAAACACCCTGTCGCTGCCAATCCCTGAGAGCGATTGCCCTTACTCTACACACGTTATACCAGACCAATCACAACGATATTGGTTTAGTGAAACCCGCGCAGTACCCCTCAGAGACATCAAAAATGCAACGTGGAGCGACACCGACCACGTGATACACAGCTACGTATCATCCCTTATGCCCCACAAGCGCCACTCGACCGATGCATCACGCTTTAATTGGGCGATATTGCCCAACACTTGGCAATCTAATGCTGCTCAAAACGACAGCCTTAATATCCGTCCTTAGCAGTAGTTGTAGTCCACCATGCTTGCTGCATGTGTCATCGCGTCACCCGGAATAGACTCCCGACAGAGAAATACATGGTATTCCGGCGGGACGTCTAGTCCCGCCGGAATGACGGCATCATCAGAAGTCGTATCGCACACGAACGCCATAGGTACGTGGCGGCGCAATGGTCGATTCCACAAGACCCAGCACGAAGGTATTAGCCACTGCCTGAGTATAGACAGCCTTGTCGCCAATATTCTTCACATAGGCAGTCACTGACAGGTTATTAGGCGCCACATAACCCAGACTTGCATTGAACATCGCATAACCGGCTGCCCATTCGTTGGGATAGCGTGTCGTGAAATTACCGAGCGGAGGACTATCGGTATAAGCCTGCGAGCCATTCAGGTAATCCGTCGACAGATAGTAACCGCTGGAAGCCACCATGTCGGCATTGAAGACCAGCTTGCTGCCATCAGCGCCTGCCGGCTGCGTACGCTGATATCCCAACCGACCTTTGAACTTCGGAGCACGGGTCAATGGCTGATCGGAACAATCCACTTGTGTATTAGTCGGATTGGTGACCTGGGTCTTACATGCTGTTTGCGGCGTTCCCAGGGGCGGAGCACTGAATTGGTCATACACGAACCGATCATATTGCGAATCCATTGCCGTGACGTTGGCCGAGATCAAATCCTTTGCAGTGACAGCGAATTGAATATCCAGATCGGCGCCATAGAGCGTTGCTTCACCCGCATTCTTGGTGATGGTATTGAACACACCCGGCGGTACGAGGCCTAATGAGGTTTCCTGCTTGTCTTTGTACTGCCAGTAGAAGCCATTGACATTGACCTGCAAACGATCATCGAAGAAACGGTTTTTCGAGCCTATTTCGTAGGCCGTGAGTGTCTCTGGCTGGTAGGAATTAGGGCCCTGTGCCACGTAGAAGCCGCCTGATTTGAAGCCGGTACTGACCGTTGCATACAGCATGGATGTCGGGTTGAGATCATATTCCACACCCGCGCGGTAGGTGGTTCGTACAAAGGTTTTTTCGTCGTCGTATGCAAACGATCCGCTGGGCACAAAAATGCCGGGGCCTGCCGGAATAAATACCAGCGGTGGCGGCGCAGGATTGTAAGCCGGGATTTGATACGGCATGGTCACAGGAGCGAATCCAACAGGCGGCACGCCCAGCATGCTGAAACCATTGCCCTTCAGATTCCTGGTTTCCGACGTCCAGCGCAGGCCACCGGTAACACGGAACGCATCTGTAAAGCTGTAAGTGGCTTCGCCAAACAGTGCATGGCTCTTGCCATCAAAATCAGGATTGTTCCAGCCGGCCAGCTGGATCAATTGATTGAGCTGCAAGATTTCGGATTGATGTTCGTTCGAATAAATGCCGCCCAAAACCCACTTGAAATCGCTATCGCCGTGAGAACTCAATCGGGCTTCCATCGCGTACTGGCGATCAGACGTATCCGTGTAAATCGGAATGCCGCCGTTGAGCATGAGGGTGTTGTTGGTGCTGTGAATGTAGGATGGCAACACCGTGAGATCGATGCCGTCGGTCAATGCCTGAACCAGCGTGGCAGACAGGACCCAGGTCTTGGCGTCCTGATAACCGTTGTCTTGCAACAGCGTCTGAAGTACCGGAGATTCCGCGGGCTTTACTGCCGGGTCAGTCATGCCCGTCCAGGGACTGGTGCCGGGCACCGCTGGATACAGCACGATACCGCCGCCTTTTCCGCCCAGATGGGCATAGTCTGCTGACACCAATAACGATGTTCTATCGCTAGGTTTCCACAGACCCTGCAGACGACCCGATTGATGCTTGTCGTCGTCATAGCCATCCGATAGATAACCATCATGTTTTTGCGTTTGTCCCGATACCCGCAATGCGAACGTATCGCCGATGGGTAGATTCACCGCAGCGGTCAGGCCTGCCGCTGCATAGTTGCCGACTTCCGCTTCAACGAAGCCACCGAAGCCACTCAAACTGGGCTTGGCGGAGATGAGGTTGATCGCGCCACCCGTCGCATTGCGTCCATACAAGGTGCCTTGCGGTCCTTTGAGAACCTCGATGCGTTCCAGGTCATAGAACAGGCCACCGCCCTGATAATTCCGTGGCAAATTGACGCCATCGAGGTTGAGGGCAATGGCCGGATCATCAGCTGCGGTAGCTGTCTTGTTGCCCACGCCCCTGATGTAGATCTGCAGTTGCGGACCGGCCTTTGTGATACTGACGCTCGGTACGGCCGACGAAAATGAAATGGCATCGCTGACGCCCTGACGCTCCAGATCCGCCGCCGACATCACTTCAATGGTGCGCGATGCCTTCTGTACGTTTTCCGCGCGGCGCGTAGCCGTTACCACCACTTCTTCAAGCTCGATGCCTTCCGGAGCGGCTGCTTCTGCACCCGTTCCATTGTCAGCTGCATCGGCATAAACCGTTGACGCCAAGCACAAGGTTATCGCCGTGGTGCCAAGCGTCCGTGAAAATAATTTTTTCATTTCCTGCCCCTTTGCAACAATAAACAATAGGTAATATCAAATTATATGTGGATTATGCTTCTGATAGTTCAATCTTAACTTTCTTGAGTCATGCTTTTCAGTTGATAACTGCGCCATGCCCGAGAACGCATTTTAACAACTTGCCGGCATCGACATCTTTACCGTCACCTCGCCAGGCAACGATCTGATCGGGTCGAATCAATGCCAGATCGGCTTCATACAGCGAGCGCGCCTCATCCAATGAAATGTCGACTACCTTTAACTCAATTCCCATCGCGGCCGCAATCGTGACAAAAGCAGATACGTCGGGTGGTGCAGAACCCAGGCGCAGCAGGGTCCACTCTCTGCCAAACCGATCAAACAGACTCTCGTTGTCCGACAGCCACAAGTGTGGCGGACGTCCGCCCGGCGAGGCAGTAGGCACATAAACATTCATGGCGTCTTCGGGCAGCAGTGCTCCGTCGCCAATGATGATCGGCGAGCCGTCATAGCGGCCCCCAAAGGTAATACCCGGAATATTGAATTCCCGACGCGCATGGGCCGCCAGATACTCGCCAGCCCTGGCACGAGCCTGATTCCCCGCCTCATCATCCCGCTCCAGCTCTGGAACCGGCACTAAGCTGCCAATCGATTCGGCGAGTTGCCGCGCATATCCGGTATTGCGAATCGCCAACTTCTGACGCTCGAAAGCGTAACTGGGCAAGAGCTCAGGACCACCCGTCCCCTTAAGCAAGGCCGCCAGCTTCCAGCCCAAATTGACGGCATCTTCAACCGCCGTGTTGTAGCCATTGCCACCGGCGGGCGTAAACAGATGTGCGGCATCGCCTCCGATAAAGACACGTCCCCTGCCATAACTTTCGGCAACCAGACAGTGGCCTGCTATCCAGGTACCAACATTCAATACCTCAATATCGAGCGGAGCGCCCATCGCCTGAGCAAACAATTCCTTCGCACGCATCGCGCTGATTTCCTGACCTTCTTCACCGGGCTTGAGCTGGGTATTGAAGAAAAACTCGTCCTTGCCATTGACTGATGCCAGCCAGGATCGGCGCTGTGGATTGAAGGCCCAATACATCCAGGCCGGATCGTGACTCGCTACTGTCTTGTAGAAATCCGGAGCTCGCAGATAGACAGCCACCATCTGGCCACCAAAGAAATCGCGCTGAACGCCCGTTTCGCCAACATAGTTGATGCCAAGCTGACGACGTACCGTACTGCGTGCGCCATCTGCGCCAAACAGATAATCAGCCCGCACCGTGCATGGCTCGCCGGATTGCACATTTTCGATGTAGCCGATGACGCCATCAGTAGTTTCTTCGAACTTGTTGAGTCGCCAGCCATAATTAACCGAGATGGTGGGATATGCGGCAGCATGTCGCCGCAGCACCTTCTCAACAAATTTTTGCGACACTCGATGTGGTAATTCCGCTGCACTCCAGGAACCGGAGAGGTTGCGTATTACTTCACGTGCCTGCTTGGAGCTGGGCAAGCGGAACCGCGTCAGTTCTCGATCGGCGTAACGAGTGAAATAGGCAATGTCAGTCGGGTAATCAGGGGGCAAACCAAGCGCCCGTAATTCGTCGGCAAAGCCCAGTCGACGATAATGTTCCATTGTCCTGGCTTGCGTAGCGTTTGCTTGTGGATTGAGTGACGTGCCAGGCTTGGCGTCAACCAAAGTAGCCGCGATGCCGCGCCGCCCAAGTTCAATGGCCAGCATCAGCCCGCACGGACCACCGCCCACGATCAAAACAGAAGTCTTTTCTGGCAAGTAACTCATACCCCCTCTTTGGTTATAAATTAAACATAGGGCAGAATATTAGTCAAGTAACCTGTCCAATAAAAAGCAATGGCGCCGCAGTCAAAGTCATCAAGACAATCAGCAGAGCATTTGTAAACTCGCCCACTCCTGAGGTAAGCAAAATGAAAACAACTATGATTTATGAATCAGATGCATGGCGGCACTTGAGCATTGGCCGGTTACTCCACAATGCGATTAGCAGATTTGATGCACGCGTTTTCAAATTATTAGCCGAAGCAGGCCATGGTAAAGTCAGGCAGCCTCATTCTAACTTGACACGCAACCTCGACATCTCCGGAACCCGCATCACGGAATTAGCGCGGCGTGCAGAGATGACAAAACAAGCAATGAGCGAATTAGTCGTACGCTGCGAAAAACTGGGCCTTGTTAAACGCATGACTGATCCCAAAGATGCCAGAGTAAAAATTGTGACTTTCACCGCCGCAGGACTTGTGTGGCTTGAGGCGCTAAAAACGGCACTACAGACAGCAGAAAACGAAATGCGCAGCGAATTAGGCACACTATGTGTCGATGGACTGGCTGTGGCTCTCAAATCTTATGGGGAAAGTTACGATCCACTTCGGAGTGACAAGGTCGATTAGTCAGGATATTTGACTGAATTGGTGGTTTTTACGATACTGAGAAAATTGACCGCACTGGCTGCGGTCACTAACTTCCTGCGCTCTAATGCCGACATGAAATAATTATTGATTGAGTTGTACATCGGTCATTTTTATAGTCTCTATCAACCTGTTCACAAACAAACCCTGAGAGTCGGATGGTATCTATGGAACGTGTAAATTTGTTGATTGGCGGTCGTGATGTCGAAGCAACCGGTGGCGCAACTTTTTCGCGCAACAACCCGATCAGTGGTGAAGTGGCCACCGTTGCTGCAGCCGCTTCAGTAAAAGATGCCATTGCCGCAGTGGATGCCGCCGCTGAGGCCTTCCCGGCATGGTCGGCGCTGGGGCCCAGTGAACGCCGCGCCAAGCTGGCGCGAGCTGCAGATCTGCTGGAATCGCAAGCCGCCCGATTTGTTTCCATTTTGTCCCATGAAACTGGCGCGACTGCCGGCTGGACCAATTTCAACGTCCATCTGGCAGCCGGCATGCTACGTGAAGCCGCGGCAATGACCACACAACTGTCAGGCGAAGTCATGCCATCGGATATTCCCGGCAATCTGGCCATGGCGATTCGTCAGCCTGTGGGTGTCTGCCTCGGTATCGCACCTTGGAACGGTCCGGTGATTCTAGGCGTGCGCGCACTGGCCATGCCGCTGGCCTGTGGCAACACAGTGGTGCTGAAAGCCTCGGAAATCTGCCCGGCAACCCACCGTCTGATCGGCACCATCCTGCACGAATCCGGCATTGGCGCCGGTGTGGTGAATGTCATCACCAACGAAGCGAAAGATTCGGCCGCTGTCGTTGAAGCCATGATCGCGCATCCTGCGGTGCGCCGTATCAACTTTACCGGCTCCACCAATGTCGGTCGCAGCATCGCCCAGGTAGCAGCCAAGCATCTCAAACCGGTACTGCTGGAACTGGGCGGCAAGGCACCGCTGATCGTGCTTGATGACGCCGATATCGATGAAGCGGTCAATGCCACGGTATTCGGCGCATTTGCGAACACCGGTCAGGTCTGCATGTCGACCGAGCGCGTTATTGTTGACGAAAAAGTTGCCGATGAATTCGCTGCCAAACTTGCCAAGCGTGTCGCCGCACTGCCCAGCGGCGATCCACGACTCGGCGACGTCGTGCTGGGTTCATTGGCAGGACGCGCCTCCGTGGACCGCGTGCACAAGCTGGTGAGCGACGCCGTGGCCAGCGGTGCGAAGCTGCTGACAGGCAACACGGTTGTGGAAGGCACCTTGATGCCGGGTTTGGTGGTCGATCATGTCACGCCTGCAATGACCCTGTTCCGGGAAGAAAGCTTCGGCCCGCAGGTATCCATCACACGCGTCAAGTCTGTCGATGAGGCGGTGAGGCTCGCAAACGACACTGAGTATGGATTGGCGGCCGCTGTATTCAGCCGCGACATCGCCAAGGCGCTGGAAATTGCCAAGCGTCTCGAAACCGGCATCTGCCATATCAATGGCCCGACGCTGCATGACGAAGCACACATGCCCTTCGGCGGCACCAAGAACTCTGGTTATGGCCGATTCGGCGGCAAGGCTTCTCTCGATCACTTCACCGAGCTGCGCTGGATCACCATCCAGACTGCACCCAGACACTATCCATTCTGAATCAATAGCGCCGACAAGCCTCTTGGGGCATCACATTGGGCACAGAAGATGCTTCTGTGCCCAATTTTTTGTGCCAGCACGCCCGATACAAATGAATAATTACCTTCAGTTCGGATCAGGATGGATCTATAGCTGAAAAATCACCGCCGGTTACTAAGCCCCTTCGCACTGTCTCGGCACAGTGTTAGCGATCAACAATATGGCGGTGATCCGGTTAGATGGCGTCTGATGTTTTTATCCCGATTATTTAATGCCCGGTTCGGCACGAAACACCAGTATTTGTCGATAGTAGCGGAAATAGGCCAGCATGAGGCCGGCATTGAGGATGAAGGTAATGAGGCCTGCAACAGCGGCGCCATACCAAGCGCTGCCGATAACAATGACATCCATGAAAGTAATAATGCATGTCACGGGAAATGCGATGAGCAATGCCAGGGGTACATAGCTATTCATCAATAACATGAGACCGGTAAGCATCTCGACGCCCTTCGCGATGCTGAACATGCCGGAATCAACCATCGCGTCATGAAGAACGTTCGCTATCGGCACCGGAGGCAGTGGAATCTCAAAGAAGTGGAAGGTGTAATTAAGACCGTTGATCAGAAAATGGATACCAAACAACAGGCGGCAGGCGGTGACGAGATACTTTAATTTCATAATAATTTTCCCTTGGTCTTGGATGTATATTGTATTGGGTCAATAAACCGGGCAACTGGTTGGGTTGTCTGGAACGAAATATCTAGCACCGGCCCAAAGCCCGTGGATTCAGGTCGCACGAATTAATAAGAAATTACTTTCCTTCCTGTTCCCACTGCTTTTTCAATACCTGATCCACGTAATCATCCCAAACTGACTCATTACAGCCATAGGCATTGATCGTGGAGCCGGGCAGGGCAGGCAGCAACAAGTTGTGGCCTTTCACTGGCTTGATGAAAACGTCGGGATCTTCCATGGTTACATCAATGTCCAGTGCTTTGCCGAATTTGGGATGCTGAATCAGGCGCCAGCGTTCGGTCACCTTGGCGTTCTCGCTACGCTGCATCATGCCGTACGGATTTTTTGGGCGTAGGTGCGTGGTTTCAATGATTAACGTATCGCCTTCCCAATGAGCAATGGAGTAACCATTAGTACTGGGAGCAAAATTCTCTGGCACGGCTTTCTGGTTGAAGAAAATCATGCGATGAACATCCATGCCTTCGAATATCAGCGTGATACGGTCGTCTGTCTGATAAAAGTCGATCAGATAATCACGGGCCGGACTGGTCATGATCCATGGCATGCCGTGCGGCACGCAATGAGTAATGGCGTCGTCATCGAAGCCACGACGATGTTCCTTGAAAAACTCCGCTGCTTCGCGTGCCTTGGATGTCAACAGGCTTAGGTCGTATTCACCAGCCTTCTCTTCGCGCTCACCGGGGCGGTGGATAAATTCGTAATCGGCGATGCGCCACATGCCAGTGAAGTCGGGATGTTTTTTGGCTGCTGCCATCGTCAGCGAAGGCAGCACAATGGCAACGCCCAGAACCAAAACCTTCATGGCCAGACCGGCCTGTTTTTTCCAACCGCTCGTTATAAACATACATACTCCCATTCGTGAATAATCACTCATGCCTGCCCCGGCTGTACGGCTCCCGGACAGTATGGGCAGTTTGATCACGTTGCTCATCGGGAAAATCCCGATGCCGATGCTTTATCGGGAGAAACTCGCTCGCACGTTACCCAAACCATCGATTCGAGCCTCGAACACATCTCCCGGATTGGCAGCAACCATAGGGCCCAGTGCGCCCGACAGCACGACATCACCCGCTTTCAGAGCACGACCGGCAACTGCCAATGTTTCAGCCAGCCAGCGCAATGCATTCAGCGGATTGCCCAAACAGGCGGCACCGGCTCCTTTGGAAACCTGTTCGCTGCCTCGCACCATGGTCATGGCGCACTGCACCAGATCAACATCAGCCAGTTTCACCGGACGGGTGCCGAGCACAAACAGGCCCGAAGAAGCATTGTCCGCCACGGTGTCGGTAATCTTGATGGACCAGTTTTCGATGCGTGAGTCCACGATCTCAATGGCTGCCACAGCGTAATCGACCGCGTTGATCAACTCAGCGGTGGTCAGTTTTTCGCGGTTCAGGTCGCGGCCCAGCACAAAGGCAATTTCTGCTTCGCATTTTGGCTGGATCAATTTTCCCGCCGGCACCTCAGCGCCATCAGCAATATCCATATCGGCGAACAGAATGCCGAAGTCAGGCTGACCCACACCCAGCTGAGCTTGCACGACTTTGGATGTCAGACCGATTTTTGCGCCGACGATACGTCGACCGGCCGCCAGCGCCCGCTTGGTATTGATCTCCTGGACTGCATAGGCATCGACAATGCTGGTCTCACCAATCAGGCCACGCACCGGAGCGCAGGGCTGGCCGGTTTCGGCGGCTTGCCGCAACCAGGTGGCCGCCTGTTCGATAGTATTTGTCATGGTCAAGCTTTCATCTTCTAAGCGATAACACAGGTCCATGATTAAAGACGCTGTTGAATCGGTCTCGTACGGTTGCCCATACAGACGAATTCCTGAGGTCTTCAAGCATGGCGTTTACGATGTCCATGGATTGAAGCCGAGCTCATCCAAAGACTGCGCCAGAATTATCCGGCGCGTTTTTGTTGTTTGTCTGCCAATCCATCTGGGCCGACTGGGATTCGCCGGCTTCAGGCTGACCGCGATGCTTTGGTTGGCGCTGCTCTCTCCTTCGCCATGGTCAATGCAGCATCCTCAATCATGTCTTCCTGACCACCGACCATGCCGCGTCGTCCCAGTTCAATCAGGATATCGCGGGCGGGAATGCCATATTTCTTCTCCGCTCGTTTGGCAAACAACAGGAAGGAGCTATAAACCCCGGCATAGCCCAGCGTCAGCGAATCACGGTCAACACGAATCGGATGATCCATGATCGGCGTTACCAAATCTTCGGCCACATCCTGAATTTTCGCCACGTTCACGCCAGTCTCGATGCCCATCATTGAACACACGGCAATGAACACTTCCATCGGCGTGTTGCCGGCGCCGGCGCCCAGACCGGCAGCCGCCGCGTCAATGCGGGTGGCGCCGACTTCTACTGCAGCAAGCGAATTCGCCACGCCCATCGCCAGGTTGTGATGACCATGGAAACCCAGCTCGGTGTCGGCATTCAGTGCCTGACGCACGGCGCTCAGCTTGACCTTGATGTCATCCGGCAACATGTGCCCGGCGGAGTCAGTGATGTAAATGCAGTTGGCGCCATAGCTTTCCATCAGCTTGGCTTCCTTGACCAGCCGTTCGGCACTGGCCATATGGCTCATCATCAGGAAGCCCACGGTATCCATGTCAAGCTTGCGCGCCAGTTTGATGTGCTGCTCGGAAACGTCTGCTTCGGTGCAATGAGTCGCCACGCGAATGGTATGCACCCCCAGATCCTTGGCCATCTTCAAATGATCGACCGTACCGATTCCTGGTATCAACAATGCCGATACCTTTGCCTGTTTCATCAGTGGAATCACCGCACCCAGGTACTCCGCATCAGTATGCGCAGGAAATCCATAGTTGACCGAAGAGCCGCCCAGACCGTCGCCATGGGTCACTTCGATCAACGGCACGCCGGCTTCATCCAGCCCCTTGGCGATGGTGGTCATCTGTTCCAGGGTCATGAGGTGACGCTTGGGATGCATGCCATCACGCAGCGTCATGTCATGAACGACTATCTTCTTGCCTTTGAGTGTCATGATGATTTCCTCAAGCTGTCGCCGCAGTGGAATCGAGTTTGATTTTGCCAGAGAGGATTTCCTCGGCGAACATTTCTGCAGTGCGTGCCGCGGCTGCCGTCATGATATCCAGATTGCCGGAATACTTGGGCAGGAAGTCGCCCAGTCCTGATACTTCCAGAAACACCGACACCCGGTTGCCATCGAAGACCGGCCCATTCACCAGCTTGTAGCCAGGCACGTATTTCTGCACTTCCTTGATCATGTCATGGACGGAAGCGGTAATGGCCTCGCGCTGCGGCTCGGATTCCGTCAGGCAGTGAATGGTGTCACGCATGATCAACGGCGGCTCGGCGGGATTGATGATGATGATGGCCTTGCCCTCTTTGGCGCCACCCACTTTTTCAATCGCCCCCGCAGTAGTGCGGGTAAATTCATCGATATTCTTGCGTGTTCCCGGACCGGCGCTCTTGCTGGACACGGTCGCCACGATTTCACCGTACTTGACCGGCTGAATGCGGGAGATGGCCGCCACCATCGGGATGGTGGCCTGACCACCGCAGGTCACCATGTTAACGTTCATTTCCTGCTTGCCGAGATGTTGTTTGAGATTCACCGGAGGCACGCAGTAAGGACCGATCGCCGCCGGAGTGAGGTCAATCATCATCACGCCCAGCTCGTTGAGCTTGCGACTGTTCTCGGCATGCACATAGGCAGAGGTGGCGTCGAAGGCAATTTGCACGCCATCGGCTTTGACATGAGGCAGCAAGCCATCCACACCCTGGTCAGTCGTCTTCAAGCCCATGCTGGCGGCCCGCTTGAGACCTTCCGAGGTGGGATCGATGCCCACCATCCAGACAGGATCCAGAACCGGACTGCGCTTGAGCTTGTAGAGTAGATCGGTACCAATGTTGCCGGGGCCGATCAGAGCACATTTGATTTTTCGACTCATACTGTTCTCTCTACGGAAATTCAAAATAGGGATCAAGTCGCGAAATGATGGCTGTCACAGTACAGGGATCGATCAACTCTCCGTTAATGAACCTGTACGCTTCTTCATCGTCCCTGGTGAAAATTGATCGGCCCTGAATCATTAAATGCAAAAGAACTGCAAGAGATGGCGTTCACTCCAACCAGAAACTCCTGCTGTTCGAGTTGAATGTTTCCATCTACCTGCGCCCATCTTGCCCACACTGATTGCAGTACGCTCGAAACAGAGCATATGGCACCATGCTTATGCGAACTGCAATCAGGAAGCTGAGTACAACTAGTTGTCAGAGAGGAACCCCATGCATACTCGGGTGAACACCTGCGGATGTTCCAGCATGGCCCAGTGACCGCACTTCGGCAGAATGTAACCGTGTGAATTTTCCAACAGGTCCAGGAATTTATATGCTGTGGGTACCTGCACTACCTTGTCATTCTTGCCGTGGAACACCAGTGTGCGGGTCTTGACCTTGGCCACGTCGGCCTCGTCGTACCACAATCCACCATGGTTCTTGACCCATGCCTGAATAGCCGCAGTAGCGCGGCGGATATCGTCTTTCAAGGTCAGTTCATGACGATATTTCACGAACTCTTCCGAGACCTTGAATCCCGGATAAGCCAGCGCGGTTGAAATGCCACGCATGCCTTCGAGAGTGAAGTCATAGTGCACCAGACGGGCGATCTCTGGAGACAAAGCCGTGGTCAGACCAGCACTACCCATCAATACCATGTTACGCACCAGCGCTGGCTCCTTGATCGCCACTCCCAGAGCGGTGGCGCCGCCCATGGAGTTGCCGATCAGGTTCACACCGCCTTTATCCAGCCCGAGCGCCTTGATGAAATCAATCAGTTGCTGACTACGGGCATCCATCGAGTATTCGAAATGGGCCGGATCCGGCGCTTCGGAAAAGCCGAAACCGACCATGTCATAGGCATAGACATGGAACTGACTGGCAAAGGTCGGAAAACAATCCTTCCAGTTACCGTAACTGTCTGCACCGGGACCACCGCCGTGAATGAGGATCAGCGGCGCACCACTGCCCGCTTCGCGATAATGCGTTTTGAATACTCCGGTCTGTACATATTTTCGCTCTAGCTGCTGCATATAAACCTTTTCGTCGTACTCAATATATTTTTCAAGAACCCGTTTGTGTGGTTTTCTTCTGTATTCCAGAAAGCAATGCGCCCATCAAGGCGCATTGCTTTGATCCTGACTAGCTCGGGTTGTCTGATGGCCGTCAAACTGCCATTTGCAAACCGGACATACCCGTAAACCATTGTGGGATGGCTTCGTAGTAAAGCTTATGACCTGGCTTGCCGTGAACAGCGCCAGCCATCACCATCCAGTTGATGATTTCCATGCCGCCGTTACCCAGATTCCTGAGCACTTCCGCCGTGCTGAGCTTGGAGATTTCCTCCGCCTTGCCGCTGGCGAAAAGATCAAAGATACGCTGGTCATAATCGAAATTCACGGTTCCCTGTCCCTCCACCGCGACCCAGTGCGACAGACCGCCAGTGCCGATCACCACCACTTTTTCGTAAGCAGGACGCACATTTTCGATGTATTCACCCAAACGTTTGCCCAAGGCATAGCAACGAGCCGGCGTCGGCGGCTGACCCATCAAAGTATTGGTCAGCAACGGCACCAGTTTCATACGTGAGCCCGGAGGGGCGACGATGAATGATGGCGTGGCTATGCCGTGACAGGCACGGTATTCGCGGATGATGGCTACGTCGAAACCATTGGAATTGACGTAATCCGCCAACCCGGCAGCAAATCCCGGGTCGGCCTTGAAAGGCACCGGCGGTAAACCCATGTCACCTGCCGATGCATATTCCTCCACCATGGGAATTGCAAAGGGGATTTCGTGGGCCAGATCCAGATTGATGAAATGGTCGTTACCGATGAGCACCACAATATCCGGGTCCAGCTCAGCCACCCGCTTGCGAATCTCCAACATGCCGGCCAGTACCCGGTCCGCTTTGTCTTCGACGCCTTCACGATTCATCAGTACGTGGGATGTACCAAAGGCACCTACAATCTTTCCCATGGTCATGGCTCCTGTATG
This sequence comes from Steroidobacteraceae bacterium, assembly GCA_050248275.1. Lineage (GTDB taxonomy): Bacteria > Pseudomonadota > Gammaproteobacteria > Steroidobacterales > Steroidobacteraceae > CAILZL01. The sequence goes on from JBFWSR010000001.1 coordinate 295,752, forward strand.
CGCTGCAAAAGTTCAGGACTGATGGTCAGGGTTTTCCTGGCTTTCTCATCCCAGGGAATCATGTACACCATGGCAAACACCGGATGAACCCCGATTTTCCGCAGATCTGGCGAATTGGGTTTGCGGAAAACGGCTTTTTCCTCCTCGGTCAGCCGGTATTCGGCGTATACAGATTCCGGGTCCTGCATCAGGCGGCCCATCTGCGCAGGATTCCTGAACGCGTCCTGGATCATTTTGTTCAGATGGTAGGCTTTCCAATGAGTAGTAGGCATTGCCTCAGCCTCCGAGATAGTGGCCACCGGCGATGACGCTGTTGCTGTCCGGATCCATCACGATATGACGGGTACCCGCCTGTACATCGCGCAGGTACATCTGCAACAGGTTGCTGTTGAGCATGCCACGCGCGCCCGTGGCCTTGAACAGATAATGGACCGATTCTTCCGCCAGTTGCCCCACGTAAGTTGCATGGTATGAATAATGCGGATTCTGTTCGGTGGTCACGTCAATGCCGGCGTCGATCATGCGGCGCATTTCGGCAAAATCGGCATCAATCAAAGCCTTGGCGCAGGCCACCTTCACATCGGCGACGCCAACGCGATGTCCCATCCATGGGTTCTTGGTCACCAACTCGTTGGAGTTGAAGTGCGAGGTACGACCACGCATCTGCTCGCGGAACACTTCGAGCGCGCCGACTGCCATACCCAGGTTGACCGAGGCCACCGCATAGCGGAACACCTGATCAAACGGATATTTGAAATTTGCCGGCAAGTGAGCTGGCTTGGGTGGCGGCAACTGGCCACGTGCGGGTACGAAGGTATGAGCGCGGTATTCAGGAACAAATACTTCGCCATTAAGCACGATGTCCTTACTGCCGCTGCCAGCCAGACCGAACACCTTCCAGCTATCGTGGTCAATGGTGTAGTCCGTACGTGGAACCATGAAGGCCTTCCATTCCGGGAACTCATAGCCGACATCGACCATGCCGCCCAACAGTGCCCACTGGCAATGGTCGGAACCGCTGGAATAGTGCCAACGGCCGGCCAGCTTGAAGCCGCCATCCACCTTGGTGACCTTACCGAACGGGACATATGAAGACGACAGCCGGACTTCAGGATCTTTGCCCCAAACATCTTCGGAGCAGCGAGGATCCATGTATTCCAGTTCCAGGTTATGCACAGCGATCACCATCAGGACCCAACCGCTGGATGGACATCCCGAGGCGATGGTATGAAGCACCTTGAACAAGGTGGTGGGAGCCATTTCGTAGCCGCCATACCGCTTTGCTTGCAGGATCTTGAAAAAACCTGCCTTGTTGAATTCTTCAATTGTTACGGCTGGCACCATGCGCTGCGCCTGACAGTCCTCTGCCCGGGCGCGCAGGGCAGGAACCAAAGCCTGAGCACGCGCCAGAAGCTCGGCTTCAGAAGGAATGGACCCCGCTGCATCTTTTTTCAAAATTGCTTCTTTTGACATACTGCTATCTTCCTAATTTTCTGTTACGGATATCTTTGCTCGTGTCCAAGTAGATGTGGGATAGACCCAACTTTACTTGTTTCTGAGATGCATTATTCCCCATGTAAAAAACCGCACACCAACACAAAGTTTCAATGCGAGGTATCAAAATTACTGCACCCTTTCACTGCGCACCTCCCTGCCTGTACTTCCATCAACTGGAAAATCTAATGGCTAGCGGCGAATATCAGAGAAATACCAAGGTACTTTGGCAATTATCCCAACATGATACGCGATTGCCATTGGTAATTCGCTGCCCGCACGAGCGGCTGGCCCGGCTGAGTCGCTCTTCATTTTCAACTGTTTGATGAAACTATGGACGCACCTTCTGACTGCAAAGACAGCTTTTTGCGGATGGTCCTGTTTTAGTGCAATGAAACAAGCATGGACCCAGTCATAACGCCTCCAGATTGGCATAGGACAGCATCAGCCACTTGGTACCCTGGCTTTCGAATCGTACCTGCACACGGGCATGGGTGCCCTGGCCTTCGAGTTCCAGCACGACGCCATCGCCGAATTTGCCATGCCGCACGCGCTGACCCAGTCGAATTCCGTTCGGCGCTTCTTCACGCAGACTCGCGGAGCGTGGTTGCGAATGCGACTGAGGCACATAGACCGGACGAGTTACCTGGATGCGCGGACGGATTTCTTCCAGCAATTCCACCGGTATCTCGCGAATGAAGCGTGAAGGCGAACCATGACTGTCAATGCCATGCAGGCGACGGATTTCGGCATAACTCAAATACAGCTGCTGCATGGCGCGCGTGATGCCCACGTAACAAAGACGACGCTCTTCTTCCATACCGGAGGGGTCGGCGCTGGAGCGTTGATGCGGAAACAGGCCTTCTTCCATGCCACACAGGAACACCAGGGGAAATTCCAGGCCTTTGGCGGTGTGCAAGGTCATCATCTGCACGCTGTCTTCGCCGGCCTCGGCCTGACCTTCACCGGATTCCAGTACAGCATGAGCGAGGAAGGCTGCGAGTGGAGTCATCTCGCCCGTTTCGTCCGGGCTGTTTTCGGCGTCGAAGCCGCGCGCCGCACTGACCAATTCCTCCAGGTTCTCGATGCGCGCCTCGGCGCCACCGCGGGAAGCACTTTTTTCTTTCTGATGATGCGCGATCAGACCGCTGTGGGCAATGACATGATCCACCTGTTCGTGCAGTGGCAGTGTCCTTGTTTCCTGTTCCATGCGTTCGATCAGCAGCATGAAACCGTGCAGGGCGCCGCCGGCTTTGGGTCCCAAATTTTGCAGATTGGCGCCAGCCGCCGTCCACATGGTGCAGGTATTGGCACGGGCGTAATCGCGCAGGGTATCCAGCGTCTTCAGGCCGATCCCCCGGGTGGGCAGATTAACCACACGCTCAAAGGAGGCATCATCGCTGCGATTCTGGATCAGGCGTAAATAGGCCAGCGCATCCTTGATTTCGGCGCGTTCGAAGAAGCGCACCCCCCCATATACACGGTAAGGCATGCGCGCCGAGATCATGGCTTCTTCAAACACGCGTGAAATGGCATTGGCGCGATACAATATGGCGCAGTCGCTTCGCCGGCCGCCCTTGTTGACCCAATCGCGAATCCGGTTGACCACAAAATCAGCTTCATCCCGTTCGTTGTAGGCAGCGTAGAGCTTGATCGGTTCACCATCGCTGCCGTGAGTCCAGAGGTTCTTGCCGAGGCGACCGCTATTGTTTTCGATCAGCTTGTTGGCGGCTTTGAGGATGTTGCCGGTGGAACGATAGTTCTGTTCCAGCCGGAAAGTCTGCACGCGGGGGAAATCGCGCGCGAACTGCAACAGGTTTTCGACCTTGGCGCCGCGCCAGCCATAGATGGATTGATCGTCGTCGCCGACGACGAACGGATTGCCTTCCGGTCCCACCAGCAGGCGCAGCCATTGATATTGAATGGCGTTGGTGTCCTGAAACTCATCAACCAGCACATGCCGGAAACGTCGGCGATAATGTTCCAGCACCGCAGGCTGGTCGCGCAGCAACTCAAACACGCGCAGCAACAGTTCGGCAAAGTCCACCATGCCACCGCGCTCGCACGTTTCCTGATAAGCCTCATACAAACGAATCAGCTGGCGACGATTGGGATCGCCGTCGTCCTTCATCTGCTTGGGACGCAGTCCGGAATCTTTTTGGGCATTGATGAACCAGGTGATTTCCTTGGGCACCCAGCGCGCCTCGTCAAGATTCATGGCCTTGAGTATTTTCTTGACCACGCGCTGCTGGTCATCGGCATCGATGATCTGAAAACCCTGCGGCAAACCCGCTTCCCGCCAGTGCAGACGCAACAGGCGATGTGCGATGCCGTGAAAAGTGCCGATCCACAGCGGCGCGGTGGGCAGATGCAGCATCTGCTCGATGCGAGCACGCATTTCACCGGCTGCCTTGTTGGTAAAAGTAACCGCCATGATGCTATGGGGTGAAACATTTTCCACTTCCACCAGCCAGACCACGCGATGAGTCAATACACGAGTCTTGCCGCTGCCCGCGCCAGCCAGTACCAGAGCAGAGCCCAGGGGAGCGGTCACCGCCTGGCGCTGTGCGTCGTTCAACTTGTCAACCAGATGTGAAATATCCATCGCGCTCTTCGAGTATCAGCGGCGTATGTAACTATTGCGTTGACTGCTGCGCCCATCACCGGCAAATCGCATCAGTAACCCCATCAGCAAAGCCAGCGCAGGATCGGTCAGAGAACTGCCATGGTCCGGTTGCCAGAGATGCAGCAACTCGATACCCAGTACGGTCGTCACTACAACAATCAGCGCCGCTTGCATGGACAACCCGGCATCCTTGAGCAACCAGATCAATGCGCCAAACACAAACAGCTTGCGCAGCAACTGGTCGGCATTGACCGGCATGCCGGCATGAATCCAGCTCATGAACGGCCACAAATCGAAGCGATGATCCATGCTGCCGAAGTCAAAAGGCGCAAGGCGTTCATAAACAAATAATGCCGTGAAAACCAACAAGACCACCGCGCTCTGAGGTGCACTACGAAATTTGTGCAGCATCACCAAACTGGGCAGCAACAGCAACAGCGCCAGCAATTCGGCAGGAATGAATGCAGGCGTCACGAACAACAGGCGACCGATCAGCACGATGGCGATTACTGTAAGCAATACCTCGTTGCTGCGTTGACGAGGTGCATAACTGAGCACCGCCTGCGCAACAACCAGCCACATCACCAGGAAACGCAAGGTCAAGGCAAGGGAAAAATCCCACTCCAACAAGGGTCTCAGAGCCAGCTTGAGACGCGTAAGACTGACCATCGGTTCAAAATCCGCGAGTCGCCACATCACCCAGACAACGAGCAACAGCAGCGCACTGCGATCTCCGGATCGATTGCGCGTACTGGGCGGCAGGTATACCAATGCGCTCAAACCACGCCAAGCCACACCGCCCACGGCACCCAGCAGCGTGCCGGATGCATTCAATGCCATATCCATGAAACTGGGCACACGTATGGTCAGGTATACCTGAGCCAGTTCGATGCACAGCGACAGCAATGACCCCAGCAGGGTAGCGAGCAGCGCTGCCAGACCAAAGCCGATGCGATTGCGCAGCAACAACATCAGACAGAAACCCAGCGGCACGTATAACAGCACATTACGTACCCGATCCGCACGACCAGCCCGGGCCCAGCTCAGCTTGTGCAACGCAGCGCTCAACGTCGGATAGCTGCCGTCAAAATTGAAATTGAACGGATACAGCGAGCCGTAACAAATCAGCGCTATGACACCCAGCAACAGCCAAGGCAAAAAACCGGAAGATTGAGTGCGCGCCATATATAGCCAGCTCATTCACCAGCGAATGCTGAAGTAATGGTCAACCAGCAGCATGGCAAACAACAGCGCCAGATAGGTGATGGAAAATCCAAAAGTGCGCATGGGCAGCTGTTCGGTCGGACGGAACTTCAGCTGCAGTGCATAGTAAATAAAGATACCCCCCAGCAGCACCGCCGAGACCAGATAAAGAAGACCAGACATGCCGGTGAGATACGGCAGCAGGGTCACCAGCAACAGCAGGATGGTGTACAACAGTATGTGCAAACGTGTGAATTCCACCCCATACACTACCGGCAGCATTGGAATGCCAACCTTGGCATAATCATCACGGCGCGCAATCGCCAGTGCCCAGAAATGCGGCGGTGTCCAGATGAAAATGATCAGGAACAGCAACAGCGCATGCGGATCGACCGTACCACGCACCGCCACCCAGCCCAACACCGGTGGCGCAGCGCCAGCAGCGCCACCGATGACGATATTTTGCGGCGTGGCGTGTTTAAGCCATACGGTATAAATGACCGCATAACCAATCAGGGATGCAAAGGTCAACACAGCCGTCAGGGCATTCACCCAGGCCGTCAGAATCAACATTGAGGCTAAACCAAGCGTCAGTGCATAAATCAGCGCCTGTTTTTCACTGACGTGACCCAATGGAATCGGCCGGCCTTGCGTGCGCTGCATGTCGCGATCAAAACGACGATCCAGCACGTGATTGATGGCCGCAGCTGAGGATGCCGCCAATGCGATGCCCAGATTGCCCAATACCAAAGCGTTCAATGGCGGCAGACCCGGCACCGAAAGCAGCATGCCGACAAAGGCCGTGAACACAATCAGCATCACCACGCGCGGTTTGCCGAGTTCGTAATAATCGCGCCAAGTTGCGCTGCTGGTGGCTGCCGCTGCGGTGCTCATTTAGTGTAAATGTGAAAGCTTGTAGTAATAGTACAGGGCCGTCATTGTACACATCGACGACCCAGTCGGACTCTGATGCACACACCGGTCTCGCCTGATTCGCCTCGATCTGAATCTATATGGAGCGCCGCAGGATGCGATCCTTTTGCATGCGGTGCACCGCCTGATTGAGCAGCTCTCTGGAATTTAATTTATCCTTGGGAAAAGTGGCTACGCCGATACTGACATTGGCACGCAGCAGGCGATTGGCTACCGACACAGTGCCTGCATAAACATTATTGCGTATACGCTGGGCGACCGCGTTGGCCGAATCAGCCTCCGCCTCCTGTAACAGTACCGCCAGTTCGTTGCCACCCAGTCGCGCCGCCGCATCGGCGCTACGAATGGAACGCTGTATCGCACCCGCCACAGCCAGCAACATTTGGTTTCCCGCCTCATGGCCGTGAGCTTCATTGATCTGCGCCAGATTATCGAGATCAATGACCGCCAAACTATAGGGACGACCACTACGCTCAGCTTTTTGCTGGGTTTGCTCCAGTAATTCCTCAAATGCGCGCAGGTTCAGCAGGCCGGTCAACGCATCGGTGGCCGACAGATTGCGGATTTGCTGCTCCGCTCTCTGCATTTGTCCGACAAGCAAGGAAATGGCACTGGTGGCAATCAGGACTGGCGCCAGACTGCCGATGGTCTGAATCACGAATGCCGAAGACAACAATTCGACCTGCGGTGTCAATGCACCCAGCAGTAAATAGGCTAGCGCGACCAGCAACGCTACCAGCAGGAAACCGAACCGGCTCAACACGATGGCGGCTGCCGTCAACGGCAAGATGAACAAAGCCAGCATATGGCTTTCCAGCGCACCGGAGGCTGCGTTGACCAGCAGGGCAAAGAGCAGCAGAGTGATGATGTCCAGCAGGATTCGCACCCCATTGTGCACCTTGAAAACAGGCAACAAACGGGTGAGGAGAATTTCCAGGAATAAGCCGGCCAAGGCGCAGCCAGCCAGCGGCGGCGAGAGCAGGGTGTCCCGGGCAACGATAAATGGCGCCATACCCACTGCCGCCGCCAATAGGGCAAACCACGGCAAGGTATGTGTGGCCAGCGGCCTCAACGGCGATTTGGCAGAGGATGGCATAGCACTAGTCTGCTGTGCCATTCGCAATGATTCAATGCAAAAGCATCTTTCTCGTAACAGACCGCTGAAGGATCCAGTACCAACTACCTGTCATGAACCTAGACTTACTCGTCATCCATGCCCAATTCCTTGAGCTTGCGTGTCAGGGTATTACGGCCCCAACCCAGAAGCTTGGCCGCTTCCTGACGTCCGCCTTCGGTCTTGCGCAACGCGACACGAATCAGTGTGCGTTCAAACTCCGGCATGGCATCGTCCAGCAATGGTGAACCGCCACTGGCCAGGCGTTTCTCGGCCCATGCCGTCAGTTGTCGCGACCACTCTTCCTGCAGACTGGCGGCATTGGGCGCACCACCCAGGTCGGCGGGAATATCGGCCACCTTGATCTCCCGGCCCGGTGCCGTCACGGTCAGGCGCCGGCAGGTATTCACCAGCTGACGCACATTACCCGGCCAGTCATAAGCCACCAGCGCGGCTTCTGCTTCCTTGGTAAGAATCTTGGCTTCCACGCCCAGCTCAGTGGCTGCGGAACCCAGATAGAAATGCAGCAGCTCGGGTATGTCATCGCGACGTGCGCGCAACGGCGGTACTTCAATGCGGATCACATTCAGGCGGTGCAGCAGATCCTCGCGGAACAGGCCTTGTTTGACGCGCTCGGACAAATCCTGGTGCGTGGCAGCAATCACACGCACATCGACGCGTACCGGCGTCTGACCGCCAACACGATAAAACTCGCCCTCCGCCAATACACGCAACAGGCGGGTTTGCAGTTGTGGCGACATGTCACCGATTTCGTCAAGAAACAGTGTGCCGCCGTCAGCCTGTTCAAACCGCCCGCGACGCTGTGCGTCCGCACCAGTAAACGAGCCTTTCTCATGGCCAAACAATTCGGATTCGAGCAGATCGGCGGTGAAGGCAGATGTATTCAAGGCAATGAAGGGCTTGTTGGCACGTGGGCTGTGACGATGCAGGGCACGCGCTACCAGTTCCTTACCGGTACCAGATTCGCCATTGATCAGCACCGTCATGCTGGAGCGCGACAAACGACCGATGGCCCGAAACACTTCCTGCATGGCGGGCGCCTGGCCCAGCATTTCCGGAATACGGCGGGAATCAGCGCTGGTGTCTTCGGGAAGCTTTTTCTGATTCGCTGCACGCCGCACGAGATCGACAGCCTGGTCAATGTCGAAAGGTTTGGGCAGATATTCAAATGCGCCGCCCTGGTAGGCAGCCACGGCACTGTCGAGATCGGAATGCGCCGTCATCACGATCACCGGCAGTTCGGGTTGCGAGTCCCGAATTTCAGCCAGCAATTCCAGACCACTGCGACCCGGCATACGAATGTCGGTCATCAAGACATCGGGACGTGAGCGGCGCAGTGCTGACAACGCGGAATCCGCCTGTTCAAATGCAGTGGGCACCATGCCGCCTTGCTTGAGCGCCCGTTCCAGCACCCAGCGTATGGACGCGTCGTCGTCAACCAACCAGACATTAAGCGGTTTTGTGGCCATCTGCTGCATCATAGGTGTTGAAAGGAAGTAACAAGGTGAAAACGGTACGTCCCGGACGGCTTTCGAATTCGATCAGGCCGCCATGACGACTGACAAGGTCCTGTGCAATGGCGAGTCCCAGTCCGGTGCCCTCGGCGCGACCGGTAACGAAGGGATAAAACAAGGTGTCCTGTAATTGCTCAGATACGCCAGGACCATTGTCTTCGAACTGGATGGATGCCACCAGACGATGCCGCCGGGTACCGATACTGACACTGGTCAAAGCACGGGTGCGCAATATCAGCCGGCCGGAATGCTGCATCGCCTGAATGGCGTTACGTCCCAGATTGAGCATGGCCTGGATGATCTGATTCCGGTCAAGCTTGATGGGCGGCAGACTCGGATCGTAATCGCGATCAATGATCACATCCGGCGGCGCATCCACCAGCAACAGCTGCCGTACATGTTGCAACAGTTCGTGAACATTGATCAGTTCCTTGTGCGGGGTGTGACCAGGACCCAGCAGGGAATCAACAAGGGTCTTGAGACGATCTGCTTCGCTGATGATGATCGACGTGTATTCACGCATCGAGGCATCGTTGAGCTGTCGCTCGAGAAGCTGCGCAGCGCCTCGTAAACCGCCCAGGGGATTCTTGATCTCATGAGCCAGCTGACGGATCATCAAGCGGCTGCCACCCACCTGATTGAGCAAAGCGGTTTCACGCGAGATGCGCTGATGCTGTGTGGCATCAATGACCTCCAGCACCGCCGTGGAGTTATCACCGTGATCTTCAAAAGGCGACACCGCACAATCAACGATCAGCTCCTCGCCGCCTCCTGTACTGCGCAGCCGCAGTTCACGACGCGCAAAGGGCTGCCAGGACTCAAACGCCCGATCGACGATTGCAATCAATTCATCGGCGTCCCGTAACAATTCGGCCAGCGTCCGGCCGAGAATCTGATTGCGACTCAGGCCCAGCAGGGTTTCCGTCGCCACATTGAGGTAATGCACTACCTGACGCCGGTCTACCAGCAACACACAGGTGTTCAGATGGTCAATTATGCGTTCCAGATCATTCATGGTCGGTTCCATGCGAATTCTTGGCACGGCTACCATGAGCTTGCCAATCCTTGCAGCCCGGCAGAGATGCCGCTCGACTGCCAATGACTGCATCGCACGCTATGCAGATGAGGCAAACTGGAAATGATTTCGACAGGGCTTCCTGTCTTAAGACCTAAGGGGTGCGCAGCACCGATGGCTGACGCACATAAAATTCGACGGGTGCGCTGGTGATGACCTGCTTGCCGCGCGCATCGAGAACCACCAGCACCAACGTGTGGGCGCCGCGTTCCACTTCCGATATGTCGTACTCCATGCCCTGCGCCGGGAAACCCGGCACCAGACGCCCATCCATGTACAACGCCAAATGGTGATCTTTGGCCAGTGCGGGCTCGACCCGTACGCCGACGCTCACCACACCGCCGGTATTGGGGATGGTCTCTTCGGCACCGGGCTTCCAGATTTCGACATTGGTGTAACTGGCTACGGGTGTTGGTGGCGGCTGGGGCGTACCAGTTCCAGGACTGGCCACAGGCACCGGCGTGTAAGTGGTGGAACTTTGTATATTGACCTGCTCCGCTCCTGGCACAGGCTGATCCGAGTAATGTACCACTCCATCCGCATCGCGCCATTTCCATACGCTTGCCGCCAACACGGGCATGGTGATCAGCAAGAATAGAATCGGCATGTAACGCATGGTCGGGAAGCATACCCGCTAGTCCTCCAGAGAACAAAGGTGATGCATATTCTGCGACCCGCATCACTTCCATTACCGATCCAAGGCGCTTTGGGAGCTGAACTGCGCCGGAGGACACAGCCCAACTCCCGCAGCAGAGCATTAGCAGCTGTAATACATTTCCATTTCAGCCGGATGCGTGGACATTCGCAGACGCGTGACGTCCTGCATTTTCAAGGCGATGTAGGCATCTATTACGTCGTCAGTGAACACGCCACCCTTCTTCAGGAATTCGCGATCCTTGTCGAGGTGTTCCAGAGCCATATCCAGGGAATGGCAGACCTGCGGAATCTGCTTGGCTTCCTCCGGTTCCAAATCGTACAGATCCTTGTCGGCTGCTTCGCCCGGATGGATCTTGTTCTGGATACCGTCCAGACCCGCCATCATCATGGCCGCGAATGCGAAGTACGGGTTTGCAGAAGAGTCCGGGAAACGCACCTCGATACGACGCGCCTTGGGGTTCGCCACCCATGGAATACGAATGGAAGCCGAACGGTTACGGGCCGAATAGGCCAGCATGACCGGGGCTTCGAAACCAGGCACCAGACGCTTGTAGCTGTTGGTACCGGCATTGGTAAAGGCATTGATGGCCTTGGCGTGCTTGATAATGCCGCCGATGTAGTACAGGGCGGTTTCGGACAAACCACCGTACTTGTCGCCGGCAAACAGCGCGACACCCGCCTTCTGCAGAGACTGATGCACGTGCATGCCCGACCCATTGTCACCGACCAGCGGCTTCGGCATGAAAGTCGCGCTCTTGCCGTGCAGGTGGGCCACATTAAGTACCACATACTTCAACATCTGCACTTCGTCAGCCTTGCGTACCAGTCCACCGGCGCCGACGCCGATTTCGCACTGGCCACCGGTCGCCACTTCGTGGTGATGCACCTCAACGACCATGCCCATTTCTTCAAGCACGTTGCACATCGCTGCGCGAATGTTCTGGAATGCATCGACCGGCGGCACGGGGAAGTAACCGCCCTTGATGCCGGGGCGATGGCCGGTGTTGCCTTCAGGATAAGCCGTGTTGGAGTTCCAGGCTCCCTGCACCGAATCGATCTCGTAGCTGCAGCCGCGCATTTCGTTGGTCCAGCGTACGCTGTCGAAAATGAAGAATTCGTTTTCGGGGCCGAACAAGGCGCCGTCGGCGATGCCGGTGGACTTCAGATAGGCCTCGGCGCGCTTGGCAACCGAACGTGGATCGCGGTCATAACCCTGCATGGTGGCGGGTTCGAGAATGTCACAACGGATGATCAGCGTTGGATCTTCGAAGAATGGATCCTGCACGGCAGTGGTGGCATCCGGCATCAGGATCATGTCGGATTCATTAATGCCCTTCCAGCCGGCGATCGACGAACCGTCGAACATCTTGCCATCGGCAAAAAACTTGGCGTCCACCTGGGAAGCCGGAACGGTCACATGCTGTTCCTTGCCGCGGGTGTCCGTGAATCGCAGATCCACGTACCTGATTTCCTTTTCTTTGATCAAGCTGAGAACGTCAGCGCCGGTTGTCATGAGTACTCCTCCGGAAAATCGACGGTTTCTTTAATGAATGAATGCCCCTGATCGTCCGTCGCGCCGATCAAAGGCCTATGCTCTGGATCCACGAAATTGCAGGAAGCGTGCCAGCGCACTGCGGTAGCGCAAGATAGCGCTACTGCTGGAATCTCTTCTCTCAGCTTCGGGGAAACCCCCGAATGTTAGCACCAGCTTGGCGCGGCCATGGAAATAATGTGCACTATTTATGTGCATTCGACATCTTTTCCGCTTATCCGAACCGGTGTGAAATATCAAGAAAGCCAGCGCATGCCCAAACCTGGCGCAGCCGGGCATAACTCGATTGGCGGTTCGGCTCAGCTATACTCGCAGACCTTTTGCTTTACTCATTCACAAAGCGCTCGACTGCCAGTCGCCGAACCGAATCAGAGCCTTATGCCCAGTCCCGCAATCAACCCGACCGCAACACCGCAAACCTTTCAGGACTTGATCCTTGCCCTGCAACGTTACTGGGCTGATCGTGGCTGCGCCATCCTGCAGCCCTACGACATGGAAGTGGGCGCAGGCACCAGCCACACCGCCACTTTTTTGCGAGCCTTGGGACCGGAACCCTGGAACGCCGCCTATGTGCAGCCCAGCCGCCGCCCCAAGGATGGTCGGTATGGCGACAACCCCAATCGTCTGCAGCACTACTACCAGTTTCAGGTAGTGCTCAAGCCCGCACCCGCCGATATTCTGGAGTTGTATCTGGGATCGCTTGAAGCCGTCGGCTTCGATCTGAAATCCAACGATATCCGCTTCGTCGAAGACGACTGGGAAAACCCCACACTGGGCGCCTGGGGCTTGGGCTGGGAAGTCTGGCTCAACGGCATGGAAGTCACGCAGTTCACTTACTTCCAGCAGGTCGGCGGGATTGATTGCAAACCCATCACCGGGGAGATCACCTATGGTCTGGAACGGCTGGCCATGTATCTGCAGGGCGTGGATAACGTTTATGACCTGATTTACACCCCCGGCCTGAAATATGGCGATGTATTCCACCAGAACGAAGTAGAACAAAGCGCTTACAACTTCCAGCACAGCGATATGGAGTTTTTATTCAATGCCTTTGACAGTCATGAAAAGCAGGCCAAGCATTTGATGGAACAGCAGCTCGCCCTGCCAGCGTATGAACAAGTGCTGAAAGCGGCGCATACCTTCAATCTGCTGGACGCACGCGGCGCCATCAGCGTCACCGAGCGCGCGGCTTATATCGGGCGCATTCGCAATCTCGCCCGCAGCGTGGCGCAGAGTTATCTCGATAGTCGTGCGCGGCTGAACTTCCCCATGGCGCCACGCGACTGGGTCAGCGAGGCACTGGCACAACTCGAAAGCAATAAGAAGGCATCTTGAAGATGAATGCAGTTGTGAAGAACTTGCTGGTTGAATTATTTGTTGAAGAATTGCCACCCAAGTCGCTCAACAACTTGGGCGAGTCGTTTGCTCATTCTTTGTTTGAGAGCCTTAAAGCCCAGGGACTGACTGCTGCCAGCGCAACAGTCACGGCGTTCGCCTCCCCGCGACGCCTGGCCGCACATGTCACTGCGGTGGCGGACAAGGCAGCGGATAAAGCCGTACAACAAAAACTCATGCCAGTGGCCATAGCGTTGGATGCCAGCGGACAGGCCACGCCAGCGTTGTTGAAAAAACTCGCTGCAATGGGCATGGATTCTGCCGTCATACCCAGACTTAAACGCACACTCGACGGCAAGACGGAAACATTGTTCATGGACAACATCGTGTCTGGCGTCACGCTCACCGACGGCCTGAAAAAGGCCCTCGATGAGACGCTGTCGAAACTACCCATTCCCAAGGTCATGAGTTATCAACTCGCCGATGGCTGGAGCACAGTTCACTTTGTGCGGCCAGCACATGGTTTGGTGGCCCTGCATGGCGCGGATGTAGTGAACATATCGGTTCTGGGTTTATCGGCTGGCCGCATTACGCATGGCCATCGCTTTGAAGCCAGCAAAACCATTGTCGAATTGCGGGATGCCGACAGTTACGCTGCACAGCTGGAAACCGAAGGGGCAGTCATTGCTGGCTTCAACGCGCGTCGTGCTGAGATTGTCCGACAGCTAAAAGTTGCTGCCGACAAAGAAGGTCTGAAACCGATTAGCGATGCAGCGTTACTGGATGAAGTCACCGCGCTGGTGGAACGGCCCAATGTGCTGACCTGCCAGTTTGAAAAGGAATTTCTGCAAGTGCCGGCGGAATGTCTGATTCTGACCATGAAAGCCAATCAGAAATACTTTCCGCTGCTGGACGCCGCAGGCAAGCTGACCAATAAATTTTTGGTGGTCAGCAATATAAGTCCAGCCGACCCGAGCCGTGTCATTGAGGGTAACGAACGCGTCGTGCGGCCGCGTTTGGCCGATGCCAAGTTTTTCTTCGATCAGGATCGCAAGCAGACATTGGCATCGCGTTTACCCAAGCTGGACAAGGTGGTGTATCACAACCAGCTGGGTTCGCAATTGGATCGCGTGGAACGCGTACGCAAATTGGCTGGCTTGATTGCCACTCAATTGAACAGCGGCGGAACGGCCAAGGCGGATCAGGCCGCACAACTGGCCAAGACCGATTTGGTCACGGATATGGTAGGCGAGTTTCCGGAACTGCAAGGTATCATGGGCTGCTATTACGCATTGAGGGATGGCCTGGATTCCGAAGTGGCCGAGGCCATTCGTGAACAATATCTGCCTCGTAGTGCAGGAGATGACCTCCCTGCAACGAAGACCGGCATGGTGCTGGCGCTAGCGGACAAGCTCCAAACGCTTTGCGACATCTTCGTAGTAGGCCAGAAGCCCACAGGCGCCAAAGATCCATTTGGCCTGCGGCGCGCGTCCATTGGTGTGCTGCGCATTCTGGTTGAGAGAAAAATTTCGCTTGATCTCATGCAGCTCATTGGTTTCGCATGCCAAAACGCAAGTAAAGCCAAGGGGGCAAAATTAAACAAGGAAAAATTTGAATACGATTCAGACCCAAAGAGAACTTTGGACTTGTTAGTTGTTGAAGTCTATGACTACATCATGGAGCGTCTGCGGAGTTACTACCTAGAAGGTACTCAGCTACAAGTCCGTACTGAAATGTTTGATGCTGTGCTGGCCAATCGTCCAGTCTCGGTGCTCGACTTCGATATACGTCTGCATGCACTGGTAAGTTTCCTGCAATTGGGTGATGCGCAAAGTCTTGCCGCCGCCAACAAGCGCATCAACAACATTCTCAAAAAGAATGAAGCAGAAGATGTGCGCGGCAATGAGGTAAGTGAAAGCCGCTTTACTGAAGCCGCCGAACGTGAGCTATACAAGCAACTGCAAGCCGCTGAACAGGACACAGCACCGCTGTTTGCTACTCACAATTATGAAGACGCACTCACCCGACTGGTCAGCCTGCGTCCCGCTGTGGATCAATTCTTCGATACAGTCATGGTGATGTCTGATGATTTAGAAGTGCGCAATAATCGCCTAACCTTGCTATCGCGCCTGCGTGCGGTGTTCCTGCAAGTTGCCGATTTGTCCCGCTTGCCGGGTTGAGCGTTGAGCAATGACACAACGAAAGAGACTGGCATGCGCCTGATGCAGTTGCTGCGTTCAATCCTGTTCACGGGCGGATTTTTTCTCAGTACTGCGATTTATGCAGTAGTAGTCATAACGATTGCCTGGGTTTTGCCTTTCAATGGACGTTGGGCCATTGCGCGCAGCTGGGCTCAATTGAATCTGTGGTTATTGAAGGCGCTGTGCGATCTGGATTTTGTCGTTGAAGGACACGACAACATTCCAGCGGGCTGCCACGTTGCCATGTGGAAACATGCTTCCACCTGGGAGACCATTGCCCAAGCTTTTGTCTTTCCCGCTCAAGCATGGGTACTGAAGCGTGAGCTCATGTGGATTCCCATCCTGGGTTGGGCGTTGCGCATGTTTCAACCGATCGCGATTGATCGTTCCGCAGGCAGTGGCGCCGTGCGCCAGGTCATCAGCCAGGGTAAACAGCGACTTAACACCGGACGCTGGATTGTGATATTCCCCGAAGGCACCCGCACGGCAGTGGGCGAAACCAGAAAGTATGGCGTTAGTGGCGCCATTCTTGCGGTGGAAGCAGGTTGTAAAGTGGTACCGGTGGCTCATACTGCTGGTTATTTCTGGCCACGTCGCGGCTGGCTGAAAAAGCCAGGCACCATTCGGGTCATCATCGGTGCGCCGATCGATACTGCAGGACGTGAACCGCGTGAGATCACTGCGGAAGTGCAAGACTGGATCGAACAGACAACGGCCGAAGCCAAGCCCTAAGGCAATGCTGCCATTGCCTTGTCATGCCAGCGTGCCAGCAACAAAGCACTCACAGCCCCCAGCAGGGCTAAAAACATGTCGGACTGAGTATCCCAGACATCACCTTGGGTGCCCAGAAACTCATTCGCGCCGGAACCCAGCCAGAGTGCGGTCCACCATTCAATCAACTCATAGAAAGCACTGATCGCCAGACAGATGCTGACACTAAGGAAGGCGATAAGATGTCGGGTGCGCAGCCCGTAGACACGCATCAGCAATTCGCGTGCGACAAACGCAGGCACAAATCCTTGTGCGAAGTGGCCAATCTTGTCGTAGTTGTTGCGTACGAAACCGAACCAGTCCTGCATCCAGAATCCCAATGGCACACGCGCATAACTATAGGCGCCACCCAGCATCAGGATCAGTCCATGCACCGTCAGCAAGGCATAAACCAACGGTGTAAACACAAAGCGCTTACGCGTCAGCCATAGGAGAGGCATCAGAATCAGACAGGGGATGACTTCCATCAACCAGGTCATGCGTTCATAAGGCGCATGACCCGAGATCAGCAAGCCCAACGTCCAGATCACTATCAAGGCAAACAGGGTGCGCCGGGAAGCTTGCATGTCAGCGCTATTTGATGGTTACTGCCAAACAATCGGCCACGACGTTAGTGTGATCTACAAGCTTAAATGTCCAGGTTGGCAACGGTAAGTGCATTGCGTTCAATGAATTCCCGCCTGGGTTCCACCTGATCACCCATGAGCGTAGAGAAAATATCATTGGCACCTTGCGCATCTTCAATGCGTACCTGGATCAGTCTTCGCGTAGCCGGATTGATGGTGGTATCCCATAACTGTTCCGGGTTCATCTCGCCCAACCCTTTATAGCGTTGGATGCTCTGACCGCGGCGGGCCTGGTCAAGCAACCACTTCATTGCCTGCTTGAAGGAAAAAACTTCCTGTCGCGCATCACCCCTGCTCACATAGGCGCCGCTGCCGATCAGACCCATCAGAATTTTCCCAAGCTCGGCGATATGGCGATATTCAGCAGAGGCAAAGAATTCACGATGAATATGTTTGTCATTGCTGACACCATGTTCGATTCTAGTGACGCGTAAACCCGCGTGCAATTCACTCAGCTCTGCACGTACCTGGTAGCGACGTACGGCCTCCTCTGCTGCATTGAGTTCTTTCTCAAGCTGCGCGGCCCAATTACTTAACCAAGCCGGATCATCATGCAGCGCCAAAGTGACTTCGGGCAGATACAGCATCTGCTCCAGCACGCGCTGATCGTAACGACGCGCAGACCGACGAAGGATGCCCTGCACTTCAGTCCACTGATGCATCAGGGCATCAAGCGCATTACCCGAGAGCGGATTTGCTCCATCGCCTGGATGCAAGATTGCATTTTCAGTGGCCGACTTCAGCAGCAGGTCATTCAGCTCGTCATCATCCTTTACATAGATTTCGGACTTGCCCTTTTTCACTTTGTACAAGGGTGGCTGGGCAATATAGATATGGCCGCGTTCGATTAACTGCGGCATCTGGCGATAAAAGAACGTCAGCAGCAAAGTGCGGATGTGCGAGCCATCCACATCGGCGTCGGTCATGATGATGATACGGTGATAACGTAACTTGGCTACATCAAAATCATCGGCGCCAATGCCACAGCCGAGCGCGGTAATCAGCGTACCCACTTCAGCGGACGACAGCATTTTGTCGAAACGTGCTTTTTCCACATTCAGAATCTTGCCTTTGAGCGGCAGAATGGCTTGGGTGCGACGATCACGCCCCTGCTTGGCTGAGCCACCTGCGGAATCCCCCTCGACCAGGAACATTTCAGATAAGGCTGGATCTTTTTCCTGGCAATCAGCAAGCTTGCCGGGCAATCCAGCGATATCCAGCGCGCCCTTGCGCCGAGTCATTTCCCGAGCTTTGCGGGCGGCTTCGCGAGCCCGAGCCGCATCAACGATTTTCTCCGCAATTACCTTTGCGTTTGCGGGATTTTCCAGCAAAAACTCATCAAGTTTCTCACTTACCGATTGTTCAACAATCGCTTTAATCTCGGATGAAACCAGTTTGTCTTTGGTTTGCGAAGAAAACTTCGGATCAGGCATTTTTACCGACAAGATGGCTGTCAGACCTTCACGAGCATCTTCACCTGTCGTAGCGAGCTTCTCTTTGGCAGAAAACTCACGCTCAATATAACCATTGAGGGTACGCGTCAGTGCTGCCCGAAATCCGGCAAGGTGGGTACCGCCATCTTTTTGCGGGATGTTATTGGTATAGCAATACATGTTTTCCTGATAAGAATCATTCCATTGCATAGCCAGCTCAACGGAAATCGGTCCTTGATCAGTGCGGAAATAGATCAGGTTCTGGTGAACAGGCGTTTTGGTCCGGTTCAAGTGACGGACAAATTCACGAATGCCGCCTTCAGCAATAAATTCTTCGCGCTTGTCGTCGCGTTCATCAATCAGCTCAATGCGTACCCCGGAATTGAGGAACGACAATTCCCTCAGACGTTTAGCCAGAACGTCATATATGAATTCTATATGAGTAAAAATCTCAGAACTTGGCTTGAATCGTATTGTGGTGCCACGCTTGTCGGTAACCCCTGTTACAGCCAGAGGTGCCTGGGGATTTCCCATCCGGTATTCCTGCTGATACAACTTCTGATCACGATGGATAGTCAGCAGTAAATATTCGGAAAGCGCATTGACAACCGACACCCCTACACCATGCAGACCGCCAGAAACCTTGTAGGAGGAATCATCAAATTTACCGCCTGCATGCAATACAGTCATGATGACTTCAGCAGCAGAAACACCTTCCTCCGGATGGATATCCACAGGAATTCCCCTGCCATTGTCCGATACTGTGACCGACTGATCGGCATGGATAGTTACCGTGATGCCCGTACAGTGCCCAGCCAACGCTTCGTCAATGGAATTATCGACCACTTCGAACACCATATGATGTAAACCAGTGCCGTCATCGGTATCGCCAATGTACATTCCTGGACGTTTACGAACTGCATCGAGGCCTTTTAACACCTTGATTTTACTGGAATCGTAAATGCTGTCATTGGGAGGTGTTGCGCTCATGATGGGTCCAAAGTGGAAAGTCGGGACATTATGCCATTGCCTGCACAGCCCCGTGTTCCACGTGAAACAAACGGGCTTGTGGGAAAAATTTCAATAGGTCAATCGTTAGAGAAGCTACTACAAGTTGCGCTGGGATCTCTGTTACTGCAGCAAGCAATTTCCCCAAGTTATCCACATCGAGTTCTGCTGCTGGATCATCAAGCAACAAGCATGCTGGAGGTGCACCAATTGCCGCCCGATGGGCTTGTTGAGCAAGAATCAATGTGCAAGCGAGCATTTTCTGTTGTCCACGTGATACCCGATCCTTGGCTGGCATGCTTGCTACTTTCAAAATCAAATCAGCTCGATGGGGCCCCACACCAGTAGTGCCTAGCGTCTGATCACGTAAAAGCGATTGCGCCAAAGCAGCACTCAAATCGATATGGCGTTTCCAGCCACGCTGATGTTCTACTTCAATATCAAGCCCAAGTAGTTGCCGACCCAAATTACTGATAAAAGGTCTTATCTCTGCAATATATTGATCCCGATAGATGGCCACTTGAGTACCCTGTTCTATCAGTTCCTGATCCCAGATCTGCAAAGCAACCTTTGCCTGCCGGGCTTTCAAAGCGGCGTTCCGCTGTCGCAAAGTACGCTGATACCGCCGCCATGCATCATGAAATCGATGTTCCACGTGGAACACACCCCAATCCATGAAACGTCGGCGTCGGCTAGGGCCATCTTCCAGTAAACGATGAATTTCAGGATCGATTATTTGAACCGGCAGCCGCAAAGCTAATTCCGCCAAACTGCGAGCTGATTCGCCGTTCAGGCGTGTTTCCTTGCAATCCTTCGTACCGCGTACCCCGATGATTTCGGTTCCCTGAAAGCCATGAATCCTTGCAACAGCAACAAAACTCTCTGCTCCATGCCGTATCAGCATACCGGTCTGATGAGTGCGAAATGAATGTCCAGTGCCCAACACATAAATTGCCTCGAGCAAACTGGTCTTCCCCGATGCATTCTGACCGACAATCAAATTCACATCCGATGCCAGTTCAAGTTGCGCTCGCTCTATACATCGGAATTGCTCTATATCGAGCCGCAGCAACGTCATCCTGTCAGTCCGGCAAACGACAGCATCAAAGACGCATCGGCATCACTACGTAGCGGGAACTAACCACGCCAGGTGCTTTAATCAAGCAACTGCTATTGCCGTCAGTGAAACCAAGCTCAACTTGCTCACCATCAACAGCAGCCAAAGCTTCCATCAAATAATTCACATTGAAACCGATCTCCATGGCCTCCCCGGTGTGAGTAACCTCAAGCTCCTCCTCTGCTTCCTCCTGTTCAGGATTATGTGCTTGAAGCACCAGTAATCCGGGTTTCAAAGTCAGGCGAATCCCACGATATTTTTCATTGGAAAGAATGGCAGCGCGTTGCAGGGCCGTGCGCAGGCTGATGCGATTTGCACCAACCACTCGATTAGGTTCATTCGGAATGACCCGGCCATAATCTGGAAAACGTCCGTCAATCAATTTTGAAGTGAAACGCGTACCATCAACGCTTACACGCATGTGATTGGCGCTGATACTGATTTCAACTTGTCCTTGATTACCCAAGATTCGCTGTAGTTCCAATACACCCTTCCGTGGCAAAATCACCTGTAAACTGGTTTCAACTCGATCATTCAACTCTGCTTCCGCCAAGGCCAATCGGTGACCATCAGTAGCTACCAATCGCAGTTTTTGGTCACTGAGTTCAAGCAGCAGACCATTCAAGTAATAACGAACATCCTGCTGAGCCATGGAAAAGTGAGTTTTGTCGAGCAGCGTTTTTATGTCGGCTTGCGGCAGGCTGAATTTTTGTTTTACATCGATATTTTCCACAATTGGAAAGTCAGAAGCAGGCAAGGTAGCCAGAGTAAAACGGCTTTTTCCAGATCGAATAGTGGCGCGTTCACCTTCAATGTTCAGCGTGACTAATGCCTTGTCTGGCAAAGCCTTAATGATGTCCAAGAACTTGCGGCCAGGTAAGGTAATTTCACCTGCTTCTTGGACCGTTGCTGGGCCAATTGCACTAAGCTCAACTTCCAGATCTGTTGCTGTAATTGTAAGCACTTGATCTTTAGCCACTAAAAACACATTAGCCAAAATAGGCATGGTTTGACGGCGCTCAACTACCCCTATCACTGCTTGCAGGGGTAAAAGAATGGCTTCACGTTCCGCGCTGAACTTCATTTCGACACCATCTATTAATTAATTCTTTAAAAAATACTTAAATTAAATCTATTATTACTATTATTAGTAAACAGAAAATCTGTGGATAAGGCAATTAAATAAAATAAAATCAATATCTTAGTAGACATGAAAAATAGCTAACAAAGTCTTCACAGAGGAACTGCCATCCTGTTTGCAATCTGTGGATTAAATTCCACTTAATTTAAGAACATCTTATCCACAGTTTCCACACATCAACCTGTCAAAGTTCTCAACAAGTTTTGATATTCCTCAGAGCTGCGCGTTTCGGTTTCTTTCAAAACCTTGATTACCCGGCATGCATGCAACACAGTGGTATGGTCCCGGCCGCCAAATGCATCACCGATTTCAGGCAGGCTATGGGTGGTCAATTCTTTGGCCAATGCCATTGCCATCTGTCTCGGACGTGCGATGGAACGACTGCGGCGTTTTGACAGCAAGTCTGCGACACGTATTTTGTAGTATTCAGCGACCGTTTTTTGGATGTTTTCGATCGTTACCAGTCGATCCTGCAACGCCAGGAGATCACGCAAAGCTTCTTTGGTGAAATCCAGAGTAATAGGCCGGCCGGTAAACTGTGCGTTGGCCACTACCCGGCGCAAGGCGCCTTCCAGCTCCCGCACATTGGAACGAATTCGTTTGGCAATGAAAAACGCAACTTCCTCAGGCAAAAGGACACTGCCCAAGGCAGCCTTACTCATCAGAATGGCCACACTGGTCTCCAGTTCCGGAGGTTCTACGGATACCGTTAAGCCCCAGCCGAAACGCGACTTCAGCCTTTCTTCCAGACCTTCAACTTCTTTGGGATAACGATCACAGGTCAGGATGATTTGCTGCTGTGCTTCAAACAACGCGTTAAAGGTATGAAAGAATTCCTCTTGTGACCGATCCTTACCGGCAAAAAACTGAATATCATCGATCAGCAGCGCGTCCAGGGAGCGATATGCCGTTTTGAATTCATTGATACTGTTGTGCTGCAGAGCCTTGACCATATCGCCGACAAACCGCTCGGAGTGCACGTAAGCGATTCGAGCATTCGGCATCCTTTCGCGGATGGCATTGCCAACGGCATGCATCAGGTGTGTTTTGCCCAGCCCCACTCCGCCATAGATGAATAACGGGTTGTAAGCCCGCCCGGGATTCTCGGCCACCTGTTGAGCAGCAGCCCGAGCTAACTGGTTACTTTTACCTTCAACGAAATTGGTAAAAGTAAACTCCGGATTCAGGCGACCCCCCAGATTGCTGAACATGGATTTGGGCGCCACAGCAGCAGATACGGTCACAGCCTCGCGGGGCACAAGTTCATTTACCGCAGAGGTTGGAGGCCGGGAGCCCACTTCCAGCACCAGCGAGGTCGATCTTGATTCCGAGCTTGAGTCAGGTAGCGTCTGGAACAACTGTGTCAGTCGGGGCAGGACGTTTTCATTAACCCATTCGGCCACGAACCGGTTAGGCGCATAAAGACGCAATACGTTGCCATCCGCGACTGCCTGCAAAGGCCGAACCCAAGTGTTGAATTGCTGCTCGGGCATATCCGCTTCGAGCTGGCGTAAACAACGGTTCCACAACGAGCCTGGCACGGTCCGTGATCTCTTTGAATAGTTTTCGGCGGGGATGAGGGGACGTGAGTCTATACCGAGTTTCAGCGACTTATCCACAGGCATCTGGTAACCGGTTACATTACCCTCGCGACTTAATTTGAAATCATTGAACCAGCCATTCCAGCTTGACACACCTCAGACCCACCCGTACCCTTGCGGCCCCTTTATGTATGGACTTGGCCTTGTTGGCCAAGTACCTGATTAGGAAGATATCCGATGAAGCGCACATATCAACCCAGCAATTTGCACCGCAAACGTGTGCATGGTTTCCGTGCTCGCATGGCCACCAAGGGTGGCCGTCTGGTCTTGGCTCGTCGCCGCGCCAAGGGCCGCAAACGTCTTTGCGTGTAATCGGCGCGCCGCCTTTTCTGCGGCCGTCACTTAATTTTTCCTGTCACCGTCGGGTGTCAACGTTTACCCCGGCACAGCGTCTAGTCCACAAGGCCCAGTTTGATGCGGTCTATCAACAGGGCAGCAAACTGGGCGATTCATGTTTTCTGGTTCTGATTAAACCCAATGGTTTGAGCATCGCCCGCCTTGGGCTGTCAGTATCCGCACGTACGGTGGGCAATGCAGTGAATCGCAATCGCATCAAACGCGTGATTCGCAATTCCTTCCGTCTCAATCACACGCAACTCCCAGCTGTGGACATCGTGGTCAATACTCGTCCCGGCGCACGTGATGCAACTAACGGTTTATTGGCTGAGCGACTCGCACAGCACTGGAAAAATGTGGTGAAACGATGCGCCGCATCCTGATTTTTCTGATCAGCGGCTATCGTTACCTGCTCAGTCCCTGGCTGGGTCAGAACTGTCGTTTTTACCCCAGTTGCTCCTGTTACGCACAACAGGCTCTTCATGAACACGGCATCATCGAAGGTCTTTGGCTGAGCCTGCGGCGCATCTTGCGCTGTCATCCCTGGCATCCGGGTGGTTACGATCCCGTGCCACCAGCTAAATCCAACAGTTCACATCAAGACCATACCGGCAATTGTTCGCATGGATAACAAACGCATTTTTTTATGGGGCGCCGTGGGCGTCCTTCTATGGTTGAATTTCATCACCTGGCAACGTGACTATCCGCCTGCATCGGTACCCGTCGCCACAGGTGTCGCATCACACGATTCTGCCGCCGGCACCAGCCTGCCTAGTCTGCCAGACGCCGCTTCCAGCACGGTGACAACCGTCGCTCCCACTGCACCGGCCGCAGCAACCAATGCGTCAGCTACAGGCAGCAAGATTCGAGTGGTTACCGATGTATTCGATCTGGATATCAACACACGTGGTGGCGACATCGAGCGAGCGGACTTGCTGAAGTATCCCATCAGCAAAGATCAGCCGGCTACGCCGGTGCAGTTGCTGAGTAATGTGCCGGCATCTTTGTTTGTAGCTAGATCCGGTTTACTGACTGTCAATCCTGCTGCTGCTCCCAGTCATCTGGCAACATACGCCAGCGATGCCGACGAATATCGCATGGCTGCCGGGCAGAACGAGCTGGCGGTGAAGTTGAGCTGGACAGATGCGCAGGGCATCGGCATCGACAAGATCTATACCTTCAAGCGTGGCAGCTATGCGGTAACGGTACGTTACGAAGTACATAACAACAGTCCAGCCGTGTGGCAGGGCGCTTCCTATGTACAGTTGTTCAGACACGACCTGCCCATCAAGTATTCGATGCTTGATGCTTCGACGATTGCCTATCGCGGGCCCGCTGTTTACAACGGCAAGTCCTATCGCAAGCTGAAAGTGGGTGATGCAGAAGACAGCAAGTTCCAGTCAGCGATTACCGGCGGCTGGATGGCCGGGATGCAGCATTACTTTGTCGTCGCTGCAGTGCCTCCCACTGACAAGACATATGATTATTCACTGGCTGTTGACGGCGACAACAATTACACTTTTACCTATCGTGGCCCGCTGCAAAATGTCCCTGCCGGCACCTCGGCGCAATTGACTGAAACCTTGTTCATCGGTCCCAAGCTGCAGGATCAACTGGCGGCCACGGGTCCGGAACTCGATCGCACCACCGACTATGGCAAGCTGAGCATCATTGCCCGTCCCCTGTTCTGGCTGCTGCAAAAAGTGCATCAGTTTGTCAGCAATTGGGGTATCACGATTATCATCACTACGTTGTTGATCAAGCTGGCGTTTTATCGCCTGACGGCATCGAGCGGCCGTTCCATGGCCAAGATGCGTACCGTTGCGCCCAAGTTGAAGTCGCTGCAGGAGCGCTACAAGGATGATCGCGAAGCGCTGGGCAAGGCTACGATGGAGTTATACAAGAAGGAAAAGATCAATCCGGTGGCTGGTTGCCTGCCGATGCTGATACAGATTCCATTCTTCATGGGCTTTTATTGGGTATTGCTGGAAAGTGTGGAACTGCGCCAGGCGCCGTTTTTTGGCTGGATAGCCGATCTGTCGACGCGCGATCCGTATTTCGTGCTGCCGGTCGTCATGGGTATTGCCAACTTTGTACAGTTCAAGATGAATCCGCCGCCGCCGGATCCCACCCAGGCCAAGGTCATGGCTTTCATGCCTGTCATGATGACGGTGATGATGGCGTGGTTCCCCTCCGGCCTGGTGTTGTACTGGATCACGAACACCGTGGTGTCAGCTTTGCAGCAGTGGCGCATCAACAAGTTGGTTGCTGCTGACGCCAGACAAGCGCTGGCTTGATGCTTTAGCCTTAACCGACCGATTCGCTGCTGATCGGTGATTTGTCGGCATGATAACTAGCGAGCATGACACCATTGCTGCCATCGCCACACCGCCGGGATGCGGCGGTGTGGGCATCATCCGTATCTCCGGCAAGCTGGTAATGGGCATTGCCACCGCCATGCTGGGCGAATTACCCAAGCCACGCGCAGCACATCTGAGCGAGTTTCGCGATGCCAATGCGAAAGGCATTGACAGCGGCATTGCGCTTTACTTTCCGGCGCCACATTCCTTTACCGGTGAGGATGTATTGGAGCTGCAAGGGCATGGCGGGCCGATAGTGCAGGATCTGCTGCTGCAACGCATTCTGCAATTGGGCGCACGCCTGGCAGAGCCTGGTGAATTCAGCCGTCGGGCATTCTTGAATGACAAGCTCGATTTGGTGGAAGCTGAAGCCATTGCCGATCTGATAGCGGCTGACTCTGCACAGGCAGCACGCGCTGCCTTGCGTTCCATGCAAGGCGAATTCTCGGCGCGCCTGCATGAACTGACCGAAGCGGTCATTCATACGCGCATGCACGTCGAAGCGGCCATTGATTTTCCTGACGAAGAACTGGATCTGATGCAGGACAGTGTGCTGCTGCAACGCATGGCGCATACACAGCAATTGATTGCTGCCATTCAGCAAACCGCCAGACAGGGCAGTTTGTTGCGTGAAGGCATGACCGTAGTCATCGCCGGCAAACCCAATGCCGGCAAATCCAGCTTGCTGAATCGTCTTGCCGGTTACGATGCGGCGATCGTGACGGAAATACCCGGGACTACCCGCGACGTATTGCGTGAGCGCATTCATATCGATGGCCTGCCGCTGCATATCATTGATACGGCCGGATTGCGCGATACCCATGATCGCGTCGAAGCGGAAGGGATCCGGCGCGCGCAGCTGGAAATGGCCAAGGCCGATCGGCTGCTGTATGTAGTAGATGCCAGTAGGGGTGATGTGGCTTCTATCGATCAGGAGCTTGCGCAGTTGCCGGGTGAAGCGCCGGTGACGGTGGTAATGAACAAGATTGATCTTGCTCAGCACTTACCAGCCCTTGAGCCGGGCAGCCCACCATACATTTATCTTTCGGCATACACTGGCGCGGGATTTGAATTGCTGACCGAACACTTGAAAGCCTGCATGGGTTACAACAGCAGCGAAGCAGGTGGGTTTTTGGCGCGCCGCCGGCATCTCGAGGCATTGCAACGCGTCAAACAGCATCTGGATCAGGCGCAGGCGCATCTGCTCACTCGTCATGCCGGCGAATTGTGTGCCGAAGAATTGCGGATGGCACAACAGGCACTGGGTGAAATTACCGGAGAATTCACCTCCGATGATTTGCTGGGCCGAATCTTCACCAGTTTTTGCATAGGCAAGTAATGAACGCCAGACTTCTGTTCATTCTGCTGGTTGTCAGCGTGTCATTGGCTTTTACGCAGCGATTTCGCAAAACCGGTCTGGCACTGAGCGCTGTGCTGGTGCTGCTGCTGATATGGTTCAATATCCACGCGCCACATGATGATGAAACACCACATGACGTAACGCCGACCCTTTCATCAAGCCAGTCGGCAGCTGGTCCGGCAGCGCAATTGAATGACATGCAATTTGATGGACAGGGCGCACCCTGGCGTCTGAGCGGCACGGTGCACAATATTTCCACAGCAGCCATTCGAGCGGTGAGCTTGCAGATTGAACGCCTTGATTGCCCGCAGCCGGACAGCGCGCGGGCAGAGTGTCGGCTGCTCTGGCAAGGCATACATGTACTACACGTCAATATTCCTGTTGCAGGCAGCGTTGCCATTGACGAGAGCTTTTACAGTCACGATCCCGTGCTACGCCTGGAAGGTATGGCACGCAATCTCATTACCATTGCCTCGGTTGAATAATTTAGTTTGTCGTTGTCAGCGGGTATCCCTGTCGAAACGACGATGGCGGAAGCCGGCATCGTCCCCTCTGTTGGGCGCTCGATTCGAGTCTGGATTGCCGCCAGACGGTGCTGCATCAGGACTGAAAGGCGCCGGCTCGCGACGTGGTGCCGGCATCGGATTGCTGGGCGCTGGTATGGAGCGCTGCCGCTCGATGGACGGCTGCGCAGTATCCTGACCACTTCGTTCACGACCATCAGGACGCGCTTCATCGCGCACCCATGGATTGCTGCGTATGCGTGGCCCGGTTACTTTGGGGGCGGGTACTGGCATGCCTGCATCACGGCCAGCTTCCGCTGGCTGACCACTGCTTGAATTATCGCGGGGTTTGTTAGTGTCCGGCCGCATATAAGGCGAGGTCGTGATCGAGCGCGTGCCATCGGGTCTGCGAGCGTTTATTTGATTGCCGTCGGATCGAGGCATGACCTGTGACTCAGCGGGATTACGCTCACCGTTTCGATAACTGCCAGAGCGTCGAATGGTATTCGGATCAATTACTCGCACGCCATCCACATTACGTGGTGCTGTCAACACCGGCGTGACGTCAGCATTGCCTTGGCTTGGCCACACCGGGCGTCGCCGCGCCAGCACTTCACGTGAATTAGGTAGAACGGGTGGGGTGACATTCCTGGAGTCACGCGTCTCGGGAGCCCGGTCAGTCGCCCTGACCGGCATTTGATCCATGGACTGCAATCGTCCTGCATCAAACCCGATGAGATGGCGACTCACTGGCTGGGCTTCGCGCAAGGTATCGGCTTGTACCACTGAAGCAGCATGACGATTGCTGTACTGTTCTTCATGTGGCCGGCGACGATATCCCCGCTCAAACTCGTCACGATTGAGCAGGCTGTTGCTCAGGTTCACATTTACCAGGTAGTCGCGGCTGCTGCGATAAACCGGTCGATAGATTTCGCGAGGACCGAGCGGAATCCAGCCCACCGGTCGCGTACCAACGTTCACCGAAACGCTGATGCCCGGCGTGCCAATCCATGCAACCAGGGCAGGGGCATAGACCGGACGGGCGATGCGCGGACCCGGCACCCAGCACCAATGACCATGCAGCGAGGCCCAGCGACCGTAATGAAACGGTGCAAATCCCCATGGGGCATCGTCAATCCACGTCCAGCCCCAGGGTGACACCCATCCCCAGCGGCCATAGCGATACGGTGCCCAACCTGCAACGATGCGCGTGGGCATCCATACATAGCCGTAGTCGTTGTACCAGCGCCAGTAGCCGTAATCGTCGAGATCTTCATAGCCAATCATGTCTGGGGAAACATATCTGGCTGAAGCGACACGCTCGGCGCGGCGGTTGCGCTCGGCTGACCAGCGATCGAATTCGTCCATCCGGGCCAGATCGCCGAATTCGGCAGACAATCGCTCGCTGCCATGCAGGCTTAATTGCTCATCTGTACGCAATGAAAAACTCTGTTTTTCACCGGCGACCTCCGCGCTGCCATCGCGTACCTGCACCACCGTCAGCTCATCGCGATCCGCCACTTCGATGCGATAAGTACCAGGCTCCAACACCGATACCGCAGCGTTGGGCGTATCGATTTCCACTATTTCATGCTTGTCGAGGTGGCGAACCCGTAGATTCACCACACCTTGAGTGACCTGTACCTGTAAAGCTTCGTCGCTGAGTTCCAGCAACCGCAACTGGGTGTCTGCATCCACCTGTAGGGTGGTGCGACCCATCTGCAGTTCGGATCGGGCCTGGCCACCAGTCCATAACTGATCACCACTGGTCAGCGGCTGATTGATGCTGGCGTTGTTCCAGGTGCTGTCATCCGCGGTTTGCATATACACGTGTCCTTTGAGGTAGCTGATACGGGCTACCCGGCTGGCCGGATCGCTTTCCTCGGCGTGGCTGAGCGCGCTGCACAAGGCGAGGCAGAGACTCAGCATCCAGATGACTGAATGCGGGCACTGCCAGGCCGGTGTGGATTTAAGTGCGATATACACGGTCAATTACCCCCGAGTTTTGTCCTGATCAATGAGCGCGGCTTTCAGTCTTGCGGCGCTTGAGTAAACTAGCCGCCCCTGAGGTAGGCCATCATGCGATTTCCAGATCAGTTTGCAGTCATTGTAGTGGGTGGCGGTCATGCCGGCACCGAGGCCGCCCTGGCCGCGGCGCGCATGGGCGTGAAAACCCTGCTGTTGACGCAAAGCATCGAGACGCTCGGGCAAATGAGCTGCAATCCTGCCATTGGCGGTATCGGCAAGGGCCATCTGGTCAAGGAGATTGATGCCCTGGGCGGCGCCATGGCGACGGCCACTGATCGTGCCGGCATCCAGTTCCGTACCCTCAATGGCAGTAAAGGTGCGGCCGTGCGCGCCACCCGTGCCCAAGCCGACCGGCAGCTTTACAAGCAAGCCATTCGAAAGTTGCTGGAAAACCAGCCCAATCTGACGCTGTTTCAACAAGAAGTCGCCGATCTGATTGTCGAGCATGGCTCGGTACAAGGTGTGATTACCCAGGTAGGACTGGAGTTCCGCGCCCCTACCGTAGTATTGACTGTCGGTACTTTCCTGGCCGGAAAGATACATGTCGGGCTGGAGAATTACCCTGGTGGACGGGCCGGCGACTCGCCTTCAAACCGTCTAGCTGCGCGGCTGCGTGAATTGCCTTTGCGTGTGGGCCGCCTGAAAACCGGCACGCCGCCGCGTATCGACGGCCGCAGCATCAATTACTCGGAGCTGATCGTGCAGCCGGGCGACGAACCCATGCCGGTGTTTTCCTATCTGGGCCGGCGCAGCGAACACCCGCAGCAATTGCCCTGCTATATCACCCACACTAACGAGCGCACCCACGCGATCATTCGCAGCGGTACTGATCGTTCGCCGCTATATACCGGCATCATTGAAGGCGTCGGACCGCGTTATTGCCCGTCGATCGAAGACAAGGTAGTACGTTTTGCCGACAAACTCTCGCACCAGGTGTTCATTGAGCCGGAGGGCCTGAATACCCATGAGATTTATCCCAATGGCATCTCCACCAGCCTGCCATTCGACGTGCAGTACGAGCTGGTGCGTTCCATCAAGGGTTTCG
The DNA here is from genome assembly GCA_050248275.1 of Steroidobacteraceae bacterium. Lineage (GTDB taxonomy): Bacteria > Pseudomonadota > Gammaproteobacteria > Steroidobacterales > Steroidobacteraceae > CAILZL01. The sequence goes on from JBFWSR010000001.1 coordinate 326,806, forward strand.
AGCGTGCCCACATCACCCGCCCGGGTTATGCCATCGAATACGATTATTTTGATCCGCGCGATCTGCAATATAGTCTGGAAACAAAGCATATTGCCGGCCTGTTTTTCGCCGGCCAGATCAATGGTACTACCGGATATGAGGAGGCCGCTGCACAGGGTTTGCTGGCCGGCATCAATGCTGCGCTGAAAGCCCAGCAGCGTGCTGCCTGGTGGCCGCAGCGCGGGGAAGCATATCTGGGGGTGTTGATCGACGATCTGATCACCCGTGGCACCACTGAACCCTATCGCATGTTCACCAGTCGCGCCGAATACCGGCTGCTGCTGCGCGAGGACAATGCCGATACTCGACTGACGCCAGTAGGACGTGAGCTGGGTCTGGTCAATGACGAACGCTGGTCTTTCTTTGAAACCAAGCGCAATGCCGTTGCCCGTGAATGGCAGCGTCTGGCGACCACGGTGGTACAGCCCCACCATCTGAGCGCCGAACAGCAACAATCCCTACTGGGTACCACGCTCAGCCGCGAAGACCAGGCATTGAATTTGTTGCGTAGACCGGAAGTGGACTACCAATCGCTGATCGCCATTGAAGCCATCGGTGCCCCAGTGCCACTGGACGATGACCGACTTGTCGAGCAGGTAGCGGTGCAGCTGGACGTACAGGCCAAGTATGATGGTTACATCACCCGGCAAACCACCGAGATTGAGCGGCAGCGGCGTCACGAAATGACGGTAGTACCCCGCGATATTGATTACCGCGACATCCGTGGCCTGTCCAACGAAGTGCGGCAACGGCTCAGCGAAGCTCGACCAGCTACGCTGGGACAGGCGTCCAGGGTGCCGGGAGTGACGCCCGCCGCCATGTCCCTGTTGCTGGTCCACCTTAAGCGTCATCGAGTACTTGCGGCCGGGTGAGTAAATAACTGCCTCGGGCGCGCCCTGGTCCTTGCGGCTTGTGACCATGTTCATCGTTCATGAGACGCAAGCTTGCTAAATTAGCCAAGCTCTTAAATCACCCTGCGGCTACCCATGATCTGGTTTCTGTGTTTTGCTTCGGCAGTTTTTGCCCTGTATTTCTGGGCGCATTACCGCTCGCGACAGCGCGAACTGGCGCGTCCCACGGCCGAACACCGGCTGGGTTTGCGCCACATCGGTGAAGCGTTGGTGCTGCAGGCTCCGATCCAGAATGGCACCGGCCGCATCCGTCTGGGCAATCGTGACTGGGAAGTTCGCGGGCCGAACCTGCCCGTGGGCGCGCGTGTTCGCGTCACCGGCGTGGACGGTACCGTGTTGCTGGTCGATCGCACCAGTGGCTAAACCCGGAATACCGGCCGAAAGCCGGTTTTGCACCGATTGCATATAGGTCGGCGCCGCCGGATTTGGCTTGCGCACTAGATCGGCGCAAATGAACATGCCTCGCCACAAAAGGGCTTGATTCAGCGCGCTTCACATGTAACGCTGAGCGACCTTTTTATGGGAGCCTTCGTGAAGCGATAACTCGCAGGAACCAACGCCTATGACAGACAAGAAGTTCGAGCTGACAGACCTGGCCACCGGCAAAAAATCTACTCTGGATGTAAAAGTCCCTACCGTGGGGCCGAACGTACTGAATATTGCCCCGCTCGCCAAAGACCACGATCTGTTCACTTTCGATCCTGGTTTCATGTCAACCGCTTCCTGCGAAAGCAAGATCACTTACATCGACGGCGACAACGGCATCCTGCTGCATCGGGGCATCCCGATTGAACAACTGGCGGAAAAGAGCAATTTCATCGAGGTTGCCTACTTGCTGGTCAATGGCGAGCTGCCTTCCAGCAAGCAAATCAATGAGTTCTCGCACGCCATCCAGTACCACACCATGTTGAACGAATCGTTGCTGCGTTTCTTCAACGGATTCCATTACAACGCACATCCCATGGCGATGCTGTCCGGGGTGGTGGCTTCGATGTCGGCCTTCTATCACGATTCTATGGACATCAATAATCCGCGCCACCGCGAGATTTTTGCCCATCGCATCATCGCCAAGATCCCGACGATTGCCGCAGCGGCTTACAAGCACTCTCTGGGCCAACCATTCATCTACCCGCGCAATGATCTGGATTATTGTTCCAATCTGCTCAACATGTTTTTCTCTGTGCCCTGCGAGCCGTATCAGGTTGATCCGGTGGCTGCTCAGGCGCTGGACCTGTTGTTCATTCTGCATGCTGATCACGAACAGAATGCCAGCACCTCGACGGTGCGTCTGGCGGGCAGTACCGGCACCAATCCGTATTCAGCCATTTCCGCCGGTATCTCCGCACTCTGGGGCCCGGCCCATGGCGGCGCCAACGAAGCCGTGCTGGCCATGCTTGAACAGATCGGCACGGTTGATAACATCACCAAATATGTCGCCAAGGCCAAGGACAAGAACGATAACTTCAGGCTCATGGGCTTTGGTCACCGTGTGTACAAGAATTTCGACCCGCGTGCGACCATCATCCGCGGCATGTGCCACAAAGTGCTGGCCAAGCTCGGCAAGTCGGATAATCCGTTGTTCGAACTGGCATTGCGTCTGGAAGAAATTGCGCTTAAGGACGACTACTTCGTCGAGCGTAAGCTGTATCCGAACGTGGATTTCTATTCGGGCATCATCTACAGCGCCTTGGGTATTCCCCGTTCCATGTTCACGGTGATGTTTGCCATTGCGCGTACCGTTGGCTGGGTGGCTCACTGGCAGGAAATGATTGCCGATCCGAACATGAAGATCGGACGCCCGCGCCAGCTATATACCGGTTCGCCTCGTCGCGACTATGTCGAGATAGCCAAGCGCAGCTAGATGCAACACCGGCTGTCGCATCGCCATACAGAAACCCCGCTCAAACAGCGGGGTTTTTCATTTGAGCAAGTCGGCCACTGCTTCGATATCGGCTCGTGGCATGGGTCTGCCGTCCACCGGGCTGCTGGGTGACTGGCGGATGCCATCGAGCGGAAATACCACGATTTCAACTGCTTGTTGACCGGCGATGAATTTGAAGCTGGGACAACTGATCACTCGATCAGGTTCGTAGCGAACTTTCTTTTCAGCATGATGCGGCTGAATCCCGTGTTCCTCCAGCTGCATCACGATCTGCTCGGCACGATCGACAAATACATGCAGATTGATTTCCGTGTGGGCTGTGGCGCTGCCGCTCAGTACCGAACCGACGAGACGTGGCCTAAAGTCATGCAGTAATTGCATCAGGTGCAAGGCTACATGGCGTAACTCATACAACTGCCGTTCATGGTGCTGTGATTGGAACAATCGTTGATATTCGATCAAGGCGGCTTCTATTTCAGTATTTTTCGGCAAGGCTGAAATATTGCTGATATGCAGCCGTTCAGCAGCCTTGCGTTTGGCCAGCAGAAAGTCGTCGATGCCCTGTTCAGCCATGATGCGCGCCGCTTCGTGTGCAACAGTACGACGTAACTGGTCTTCACGAGTATTGCTGCGGCGGGTCATGATGATGTTCAAAACAAACCATCGTTGCCCGCGCTGATGCCGGCATTGCTGCTTTCATCCGCACTTGAATCGTTGGCACTTTCTGGCAAGTGGTCCTTGGAGAAATATTCAAACAAAGTACCATTGCCGGTACGCGTGGTGACTTTGCCGCTGTCTGCGGCGATGCGCATGCTGACGACGCCTTCCGGCTGCGCCAGGGTATGTTCAGGGATACTGCGCAATGCTTCCCGCATGAAATACACCCAGATGGGCAGGGCGGTTCTGCCGCCTTCTTCGTGATTACCCAATGGACGTTCTTGATCGAAACCAACCCAGGCCGCACCCACCAGGTCGGCATTGAAGCCGACAAACCAGGCATCGCGCCGGTCATTGGTGGTACCGGTTTTGCCAGCAATGTCACTGCGATTGAGAGCCCGCGCGCGAGTGGCCGTGCCGCGTCGGATGACATCTTTCATCATGTCGGTCATCAGAAAGGCATTGCTGGCCGAAATGACGCGTGGTGCCGGTTTGACCAGCACAGGCACAGCAGCAGGTGGTTCGGCGTCGGTGACAGATGCTGCATCGCCGACGTGATCAAGGGGTTCGGCGATGACTCGCTGCGTGAGAGTGGCGGTTTCCACCGAGTCATAGACTGGGGGTGTCTCGCACTCAGCACAGGCAATTTCGGGCTCGGCGCTGAAGATCATCTGTCCTTCACTACCGATGACCCGATCAATCAGGTAAGGCTCTACCCGCATGCCGCCATTGGCAAACACGGCATATCCACGCGCCATTTCCAGTGGCGCAACCTGGGTTGCGCCCAGGGCGAGAGAGAGGTTTTGCGGTAGTTGTTCGGTGCTGAAACCAAAGCGTTTGATGTACTCGGTGGCGTAGCCGGTTCCCAGACTGGTCAGCAACCGGATCGATACCAGGTTACGCGAACGCACCAAGGCCTCGCGCATGCGCATCGGACCCATGAATTCCTTGTTGGTATTTTGCGGACGCCAGGGGCCTTCGACACCGGCATCTTCTACCACCACTGGGGAATCATTGATGAGGGATGCTGGCGTGAAGCCATTTTCAAGAGCAGCCGAATATAAGAATGGCTTGAAAGAGGAACCCGGCTGACGTTTGGCTTGTACGGCTCGATTGAAACGACTGGCGTCATAGTCAAAACCGCCTTCCAAGGCGACGATGGCGCCATCACGGGCGTCCAGCGCAACCAATGCCGCCTGAGCTTGCGGAATCTGTAGCAGGCGCCAAGCGCCACTGGTTTGTTGTGCGATATACACTACATCGCCATCGTGCAATACCTCGCCAGCCTGTACAGGCGCTTTACCGACGGAATCATCCGGCAAACCGGGCCGCGCCCATTTCATGTTGTTCAATGCAATGCTGATACGTCCGGTTCTGCGACCGAATAGCTGAGCTTCTTGAGGGCTGACCTGCAATACCAAGGCTGGCTGTAGGTCACCGACCGTGGGGTATTTGGCCAAAGCCTTGGACCAGGTAGTTTCATCTGCTGCGTTTTGCAGGTTGATAGTCGTTGTTGCGCCGCGATATCCATGCCGGGCGTCGTATTCCAGCAGTCCGAGCCGCAATGAACGCGTTGCAGCGCGCTGCAAGTGGCTGTCGATGGTGGTGTATACGGAAAAATTGTCGGTATAAATACGCTCGCCATAGCGCTGCTCCAGCTCCTGTCGAGCCATCTCGGCGATATAAGGGGCCTCCAGCTCGACGCCCACACCATGCAAATTGGACTCGATTGGCGTTGCATCCGCCTGTTCACGTTCGGTATCCGTGATGAAATTAAGCTCCCGCATGCGTCTCAGGACATAAGCGCGCCGTTGTTTTGCCAACTCGGGATTGGTGACCGGGTTTTCCCTGGAAGGAGCGCGGGGCAATCCGGCGAGCAGGGCGGTCTCAGCCAGATTCAGTTCGGCGACGGTCTTGCCAAAATAGACTTCAGCAGCTGCACCCACACCATAGGCGCGCTGCCCCAGGAAAATCTTATTGAGATACAGGGATAGGATCTCTTGTTTGGAAAAGGCGTGTTCGATACGCCAGGCGCTGATGATTTCAAGCATCTTGCGGCGATAGCTACGCTCTGGCGACAAAAACATGTTGCGGGCCAGCTGCATGGTGATGGTGCCACCACCCTCGCGTTTGCTGCCACTGCTCAGGTTTACTGCGACTGCACGCAACAGACCGGGATAATCCACGCCATTGTGCTTGAAGAACTGGTCATCTTCGGCAGCCAGAAATGCATTGATCGTGGTGGCTGGGTAGTCCTCAAACGCGAGCGGAATACGTCGCTGCTCGCCGATTTGCGCCAGGAGTTTGCCATCGCGTGAGTAGATGCGTAACGGGATCTGCAACCGGACGTCGCGCAGGGCGGCCACATCCGGCACTTCGGGTTCCAGATACTGCATGGCGCCTGCCACCAGCAAGGCCACTGCAGTGACACCAAGAATGACTATCGTCAGCAGCACACGCAGCGCGGTTTTGTAAGGTAATGACACAGAAAGTATTCCTAAGTGCTTGCTGAGCTTGATTTATCCATGCATATTACCGCAGCATTGTGTTCCGCGTCAGATGTCTGCGACCAACAAATTCATTTAAGCAACCTAAATACCATGGATCAGAATCAGCTCAAGTGGCTGCAGAATGACAGGTTGAGTTTGTATTCGGATTGAGGCGAATTAAGTAATATCCATTAAGCTTATGTCTTGTGTGCCGTTATTCCAAAGGTGAAATCAATAGATGCGTCAGATTGTAGGGTGGTGTTTCGTGAGCATCCTCACATTCAACGTAACGAGCGCGAGGCTATAGTGACCGCCGACTTTCGCGCCGGACTCGGTTTGAACCCCCAACTCGCCTGAAAGCACAAAGGGAGCGCGCGTGTTTCTGAAACCTAAAGCAAGACCCATTATTGGTCTTGACATAACGACATCGTCTATCAAGCTTATTGAATTAAGCATGAGCGGTGGTCAGTATCGTGTTGAATCCTATGCAGCAGAGCCCACGCCTCCGAACTCCATCAATGAAAAGGCGATAGTCGATGCCAATTTGGTGGGTGAGGCCATCAAGCGGGCAGCCAAGCGCTCTGGCGCCCGTGCCAAAGAGGTGGCGATTGCCATCAGTGGCGACGCCGCGATCACCAAAGTCATTCAGATGCCGCGTACGCTTTCCGAGAGTGAGCTGGAAGCGCAGGTGGAAATGCAGGCAGATCAGTACATTCCATTTCCGATGGATGAAGTCAGTTTCGATTTTGAAGTGATCGGTCCTTCGGAAAAGGAACCGGACATGCTGGATGTGCTGCTGGTGGCTACCCGCAGCGATAATGTGACTCAGCGCGTGGCTGCCTGTGCGGCTGCCGGACTCACCGCGCGAGTGGTGGACGTCGAAGCATTTGCACTGGAAAACGCGTGTCGTTTGTTGACCCACCAGATGCCGGATGGCGGTCTGGAACGGGTGGTGGCAGTGGTGGACTTTGGCGCCAGCAGCACTACGTTCAGCGTTTTACGCGATCTACGCGTCATCTATACACGCGATTTTGCATTTGGTGGCCAACAGCTGACCGAAGAAATCATGCGTACATATGGCTTGAGCATGGAAGAAGCCGGCCGCGCCAAGAAAGAAGGCGGACTGCCGGCAAACTATCAAACCGAAGTGCTGGATCCATTCATTGATGACATGTGCCAGCAGGTCAGCCGTTCCTTGCAGTTTTTCCTTGCTTCAGGCGCTGCGCGTGAACAACCCGAACAAATTCTGATTTGTGGGGGGTGCGCCAATATCCCCGGTGTTGCCGAGGTTATTGCCAGCCGCGTGGGCATTGCCGCCGAGCGTGGCGATCCGCTCGGGCAAATGAAGATCGGCACGCGTGCCAAAAATCAGAACGTCAAGAAAGATGCAACTGCATTGCTGACGGCCTGCGGTCTGGCGTTGAGGAGCTTCGACTAATGCCACGTATCAATCTATTGCCCTGGCGCGAAGTCGAGCGCAAACGCAAACGCCAGGAATTTGCCGTAGCTGCGGGCGCCGCAGTCCTGTTGGCCGTACTCACTGGTTTTGTGTTGCGCTGGCAGTATGGCTCGATCATTGATAACCAGAATGAGCGCAATCAATACCTCAAGGATGAAATTGCCCAGGTAGACAAGCAGATTGTCGAAATTCTGGATTTGGAGCAGCAGAAACAACGCTTGCAGGCACGCATCCAGGTCATTGAGCAACTACAGCGCAGCCGTCCTGAAGTAGTGCACCTGTTCGATCAAATGGTGCGCCTGCTGCCTGATGGCGTCTATCTGACCTCGATCAAGCAAACCGACAGACGCATTCAGATCAAGGGAGTTGCCGAGTCCAGTACCCGCGTATCAGCCTTCATGCGTAACATCGATGGCTCGGAATGGCTTAAAGATCCATCGCTTGAAATCGTTGAAACCAAAGGAACCGGGGATACGGGCGCCAGTTTTACCCTGTATGCAAACCAGGCCGCGACTGAAACGCCCGTGGCGGGCAACAAGAACGCTGCCGTACGCAAGAACAAGGGGGCTGCATAATGGAAAAAATACTTGAGCAGCTACGTGCCCTTGACCCCAATGATCCTGGACGCTGGCCGTTACCGTTTCGTCTGGGAGCGGTTGGCCTGATCTTTGTAGTTGCGGTGGGCATCTGTGCCTATCTGATTGCAATCAAGGATCAAAAGCCATTGCTCGAACAGGCCCGGGCCGAGGAACAGAGCCTGCTGTCGACACTTGAACAGAAATCACGCAAGGCAGCCAATCTCGAAGCCTACAAGGATCAATTAAAGGAAATGGAACGTTCCTTCGGCGCCATGCTGCGGCAGCTGCCTAACAAGACGGAAGTTCCCAATCTTCTGGTAGATATTTCACAGACCGGTCTCGCCGCAGGTCTGGAGGAAAAGCTATTTCAACCCAGCGGCGAGAATAAAAAGGATTTTTATGCTGAGCTGCCAATCAAGATACGCTTGACGGGGAGCTACCATGCCATTGGAAACTTCGTGAGCGGTATTGCCGCATTGCCCCGAATTGTGACCTTGCACGATCTGCAAGTCAGTCCGATGGATAGCAAGGGCGGTGGCGCCGATCAGTTGCAGCTGGACATCACCGCAAAAACATACCGCTACCTGGACGATGAGGAACAGGCTGCGGTGGCAGGCGAACAGCGCGATCGAGCCAAGAAAAAAGGCAACCAAGGTTAAGCGCAATGCAGTTCATGAAGAATATCTATTCCATTGATCACCCGCGCTGGCTGCGCTTCAGTGGTCAGCGTGCCTTTCTCCTGTGCATTGCTGCGTTGGGAATTGGCGCCTGCGCCAACGACATGGATGAGCTCAAGCAGAAAGTGACGGAAATCAAAGCCCGCCCTGGGGAACGGATCGACCCTTTGCCGGAAATCAAACCTTATGAAGCCTTCAAGTATGATGCTTCAGGGGAGAGATCGCCTTTCATTCCCAGTATTTCAGCAAAATCGAGTCTCGCTACGTCGGCGCGGCCCGATATACAGCGTCCGCGTGAGTTTCTTGAGCAGTTTCCACTTGATACCCTGCAAATGGTAGGCACCTTGCAATTGCAAGGTAGAAATTTCGCCTTGTTGCAAGGCAAGGATGGGCTGGTGCATCGCGTCCAGGTAGGCAACTATGTCGGACAGGCCGATGGTCGAATCACCAGCATCACGAATAACAAAGTGTCAGTGCTCGAATTGGTTCCCGATGGCGTGGGTGGCTATATCGAGCGGCCCGCTGCACTGTCGCTTAAAGAATGAGACCAGGGAGAAACTAATGTCGTCCCGATTGAATGAAACCATTTTCTTCTACAAGGCGCAGCAAGTGTTGCCGCGGAGCCTTATGACTACAGCACGTGTGTGGGTGACATCCCTGATTGGTTCAGTCCTGATAACCGGACAGGCATTGGCAGCAAATCAGTTGCAGCAGATCAGCGCCGAGGCCATGCCGGGAGATCAGGTGCAATTACGGCTCAAGTTGAGCGACAGCGCACCGCAACCACTTAGCTTCACGGTGGATAATCCAGCACGCATTTCGCTGGATCTGGCTGATACCAGCATTGCGCTTCCTTCGCGGCGTATCGATGTAAAACGCGGTGTGGTGGATACGGTTAACGTCGCCGAAGCCAATGGCCGTACCCGGGTGGTGCTGAATCTGAACAGCATGGTGCCGTATCAGACCCAAGTTGAAGGCGACACCGTACTGGTTACAGTCGGAAGCAACGTTCAAGCCAACGCTGCTTCCGCAGCGCAAACAGCTTCAAGCACTGCGCCCAGTGCAGCATCAAGGAGCGCAGCGCTCAGCAAGGTTGACTTCCGTCGTGGTACCGATGGTTCGGGCCGTGTCGTGGTGCAACTGAGCAACTCACGGATATCACCTGACCTTAAGCAGGAAGGTGGCCGTGTTGTTGTCAACTTCCCGAAAACCACCGTTGCCGATAGCTTGTTGAGACGCCTTGATGTAGTTGACTTTGCCACGCCAGTAAATGCCATTGATACCGTTCGCGTCGCCGATGGTGCACGCATCATCATCAGTGCTGGTGGCGATTGGGAACCGGTGGCTTATCAGACAGAGGATCAGTACACCGTCGAAATCAAACCAGTAGTCAAGACGGCTTCCGTTCAGGACAAGAAGGAATACAAAGGCGAGCGCCTGACCCTTAATTTCCAGGACATCGAAACTCGTGCAGTATTGCAGTTGCTGGCGGACACCAGTGGTCAGAACATGGTGATCAGCGATACCGTACAGGGTAATGTCACCCTCCGTTTGCAGAACGTGCCGTGGGATCAGGCTCTGGACATCGTCATGCAGACCAAGGGTCTGGACATGCGTCATGAGGGCAATGTCATCATGATTGGTCCAGCCGCTGAAATTGCCGCGCGTGAGAAAGAACTGGCTGCTGCCAAGAAAGATCTGACGGCAGTTGCGCCTTTGCGCTCCGAGTTCCTGCAGGTTAACTATGCCAAGGCTTCTGATTTAGCCGAGCTGATCAAGGGCAAGGGAAACTCCCTGATGTCCGAGCGTGGCAGCGTGACAGTTGACGCGCGTACCAATACCCTGCTGTTACAGGATACGTCTGACAATCTGGCCGATATTCGCCGACTGGTGGGTACGCTGGACATTCCCATACGGCAGGTATTGATCGAAGCGCGTATTGTTATTGTCAATGATGATTTCAGCCGCGAGCTCGGCGCGCGCTTTGGTGTCAATTCGGCCTTTAACTACTCCAATAGTGGTAACGGTATTGTTGGAGGCGTGCCTTATGTAACTGCAGACAATGCAGTAGTCATCAACCCCAATCAGGGTGGAGCTACGGTTAATAATAACAATTCAAGTCCTGGATTTGTGCTCGGTGGTGCGGATAATCGCTACATGGTTAATCTGCCTGCTTCCAATGCTGCCGGCAAGATTGCACTGACGTTGCTGGATTCCAGCTACATCGTCGATCTGGAGTTATCCGCTGCCCAGGCGGAAGGTCGTGGCGAAGTGGTGTCAGCGCCCAAGGTAATTACTGCCAACCAGAAAGAAGCGACGATTGAACAAGGTAAGGAGATTCCTTATCTGCAAAGCTCTTCAAGTGGTGCGGCCAACATTGCTTTCAAGAAAGCGGTGCTATCGCTCAAGGTAACTCCTCAAATTACGCCGGATGATCGCGTGATTCTGGATCTCACTGTGACCAAGGACAGTGTTGGCCAGTTGGTACAAACCAGTAGCGGTAACTCGGTACCCTCGATTGATACCCGAACCATTACTACTCAGGTACTGGTCAATGACGGACAAACGGTAGTGCTGGGCGGCATTCTTGAAACCGAGAAGCGGGACTCTCAAACCAAAGTGCCGTTGTTGGGTGATATTCCTGTTTTGGGCCATTTGTTCAAGACTGTTTCGAAAACGGACAACAAGGCCGAGCTGCTGGTATTTGTGACGCCAAGAATTTTGCGTGAGGGCAGTGCGGTTTATTGATCTGTCTTGCTTGATGCCGCAATAATCAGCATTTCTGCGGCACCCGGAAAATATCGATAAGTGTAACGGCCGCTTCGTGCGGCCGTTATTTTTACATGAACACACCTAATATCTTTCTCGTTGGACCGATGGGCTCGGGCAAGACCGCAGTAGGCAGGCAGCTGGCGCGACTGCTGGACATGCAGTTCTATGACAGCGATGCTGAAATCGAGCGCATCACGGGCGTCGATATTTCCTTCATTTTCGAGAAGGAAGGCGAGACCAGGTTTCGTGAGCGGGAATGCGAAGTGATTGATGGGTTAACGCAGCTCAATGGCGTTGTCCTGGCGACGGGCGGCGGAGCGGTTCTGGTTGCACAAAATCGCGAACATTTGCGATCGCGAGGTAACGTGGTGTACCTGCGTACGTCCGTCGAGCAGCAACTGGAGCGCACCAAACATAGTCGTCAGCGCCCACTGTTGCATACGGCGGATCCGGAACGGCGCTTGCGCGAGCTGTTGGCAATCCGGGCGCCACTTTACGAATCCATTGCAACTGTTATTGTCAGCACTGATCATCGTCGGGTGCCGACGGTCGCAGCGGAAATTCTCAAAGTATTGAACCTGGGTCAAACCAAGGGCCTTGACGAGCAAATGCTTGATGAACATTGATAGCAACAGAATTCAGCAACTGGGTATCGAACTTGGCGAACGCAGTTATCCGATCCTGATTGGCAGTGGATTATTGAATAATACTGCTCTGCTGGCTGAGCACATCAAGGCGCGCAATTTGATGATTGTGACCAATGAAATCGTGGCGCCGCTGTATCTGCAACCGCTCAAGGCGACGCTGGCTGACAAGCGATTGCATCAAGTGGTTTTGCCTGATGGCGAGCAGACCAAATCGCTGGATACGCTCGGCAAACTGTTCGATGCGTTGATCACCGCGCGCATGAATCGCGATGCAGCCATCATTGCACTGGGTGGTGGCGTGATAGGTGATCTGGCCGGTTTTGCGGCAGCCTGCTATCAGCGGGGTATCGATTACTATCAGATTCCGACCACACTGTTGTCACAGGTTGATTCATCAGTGGGCGGCAAGACGGCGGTTAATCATCCCGGCGGCAAGAATCTCATTGGCGCATTTTATCAGCCTCGCTGCGTCATTGCTGATACTGATGTACTCAACACATTGCCTGACCGCGAGTTGCGCGCTGGTCTGGCGGAAGTGATCAAATATGGGCTGATTCGCGATCCTGACTTCTTTGCCTGGCTTGAGGTCAATGCGGCCGGGACATTGGCTCGCGATTCCCAGGCCCTTACTTATGCCATCAGGCACAGTTGTGAAATCAAAGCAGAAATCGTCGGCATCGATGAACGGGAACAAGGGCTGCGCGCCATTCTGAATCTGGGCCACACCTTCGGTCATGCCATCGAAAATGCGCTCGGCTATGGCGAGTGGCTTCATGGCGAAGCCGTGGCTGCGGGCATGGTACTGGCCGCAGACATGTCTATGCGGTTGGGTTGGTTGTCGAAACAGGATTATCAGCGCACAGTAAAACTATTGGGAGCCAGCGGATTGCCCACCCAGGCACCGCGTATCGGCGCCGACAAGGCATATGAATTGATGGGCATGGACAAGAAAGTCCTGGCGGGTCAATTGCGTTTGGTGTTGCTGCATGGATTGGGTAACGCCGTGATCACGGCGGACTATCCGGCAGAAGTCCTGCAAGCCACGCTGCAGCATGGCTTTGGTTGAACCTATGAGCCCTTCACGTGCACTGGCTTGCTATGCCGCTCATGATGAGCAAAGCCGCGGTCGCCGCTATCCGGAAGATCTGCCCACTTATCGCAGCGACTATCAGCGCGATCGCGATCGCCTCATTCATTCGACGGCTTTCCGGCGGCTGGTCTATAAGACTCAGGTGTTCGTCAATCAGGAAGGCGATCTGTATCGCACACGTTTGACGCATTCGCTGGAAGTGGCGCAAATTGCCCGCACCATTGCCGGTGCCTTGCAACTGAACGAAACACTCACCGAAGCCATCTGTCTGGCACACGATCTGGGTCATACCCCCTTTGGCCATGCCGGGCAGGATGCGCTCAACGACTGTATGCGTGAATACGGCGGGTTTGAGCATAACCTGCAGTCGCTGCGTATCGTGGATGAACTGGAAGAACGCTATGCGGGTTTCAATGGCCTGAATCTGTGTTTCGAGACGCGCGAAGGCATTCTCAAACATTGTTCACTTGGCAAAGCCCGACAACTCGGCGATGTTGGCGAACGTTTTCTGCGCGGTGAACAGCCTTCCCTGGAAGCACAGGTGGCCAATCTTGCGGACGAGATCGCTTACAACAATCACGATCTCGATGATGGCTTGCGCGCCGGTTTGATCACGCTGGAAGATGCCCAGCAAACGGCAGCATTTACCGCACAGCATGCGGCGGTGCTGCAAGCGCATCCTGGCCTGACCGGCCGGCGTCTGGTTCATGAAATCGTGCGGCGTCTGATCAACCATGTGGTCACCGATCTGATCGAGACCAGCAGGCAGGCCATTCGACAAGCCGCGCCAGCAGACATTCGGGCAGTGCGTACCCAGGCCGGCGCTTTGATCCAGCTCAGCGAAGCCGTGATGGCACAGCACCTGCAGCTCAAGCAGTTCCTGCGCGAACGGGTTTATCGTCATTATCGGGTGCTGCGCATGACCAACAAGGCGCAGCAGGTGGTGCAATCCTTGTTTGAGGCATTCATGGCGGCGCCGGAATTGATGCCGCCGGAGTATCAGCAGGCAGTAGCCAATGTGCCTGCAGGTTCGGGTGCTGCAGGCCGGGCACGCATCGTGGCTGATTACATTGCCGGTATGACCGATCGCTATGCCGTGCTGGAGCACGAACGCATGTTCGATCCCGCCAAGCGTAGCTAAGCATCATTCACGGCGACGCAACGCGCGCTTCTCCGCTATCATTTGCGTCTCATGAATACGCCATTACGAAACGATGTTTTCCTCCGTGCGCTGCTGCGTCAGCCTGTGCCGTATACGCCTGTGTGGATGATGCGTCAGGCGGGACGTTATCTACCTGAATATCGGGCCACACGTGCGCGTGCTGGCAGCTTCCTGCAACTGTGCCAGACACCGGAACTGGCCTGCGAAGTGACCCTGCAACCTTTGCAGCGATATCCGCTGGATGCCGCCATTCTATTCTCCGACATCCTGACCATTCCACATGCGATGGGTCTGGGATTGCAATTTGAAACCGGCGAGGGCCCGGTGATCCAGCGACCTGTGCGCAGCGCTGCCGATGTGGCGAAACTGGGGATACCTGATCCCACGCAGGAATTGCGGTATGTCATCGATGCGGTGTCGTTGATTCGTCGTGAATTGCACGGCCGCGTACCATTGATTGGATTTGCCGGCAGTCCCTGGACGGTAGGAACCTATTGCGTTGAAGGCGGCAGCAGCCGCGAGTTCACGCGCATCAAGGGCATGTTGTATGACGATCCCAGGAGCCTGCATGCGTTGCTGGAAATTCTGACGTCGGCAACCATCCAGTACTTGAGCGCACAGATTGCCGCAGGCGCACAGGCCATCATGATCTTCGACACCTGGGGCAGTGTGTTGACGCCGACGCAGTATCGCGAGTTTTCGCTCAACTACATGGCGCGCATTGTCAGTGCATTACCGCGCGAAGCCGATGGTCGTATGGTACCGCGCATTGTGTTTACCAAGGGAGCAGGTGCGTTACTGAGTGAAATGGCCGGGATGGACTGCGATGCGCTGGGGGTGGACTGGATGACTGATCTGGCCGAGGCGCGTCGGCTCGTAGCAGACCAGAAAGCATTGCAGGGCAATCTTGATCCGTGTGCGCTTTATGCACAGCCGACACGTATCCGCGAAGAAGTGGCGCGAGTACTGGCCAGCTATGGTCACGGTCCGGGGCATGTGTTCAATCTTGGCCATGGCATTCATCCGGCCATTCCGCCCGAGCATGCCGGCGCCATGATTGCTGCAGTACACGAACTCAGTCCGGCCTATCATTAACCATCTGCTTCTCTGGGCATCAACACGCAAGTAGCACTACCTGATTCCCGCAGTACGAATTCCTGACACTGTGCCTCGAACCTGTCATAGGGACTGCCTTTATGCTGTCCGGCTGGCTAGAATGCCGCCCGCTCGTCGCTCATGACTCATGTGAGACATCGGCGGATCGATTTCTGTGTAGTTCCTCAAGGAGAAAATCATGAAGCACCGTTCACTGCTATTGACCCTGGCGACGACTTCCGCCCTGGCTGGCGCATCATCCGCCCTGGCGGGTGCCGAAGTGGGGAGTTGGTATGTGGCGCCGCAAGCTGTTTACGTTGATCCCGACAAGGATTACCGCGCAGATGCAAGCACCGGCGCCAGTCTGGCTATTGGTAAAGTGCTGAGTAAAACCTGGGATGCTGAACTCGCCTACGTTGACTCGCATCACGATGTAACTGGCGGCGGCAGCAAACTGAAGCTGAATGGTCCATCATTGAATTTCAACCGCGTCTTCCTGCGCGATAACGCCATCAGCCCGTTTCTTGGCTTCGGTATCACCGGCATGAGCTCGCGTGCAGATGGCACCGGCAAGACCAATCGCGATTACGGCGCCCTGATCAAGGCCGGCGTGCTGGCGGACCTCACCAGTAATGGTGCACTACAGCTATCCGCAGAGATCGGCAAGCGATCCAATGATTTTGCCGATCATCTTGAAGATGTCTTTGGTGGTTTAGGTCTGCATTTCAACTTCGGCGCAGCCAAGAAGGTGGCCGCCCCAGTGACCGCGGCAGCAGTCGCAGCGCCTGCCCCGGCTCCGGCGGTAGCGCCACCAGCGGATAGCGACGGCGATGGCGTCATTGATGCTGCTGATCGCTGCCCCAATACCGTAGCCGGCGCCAAGGTGGATGCCAACGGTTGCGAATTGGATGGCGATCGCGATGGTGTGGTGGATCGTCTGGACAAATGCCCGACCACTCCTGCTGGCGACAAGGTAGATACAGTAGGCTGCGGTCTGACGATTGCGCTGCAAGTGCAGTTCGATACCAATTCCGACAACATCACGCAGGAAAGCTATGCTGAGCTGGACCGCTTCGTACAGTTCTTCAAGGATGTTCCGTCGGCCAATGGTGTACTGGAGGGGCATACCGATAACGTCGGCAAGGATGCCTACAATCTGAGCCTGTCACAGCGCCGCGCCGATTCGGTGAAGGCGTATGTGGTCGGCAAGGGCGTGGATGCAGCACGTATCGCTGCCAAGGGTTTTGGCGAAACCCGCCCTGTGGCTGACAACACCACGGTCGAGGGCCGTGCTGCCAACCGTCGTGTGGTGTTCGTGCGTTCTGACGTTACCAATTAATCATTCTGGGCAGGCACTTGCCTGCTGCTGATGACACTACAAAGACGCTCCGGTTACTCGGAGCGTCTTTTTTTCTTCATTTACAAATGACGCAACAAGCCGGAGGTTTGTAAAGCGCTCAGCTTTTTGCTGCCAAATACCACCAGCACCAGGACTTATGGCGGAAGTGGAAATTCATACCGGTCATCATGGCCATGAAGCCGATCCTTTCGGCAGCAGGGTCGGTGTGATGGTGGGCGTGATTGGCATTTTGTTGGCGGGTGTCACCAGCGAGTCACACCGTGCGCACACGGCGGCGATCGTGCACAAGACCGAAGCAAACGATCAGTGGGCGTTCTATCAGGCCAAGAAAATACGCGGTCACCTCATGGAGGTAGGTGTGACGGTTCTGGATTACGCTTGGCAACGATGCCAGCCGTACTCAACCGGCGATCGACAAGCTCAAGGCCGAAAGCGGGCGTTATGCCAAGGACGCCGAAGAGATACAAAAGGAAGCCAGGCAACGCGAAAGCGAAACAGAGCTGGCGGAAAAACAGGCATTGCGTTTCGATCTTGGCGAAGGCCTGTTGGAACTGGGGTTGGTGTTATCGTCTTTGTATTTCCTGTCCAAGCGCAAATTCTTTCCGCTGTTTGGGGTGCTCGCGGCGCCTGCGAGAACGATCGTCGGACTGAGTGGAGTTTTGCTGTCGTAGTTTACCGGCGTTATCAATGCTCTGCTTCTTCCCGTCCCAGTTGCCGGCGGATGGCTTCTTCCCGTGCGTCATCAATGGCGAACATGACCACATCCAGATCGGTTTCGTTTTCATTCCTGACAAACACGCCGGTCAGTTGGCTGTCGGGCTTTAATTCGCCCTGTGCAAACAAGGACCACATCTCCTGTGCATAGCGGGTATCCAACAGTTCGGGCGCAAAGCGCGCCAGACTGGTGGTGATGTTGTTGATGTCACGCTCCAGCATGGCGAATGCATTATTGTTGCCGGTGGCGTTGACCGCTTGTGGCAGATCGATGATGACCGGACCTTCGGCGGCGATGAGGATGTTGTACTCGGACAGATCGCCATGAATCAGTCCGGCACACAGCATGCGCACCATCTGGCGGATGAGGAACTGGTGATAGTCGCGCGCCAGCTCAGGTGACAGTTCCACCTCCCCCAATCGGGGCGCGGAATATCCTTCGGCATCGGTGACCAGCTCCATCACCAGTACGTCGTTGAAATAACCAAAAGGTTTGGGTACGCGTACATCCGCTGCGGCCAACTGATAGAGCGCATTCACTTCGGTATTCTTCCAGGCGCTTTCCTGTTCCTTGCGTCCGTAACCGGTGCTCTTGGCCATGGCACGGGCCTGACGGCTGCCGCGCACTTTGCGTCCTTCCTGATACTGTGCACGCTGCTGGAAACTGCGCTGACCCAGGTCCTTGTAGACTTTGGCGCAACGAATCTCGGCGCCGCAGCGCACTACGTACACTGCAGCTTCCTTACCGCTTTTGAGAGCGCGAATGACTTCATCGATGATGCCGTCGTCGATCAGCGGTTGCAGGCCTTGAGGCGTTTTCATTGAATCCGGAGGTGCATGGCAATTCCATACCATAGCATCTGGACAGGATCGGCATTGCAGACTTTGCTGATGGGAAAGCGCCTTGCTGCGTCAGCGTGGCAGGGCGAAATTCTGCGCCCAATAGACGGCAAGGTCGTCATGCCTGTTAACGGCGAAAGCCACGCCCATTTCGGTGAACTGCGAATTCATGATATTGGCGCAGTGACCGGGACTGGCGAGCCAGCCTGCGACAACCTCTTCAGCACTACCGGCGCCGGCCGCCACATTTTCACCCACCGCTTTCCAGCGATAGCCCTGCCGTGTGACACGCTGTGCCGGTGTGCTGCCGTCGCTGCCGGCATGGGTCATCTGTTTGTGTCGCGCCATGTCGCTTGCATGCCGTTGCGCAGCCTTGTCGAGCAGTGCGTTCAACCGTAATGGCTGGCTCGCATTGTAGAGCGTGGCGCCGCAACGCCGACTGCTGGCGCGCGCCCGGTTGACCAGATTCAAAACCTGTTGTGCCGCCACCGTTTCATCGCCGGGAATGGCATGCGGAACAGCCAATACAATCCATAGTTCGTCAGCGCGCCGATCACTGCCCATTTGCTGCCATGCAGGGTCCATCAACAGCGCGCAGTATTTATTCGCCAATAATTGCTGCACGTCCGTTTCGTGAGCATGACCGCTCAAATGAATGGTGCTCAGCCGGGTTGCCTGATAACCAGCCCCGTCCGCTGCGTGTTGCAGCGTTTCGCCCTTGGCTATCTGCCTGGCGATGGTTTGCAGACGCGTGTCTGTGTGTAAAGGCGGCAACCTGCGGCGTGTTTCGCAACCGCCATCGCGCAACGCATTGACCACATCGTGAATTTCACTGTGCGCTGCATGTGCATCCAAGAGAGCCGCCACACATAGTCCCGCAAACAAAGATGTCTGCCAGCCCCGCAAACGCCGGATAGTGGCTGTGCAGTTACTTGGCATTCACCAGTTCATCGCGCAGGGCCCGGCGCAGAATCTTGCCGACGTTGGTCTTGGGCAGTTCGTTGCGGAAGTAGACATGCTTGGGCAGCTTGTAACCAGTGAGCTCCTTGCGACAGTGTTCGATGATCTGTTCCGCGGTCAGCGCCGGATCCTTGCGCACCACAAATACGGCGACCACTTCGCCGGCCCGTTCATCTTCCTGCGCGACGGCAGCGACTTCCAGTACGCCGGGATGCGCCGCGATCACGGCTTCGACTTCATTGGGGAATACCTTGAAGCCGGAGACGGTGATCATGTCTTTCTTGCGATCCTCGATGAACACGAAACCACGTTGATCCATACGGCCGATATCGCCGGTACGCAGCCAGCCGCCGGGCAGCATGACCTTGGCGGTCTCGTCCGGTCGTCGCCAGTACTCGCGCATCACCTGCGGGCCGCGCAGACAAATCTCGCCGCTTTCGCCCAGCGGCAGTTCATTGCCGTCATCATCGCGAATGGTCAGTTCCGTGGAAGGGATGGGCATGCCGATCGAGCCGTCAAAGTCAGTATCCAGCGGCGTGACACAACCTACCGGTGATGCCTCCGTCAGGCCCCAGCCCTGAGCAATGACATGGCCCGTGACTTTCTTCCAATGTTCGGCCACGCTGGGCTGCACAGCCATGCCGCCACCCAGGGATACTTTCAAACGAGTGAAATCCAGTTTGTCGAAACCCGGCGTATGCAGCAGGGCATTGAACAACGTGTTCACAGCAGTGATGGCCGCCATCCGGTATTTGCCCAGCTCCTTGACGAAACCGGGAAAATCACGCGGGTTGGTGATCAGTACATTGTGCGTGCCCAGTTTCATGAACACGAAGCAATTCACGGTTAGCGAAAAGATGTGATACAGCGGCAACGCCGTAATCACCACTTCGCCACGCAGACTCCATAGACCCAGACAGGCCGAAGCCTGGATGCAATTGGCCACCATGTTGCGATGCGTGAGCACGGCCGCCTTGGCGATGCCAGTGGTGCCGCCGGTGTATTGCAGGAAGGCAACGTCGTCGTGTGTAAGTGGGGTTTCATCGAGCGGCAGATAGTGGCCGCTGCGCAGGGCGACATTGAAGCGTACCGCGCCGGGCAGGTCGAATGCCGGCACCTGTTTGCGCACATGACGTACTACGAAGTTGACGATGCCCTGTTTCGGAAGGCCCAGCAGATCGCCGACGCCGGTCACGATCACGGTCTTGATGGCGGTGGTGGCGATGACTTCCTGCAGCACATGCGCAAAATTTTCCAGCACCACGATCGCCACTGCGCCGGAGTCCTGCATCTGATGCTGCAGTTCGTGCGCAGTGTAGAGGGGGTTGGTATTGACCACGATGAGTCCGGCGCGCATTGCGCCGAAAATGGCGACCGGATATTGCAGCAAATTGGGCATCATCAGCGCGATGCGGTCGCCGCGCTGGAGCTTGGCGACATTTTGCAGCCAGGCAGCGAAATCGCGTGTCAATATTTCGAGCTGCTGATAACTGATGCTCCTGCCCATATTGGTGAATGCGGGCGCATCGCCGTACTGTGCGCAGCACTGATGCATGAGATCGACCAGCGAGCGGTATTCATCCGGATTGATCTCGGCGGGCCGGCCAACGGGATAATGTTTCAACCAGATCTTGTCCATTTTTTGTCCCCCAAGGCCCTTGTTTGTTAAGCCGGCAACCATTGTTCAGCGCTTTAACAACGGACGCAACTTTGACCAGACGCTTTCCAGTAAGTGTGGCTGGCCTTGCTCATTGGGATGCAGGTTATCGGCCTGCATCAGCCCGGCATCCAGGGCCACCCCCTCCATCAGAAAGGGCAGCAGCGCCACGTGTCTGGTTCTGGCCAGTCCGGTAAACACTACCTTGAAACCCTCGGTATAACTCGGGCCGTAATTGGGCGGCAGCTGCATGCCCACCAGCAACACTTTGGCCCCGCTCTGTTGTGCTGCATTGATCATGGCGTCGAGGTTGCTGCGCAATTGCGCGGTTGGCAAGCCGCGCAAACCATCATTGGCGCCCAGTTCCAGGATCACGATGGCTGGCTTATGAATATTTAACAGGCCCGGCAGACGAACTTTGCCGCCGCCGCTGGTCTCACCACTTACACTGGCGTTGATCAGGCGGTATTCGTAACCCTGCTCGGCAAGTCGCCTG
The DNA here is from genome assembly GCA_050248275.1 of Steroidobacteraceae bacterium. Classification (GTDB taxonomy): domain Bacteria; phylum Pseudomonadota; class Gammaproteobacteria; order Steroidobacterales; family Steroidobacteraceae; genus CAILZL01. Next base: position 348,291 of record JBFWSR010000001.1, read on the forward strand.
CCCAGCAACGCGACCCAGCCATTTTCGACCTTGATGCCATAACCTGCACTCAGGCTGTCACCCATCACCAGTATGGTGGCCGGAGCGACAACCGGAGGAGTAGCCTGTGCGGCGTGTGGCATGCCCAGTAACAGACCCGCACATAACCATAGTTCCAGCCACCGCAAGCCGCCACGCATGAATCCAGATCGCATTGCCACTGCCACCGTGTTGTCCGCCGAACATCTCAGCAAGCAGGTTAGCAGTCCCGAGGGAAGTCTGACCATTCTGGACGATGTCAGTCTCGCCATAGGTAATGGTGAAACCGTGGCCATTGTCGGTACCTCCGGCGCCGGCAAATCGACGCTGCTGGCGCTGCTGGCGGGACTGGACACGCCCACGACCGGGCGTGTGCAGTTGAATGGCGCGGAACTCACGGCGCTGGATGAAGATGGTCGCGCCGCCGTGCGCGCCCGGCATGTGGGCTTTGTGTTTCAGAGTTTTCATCTGGTGCCCTCGCTCACGGCGCTGGAGAACGTGATGCTGCCGCTGGAGCTGGCCGGCAAATTGCAGGCGCGCCCGGCAGCCCTGGCAGCCTTGCAGCAGGTAGGTCTTGCAGCGCGCAGCGGCCACTATCCCAATCAATTATCGGGCGGCGAGCAGCAGCGAGTGGCCATTGCCCGTGCCTTCGTTACACAGCCCGCTGTGCTGTTCGCCGATGAGCCCACCGGCAATCTCGATACCGCCACCGGCGAACGTGTCATGACCCTGTTGTTCGAGCTCAATGCGGCCAACGGCACCACACTGGTTCTGGTCACGCACGATGTCCGCCTGGCCGAACGCTGCCAGCGCGTCATCCGTCTCGATAACGGCCAAGTCGTGTCATGAGTGCTCGCTTCATCAGCTGGGGCGTGGCAACACGCAAGCTGCGCCGCGAATGGCGTGCCGGTGAACACATCGTGTTGGTGCTGGCGTTGCTGGTGGCAGTCAGCGCCCTCACCGCCGTGAGTTTTTTTACCAGTCGCGTGGATCGCTCCATGGCCCTGCGCGCCAATGAAGTACTGGCAGCCGATCTGCGCCTGCAGTCCAATCAGCCGTTGAGCGCTGAATATCTGCAGCACGCTCGCAGTCTGGGATTGCAGACTTCCGAATCGCAGGCATTCAACAGCGTGATCGTGCTGGGCGAGGCGTCGTCGCTCAGTTCGGCACGCGCGGTGACTGCCGGCTATCCGCTGCGCGGCCGATTGAAGATTGCCGATGTCTTGAATGGCGTTGCTTACGAAACCACCCAGCTGCCTGCCATAGGTGAAGTGTGGGCCGATCCGCGTCTGCTGTCCCGGCTGGGCGCTGACGTGGGCATGCAGTTGCAGGTGGGCAAGCGCCAGCTCACGGTCAGCAAGGTGCTGGATTACCGGCCCGACCAGGGTTCACAGTTCGTGGAACTGGCGCCGACGTTATTGATGCGCCTGGAAGATGTGCCTTCAACCGGTCTGGTCAGTGTGGGCAGCCGAGTGCGCTACCGGCAACTGTTTGCCGGCGAACGCGATGCACTGGCTCAGTTCGATGCCTGGTTGCAGCCGCGTTTGCAGCCCGATGAACGTCTGGAACAACTCGGCGAAGCCAGCCCGCAATTGCAGTCATCACTGGAACGCGCCGGCCGTTTTCTCAACCTTACCGGCTTGACCAGCGTGCTGCTGGCCGGCGTGGCGGTGGCCATGGCCGCGCGTCGCTACGTGGCGCGGCATCTGGATACGGTCGCCCTGATGAAAAGCATGGGCGCTTCGCAGAACCTGGTGCTCAGCATCAGTTTGCTGGAACTGGGCATGCTGGGCGTGATGGCCGGCGTGCTGGGTACGGTGTTGGGTTATCTGGCGCAAGCCGGTTTGGCTTATGTGGCGCGCGATCTGTTTCAGGGTGAATTACCTGCGCCCGGCTGGAGTCCGGCCATTCTGGGCATGGTGACCCCCGTTGTGGTGCTGGCGGGTTTCGCCTTGCCGCCCTTGCTGCAACTCAAACAGGTGCCGCCTGCGCGCGTATTGCGCCACAACGTGGCGCCGCCACCGCTGCGTTACCTCAGTGTCTATGGCATCGCTGCTGCCTCGGTGTTTGTCCTGTTGCTGGCCTTGGTGCACGATGTGCGACTGGTGAGCTATGTGGCTGGCGGCACGCTGGTGACCATCCTGTTCCTGGCGTTGGGTGGCTGGCTGCTGGTGCGCAGTCTGGGCAGTTTGCGGCGTGTGGTGGGCGTGTCCTGGCGTTATGGCGTGGCCAATATCGCGCGGCGCGGCAGCGAGAGCGTGGTGCAACTGGTGGCATTCGGCATGGGGCTGATGGTGCTGCTGTTATTGCTGGTGGTGCGCAACGATCTGCTGCATGACTGGCGCATGAGCCTGCCTGCCGATACGCCCAATCAGTTCCTGATCAACATCGCGCCGGATCAGACGCAGGCACTCACGCAGTTCTTTGTAGAACGTGGCGTCAAGGCGCCCGTGCTGGTGCCGATGCTGCGCGCCCGTCTGCAAAGCATCAACAATACAGCTGCCAGCCAGCTGCATCCTGCGGATGAACGCGGCCGCGGTTTTCTGGAACGCGAAGCCAATCTCACCTGGGCGCACGATTTACAGGAGGGCAACAAGCTGGTCGCGGGTGAGTGGTGGCGTGACCATGATGGCGGTGGCGCGCGCGTCTCAGTGGAATCGGGCATCGCCGCTGCGCTGAACATCAAACTGGGCGATCGCATTACCTACGATGTCGGCGGCCAGACGATCACGGCCAGGGTCACCAGCCTGCGCGATGTGCGCTGGGACAGTTTCCGGCCGAATTTCTTCATGGTGTTTTCGCCGGGCGTGCTCGACAGCGTGACCGGCACTTACATCACCAGCGTACATCTCGACGCCGCCCAGCGCGGCATCATGGGCGAGTTCTATCGTGAGTTTCCCGAAATCACGGCCATCGACATTGATGCCTTGCTGATGCAGGTGCGCAGTGTCATGGATAACGCGGCGCTGGCCATCCAGTGCGTATTCGCCTTCTCATTGCTGGCCGGCATCAGTGTGCTGCTGGCGGCAATTCAAGCCACCCGCGATGAGCGTCGTTATGAAAGCGCCATGCTCAGAACCCTGGGCGCCAGTCGCCGGGTGGTGCTCCAGGGCGTGGCGGCCGAGTTCATCGTGCTGGGCCTGCTGGCCGGCCTGCTGGGCGCCTTTGCGGCCAGTGCAGTGGGCTATTATCTGGCCACCGAAGTGTTCAATCTCAAGTACAGCTTCGATGCCAGTGTCTGGTGGATCGGCCTGCTAAGTGGCGTACTGCTGGTGGGCGTGACGGGCATCATCGTGACTCGCAGTGTGGTGAACCAGCCACCGGCAGCAACCCTGCGGGAGAATTGATTCGTCTCAATTTCAGTAGAATGCCGTGCAGCCAGCCGCTGCGGCTGACACCATTCATATACTCATGACCTCGCAGACCTCAACATACCGGTTTTCTTACTCATGCGTTGTCCTTGACCGTCGATACGGTCGTTCTCTTCTTGGGGTGCGGTACGCGCTGCTGTGGCTGGCTTTGTTATGGGCCGGCAGCGGTCATGCCGAGTCATATCAATCTACCGAAGCCTGGGTGGCAGAGAGATTGCAAACCGATGGTGCGCCGACACCGCAAATACTCTGGCTGACGCCTGCGCTGCGCGCCCAGGTCGCTGAGATTCTGGGCCATGCCCCACGAACAGCGCGCTACCGTTACTGGCGTGCGGGTGGGCGCACGCTGTGGGTGCTGGATGAGGTGGGCAAAACCGAGGACATCACTTTCGCTTTTGACATCGAGAATGGCCATATCCAGCACAGCAAGGTGCTGGCATTCCGCGAGACGCGAGGTTGGGAAATTCGTGCACCGTGGTTTACACGGCAGTTCAACGGCGCGCATCTCACGCCCGAGCTGCAGCTCAGTCAGTCAATCAATGTGATCACCGGTGCAACCTTGTCGGTGGATGCCTTCAGGCGGAGCGCGCGGCTGGCGCTGTTTCTGCATCAACAGGTCACTTCATGAGTAGAACCGCGTTGCTGAGTCGCTGGCATCGCCGCTTTGGTCTGGCGCTATGTCTGTTCGCCATTCTGTTGGCCACCACGGGCATTGCGCTGAATCACACCCAGGATCTGCAGTTGGCGCGATATACCGTGCAGTGGCCCTGGTTGCTGGAGTTGTATGGTATGCCCAGCAATACCCCACAGCAGTCTTTTGCTGTGCCAGGGCATTGGTTGAGCCGGTGGCAGCAGCATGTGTATTTCGACGCACACGCGACGGATTTGCCGCCGGTGGACCATCTTGCAGGTGCGGTAGCGTTGCCCACCGGCATGGCTCTCGCCAGTCAAGACAGTGTGTGGCTGCTCGATGCACAGGCACAGGTGATTGACCGGCTGGACCGACCCGGTGGCGCTGCCATTGCCGCGGTGGGATTGGCGCAAACGCAATTGCAGTTGCGGCTGACGGATGCCTCGCAGTGGCAGGCCAATGCCGATCTCACGGCGTTTGAAGCAGCCAATGCGACTGATATCGAATGGTCCGAACCGGTTGTTCTGCCTGCCGGGCTGGTCAGTGCCATCGCTCAGCAGGCTGGCGGCGTCAGCCTCGAACGCCTGCTGCTCGATCTGCATAGTGGCCGCTTGTTTTCCCGTTTGGGAATCTGGCTGATCGACCTCAGTGGTCTGGCCCTGCTGGTGCTGGCTATTACTGGTTTGTGGATGGTGCTGCGCCGCTGGCGACGGCATCCCCATCCCGGTCGTCACCATTCCTGAGCATCCGTTTATGTAAGTGAGTTCCACGCACACCGCTTGGGGTTCCCACTCATGGTCTATGTAGTATCGCGAATAACAACGATTCGCATTTGCTATCATCATCAGAAATGTTAGTCTGCCTGCTGACGGACCCAAGCTATGTCCAGTCAGCTTCAAATAACATTTAACTGGTTGATTCAATGAAGAAATTAAATCCATCTGCGAGTCTTTGCACTGGTGTCCTTGCCATCATTCTGGCCTTGAGTTACAGACCGTTGCTTGCGGCGGAAGTGACGCCGAGCACGGCTGAGCTTTACCAGATCATCAAGGACATGCGCGCCGAGCTCGATGCCGTCAAGAAGGTGCTGGCGGAAGAGCGCGCGCAGCGAACCGGCACAGCATCGGTGGAGCAGCAACTCAAGGCGCAGCAGGAACAAATCGATGCCATGGCAAATGCAACTGCATCGGATACAAGCAGTGCGCTGCATCTCGGCGGCTATGGCGAGCTGCATTACAACAACCTGAGCGCCAAGGACTCAGCCAACGATCTCAAGGAGATCGATTTTCACCGCTTTGTGCTGTACGCAGGTTATGACTTCACTGATCGCTTGCGTCTGCATTCAGAACTGGAGCTGGAACATGCGATTGCCAGCGCCGAAGACGCGGGCGAAATCGAACTGGAACAGGCCTTCATCGAATACGACGTCGGCAAAAACTGGACGACACGCGCCGGCCTGATGTTGATTCCCATGGGCATCCTGAATGAAACCCATGAGCCCACGACTTTCTACGGCGTGGAGCGCAACGATGTTGAAAGCATCATTATTCCCGGCACGTGGCGCGGTGCCGGCATTGGTTCCACGTTGCGCTGGGACAATGGCTTGTCATGGGATGTGATGCTGCATGAAGGACTCGCGATCGAGACTTCAGGCAGTGATGCTTATCGCGTGCGCAGCGGACAGCAGGAAGCTTCTGAAGCGCTTGCTGCGGATCTGGCTGTGACGACCCGCCTGCGCTATACCGGTATCCCCGGTCTGGAACTGGGCGTGGCGGTACAGTACCAGAATGACGCCAGCCAGATTCATGGCGACGGCATTGATTCGGGACTGCTTTACGAAGCGCATGCCATTTATAACCATGGCCCGCTCGGCATACGGGCACTGTATTCGGCCTGGGATTTTGCCGGCGCAGGCATTGCTGCTGCCAATAGCGATTCACAGACGGGCTGGTATCTGGAACCCAGCTGGCGGGTAAGTGAACCACTGGGCTTTTATGCGCGTTATGAGGATGTTCAGGCTGCTCGCGGTCAGGATCGTTTTACGCAATGGGAAGGCGGCATGAATTACTGGCCGCATCCGCAGGTGGTCGCGAAGCTTGACTATCGCAAGCGCGAACATGATCGCGTCGCCGACAGTGGCCTGGACTTCAAGGGTTTTGACCTGGGACTGGGTTATCGCTTCTGATTGGCAATTGTGATGCGTCAGGCTACGAATGAATCGGGGCCTGACGTCTGCGCACGTTATTGCAGGTCCAGCAATACCCAGCCGACGTCGCTGGCCTGGCCCTTGTAGTTATAGCCCTGCAATTTGATTTCGTACTGGCCGGCGCCAAAGGCCGAGGAATTCAGGCCAAAGCGCAATTCCTTGTTGGTATCGGCGGCAATGCGCCGGATTTGCATGATCCGTGCTTCGTCCACCTTGTCGATGGTCATGGCAAAACTCGTGTAGGGCATGCCGCTGACATCCAGATGGATGTCCAGCATCTGCGCCTGATTCAACGACACGGCAGCGTGTGCCTGGTCGGTCTGGGCCTCGCTGGGCACGATGCGCAGCGTCTGCATGGCGCCCGGCGCCTGAATCTTCAGCGCCTTGGCGGCTACCGACAGTTTCTTGATTTCTTTTTGCTGGGTCTGGGTTTGCCAGAAGAATGTGCCGGCGGCGCCCAGCGCCAGCAGCAGCAAGACCAGCAGTAACTTGTTTGGTTTGCCGCTGCCTGTGTTGACGCGGTCATCTTCATCCCCGTCGGTCTCGGCGGTGTCGCCCTCGGGCTTCAAGGTTTGCAAGCCGGTGGCAGCGGCGATGCGCGTCACGCTGGAAGGAATGGCGGGAAAGACACTGGTATCGGTGCCGTCGAATGGCTTGATGGACAGTCGCGCTTTCAGCCGGGCCGGGATGGCCAGCGTTTCCAGCACTTCGGGATGCTCCAGACAGAATCGCTCGAAATCGCGCGCCTCGCGTACCAGCAGGTCGCCGGTGAGATAGCGCTCGACAATTTGCTCCGACCTTATTTGTTCTCGATCCATAGTTCAGCAATCAGCAATTAGTTACCCGCGCTATCGGCAGTGACTGCATCCGGCCGCAGGTAATTGCCAGATTTTACTCAACAAACAGAGATGCGCCGCACAGTACCTGAACATGCGGGCAACACTCGTGCATGGCTCACAGTTAGCCGCTCAAGCAGCATGCACTCTATGCCGATGCAGCACACAGCAGCGGAATTCATCGGGAGCAATCATGCGTCGTGACAAGGGCTGGCTTCACTACCTGCATGTTCTGGCGGATCAGGGACGCGACCTGGCACAGCACAATAGCGTTTATGCGCAGCAATGGGCGCATGACGTGCGCTGCATACGCCAGGGCGTCGAGCATCGGCGTGTCGGTGAATCGGGCGCCAGCCATGCCCATGACGAATGGCTGCAAGCCGGGTATGTGACGCGACAACCGCTGGCACGCAAGTAACAGGTTGGTTGTCTGTCAGGTTTCCAGTGGCACGAACAGCCACAGCAGGCAGTACAGCAGTACGCCAAAACCAAAGCCGATCACTGACAGGCAGAACAGCACGCGCCAGCTCCACGAGGGCATGCCGGTATAACGGCCGAGGCCACCACAGACGCCACCCAGCACACGATCAGTGCGGCTACGGCGTAGTTGATGCAACACGCACTGTGCGCCGGAAGTGTCGGTACCTGTTGCTGTAAAGCCAGCGTCGTTGCCCAGTACCCGGGCTTTTGCTCGGGCGAACTCTTCTTCACTGAGTGCGCCGCTGTCGCGCAGGGACCGCAAGCGCTCCAATTCATCTGCGATGTTCATGCCCGTGCCTCAATTTTCAAACTGTCATTCAGCGATACCTGCTGAGGATCTTGCCCAGTGTCTGATTGCCCGGACTGAGCTTGTCATAGGGTAACTGGTTCAGCGGTATGCGGCTGGTTTCATTGCCCGCATGGAAATCCTGACTCTTCGGGTCAATGTACAGCATGCCGGTGACATACTCGCCCGCCTGCTGTCTGGTGCGCAGATATTCCATGGCATGACCGCGATCGGTGGGGTCATAGGAGGCCTCCAGCTTGCGCAGGCGAATCTGGCTGCCATCGTGCAGCTCGATCGGCAGCATGTCACCGGGCGCATAGTCGGCCGTGATGGCAGCGCGTGGCGGCACATAATCGGCATGTACCGCTTCTTCAAAGTGACTGCGCACATAGGCATAGCTCTTGGTCGAGCCTTCGTGATCGTTGAAGGTGACGCAGGGCGACAGCACGTCGATCAAGGCAAATCCCTGATGCTTCAGGCCGGCCTTGATCAGCGGCACCAGCTGTTGCTTGTCGCCGGAAAAGCTGCGCGCGACAAAGGTGCCGCCCAGGGTCAAGGCCGCCAGCGCCGGATCAATCGGCGGCTGACGATTGATTTCACCCTTCTTGGATTTACTGCCCAGATCGGCCGCAGCCGAGAACTGACCCTTGGTCAGACCGTACACACCGTTGTTTTCGCAGATGTACAGCATGTTGACGTTGCGGCGTATGGCATGCGCCAGTTGTCCAAAGCCGATGGACAGCGTGTCGCCATCGCCCGAGACGCCGACGTAGTACAGATCGCGATTGGCCGCAGCGGCGCCGCTGGCGATGGAGGGCATGCGGCCATGAACGCTGTTGAAGCCATGTGCGCCGCCGACGAAGTAGGCAGTAGTTTTGGAAGAACAACCAATGCCCGATAGCTTGACCAGCCGATGCGGCGCAATGCCCAGGCCCCAGATGGCTTCGATCAAGGCGGCGGTGATGGAATCGTGGCCACAACCGGCGCACAGGGTGGACATGGCGCCGTCGTAATCGCGGCGCGTCAGTCCCAATTCATTGCGCGGCAGGTTGAGATTGGCAATTTTAGGTTTGGTGATGAAACTCATCTGCCTGCTCCTTAATTGTTCGCCACGGAACGGCGCGGGCTATCCAGTTGCAAGGCCGCACGAATCGGTTCCACCACCTGCATGGCGGTCATGGGCAGACCGTTGTAATGCAGGATGGAGTGCAGCCTGGATTTTTCCACTGCGGTTTCCAGAATCAGCAGACTTTTCAACTGTGCATCGCGGTTCTGTTCGATGACGAATATCTGTTCATGTTTGCGCAGGAACTCTTCCACTTCCTCGCCGAAGGGAAAACCGCGCACGCGCAGATAATCCGCTGTCACGCCCTGTTGCTTGAGCAGGTCGAGCGCTTCGCGCACTGCGCCATCGCAACTGCCGATGGATAACAGTCCGAGTTTCTGCTGGCCGCTGCCCATGAGCACGGCTTTGGGCACCAGCTTCTTCGCTGTCTCAAACTTGCGCTTCAGACGATCCACCACGACCTGATATTCGGTGGCGTCTTCGGTATAGCCGCCATACTGGTTGTGACCGGAGCCGCGGGTGAAATACGCGCCCTTGGCGTGCACACCGGGCAGCGAGCGATAGGGAATGCCATCGCCATCGTGATCGTAGTAACGCCAGAATTTTTCAATCTTCTCCAGTTGTTCCTTGCTCATCACCTTGCCGCGATCGGGTCGATACTGATCGTCCCACTGCAAATCGGCGCACATCCAGTCGTTCATGCCGATATCCAGATCGAGCATCACGAACACCGGCGTCTGCAATCGTTCAGCCAGATCGAAGGCCTGCGCTGCCTGATAAAAACATTCTTCCGGATTGGCCGGGAACAACAGTACATGCCGGGTATCGCCGTGCGAGGCATAGGCGGCCAGCAGCAAATCGCATTGCTGCGTGCGGGTCGGCATGCCGGTGGAAGGCCCGACGCGCTGTACATCGAAGATCACCGCGGGAATTTCCGTGTAATACGCCAGACCGACGAATTCGTTCATCAGCGAAATGCCCGGACCGCTGGTGGGCGTAAAGGCGCGCGCGCCATTCCATGAAGCGCCAATCACCATGCCGATGGCGGACAGTTCGTCTTCTGCCTGGATGACGGCATAGTTGCGTTCGCCAGTGTCCGCATCCACACGCAACTTCTGGCAGAAATTCTTGAAGGCATCCATCAAGGAAGTCGATGGCGTAATCGGATACCAGGCGCCGACGGTGGCGCCGGCATAAACACAACCCAGACCGGCCGTCGTGTTGCCGTCGATCATGATGTGACCGGCGGTCTTGTCCATGCGCTGCACACGCAGGGGCAGCGGACACGGGAAATGTTCCTTCGCATAATTGAAGCCGATCTCCAGCGCGCGGGTATTGGCATCCAGCAATGATTGTTTAGCCGCATAACTTTCTTTCAGCATGGCGCGCATCAGGTCCAGGTCCAGGTCCAGCAGTGCCGCCAGGACGCCGGCATACATGATGTTCTTGAGCAGAATGCGGGCACGCACACCCTGGAAGGTTTCGTTGCACATGCGCGCCAGCGGCACGCCCAGAATCGTGATGTCGTCGCGTTTCAGCAAGGCGGGTCGCGGCCAGCTCGAGTCGTACAGCAGCCAGCCGCCGGGACTGACTTCCTTGATGTCCCTGGCATAAGTCTCGGCATTCATCGCCACCATCAGATCGATGCGGCCGGAGCGGGCCATGTGACCATCCCTGGTGATGCGGATTTCGTACCAGGTGGGCATGCCCTGGATGTTGGAGGGAAAGTAGTTCTTGCCCACCACCGGCACGCCCATGCGAAACACGGTTTTCATCAGCATGGTGTTGGCGCTGGCCGAACCGGTGCCATTGACGTTGGCCAGCTTGATGGCGAAATCATTCACGCGTTCGGTCTTGTCGATGGATGCTTGCATCTCAGGCCCCTGCATGCGCAATTTGGATCGTGGATTTCTGCATGTCCCAGGCGAAGGTCGGACAGCGTTCAGCGCACAGGCCGCAGTGTACGCACAGGTTTTCGTCCTTCACCATCACCCTCCCGGTCTGCTTCAGGGGCGCCGAGACATACAGCGGTTGCTGATGATTCTGCGTCGGCGCTTTCAGCTGCGTGCGCAGCTGCGCTTCATCTGCGTTCGGCGTGATGGTCAGGCAATCCACCGGGCAGATGTCGATGCAGGCATCGCATTCGATGCACAGTTTGGGTTCAAACACGGTTTGCACATCGCAGTTCAGGCAGCGCTGCACTTCGGCAGCCGCCTGTTCCGCGTTGAAGCCCAGCTCGACTTCAATGTTGATCTGCTTGAAACGCTCTTTCAGACTGACATGCGGCATCAGCCGGCGTTCGACGGGATTGAAATCGTTCTTGTACGACCACTCGTGAATACCCATCTTGCGGCTGGACAGAGTCAGCAGGGGCGGCGGTCGTTCGGCAACGGCTTTACCCGAACAGAAATGATGGATGGAGATCGCAGCCTGGTGGCCATGCTCCACTGCCCAGATGATATTTTTGGGCCCGAACGCGGCATCGCCGCCGAAGAACACCTCCGGGCGCGTGGACTGAAAGGTGATCTGGTCGGTCACGGGCACATGCCAGCGATCGAACTTGATGCCGAGATCTGATTCGATCCAGGGAAAGGCATTCTCCTGACCGATGGCCAGAATCACATCATCACACTCAATGGTGACTTCACCGCTGACACGTTCGCTGACAATGCGCTCGCCCTGCATCTCGTATTCCATTTGCTCGAAGCGCATGCCGGTCAGTTTGCCGTTACTGATCACGAAGGCCTTGGGCGAATGGTTCACCATGATCTGCACGCTTTCTTCTTCTGCATCGTCCAGCTCCCAGGCAGATGCCTTGAAAAACTGGCGCGGTTTGCGCGCCATCACCTTCACATTCCTTGCGCCCAGTCGCAGCGCGCTGCGGCAGCAATCCATGGCGGTATTGCCGACGCCGATGATCAACACCTTCGCGCCAATATGGCCGGTGTGTCCGAAGGCAACGGACTCCAGCCAGTCAATGCCAATATGGATACGGTCGGATTGATCACGGCCCGGCAGGTTCAGATCTTTGCCCTTGGGCGCGCCGCTGCCGATGAATATGGCATCGAAGGCTTTGCCATCGAGTAGTGCTTTCAGGCTGTTTACCGGCGAGTTGAGTTTCAGTGCCACTCCACCACGTTCGGTGATGTAACCGATCTCTTCGTCCAGCACCTGCGCCGGTAACCGGAAGGAGGGAATGTTGGTGCGCATCAGGCCGCCGGCCTGGGCCCATTTTTCAAAAATGGTGACTTCATAACCCAGCGGCGCGAGATTGCTGGCGACTGTGAGCGACGCAGGACCGGCGCCGATGCAGGCAATGCGCTTGCCGTTTTTCTGTGCCGGTATTTTGGGCAGCAAGTCGATGACCGAGTCGCGGTGATCGGCCGCCACGCGTTTCAGGCGGCAGATGGCCACCGGTTTTTCTTCGACCCGGCCGCGCCGGCAGGCAGGTTCGCAGGGGCGATCGCACACGCGCCCGAGGATGCCGGGAAATACGTTCGATTCACGATTCACCAGATACGCATCGGTGAACCGCCCCTGCGCAATCAGGCGTATGTATTCAGGAACATCGGTATGCGCAGGGCAGGCCCATTGGCAGTCCACTACGCGATGATAATAGTTCGGGTCCCGAGTGTTGGTGGCGTCCACATCCACAACCTTGTCGTTTGCCCGGCACGTGGAGATGGACATGCGCAAGCGCCATAGCTCTCGCGCTGCTGGCACAGCGCGCATCCCCCGAGTGTTTTATTGGTGCGCCAGATAATTTGCCTTTTGCAGACGAAAGGCAAGCGTAACAAACCGCTATCAGCAGTCGATTAACGAGCGGTGCTGACCCGAGGCAGGTCGCTCAAGCGTGCCAGCCATGTCATTGCAACTTCACTCGAAAGTGGATGCTGAAGCCGGGATTGCCGCTTCCGGAGGCTGCTGACAACGCGCCGCCGGGCGCTACGCGAATGCCAGTGACAGCGGCATCCACGCCATCGGCATCTGCCGTGGGCGTATAAGTGAATGGAATGCCGCCGCCAACCGTATTTGAATAGGTGGTGTTACCACTGCCATAACTCAAACCGCTGGCGGGCGTGCCATCAGTAAACTGAAGCACCGTGCATTGCCCGACATTGGCGACGCACATCCTCGTATGCTCAGGAATCGGATCGGTTATCACCAGCGTGCTGGCGTCCACAGGACCTGTTCCGGTGTTGGTGACCGTGATGGTGTAACCAATGATGCTGCCGGGAATGCGTTTGGGGTTGTTGCTCAAGTTCACCGGATCCCAGATGACATTGGCTACCTTGGTGACCTGCAAGGTCGGCATGGGAACTGTAACAGTGAATGCGCCTATGCCTAAATCGTTGATCGTGCCTTCGGTGCCTTCGTTGGCGGTGACGCGTGCGGACCACGTACCTGCTGGCGCGTTGCCTGGAATGGCATACGAATACTGGTAGATCTTGGCGGCGGCGCCGGAATCGTTAACTTGCGTCATGGCCGCCGCTGTCACTACATCGGTGCCGGATGGATTGCGCAATGTAATCGTCGCGCCACTGATATCGAAACTGCCGAACGGATCGCTGACCACGGCGCGTACATAAGCGGTGCTGCCGCGCGTGAAACTGGTGGTCACCACGCCGCCTGCATATGTCGCCGTGTAAGTTTGCACGCTATCAACGTTGATGACGGTGGCGCTGTTAAGCTCGATGCGCGAATTATTGCCGCCAAACAGCGGATAAACAGTCAAGACACGTGCCGAGGCATTTGTGCCTCCCGTACTGTTGGTGATGGTCAGGGTGAAGGTGGAGCCTGCCGGTACAGTGACCGCAGAATTCAGGATCAATGTAAAAGTAATCAGATTCGGCGAACCGGAAAGCGCAACGCTGGTCGGGCCTGCTGACGCCAGTGTTCCCAGCGCGGAATTGGCAAGGGTTACCGTTACATTGCGGTTGCTGCCCTGGCCTGACTCACTAAGCAGCAGGCGCACCGGAAAACCACCGCTTTGCAAAGTCAGATTCTGCTGCAGTGCAGGCGTCAGCAACCAGCTGGAGTTGCCGCCGGCGCCGCTTATCGTTACGGAATTCTGTGCGCCGCCAGGCGGAGTTCGGTAAAGACGTTGATCGGGATTGCTCCATAAATACAAATTCTTTACGCCACTACCTGCGATTCGTGATGGCGACACCACCACTTGCGGCGCGCTCGGCGTAGCGCCCACGCCTGCGGGATTATTGATGGTTGCCGTATTGTCGATGGTTGCGCCGGGTGAGGCGCCGGCAGCAACTGTCACATCGAACACGACGGTTGCGCTGCCATTGGCGGGCACGGTGATGCCAGTGATGTTCAGGAAGCCGTTGTTGTTGGCGCCGGTGCCGGTCCCAGTGGAGACATTGCTGGCGCCGCTGGGAATACTGGTGACGCTGAAGCCGCTGACATTGCCTGGAATGTTGTCAGTTACAGTCACCGCGGTAGCGGCGATCGCCGAGGAGTTGGTCATCGTGATGGTGTATCGCAGTGTGTCGCCTGGATCGGCTTCACCACCGTTCAAATCAGCCACGCTCTTGGTCGATGCGCTGAGGTTCGAACCCAGCACGGTTGCAGTGTCGGTGGCTGAGTTATTGCCGGTGGTGTTGTCCTGGCTGCCTGTACTGCTGACCGTGGCGGTATTACTGATACTGGGATAGGCGGCATTACCTACTGACACGGTCAGGGCAATGTCGGGAAAAGCGCTGCCTGACGCCAGCGGCGCCGGATGCGTGCAGGTCATCACTTGTCCTGCCGCGCCACACGTCCAGCCGGTGCCCGTAGCTGAAACATAAGTCAGACCGGCAGGCAGCGTGTCAGTGACAGTCACCGGATAATCCACCGGCTGTACACCCGCTTCGTTGGCGACGTGCAGGGTGTAGCTGGCATTGCCGCCGACCGTGAAGTTGCCGCTGTGTGTTTTGGTAATCGACAAGTCGATCTGCGGCTCGCTGGTAACGCTGATGATTTGCGCAGTGAGCAATACCAGGTCGCCGCCGGCTGAATAGTAAGTGGTTGCGGAAGTCTGGCCGGGGCTCAAATAAGGGGTCAGGTCGTAGGTATCGACGTCCACGCCATAGGTGTTGTCGAGTCCGAGCGTATTGATCGTGCCGTCGTACTGCTGCACGGTCGGGCTGCTGCCTGACGGCACAATGCCATCGTCTAGGGCATTGCCGTTGAAGGACAGACTTTCCGAAAAACCGTTGAGTGGATCGGAATTGCCCGGGTCGCCTTCCCAGGTCACCACCGTCATCTTGCCGTCAATGTTGCTGCTCGGGATTCGAAACCCGTTTGGCGTCAGTGACACTGCGCTGCCACGGAAATAATCCAGGCCATCAAAGATATTCAGCGCACGCAGTCGTTCCGAGCTCGATTCATAGATGACGATGAGGCTCCATCCTGCAACGACGGCGCTGACATCGCAAAACGGTGTGCCGCTATCGACCGACAGGCCGCTGAAAGTGAACGAGCCGTTGCCCGTGATCCGGGAAGTGACATCGGCGAAGCCGCCGAAAAACGGGTAGCTGGTGCCGCCATTGGTAAAGGTGGTGGTAAAGGTGCGAGAAGCAAATATCGAACCGCCGTTCAAGCTGACCACGCTGTCCACTGTTGATCCTGAGCCGCCCCAGTACAAATAAGCAGCAGCGATCCTTGCGCCTGCTGGAATACCGCTGAGCATCTGTGAGCTGCTCGAGTTCAGCGTACAGCCATTGCTGGCGCTATTGCGCAGCGTTCCACCCGTTGCCACATAGTTGTAATTACCGGTGAAACGGGCATAACGCGAAATGACATCGGCCTGCGCCACTGCAGCTACGCAACTGAGCGCCAGCAAGATGAGTAATCGGGCAAAACGTGTCATGAATGATCGGTTTGTCAGAATCCGCAACGACATTTAAGGGATTGGACTAAATGCAGCCAGCATATCGGCTTCATAAATGGAGGAAGCCAAGTCAGTCACATTTTCTGGTGGGCAATGGGCTTAAGCGTCTGAAAAGCGCGACGCCATCGACAGGTCACCGCAAATCTTTAGCGCCTGCGCGACAAACTGAGAAATACCTCACGACGGCCCATCGGCATTTGACAAAAATCCAGCCTCAATCATCGAAGGTTTAAGGATATGCCTTAACCAACTTGCCCGGTTTCTCGGCAATGCAGTTGCAGCCCGGCCTGAACTCTCGATTGACATTGATTAACGTCTGGAGGTTTTGTGGCCGGTACAACTTGCGTGCGTCGTCGGGCGTATTTACTGCTTTCTGCCATGTGCGTGCTGGCCTTGCTGCCATCGCTGGGTC
Source organism: Steroidobacteraceae bacterium (assembly GCA_050248275.1). Taxonomy (GTDB): domain Bacteria; phylum Pseudomonadota; class Gammaproteobacteria; order Steroidobacterales; family Steroidobacteraceae; genus CAILZL01. The sequence goes on from JBFWSR010000001.1 coordinate 364,486, forward strand.
AGGCCGCCGGTACGGCTGCCGGCACCGCCATCCAGAATACCGCCCAGGTCAGCTACGACATTGCCGGTACGCCGGTGACCACGGCTTCCAATGCCACCACGCTGACCGTGGCCGAGATTATCAACACCAACATCACGACCCTGACCAGTTCGGTGAGTGTGGCGCCAGGCGCTGTCAATCAGGTCCTGCAGTTCCGGCTGACCAACACGGGCAATGGCCCGGAAAAATTTCACCTGACGCCCAACAGCACCATCGTTGGCGACAACTTCGATCCGGTACTGGCTACCAATTCCATCTACTTCGATACCGATGGCGTTGCTGGTCTGTCGCCCGGTGACACGTTGTATGTACCCGGCAGCAACGATCCGAACCTGCTTGCGGATGCTTCGATTGTCGTGCTGCTGGTCAACAACATTCCCACCGGTCTGGCGAATGGCGCTATCGGCCGCAGTGAACTGACTGCCGCCGCATTCACCGGCACTGGCGCAGCCGGTACCGTCTTCGCAGGCCAGGGAACGGGCGGTGTTGACGCGATGCTGGGCACCACCGGCGGCCGCGCCAACAACAATGGTGCATATGTTGTCGGTTCGATCACCTTGAGCGCCGTGAAATCGCAGGTAGTTACCGATCAATTCGGCGGCAGTCAGCCAGTGCCCGGCGCCACCATTACCTATCAGATTGCCATTACCCCCTCGGGCAGCGGTACGGCAAGCAATGCGATTTTCAGCGACGCCATTCCGGCGAATACCACCTACAAGGCCGGCAGCCTGAAATTGAACGGCGCTGCCCTGTCGGATGCCGGCGATACCGATGCCGGCCAGTACGTGAGTGCGCCATCAGCACAGGTCTCGGTGACGCTGGGCGCGCTCACAGCCGCCAGCGGCGTACAGACCGTGAACTTCGCCGTCACCATCAACTGATTCCAGTCATTCAACATCAATCCAGCACGTATTGCAGAAGGGTCACGATCATGAATATCCAGTCTTTCGCCAAGCCCGCACTGTTGTCGGCATTATTCCTGAGCGCCGTCAATGCATATGCGCAGACAGCCAAGCCCTGCATCGAGTTGAAAAACGAAGCGCAGATGGAACAGGAATATACGGATGCGCGGGGCAACAAGGCCACGCAGCTGGTACCGCCGGGCAAGATCGTACCTGGCAATGAAGTGATCTACACCATCACCGCGAAAAATGTCTGCGACAAACCGGTCAGCAATGTAGTGATCAACAATCCGGTGCCGGAGCACATGAGCTATGTGGCCAATTCCGCCATGGGCGTGGGCACCGACATCACTTACTCACTGGACAGTAAGAGCTTCGCCAAACTTGAAACGCTGACCGTGAAGAATGCCGATGGCGGCACACGCGCGGCGCACGCCGACGAAATCAAGAGCATTCGCTGGGTATACGGCACGGCCATCAATGCCGGACAGACCGGTTTCGTGCGTTTTCGCGCCAGGGTGAATTGAGCAATTGATTGAATGGTTTTGCTGCAAGTGAACCTTGCGGCAGAGCACACGCCTGTCTGTCGGACGCAGGCGCATCGCATCGAAGTCCGAGTCGTCTGAAAATCTGCAGGAGTCTTGAAAATGAAATCATTAACAGCGCAACTCCAGCGAGCCAGTCTCGCGGTGATCGCACTGTCGTCATTAATGTTGATGCAAGGTGCGCAAGCGGCCGGTACGGCGGCCAATACCGACATCAGCAACATCGCGACGGTAAACTACTCAGTGGGCAGCGTCGCTCAAACAGCGGTTAATAGTAATACCACCACTTTCAAAGTTGACCGCAAGGTGGATCTGACGGTGACTGCCGGCAGCGCAACGCCCACCAATCCTGGCGCCACCAATGCGGCTGTCATCTATACCGTTACCAATACCGGTAACGGCACCGACAGCTTTACGCTGGCTGGAGCCAATCAAACGGGCGATAACTTTGATGTAAACAACATCAAGATATATCAGGATAACGGCGCTACCGCTGGCACGTTCGATGCCGGCGATACGCTGGTGAGTGCTCCGGTTTCCTTTACTGCCGATCAATCCATCAAGTTCTTCATCGTTTCGGATGTACCGCTGAGCGCAACCAACGGTCAAAGCTCGATCGTCAAGCTGACGGCGACGACGACCTCCACACAGACTACTGGCGCTGATACTGCCGGCGTGGATGTGGTGTTTGCCGATGCTGGCAATAATGGCACCGAAAACGCCAACAACACCTACAACATCAGTGCTGCGACCTTGGCGGTGGTGAAGTCGGCTGCTGTGATCAGCGATCCGGTCAACAACACCACTAATCCCAAGGCCATTCCCGGCGCAGTGATCGAATACACCATCGCAGTGACAAATAGCGGCGCTGCTGCTGCGTCTGCGGTAACGCTGACGGACAACATTCCGACGAACACGACCTATGTGGCAAACAGCATGAAGCTCGGCGCTACTGCGCTGACTGACGCGGCTGACGCCGATGGTGGTGCGACAACGGGAGCGCCGACCGTGACTTCCATTACGGTCAATGCCGGTACAGTTGCCGCAGCGGGTGGCACTGCCACCGTGAAGTTCCGCGTGACGGTCAACTGATCAGGTCATTCGGTAGTTCATGCGCGCAATTGCAGCTATGCAGTCATTGCATAGTGACAGACAGGCTTCTGCAGACGACAGGGGCGCGGGGCTGATTCAGCCTCGCGCCTTTGCTGCGTCCACAGGCTTGCGCGTGCTCAAGGCAGTCAAGGCAATAGCCGCACTGGGGCTGTTTGCGGCGCTGGCTACGGCACCCATGGCGGCGCTGGCGGCCACCGGTCCGGGTACGGTCATCAGTAATGTTGCCCAGGTGCAGTTCAATCGTTCCGGGATCAGTGCTCTGGAGACCGTCAACAGCAATGCGGTCAGCGCAACGGTGGCGCCGGCGCCGAGCGTGTCAGCGATAACGGTATTGCGCTTCACCGATGCCGGCTCGGCGACGCAAACTGCGACGGCAGGTCCGACGCAATGCCTGAGTGGCGGCAGCTTCATCAATCTGGCGCAGCCATCGTTCGCCAATGGCAGCACGGTGGATGCCGCGCAGATGCTGGCGCTGGCCAGCACGGATACCGTGCATGCCGGCGATGCCGTATTCCTGCAGGTCAGTGATGCGGACCAGAATCGTGATGCAACTGTGGTCGATACCGTCGATGTGGTGGCGTCCAGTGCGACAGGCGATGCGGAAACGGTGCGCCTGCGTGAAACCGGCGTGAACACGGGCGTGTTCACTGGCTATATTCAGACACGCAACACCATTACTGCCAATAGTGGTGACTGTCTATTGCAAGTGGATCGCGATTCTCAAATCACGGCTCGCTATACAGATCCCTACAACAGCACGGACAGCAGCCATGCATCGGCATTGGTCGATCCTTATGGCTTGATTTTCGATTCGCTCACCGGTCAACCCGTCAATGGCGCGCGTGTGCGTCTGGTCAATGCGGCCACCGGAGCGTTGGCCACTGTGTTGGGCGACAACGGCATCAGCTCGTATCCGGCCGAGGTAACTACAGGCAATGCCGTTACCGACAGCGGTGGCAATGTTTATAACTTGCCTGATGGCGTGTTTCGTTTTCCATTGGTGGCGCTGGGTCAGTATCGTCTGGAAGTGACGTCGCCATCCGGATATACCTTTGCTTCGGGTCGCACGATTGCCGAACTCAATCAGTTGAGCACCGGTCCGTATCGTTTGAGTACGGCTTCATTCGGTGCGCCATTTACCGTTACGACACCGGCTGCCGTGGCCATTGATTTGCCACTGGATCCTTCCGGCACCCAGTTGTACCTGAGCAAGACCACCACCACGACGCTGGCCGCACCGGGCGACTTCGTGCAGTACCTGCTCGGCATTCAGAACGTCAGCAGCAGTGTGCCGGTCAGCAATGTCACGGTGACCGATACATTGCCGGTCGGCATGCGTTATCAGGCGGGCTCTGCGCGCCTGGCCAATCAAAAGTTTGCCGATCCGGTCATCAGCAGCGATGGCCGCACGTTGCAGTTCGTCATCGGCAACCTGCAACCCTCGGCCAATCTCAGGCTCAGCTATGTGGTGGAGGTGACGGTCGCCGCGCACGATGAAAAACTGGTCAACAGCGCGCGTGCGACCAATACCGCCGGTGCGGCGTCCAATGTGGCGCAGGCCACCATTCGTTTGCGCAATGAACTGTTCAATGAAACCGCCTTCATCATGGGGCGCGTGGTGCAGGGCAGCTGCGCGCAGGATGCGATCGGGCTCAAAGGCGTCGCCGGCGTGCGTGTATATCTGGAAGATGGCCGTTATGCGGTGACCGATGACGAAGGCAAGTACCACTTCGATAGCGTGCCTGCCGGTTCGCATGTGGTGCAGATGGATACCGTTACCGTGCCGGATACGCTGGAGCCGCAGCTATGCGATGACCGCGTGCGTCATGCCGGTCGCAGCTATTCGCAGTTTGTCGATGTACGTGCCGGCGCCCTGTGGCGCGCCGATTTCGTGCTCAAGGAAAAGGCGCCGCCAGTCGGCCAGGTTCACTACGGCATGAGTACGCACATTGCCGGCGATACCGAACTGCTGCATACGCTGAATACCCAGATTGATGCGCTGTCGATCGGCAACGCCAGGGCGATGGTCATGCTGCCTGAAGGTCTGGAGTATGTGGCCGGTTCCACCTTGATGAGTGGACAGTCAGCCATCGACCCACAAAACATGGACGGCACCTTGATCTTTCGTCTCAACGAACTTGCTGCCGGCAGTCAGCAGAGTCTGAGCTTCAGGACGCGCGTTAAGGATCAGGCTGCGGGCGGCTTCGTCATCAAGTCAGTGTTGCTGTTCGATACGCCGGCACAGAAGAATCAGCGCAGTGAAGCCGTGGAAAATCGCGCCACGCGCGGCGACATGAATTACGAAAGCGCCAGTTATCGTTTTTCGCCGCACTTCGAGGTCATGGGCACCACGTTGAGCGAGGCGGATCGCGCACAGCTCGACAAACTCGCGGCCGAGTGGCGTGGCGTGAAGAACCTGCGCATTCGCGCCGTGGGACATACGGACAAGAATGCGATTCCCAAGACCAGACAATCACTGTTTGCCGACAACTACGCGCTGTCGCAGGCGCGCGCGGCCAGCGTGGCCGACTATTTGCGCGACGTCCTGGGCCTGATGCCGGAACAGATTGAAACCGAAGGCAAGGGCCCGGATGAACCCATTGCCACGGGCGATGATGCCGCCAGCCTGGCAAGGAATCGCCGTGTGGAAATCAGCATTGATGGCGTGCGTGTCAAGCAGTTGGGCAAGGTCGCCATCATCACGGCGCGCGCCGAAGCGCCGGTGTTGAATACCACGGGTGTGGTGCTGAGCAGGCAGAGCGCGGGCAATGCGGGCAAGCCAGGCAATGCGCAGGGCAATGCCGGCGCCGATGTGGAGGTGGAAACACTGTCCGGCGGTATCGCCATGGTGCGTCCGGCCATCAATGAAGTGCCACCGATTCCCAGCATCAAGATCGCCGTGCAGCACGCCACGACGCAAAACGTGGAGTTGCGTCTGAATGGGGTACCGGTCAGCGCCTTGAACTTCGATGGCACTGCCAGCAAAAGCGACAACAGTCTGGCGTTGAGCCGCTGGCGCGGCGTGGACTTGAAAGATGGCGACAACCAGTTGACCGCCATCGTGCGCGATGCCGATGGCAGGGAAGTCGAACGCATCGTGCGCACCATTCATTACTCCGGCGGCGCCGTGCGCGCCGAGCTGGTCAAGGAACAATCGACGCTGACCGCCGATGGCAGCACACGGCCGGTGATTGCGCTGCGCATGTTCGATGCATCCGGCGAACCGGCGCGTCCCGGCACCGTGGGCACGTACAGTGTGGAAGCGCCGTATCGCAGCTGGTGGGAAGTGCAGCAACTGCAGGACAGGCAACTGGCCAGTATGGCGCCGCGCGATCCGCAGTTCGTGGTCGATGAAGATGGTCTGGCGCACATCGAACTGGCGCCCAGTTCCGACAGCGGCATGGCGGTATTGCAGTTGCGCTTCAATGAACGTCAATCGCAGGATCTGCGCGTCTGGCTGGAACCGCAGACGCGCGACTGGGTGTTGGTGGGGCTGGCCGAAGGCACGGCTGCCTACAACGCGGTGAGCAGGAACGCCGAAGCGGCCGTTGCGGATGGCGTGGATGAAAACTACAGCCAGGATGGTCGCGTGGCGTTCTTCGCCAAGGGCCGCATCAAGGGCGATTTCCTGCTGACGCTGGCTTATGACTCAGCGCGGCGCAGTCGCATGGACAAGCAAAGCCTGCTCGGCACCATCGACCCCAACAAGTATTACACCCTGTATGGCGATGCCAGCGAACAGCGCTTTGAAGCGGCATCATCGCGCAAGCTGTATATCAAGCTGGAACGCCGGCAGTTCATGGCCATGTTCGGCGACTTCAACACCGGCATCACCATGACCGAACTGGGCCGCTACAGCCGTACCCTGAACGGCCTGAAGTCCGAATATGCCGGCGAGCGCTTCGGCTATACCGCGTTTGCCGCCAATACCGATCAGGGCTATGTGCAGGACGAGTTGCAGGGCGATGGCACCTCGGGCCTTTACAACCTGAGCCAGAAGAACATTCTCGTCAACAGCGACAAGTTGCGTATCGAAGTGCGCGATCGCTTCGATACCGGCAAGGTGGTCGAGACGCGCGCCCTGACGCGCTACATTGATTACGACATCGACTATTTCAACGGCACGCTGTACTTCAAGCAGCCGGTGATGAGCCGCGATGGCAGCTTCAATCCGCAGTTCATCATGGTCGATTACGAAGTCGATTCCGGCATGAATGAGGCACTCAGCGCCGGCGGCCGCGTCTATGCCAAACTGGGCAAGTCCGAAGTCGGCGCCAGCTTCATCAATGAAGGCGCCCAGGTGGGCGATACCCGTCTGGCTGCTGTCGATACCCGCATCCAGCTGGCCGAAGGGACGCAGTTGCGTGCCGAAGTGGCGCACAGCGAATCGGACAATCCGGCGCGTGCAGCCCAGGCCGATGCCTATTTCACTGAACTGAAGCATGTCAGCAAGCACATCGATGCCAGCGCCTATTTCCGCACCCAGGAAAACGGTTTTGGTTTCGGCCAGCAATTGAGCACCGAAATGGGTTCACGCAAGGCAGGCGTGGATGCACGGGTGCGTCTGGATGACCAATGGGCAGTGCGCGCCGAAGCGCAGCATCAGGAACTCATGGCTACCGATGCCAGGCGCGAGCTGGCCAGCGTGCAGGTACAGCGCGAGACGCAACTCACTACCGCCGGCGCCGGCGTGCGTCATGTGGCCGACAGCAATGTCAGTGTCGGCGATGTCAGCTCCGAGCAGGGCTTTGTCACCGGCAGCGTCAAGGTGCTCGACCAGCGCGTGACCTTGCGCGCCGAACAGGATGTATCCCTGAGCGGCAGCAGCGGCGTGACGGATTATCCGGATCGTTCGCTGCTGGGCGTCGATTATCTGCTGACCCGTGATACCACGCTGTTCGCCGACTACGAGCATGCCAATGGCGCTGCCTTCAATGCCGACATGACGCGCATCGGCATGCGCGCCAGCCTGTGGGAACGTGCGCAGCTGTCTTCCAGCATGAATCAGCAATTCACCGAGAACGGCAGCCGCACCTTCGCCAACCTCGGCCTGACCCAGGGCTGGCAGATCAACGATCGCTGGGCAGTGGACTTCGGCGTCGATCAGAGCAGGACGGTGCGCGGCGCCAACAGCTATCACTTCAATGACAAGGCGCCGCCGGCCTCGGGTACGTTGTCCAATCCAACAGGCGGGCTGGGTACCGGCAGCGTTACCCAGTGGCAGACCGGCGATTATCTGGCGCTGTCTGCGGCCAGCCTGTATCGCAACGAGTTGTGGAGCATCACCGAACGCGTCGAACATCGCAATGGCACCAGCGAGGATCGCTGGTCGTTGAACAGCGGCTTCTATCGCGAAGCCGTCAAGGGTCATGCGTTCGCTTTCGTGACCCAGTATCTCGACAATCGCAGCCAGACTTCCGGCGATACCATGACGGCGGCGCTGCAACTGTCCTGGGCCTATCGACCGGTCGATAGCCGCTGGATCATGCTGGATCGCATCGACCTCAAGCATCAGAAAAGCGATAGCGCCACGCTGAAAGTACAAAGCTCGCGCATCGTCAATAACACGCATCTCAACTGGCAGCTCGATCCGCATACGCAAATGGGTCTGCAGTTTGGCCTGCGCCATGTGCTCACCAGCTTCGATGGCGATGACTACAGCGGCACTTCCGGCTTGTTCGGCGCTGATTACCGCCACGACCTGAACCGGATCTTCGATGTCGGCGCACATGGCGCCCTGATGGAATCGTTCCAGTCGGGTATCGGCAAGGCATCCGTGGGCGCGGATGTGGGCGTGACTTTCATGAAGAACGTCTGGGTGGCGCTGGGTTACAACGTGCAGGGCTACAACGACAGGGATTTTGACGATGCCCACTATCTGGCGCAGGGCCCGTACCTGAAGTTCCGCATCAAGTTCGATCAGGATACGTTCAAGGATCTGAACCTGGCCGGCCTGCGCGGACAGGGAAATTGATCAGTCATTCGTTCCAACCTGCCTCACGCACCTGCATTACGCACTAACTGCACACCGACACTGCGCCATTGCTTTCCTGTGCGTGAAAACTGAACAGCGGCGTCAGGCTCAGCGTCAACTCGCCGGTGGCGGTATCCACCGTGTGTTTCCAGTCGATCACATTGATGGTGTCGCAGGCGCCGGCGCTACTGGCACGCACCAGACTGGCGATGATCAACGAATGCGTCAGGCTGTTGCTGCCTGACGCACCGTTGCTGCTCAACACCACGTTGCCAAAATTGTTGTAGCCGGTGAACTGCCACAGGTATTCGCTCAACTGTTTGAGCGTCGTGACATCAAGCGGCCGCACATTGAGCGTGCCGGCATCGCCGCTACTGGCCTGTAGATCCACCGTGTTGCGATTGAGATAAGCGCACTTGTATACGCGTTGGCGCAGATAACCCTGCGGCGTGCTGTTGCGTATGCGGTCAAATTCAAAATAGCGTGCTGTCGAGTCGTTACCGGTCAGGCTGGCATGGTCGCCGCTGAGCGTGTTGGCGGTTTCCGACCACTGCAAGGCCTGATTGAAATCGTCGCTGCACAGTTCATAACGCAGCACGGCGCTGCTGTTCACGTCCGTGGTCTTCAGGTGCGAAGTGGCGACATAGCCGGAGAACACCGGCACGCTTTCGACATAAAAGCCGCCGGGCGTGCGTTGCGTGTCACTGTAGATCAGTGCGGCGATCTGGCTGTTGCTTTGCGTCACGCCGCCGGGTGCGCTGACGGCCAGGGAACTGGGCGTACTGCTGCCGGTTGAACTGCTGCCACCGCCGCCACCGCATGCGCATAGCAGCAAGGCCAGGCCGCCAGGCAAAAGGCGTAAAGCGCGGTTGAAGGACGTTGACATGAATGGCTCACAGTCGGTCGGATGAAAATCCGGCGTGTGTCATGCAGCCGCGGCAATGATTTGCCATACCTGCGGCAACACACCGCCTGTGAACGCTATCGTCTGAACAGAAGCGTGCTTAAGGGTAGGCAGCCTGTGCGGTGTTCAGGCGCAAAGAAACTGCGCAGTACATGCCAGTTTGGCATGGGTCCACAACACGTTAAGACAAATGGGAGGCGCGTGGGCTACACGCTGTCTTGACAAGAGCTGTCAGCAGCAAGCGAGGCAGTCATTTGCGCCGGCTGAGGGGCGGTGACAAAAAACTGCCGCCCGGGTCAGAGGGAGGGAACCGGGCGGCAGCTGTAGTGCTTGTCATATCAGGCTTAGGCCGGGCTGCCCGGGTTTGTGCACTCAGTGCGAAACCCTGCGCTAACCCTGATCTATTGCCTGGAGCGCATTCTGTTGAAATCCGTATGTGACGTTGTGATGCAGTCGACAAAAGTGGTTGATCGCACTCAAGTCCGGAATAAATCTGCCGGGGCCTTCACCTTTTGCAGAGCGGGCACGATCAATGACATCCTGTAACCAGCGCCGGCCCTGTCATGCAGGACCGCGATGAATCGCCGCCGTCTCTATGCACAGCGCGCTGAAAGCAGGCGATATCACCGGTTCCAGCAGATCGCGGCGCTCGTTCAGTGGCAGCTGTTCCCAACGCACCTTGCCATTCAGCACTGCGCGCAATTCGGTCTCGCTGTATTCCGTCACCGTACCAGTGCCGGCCTGATGGCTGTTGCTGAGCAGGCGGGTGGTCTCGTTCTGCAGCAGTTCGATGGCCGCCTGGCATACGCCGGTATTGCGCGGTAACTGACCATGCACTTCGTTTACAAACCAATGCTGCGCACCGTCCCAGGCGGCGAGCGCTGCAGGCACGGTGCCATCGCCGGTCCGGGCGAACTGGAATATGAATTCATTGTTCTGGCGGCGCAGCCCGCACACGGTGCTTTGCTCGATGCCGGTAATGACATGGCAGCGTCGATCGGCAGCGGCGAGATGCCTGGGCAATCGCCGGCCATCTCTGAGACGCTGCGCCGAAGGCGTCAATGCATCCTGCGGCCATTGCCGTACATCAAACAAATCCAGTCCCGGCGTATGCCGCTTCGCCGGCAGCATTTCGTAAAAGCTGTAATAGCTGCGGAATACCTGCTGCGTCAGCGTGTCGGCCGAGTTGATCTGATCCACGGCGCCCAGTTTGCGCACGGTGGGATAACAGCTGCGCAGCGCCTGCACCAGTGCGAAAGTGCCTTGATTGGGTGTGCCCATTTGAATGAGGCGCGTCACCTTGGCGCCGCCTGCGTGTTTGAGGGCAGCGCGCGCCACCAGTCCACCCATGCTGTGCGCGACCAGCATCACTTCTTCCGCCGGATCGTGCAGCAGTTCGTCAGCCAGCAGTCTGCCCAGATCCTGCACACTGCGGCGCCAGTCATAGGCGAATGGCCTGACGCGGAATCCGGCCACCTGCAGACTGAGCTTCAGTTTCAGATAGCCGGGCAACATCAAACCCAGCGGGCGCACCGAGCGTCGCTTGCCGATGGCCAGTTGTGTCAACTTGCCGGCAAGCAGCGTCAGCGGGTCCAGCCACAGCAGGTCCGTGCCTTTGGCCGTGGTCACACCCAGGCGGGAGCCGAGCAGGCCGGGCAACAGGTAAACCGGCGGCGCATGTTTGTCGGCGGGTTTGGCCAGCGCCTGATGCGCCAGCGCACGCAATTCGGCGAAAGCGTCCGCGCCGAAATAGGCTTGCAATACCGGTATGTGTTGATCGTGTGCCAGCGCGTGCGTGACGGTGACTTCGTCCAGATGATTGGGATTGAAAGCGGTGTTGTGCGCGGCGCTGGACGTCATGGAGCCATTCCTGGATATCGTCGCGACTATATAGGGTCACTGCCGGGGTGGCGACAAGTTGTTGCCGCTGTCCACATGCTTGAACCTACAATACCGCCCACAAGATCACATTCCAGAATCGGTGATGCGTTTGAAGCCACGTTTTGATTGTTCCAAGTGTCCCGGCTACTGCTGCAGCCATCCGCGCATTGAAGTGACCGATGCCGACGTCCAGCGTCTGGCCGGACACTTCGGTCTGAGCGAAGCCGCCGCACGCAAGAAGTTTGCCTATCACTACAAAACCAAAGAAGCCGATGAATGGATCCTGCGGCATCGCAAGGATCACGTGTACAAAAGCATGTGCATGTTCTTCGACCAGGATGAGCGGCGTTGCACGATCTACGCAGCACGGCCCGCCGTGTGCCGCAAGTATCCTTATGGCAATAAATGCGGTTACTACGAATTCCTGAAGTTCGAGCGCGCGCATCAGGATGACGAGGAATTCGTGCCTTCGGCATGAGCCTTCACACGATTGGCTCGACATCACGCGCTGTTTGCAGCTGTGTCCACGCACTCGGTTACCACGTATTCGTCGAGTCCGCATCCTGTTTAAGCTGGCGCAACGAAATGATCGGGTACGTGACCATGGTGAGGCACGGCAATTTGCCGATACCCTGCCAGTTTTGACGGGTTACGTCACATTGCTAATGATTCCATGAGCTGTAAATCAATGTTTGGTCGGCGAGCCCAGTGGGGCCGTGCTGTCTAAAAATGGTATTACTGGCATGTTCGCTTGCCAGCCTGCAATCAAGCAGGCATGGGGAGGCTGATATCGGAGGGAGCAGAGTTATTTGCCGATAATTAAAGGCAGGGCCGCTATGAACCTGGGGATACAAGAGATTGATATTTCAAGCACAGTAACGCGCCTCAGGTGTTTGAGCCTGAGGCTGCCTGAACGCTCGCAACATCTTGGTGCGCCAGTCAATTTCTCACGTCTGATGGACCTTTCCGTTGAGCGGATTGAAAACATGGCGCATAGCCATGAACCGGATCAGCAGCTGGTAGCGTCCCGAATTTTTGAAAATGCCAGTAGTTATTGTCGCTGGGAAAGCGAACACTCCCTGATCATGCGGCGCGTCGCTCAGCAACGTCGTTCACACATGCAATCTTATGAGCTGCTTGCAGCAACCTTCGCATTGATTCATCGTAAAAGTCTGTTTGCCCATTTGCGCCAGCATCAAGTATATGGCCAGCGTCGTGAACAACTAATGCGGCATTTCTTTGCATGCCATAGTTACGCACGCGGAATGATTGCCGAGCATGGAATTTTTCTGCGCAGTTCTGCCAGTCTGGTCTGTTCCAGTTATCTGGGCATCAATCTGCTGCATGATGCCGTTTTTCAGGAACCACTCCAGGAGTACGAGCAGTTGTATGCCGCTTACTTCGATGCTCATTGCGAAGTGCTGCTGGCCCCAGTAGAGGAAGAGGTCGATTCGTCGCATATGGCCCAATCGCTGGTCTATTCTCTCAAGTGCGATCTCGGCATATTGCGCCGGACTATCTTCGGGTTGGCCAGCAAACTTCCAGCATTTGACGCCAGACACTGAGTGGCTGGCTACAAAGAGCCAGCTGTTCAATCATCGATAATGCTCTCACCCGGAAACAGCGGCTCGATGAACCCGAACTGCCGCATATCGCGGATGCGCATGGGGTAGAGAATGCCCAGCAGATGATCCACTTCATGCTGCACCACGCGCGCATGAAAGCTGCTGACGCTGCGGTCGATGGCGCCGCCAAACTGGTCGTGGCCCTGATACCGCAGCCGGGTATAACGCGGCACCATGCCGCGCATGCCGGGCACCGACAGGCAGCCTTCCCAGCCATCCTCTTCCTCGTCGCCCAGGGGCGTGAGGCTGGGATTGATCAATACCGTGAAAGGAATTTCTTCCGCATCGGGATAGCGCGGGCTCTTGAAGCCGCCAAAGATCACTACCTGCTGCGACACGCCGATCTGCGGCGCAGCAATCCCGGCGCCATTGTGCGCCTTCATGGTGTCCAGCATGTCGGCGATCAAGGCATGCAGCTCCGGGGTGTCGAACTGCACCACCGGCGCTGCAAGTTGCAATAACAGCGAATCACCCATTTTCAGTACGGCACGCACGGCCATGACATTACCCGGCTGGTCGATAGAGATGCCACATTCTGGCACTCCTTCCCTTGAACGTCAGCGGCACATCCATAAAATGCTCTCAATTCATATCGAGGTGCAGTCATGCCAACTTACGAATATCTCTGCGAAACCAACGGCCGCGTGGTCGAAGTCAGTCACAAGATGGCCGAGAAGGTGAAAAACTGGGGCGAGCTGTGCCAGCGCGCCGAAATTTCTCCCGGCAAGACCGACCCCAGGACGCCGGTGAAAAAACTGATGTCGGCAGGTTTTGTGAAAACCGCCAGCAGTAGTGAACCGGCCTGCGAAATGCCTGCCTGCGGTGCGGGTGGTTGCGGCAGCAGCATGTGCGGCTTCCAGTAGTCTGCCTTGGATAGTTCACCGCATCTGCACATCATCGTGCTGGCTGCCGGCGCTTCCACGCGCCTGGGTCAGCCCAAACAACTGGTGTCCATTGCCGGCCGTCCTGCCCTGCAGCATGTGGTGAGCAACGCCGTTGCGGTTGCCGGTTCGGCCGTCAGCGTGGTGCTGGGTGCGCAGGCCGCGGACCTGACGCGCCTGCTGCAACATTCCTCGGCAACAGTGCTGATCAACCGTCAATGGGAAGAAGGCATGGCCGCGTCGATACGTTGCGGCGTGAATTCGCTGTCACCTGGTTGTGATGCCGTGATGCTGTTGCTGGGCGATCAGGTGGCGGTGTCCGCCTCCGATCTCAAGCGGCTGGTATCAGCCTGGAACGGTCAGGATTCGGTGATTGTTGCCAGCGTCTATTCAGGCCAACTGGGCGTACCCGCCATTTTTCCGCGCTGGTGTTTCAGCGAGTTATTGCAGTTGCGCGGCGATCAAGGCGCCAAGGCCGTCATCAATCGGCATGCCAGCCGTCTGGTGCACGTACCCATGCCCAACGCTGCACTGGACCTCGACACGCTGGAAGATGTGGCTGCCATGCAGGAACACTTCAGGCCCAGGGATCTAACGCCATAGGCTGGAATGAAATCCCGGCATCTTGATCCTTGCGTTTGAAATGCCGGGTTTCCGCAAAGCCTGCGACCCAGCCTACTCGCGAACCGTGCGTAAATAGTCCGCCAGTCTTCGCCCGGCCATATCGGCATACTGTTCATCACATACAAGCAGCTGCTGGATTCGATCCAGCCGAAAATTGCGAAAGTCGTTGCGTAATTCGCACCAGGCACCCACCGTCCAGCGATTGCCCCAATAAAACAGACCCAGCGGTTGAATGCGCCGCTGCGATGCTTTGGCATCCACATCTTCGTACAGCAATTCGGCAATGCGACGTTCATTGATAGCGATGCGCAGGCTGTCCATGTGCTGGCTGGTGTGGGCGTCAATGAAAAACTGCGGTGCATGGATCGGACTGGACTCCAGCGTGCGACGCTTGTCCGGCGGCAATGCGGCAGCAATTTTCACCAGTGCCGAGCGAGCACCGGCAGCCAGGCTATTGCCACCCCACGCTTCGATGAGCCGAGCGCCAGCAACCAGGGCATCGACTTCGTTGTGAGTGAACATCAGGGGCGGCAATTCAAAGTTCGGATGCAGGCGATAACCCACGCCCGCTTCGCCATCAATGGGCACGCCGGAAGCGAGCAGGTCGGCGATGTCGCGATAAATGGTGCGGTCGGAGACTTCCAGCCATGCCGATAACTGCGCCGCCGTAGTCAACCGCCGGCCACGCAGGTAATGCACGATTTCAAACAAGCGGTCGGCGCGGCGCATGGGAAATTACCGGTCAGACTGTCTGACTATTTTACGCATCGTTGTTCTTGCCGGTTTCACAAACGTTCCCTGCGCCTGCCTATGCTTGCGTATCTGAGTGAAGCCCCACCACGGCAGCGCTTCCCCTGTTCTGGCCTGATGAATCGCCGCCGCATAGGTATCCCAGACACAGGGATCATGGCGTGTATGGGTCAAGGTCTGGATGCGTGCATACAGTTCATCGGCATCGCAGCGCGCCAACTGTTCGACACTGCCGATGTCCAGCAAGTCAAAATCCGCACGCATCGCCCTGCCGATGTTGCGCAGCTGCGAAAGCTCATCCGTTTTCTTTGCGGGTTTGACAATACCCGCCGGATTTGCGCGTTCGCAATCTTCCACGGCCAGCATCAATTCCAGCTTGCGTTCGCGCTGCACCGTTTTCCAGTCGCAATCTTCCAGCATGCCCACCAGCGCATAAAGCAGATTCAATGAAGCGCCACTCCGTTCACGCTTCACCGCAACATATGCCGCCACCGCGCCGCGCTTGCGCAGTTCAGCGAGCGTGGTGATGCCCACACTCGCCAGCATGGCTGCCGACTTGGGGCCGAGGTTTCGCAGCTCGGCCAATTCCAGGTCTTGCGATGGTTGATCAGTTCGCGGCATGCAGTCCCACACGATTGCCTTCGGTGTCGATGACGTGAGCATAGCAGCCCATGTCGCCGGGCAGTTCAGTGCGGCCCAGAGCAATCCGGCCACCGGCCTGTGTGACCCGTGTCAGCGCGCTATCAAGACCATCGGCAACCGGCAAATAAACCACAGCTCCTTGTGCGCCCGGTTGCAATGCCTTGTAAGACATCAAACAACCGCCCACCCCGGGCTGCTGATAGGGAAATACCATCAGCTCATGCGGCCCGAAAGTCTGTTTCTCAAGTTCTTTGCCCAGCACCCGGGTATAGAAGCGGCTGGCGCGTGTCATGTCGGTGACGGGAATTTCAAACCAGGTAAGGGCGTTGTCGGTCTTCATGCGATGGCTCCTGTGATTGATCAATGGCTGGAGCACATCATGCGGTCTGCCTCCTGACAGCGTTGTGTCAGGAGGGTTTGAAACAGGTCTTGGCAATGGGCAGGACGGGTCGCAGGTTGGCGCTGAACGAAGTGAAGCCCAGCTTGTTTTTCGGTTGTTTGCGCCAATGCAAATCCACGATAGACTGAAAATCCAAGTCTCGACCAACATAACATTGCGCGCCTGCAAACGATACCGACAACGGCAGCCGCACAATCTTCTGGATTCCATGCCTGACCAGCGCAACAAGCGGGTTACACATGAACGCTGATATTGATCTCGATGGATATTTTCGGCGCATCGGCCATACCTCGTCCGTCGCTGCCAATCTGACGACACTACAGGATATCGTTGTGCGACACGCCGCGATGATCCCCTTTGAAAATATGGACCCGCTGACACAGCTGCCCATCGCGCTTGATCTCGCTTCGCTCGAACGAAAATTGATACACCAGCGACGCGGCGGATACTGTTTCGAGCACAATCTGCTGCTGCGTAATGTGTTGCTGCAAATGGGCTTTAGCGTCAACGGTCTTCTGGCGCGGGTGTGCTGGGAAGTACCGGCAACGAGCACTCGAATACGCGGTCACATGTTGCTGCGCGTGGAGATCGACAACTCACCATATATCATAGACGTCGGCTTTGGCGGCCTCACCCTGACCGGAGTGTTGAGACTGGAACCGGATACGATTCAGACAACACCGCATGAAGCATTCCGATTGATCCGCATCCAAAACCACTTTTTAATGCAGGCGGATATTCGTGGTGAATGGCGACCCGTCTACCAATTCGACCTGCAAGAACAGCACCCCATCGACTATGAACCGATCAACTGGTATCTATCGACTTGTCCTCAATCTATTTTTACTCAGCATCTAATGGCAGCGCGGGCGCTGCCAGACCGGCGCTATACGCTACGTAACAATCAACTGACCACGCACTATCTTGCCGGCGCCAGCGAAAGCGAGATGCTGCGCGACGCCGACCAATTGCGTGATGCACTCGAAAATAGATTCGGGCTCGCCGTGCCGCAGACTGCAGCCATCGACGCGGCTCTCACCCGGGCCAGTGCCTTCTGAACCCGGGTGTTGTGCTGGTCACAAGTGCCGATTGCAAAACTTGACCATGACAGGATTGATCTGGTCTGGGCAACCAAAATAACGATATTTAACTCGCTGCCTTCAATGTCTGCGTCGGTACTACGCCCAGCGCTTCGCGGATCACATCTTCCACGCGTTCGCAGAACACGAATTTGATGTCCTTGCGCACGCTTTCCGGCACGTCTTCCAGGTCCTTGCGATTGCGTGATGGCAGCAATATCTTGTGTATGCCGGCACGGTGTGCAGCGATGGTCTTTTCCTTGATGCCGCCAATGGGCAGCACCAGACCGCGCAGGCTGATCTCGCCGGTCATGGCCACATCGTTGTACACGGTGCGGTTGGTAAGCAGCGACACCAGCGCAGTGTACATGGACACACCGGCGCTGGGGCCATCCTTGGGAATGGCGCCGGCAGGCACATGGATGTGGATATCGCTCTTTTCAAACAGCGCCGCATCAATGCCCAGGATTTCCGCCTGTGCTTTCACCAGCGACAGCGCAGCCTGGGCGCTTTCCTTCATGACTTCGCCGAGTTGTCCGGTGAGAATCAACCGGCCGCCGCCGGGGATGCGCGTGGCTTCGATAAACAGGATGTCGCCGCCTACGGGCGTCCACGCCAGACCCGTGGCCACACCGGGCACGCTGGTGCGCATCGCGACTTCACTTTCAAAACGCGCAGCGCCCAGAATGTTGTGCAGATCCGCAGCCTCGATGGTTTGCTGAGCGATGATGCCTTCGGCAATGCGTACCGCCACATTGCGCAGCACCGAACCCATGGTGCGTTCCAGACTGCGGCAGCCGGCTTCGCGGGTGTAATCGCGCACCAGTTGATGCAAGGCCTCGTCGCTGATCGTCGCCTGTTCGGGCTTCAAACCATTGGCCTGCAGTTGCCGCTGCAACAGATAACGCTTGGCGATCTCGACTTTCTCGTCTTCGGTATAGCCGGTGAGTTCGATGATCTCCATGCGATCGCGCAAGGGTCCGGGAATGGTGTCCAGTTGATTGGCAGTGGCAATGAACAGCACTTTCGACAAATCGAAAGTCACGCCCAGATAGTTGTCGCGGAAGGTGCTGTTCTGCTCGGGGTCGAGCACTTCCAGCAGTGCAGCCGACGGATCACCCTGAATGCCGGCGCCGAGCTTGTCGATTTCATCCAGCATCAACACCGGATTGCTGGTGCCTGCCTTGCGCAGGGTTTGCACGATGGTGCCCGGCAGCGCGCCGATATAAGTGCGCCGATGACCGCGAATTTCCGCTTCATCGTGCACGCCGCCCAGACTGACGCGCGCAAACTTCAGGCCCAGCGCGCGGGCAATGCTTTGTCCGAGTGAAGTCTTGCCCACGCCCGGCGGGCCGACAAAACACAGGATGGGACTGCGTCCCTGTGGATTGAGCTTGCGCACCGCCAGATACTCGACAATGCGCCGCTTGATCTTGTCCAGGCCATAGTGATCGGTATCCAGCACCAGTCTTGCCCTGGCAATGTCGATGTTTTCCGCATCGAGCCTGGCCCAGGGCATGGCAATCATCCAGTCCAGCCAGGTGCGCAGCATGGAGTATTCGCCGCTGGCATCGGGCATGCGTTGCAGACGCTTGAGTTCTTTCTTCGCCTGCTCCAAAGCTTCCGGCGGCATGCCGGCCTTGTCGATGGCTTCAGCCAACTCTTTCAGTTCTTCGGAAGATTCTTCACCTTCACCCAATTGTTTCTGGATCTGGCGCATCTGTTCGCGCAGCAGGATTTCCTTCTGGCGTTCGTCGATGGCTTCGCGCGTCTGCGATTCGATCTGTCGCTGCAGCTTGAGCACTTCAATGCGATGCGACAGCAATTCGGTGACGCGATCCAGGCGCGCGCGTAAATCCAGCTGTTCCAATAGCTGCTGTTTATCCGCAGGTTTCACGTCCATGAAGCTGGCCACCAGATCGGCCAATGCCGATGGTGATTCCACGCTTTGTACGGCATTCGCCAGTTCGGCAGGCGCCTGCGGCAACAGCTCAACGGCTTCGCGCGCCAGACGTTTGACGTTCAGCGCCCGCGCTTCGATTTCATTATCAATTGCCGCGTCGGGCAGATACTCCACACGCGCCATGGTAAAAGGCATGCCGGTCTGGAAATCCAGCACGCGGAAGCGCCGCTCGCCCTGCACGATCAGATGATGCGCGCCGTCCTGTGCAGTGACATAGCGCAGGATGTTGGCTGCGGTGCCGATGCGATGCAGATCGGCCGCCTGCGGTTCATCGGTTTCCGGGTCGCGCTGTAACAGAAAACCAATCTGGCGTTCGGTGCGCACGGCTTCCTGAGCGCCCGCCACCGTGCGGGCGCGATTCATCGTCACCGGCATGACCACGCCCGGGAACAGCACCAGATTGCGCATCGGCAGGATGATCAGCATGTCATCCGACACGGTCGGGGTGCTGGCAGCTTCAGGGCTTGTATTGGTTTCGTTCATGCGGGTTCTCAGTCGTGTTTGATCAAGTGCAGACTCAAACAGCCGTTGTGTAAAAATTTCTCCTTCAGTTCATAGGTGCCGGGCGGCAGCTTCACACGGCGCGCGAAACGGCCATAAGGAATCTCCAGTCTATGTATTGTCGCCGTACCGATATTCAAGCTGCAGGGCCGAATGGCTTCGACAAAAAGACCGTTATCGTCGAGACGCAGCGTAATATGTTCGAGCGCCACGCCCGGCAAGGCAATGATCAGTTGCAGCTGTGAGCCATCCTGAATCAGGTCGATCGGCGGCTCCCAGGCGGCTTGATGGCCCGGGCGGAAAAATTGCTGCTGCAGCCGCTCGGCCTGCGAAATCAGTTCACAGGCTTCGGCCCACATCCAGGCTTGGCGTTGGCGATGCGTCATGGTCGTTTACTTGGGTCGTAATAAATGGATTCAAGCCCGCTATACTTTTGCGCATGGACAAATCCAGCAGCAACGATCCCAAGAGACAAGAGTTCGACGCCAAATACTATCGTCGTTTTTACCTACGCGCGGCGACCCGTGCCATGAGCCAGCCGGAAACCGAACGGCGTGCGGCGGTGGTGGCCAGCATCGTGGCGCAGCTGGAATTGCCGGTGAAGCGCATCCTCGACATGGGTTGCGGTCTGGGCTGGTTCAGGCAACCGTTGTTGTCGGTGTTTCCCAAAGCCAGCTACACCGGCGTGGAATACAGCGAATACCTGTGCCGTGAATACGGCTGGCAGCAGGGCTCGGTGGTCGATTATGCCGGCCGTGGCCAGTTCGACCTGATTGTGTGCTGCGATGTGTTGCAGTATCTGGATGACAAAGCGGCCACGCGAGCCATAGACAATCTCGCTCGCCTGTGTCGTGGCGCTTTATATCTGCACATTCCCACCCAACGCGACTGGCAGACCCTGATGGACCCCGGCGGCACCGACACCAATGTCCATGTGCGACCCGGCAGCTGGTATCAACAGCGCCTGCGCAAACATTTCAATCACATCGGCAATGGCGTGCTCATCAGGCGGGATGTGGAGGTGCTGCAGTGGGAATTGCAGAGGCCGTGGCGTTGACCGCATCGAAGTAGGCTGGGTGTCTCACCCAGCTTCTTGAATTCGGACGCTGGGTCCGGGACCCAGCCTACAAGTGGAAAGCTACCCGGCTTACGCGTTACTTCTACTCCATGTTTACTTTCCGTGACATTCCTGTGGTCAATCCGTTCGAGTGTGATAACGATAAATCCTGAATCAACGCTTGCCCGGCCGCTGCGGCGCGCGTGATTTGCCAGCGGATACGCATGGAATGCTCGCGCCTTTCAAGCCAGTATGCTGCGTGCGTGCAGGCGTGGTAAATGTCTTGCCCTGTTCACCGGCCATTTTGCCATTGCGCAGTTTGTGCGGCCGGCGCGCGCCTTCGGCCAACTCTCCCGTGCCCTTGGGTTGCCAGGCTGGAATCAGATGATGCTTGCCGGGGCCGATCAAATCGGCGCGGCCCATGTTTTTCAGGGCTTCGCGTAACAGCGGCCAGTTGTTGGCGTCATGCCAGCGCAGGAAGGCCTTGTGCAGGCGACGCACCTTGATGCCTTTGGGAATGATTACGGCTTCACTGCTGCGCGTGATCTTGTGCAGCGGATTCTTGCCGGAGTGATACATGGCCGTCGCCGTCGCCATTGGCGAGGGCAGGAACGCTTGCACCTGGTCGGCGCGATATCCGTTCTGCTTCAACCACAGCGCCAGTTCCAGCATGTCTTGATCGGTGGTGCCGGGATGCGCCGCGATGAAGTAGGGAATCAGATACTGTTCCTTGCCGGCTTCCTTCGAAAATTTATCGAACAGCTCTTTGAACTGGTAATACGAACCCACGCCCGGTTTCATCATCTTCGACAGCGGACCTTCGCCAATGGCTTCGGGCGCAATCTTCAGGTAACCGCCGACATGATGCTGCACCAGCTCTTTCACGTAGGCCGGTGATTCCACCGCCAGGTCGTAACGCACACCGGAACCGATCAGCACTTTCTTGATGCCCGGCAGAGTGCGCGCGCGCTGATACAACTTGATCAGCGGCGTGTGGTCGGTGTTGAGATTCGGGCAAATGCCCGGATACACACACGATGGCTTGCGACAGGCTGTTTCGATCTCTTTTGATTTGCAGGCGAGGCGATACATGTTCGCTGTCGGCCCGCCCAGGTCCGACACCACGCCGGTGAAGCCGGGTACGGTATCGCGGATGGTTTCGATCTCGCGGATGATGGAATCTTCCGAACGATTCTGGATGATGCGGCCTTCGTGTTCGGTGATCGAACAGAAAGTGCAGCCGCCAAAACAACCGCGCTGAATCGCGATCGAGAAACGAATCATTTCATACGCAGGAATTTTGGCCTTGCCATAAAACGGATGCGGCACGCGCTGAAACGGCAGCTCATAAAGCGAATCCATTTCTTTCATCGCCAGCGGAACCGGCGGCGGATTGATCCACAAGTCCACATCGCCATGACGCTGCACCAGCGCGCGCGCATTGCCGGGATTGGCTTCCAGATGCAGGATGCGCGAGGCATGCGCATACAGAATCGCATCGTCACGCACCTGCTCATACGAGGGCATACGGATGTAGGACTGACTGCGTTGTTTGTTCGGCACGTCGCGATAGAACTTGACGACGTGCGTCGCTGGCTTGGCGTCCGCTGTTCCGATCGCTGAGCTTGTCGAAGCGCTCTTCGTTGAACACCCTTCGACAGGCTCAGGGTGCGCAGAGGACTCGGATGGCCTCGCAGGCTCCATTGCATACGGATCGCCATATACATCTTTGGGCGGATTCAATTTGCCCGGGGTATCAATGCTGGTGGAATCAATCTCGATCCAGTCAGTCGGCAACTCTTTGCGCAGGAATGCAGTGCCTCTTAAATCCGTGATGCTTTCAATCGGTTCGCCCTTGCCCAGGCGATGCGCCAGCTCGATGATCTGTCGTTCCGCATTGCCGTACACCAGCAGGTCGGCAGCGGCATCCAGCAACACCGAACGCCGCACCTGTTCCGACCAGTAATCGAAATGCGCGATGCGCCGCAGGCTGGCTTCGATGCCGCCGATGACAATCGGTACCTCCTTGTAGGCTTCACGCGCGCGCTGCGAATACACAATCACGCAACGATCCGGGCGCTTGCCGCCTTCGCCGCCGGGCGTATAGGCATCGTCGCTGCGCACGCGGCGATCCGAGGTGTAACGGTTCACCATCGAATCCATGTTGCCGGCGGTAATGCCGAAAAACAGATTGGGCCTGCCCAGCGCCTTGAACGCTTCCGCCGAACGCCAGTCCGGCTGCGCAATCATGCCGACGCGAAATCCCTGCGCTTCCAGCACCCGGCCGATAATCGCCATGCCGAAACTGGGGTGATCCACATACGCATCGCCGCTGACCAGAATGATGTCGCAGCTGTCCCAGCCCAGCTCGTCCATTTCCGCACGCGACATAGGCAGGAACGGCGCCGTCCCGAAACGGGACGCCCAGTACTTGCGGTAGGAGAATAGTTCGCGGGCGGCTTGCATAGGGCGCGGATTATGGGTGCGGAGGGTTGAAATACCAATAGTCGAAAGCTTCAGCAGCTGGGCTGGTAGCCGGGCTAAACGGTAATTCCTGTTGCCATTAGGTTAATGTTGGCTGACTTGGGAAGGTTTGCTTCTGGTATCAATGCGTTTCCGTTTTGCAGGCCTGCTTCGTCTAGGCATTAAGGCTGAATGCCCACCCAGGAATTCACTCGTCCGATGACGACATTAGATAATCCAACTCCGGAACCGATGGATGAGAGCACAGAGAATGCTCCTTCCCACGCGGCTGCCGTCAAACAGCTGTTCGATGAGCATAACCGGACGTTGATCGGCTTCCTGCATGCGCGCCTGCATAGCGAGGCAGAAGCCCGGGATGTCGCTCAGGAGGCTTATGTCCGCCTGCTGGAGCTCGACAATCCCGACGCCGTAGGGTTTCTCCGCGCCTATCTATTCCGGATTGCCGCCAATCTGGCGGTGGACCGGCTGCGTCACCGCACTGTGCGGGATGATCCCGCCCTGCAAATGGAGCTTGCCGAACTTGCCGACGAGCGCGATCCCGAGCGGATCGTGATTGCTTCCGAAGAGCTTGCTGTCGTGCGCACCGTGGTACTCACCCTGCCGGAGAAATGTCGCAGGGCTTTTCTCTGGCATGTCTTCGATGGTCAGAGCACATCGGAGATCGCGGCGCGTCTGGGCCTCACTGACCGCATGATCCGCATGTACATCGCCCAAACCCTGGCGGCCTGTCGCACGGAGCTGGATGCTCGGGGTACAAAGGATGGGAGGGTGTCGCGATGAACATGGCTGACGGCAACAGACCCAGTGTGACCGATCGCGTCAGCGAAGCGGCCGATTGGCTGGTACGCCTGCAGGAAGACAGTGTCACTGAGGCTGAAATCGCTGCATGGCTCAAATGGTGTGCGGCCGACAGTTTGAACCTCGAAGCATTCGAGCGAGTGCAGCAACTTTACGATCAGTTGCAGTCGCTGCCGTCCGCCAAGAAACAGGAGTTTCTCAGGCTGCAGCGCGCCATCGTGACGAACGATCCGGTTTCAGCGGGTTGGCGACCCATGGACTGGTTCAAGGAACGTGCGTGGACACTGGGTGCAGGTGCATTGGCGGCATCCATGACGGTTGTGGTGCTGCTCATGTCTTATAACCGCACGCCCGCAGTTGAAACGGTTGTCTACCAGGCGCCGCGTGGTTTTCAGCAAACCGTGCTGCTGGCTGACCGCTCGCGCGTTACTTTGGCAAGCTCGTCCAAAGTGCTGTCGCATTTCACAGCAGATCATCGTTACATTGATCTGCGCGAAGGGGAGGCATACTTCGAGGTTCAGCATGATCGTGCGCGTCCCTTCGTCGTCAAGGCCGGCGCAATAACGGTTACGGCTGTTGGAACCAAATTCAACGTACGCAGAACCGGGCTGCGTACCATCGTCGCCGTGACGGAAGGCGCCGTCGATGTGACAACTGATAAGGACAGAATATTGTCGAATACAGACCAACTGCAAGATGGTGGTAATGATCTGACCATGCCCGTGAGAGTCCGGGCAGGCCAGCAAGCCATAGAGGTTCCGGAACAGCATGGACTTGCCGTCTCGGATGCGAACCTGGGTATGGCCACCGGCTGGCAGCAGGGACGTCTGGAATACGTGATGGAACCGTTAAAGAGTGTAGTCGCCGACGTTAACCGCTATGCAGCGCATCCTGTCGTGATCAGCGACCCGCGTGTTGGTGATCTGGTGTTCACGGGTACGGTATTCATTGATCGCATCGATGATTGGGCGATGACGCTGCCCGGCGCTTTTCCGATTACTTCTTTGGTTGCTGCGGACGGCACGGTAATGCTCAAGTTCCGTTCCGATGACAAGCGCAACGATTTCCGATAACGCCCCTTCGTTCGTCATAGCTCTGTATTCGCCGTATGACAGCATGGAATAAAAATATTTTCGGGGGAACTGAATCAAGTGACTCGCGCTCAGCCATTGGCATCGTTAATGATTCCGCACGGTATCGTTTGCGCCATTCTCGTGGTGTCGGCCGGGCCAACTGCGGAAGCAGCCTCTCTTGATTTGACAGAGGTCGTCAGAGTCAATATTCCCGCCGAACCTCTCACCGTCGCCCTGTTGCAGTTTTCCAGCCAGGTCCATGTTCAGGTCGCTACTTCGGGAACCGAGGTGGGCAGTGTGCACAGCCATCGCGTGAGCGGCGCCATGTCGATCGGCGATGCGCTCACAAAACTTTTATCAGGTACCGGCTTTTCGTTCCAAGTATCCGGTGATCGAAGCATTGCGATATTGCTGCCCGACAAAGTCCGGGACACCATGCCCGCGACCGGGCCTCCGGCCGGCACCAGGCTTCAAAAAAACGATGTCGAGAATAAAGATCAGCCTGGAGAAAACAGCATGCGTCATCGAAACCTGTTTGCGCGTTTTATTGGATTGTTTGCAGTTTGTGGTTCCGCGATACATGCTGGTAGCGCCTGCGCACAGGATGTATCAACTACCAGGCGCAGTTCCGGCGCGGAAGCGCAATTGGAAGAAGTTGTAGTGACGGCCCAGCGCTATGCGGAATCCCTGCAAAAAACGCCGGTCTCTGTGGTAGCTGTTTCGGGCGATGAACTGCAAACCTTGGGTGTCGCCAACCTCGAAACCCTAGACTCATTCATTCCAAACTTCAGCGCCGGTTTTGGTCAGGGGTATAGCAACTGGGCAGTACTCACCATTCGCGGTGTGGGAGGCGGGGAAGGATTTCTCTATCAAGATCCTTCCGTCGGCATCTATATCGATGACGTTTATTATCCGCGCGCACAAGGCGCCATGCTCGATCTGATTGATGTTGAGCAGGTTGAGGTGCTGCGTGGACCCCAAGGGACTCTGTTCGGCCGCAACACCTCGGGCGGCGCAGTTCGGTATATTTCGAAGAAACCTGAACGGGAGTTGAGCGGCAATATCACCGGCTCGGTCGGCAATCTCAAACGGCGCGACATGCAGTCGATCGCCAATATTCCTCTCAGCGATACGCTGTCGTCGCGTTTTACTTTCGCATCGAAAAGCAGCGATGGCTTTGTCACGCGCCTCAATGACGGTGTCAAGATGGGGGATCTCAATGTGGTCGCTGTGCGTGGCCAATTGCGGTGGCAGCCTACGGCTCAATGGGACATCAATTTGTCGGCTGATTCGATTCGCACTTTCGATCATGGCGTCGCCCGGAAAATTACGCTTATTGATACGACTGATCTTTATCCCACTCGTCTGGGCAACCCCGGTTTTAACGCGTCCCTGGTAACACCGAGCCTCTATACCGTAGTCGGGGGTGATCCTGATAAAAATGAGAACGAATCGAATGGGCTCACGGGAACCATTCAGTACGACGTCAATAACAACCTATCGATAAAATCCCTGACAGGCTATCGGTACAGCAATGCCACTAACATTCAGGATTGGGACCAGACACCGTTTTTACTATTTACAGCCAACACCAAGTTTAATTTCTCCAATGAGAGTCAGGAATTTCAGTTTAATGGGAATTCCTTTGAAGATCGCTTGAAGTGGGTGGCGGGACTTTATTATTTTCATGAGAAGGCTCACCAAAACGGTGTGCGCAATGACCCGGTTGAGCCACCAAATAATCCCGAAATCAGAGACCTCGATACAACGAGCTATGCAGCCTTTGGTCAGGGTACATTCAAGTTAACCGATCACTTGGGAGCGACAGCGGGTATTCGCTGGAGTCATGACGACAAGAAGTATTTTAGCCTTCGAGGCCCTTTCTCGGGTAGTAATAGTGGCAATTGGACAAGTATCACGCCGCGTTTTGGTCTTAATTATCAAATCGCCGATGACATGATGTCTTATGTATCGGCGGCGAAGGGGTTCAAGTCAGGAGGGTTTAACGATACGCCACGGTCTGGCCAGTTAAATAATGGCATTAATCCGTACGGCCCTGAAAATCTTTGGACTTACGAGAGCGGAATCAGGAGTGAATTTGCGAATCGTCGAATCCGCTTCAACGGTACATTTTTTTACACGGACTACAAAGACATTCAGACGTTGGGGTCTTTCTTTGACCCAGTCCTAGGCACTGTGATACTGGTTACACAGAATGCCGCTGCTGCTACGGTAAAAGGAATCGAACTTGAGACTCAGGTTCGTGTAACAAGTGGTTTGGTTATGCGCTTGTCTGGTGGCTGGACTGATGCCCGCTATGATGATGTGACTGGTGCCACTACCCTTACACTTAATACACCATTTCAACGCACTCCGAAATACTCATACACGGCGGGTGCAACCTACGACCATTCGCTTGCTCATAATGACAAGTTGTCATTCAACATTGATTACAGCTGGAAGGATGACCAAACCAATAGTAATAATGAAAATCTTTATGTGGTCCTGCCGGCTTATGGACTACTAAGCTCGCGGGTGACCTATTCGCCCCAGTCCGACAAATGGAAGGTTTCCCTATTCGGCACTAATCTCTTGAACAAGAAATACCTTGTCAACGCATATGATCCATCAACGCGCCTGCACTTGCAGGGTTTCGCATCGAACGATCTTGGGCGGCCGCGCGAATGGGGTGTTGAAGTTTCTGTGATTTTCTAGATAGCACCCTGCCTATCAGCATGATGCCCCGTCACGGCGGAATCGAACCCTTATGAAGGTAAATTTCTTGGCAAACTTGGCCGATGAGGGATTAAGAGTTTGTTATGAAGAGCAAATGCTTTCAGTCAAGCAGATGGGGCCGTGATGAAGCAGGTAGAGCTCCGGATGCCTGTGGTGGGGTTCAGCTGGCACTTTAACAATGCAGCTCCTTGGTCCGTTTTGAATTCACGGCATCCAAAATTTAGAAGGCCAATACTCATCATGGTAAACAACGCTGTCGCACGAGTGAATCGGCGAGTAATTGCTTCCATCTTGTTATGGGGCATTTTATCTATTCCCCTTGTGGGGTTCGCGCAGCAAGTAGTGTTTGGTATCGCACCGGTCCCCTTGACCCAAAGGATGTACACCTTCGATACGGCTGAACAGCACAAGATTCGCGTCGTGGTCGTGGCGAAAGGACTGAAGCATCCATTCGCAGTTGCGCTGTTGTCGCAAGGAGATGCACTGGTATCCGAACGCGGTGGAGCTCTTCGCTTTATCCACAATGTTGGCGGCGCTAAGTCTTCTAGATTGGACCCGGAGCCTGTCGCGGGCATTCCACCCGCCGTGCCGCTGAAATTCCATGGTGGTCTACAAGATGTTGTCCTGCATCCGAAATTCGCTCAGAACCGTTACGTTTACTTCACCTTCAACAAGCCGGGCAACTTGCCCGCACCGGACGCCAAGCCGCCCATCAATCGGGAAGGCATCGTGACACTGATGCGAGGCAAGCTTTCACTTTCGGGTAACACACTCACGGATGTCGTAGAGCTGTTTTCCGGCGAACCGATTAGCATCTCCGGTGGTTCGCGTATCGCGTTCGGTAAGGACGGTTTGGTATACATGACCACGGGATCAGCGTTTGGTAATCAACCGCAGCACCTCGACAGTGTTTACGGCAAGGTGCTGCGTTTACGTGAGGATGGTCAGATACCGGAAGACAATCCTTTCGTTGGCCAAGCGGGCGCACGACCTGAAATTTTCACGTTAGGACATCGTGATCAGCTCGGTATCACCGTCGATCCCGTAACTGGCGCGATATTGGCTGCCGATCATGGCCCGAATGGGGGTGACGAAGTGAACCTCATTCTGTCAGGACGCAACTATGGGTGGCCAATAGTAAGCTTTGGGCGCCAATATGAAGGCCCGCGCTGGTCAGCATCGCCGGTAGCGGAAGGTATGGAACAGCCACTGATCGTGTGGCTGCCATCTATTGCTCCTTCAGGACTGACGTTCTATACCGGTGATCGGTTTCCCACTTGGAAAGGTAACTTGTTTGTCGCCAGTGCTCGTCGCGGTGAAGTGCTGCGTACCGGTGGCCTGGAGCGCGTTGTCTTCAATGATCAACTCGAAGAGCTGCGCCGTGAGACATTGCTAACCGATTTGCATCAACGCATTCGCGACGTTCGCCAGGGACCTGATGGACTGCTTTACGTACTGACCGACGAGGAAGATGGCGCGCTGTTGCGAATTGAACCTGCCAATTGAATCCACAACATTCCGCTTCAGCGCACGACTTGGTCAGCCAACATAGTTCATGCTGGCAAGCTATGCCCTCTCGAGATTACGCATCATCCGCTAACCACAAAGTTACCCTGAAGCGCACGCGATGTCGGCGAGTGTCCTGAGTGCTCAACCCTGGAGATTGTCAATGTCATTGGGAATGCTGATTCACAAACGATTGCTGCCATTGACCCTGTTTGTCGCGCTGGGCGCGCTGGCTGCAGACACCCATGTCGATGCCGGCAAGAGCACGATCACGGCCACCTTCAAACAGGAAGGCGTGCCGGTCGAAGCGGCATTCCGCAAGTTCACCGGCAACATCCAGTACGATCCGGCAAAACCTGCTGCCGCCACCGCCGTGCTGGAGGTCGATACCGGCAGCTTCGACATGGGCGATGAAAGCTACAACGATGAGGTGCGCAAGAAAGCCTGGTTCGACAGCACTGCCTATCCCAAAGCCACTTTTCGTTCCACGCAGGTCAAGCCGGGCGCCGCCGACAAATTCGACGCCACCGGCGCTCTGACCATCAAGGGCAAGGTCGCCACGATCACCCTGCCCATCACCGTCAAGCGTGTCGGCAATACCGCCACCTACAGCGGCAACTTCGTGGTGTCGCGCGCCATGTTCGGCATCGGCGATCCGTCATGGAACGACGTGCTGGATGACAAGGTCAGCGTGCGTTTCAATCTGGTCACTCCAGAATCCTGATCATGGGGCCGGCTTTATTTTGCTGTTGAAAGTAACGGCAAGAAATACCGAGAAATAAATATAGACCGGCATTCGGATAACTTGCTGATCCAAGATACGCCAGAATGTTCGATTATTGGGTCAAGATCATCATTCTCGGCTCGATGCAGGTTAAACGATTTCCGATAACGTCCCCTGATTCGTCATAGCTCCACACCCGCTGTTTATTGGCGGCAAACAAAAAGAATTACGAAGGGGGAAGAAGCAAGTGATTTGCGATCAGTCGCTAGCCTCACAAATGATCCGTCCGCGCCGAATCGCTGGCAGTATCGCTTGCGCCATCCTCATATCGTCTCTTGAATCGATCGCAGGCGCGGCCCTCCTCGATATAGCTGAGATCGTTAGAGTCGATATTCCCGCCGAGCCTCTTGCCATCGCTTTGCTTCAGTTTTCGAGTCAGACGCATGTTCAGATTGCCACTTCTGGAACCGAAGTGGGCGGCATGCGCAGTCACAGTGTTATCGGTTCCATGTCGATCAGTGATGCTCTTACGAAACTGTTGGCAGGTACCGGATTCGCGTTCCAGGTCTCCGGCGACCGAAGCGTCGCCATATTGCTGCGAGACAGAGCCCGAGGCGCTACGCCTTCGACAGGTCCGCCAGCTGACACCAACATCCCAAAAAACGATGTCGAAAACAATATTGATCACAGTGGAGAAAATGCAATGCGCCATCGAAGTCTATTTGCGCGTTTTATTGGACTATTTGCGGTTTGTGGTTCCGTGCTGCACACAGGCACTGCTTGTGCAGAAGACGCAAACACTACTAACCTTGGTTCAAATTCAACAACCCGCCTGGAAGAAGTTGTCGTTACGGCACAACGGCGCGAAGAGCGGCTTCAGGACGTTCCGATCGCCGTTTCTGCCATTAGCAGCGAGCAGCTTGCCGCTGCTGGCATTGACTCGACCACCGAGCTCCAATACGCGGTACCGGGTTTCATAGCGGAACAGTCAGGAGCGATTCCGCATTACGCCGTGCGTGGCATCAGCAACACTAATGTCGGGCCGGGCGTTGAAAGTGCTGTCGCGATGTATGTAGATGGCGTGTATATCAGTGCGACTCCAAGCTCCTTGATGAAGCTATCCAACATTGAGCGCATCGAGGTACTTAAAGGACCGCAAGGCACGCTGTTTGGCCGCAATGCTACAGGCGGGTTGGTGCAGGTGATCACTAAAGATCCGCAACATAAGCCGCAAGCCGATGCCAGTGTCGGCTATGGTAATTATCAGACGTTCACTGGAAGTTTGTATGCTACCAGTGGCATTGCCGACACACTCGCCGCCGATCTATCAATGTCATACACCAATCAGGGACAGGGTTACGGCAAGAATCTCTTTGACGGTGAGGGTTACCAGCGATTTCCCCGGGACTTGGCGGCACGCACCAAGTGGCTGTGGGAACCGAGTGCTGCAACACGCGTTAAGTTTGCGTACGACTATTCCAAATTGGATTTGAAAATCGCCTTTGTACCGTTTCCAGGGCCACAAGGCACCGGTACTCCTCTGAACGGTACTTTTTATGATGCTGATAGCAATATTCAGCAACGGATTGTTACTCAAGCGAGCGGCGGTAGTATCGATATCCAGCACGAATTCGATCAAGCACGGCTGCTCAGCATCACATCGTCGCGCCAATCTGAATCTGATCTGCTGGCAGATCTGGATGCCACTCCGCGGCCGGTCGTTGCGGCACAATATGCCGACAAGGAGCAGCAATTTACCGAGGAGCTGCAACTTCAGTCTCTTAACAACACGGTGTTTAGTTGGGTGGTCGGTGCGTACTATTATTATGGTACTGGACGATATCAGCCGTTTAGGCTCATAACCGGGCCGGCCGTTGGTCAGGAGTTCAACAGCAAGGGAACCACCGAGTCGTGGGCCGGATTCGGGCAGGGAACCTATGAATTCCTGCCGGATACTCACCTTACCTTGGGATTGCGCTATACCAGCGAGACCAGAGATGCCATCAGTACGGTCGTCATACCAAGTCCGTCGAGTGCCTCAGGTCATGTCAGTTTCGATAAGCTAACCTCTCGGTTATCGCTGGACCGCAAGTTCACGCCCAATGTCATGGGCTATGTTTCATACAATCGTGGTTTTCAGAGTGGTGGCTTTGATCTTGGGTCAGTGCAAAATGGCGCCTACCAGCCGGAGACCATCGACGCTTATGAAATCGGCCTCAAGAGTGAATGGTTTGATCAGCGCATCCGGTTCAATATCGCTGCCTTCCATTATCAATTCGACAATCTGCAACTCAAGATTCTGAGCACTGGCGGTACCATTACCACTATCAATGGGCCGAAGGCAAAGCTGGATGGTGCGGATGCAGATGCAGCCTTCGTGCTGACTGATCGACTGCAAGTCAGTATGGGTGCGTCCTACGTGCATTCCGAGTTCCAGAATTTCCCGAACGCGCCCTACTACAATTACAACCCTAACAGCACTTTTGTCGCTTGCGCCGGGGCTAATACGCGTTTCCTGACGGCAGTGAAATGCGATGCAACCGGCAACCAATTGCCCGGAGCGCCGAAGCTCAGCGGCAACTTGGCCGCTACTTACACGATTCCTCTAAAAACTGGAAAAATCGCAGTTGACGGCAACCTCTATTACAACGGAGGCTGGTTCTCAGATTCCGATAATCAGCTCAAGCAGCCTGCGTATAGCGTCCTCAACGGCTTCGTGAGCTGGTCGTCAAGTGATGATGCCAATAGCATTAAATTATGGGGCAAGAATCTGACCGACAAGAAATATGCCACCGGCATCACGACAATTAGTGGCCTCGCTTATACGCATCAGCCAGCCCCGCCGTTGACGTATGGCTTGACCCTGCAGCACCATTTCCGATGATTGCAGCTGGATGCACAAGATCAATATGAATTGACTGGAATCATGATGTATTGATCGCATGGCAAATGGATCCGGCTAAAACGCTTGCAAGCGTCCTCATATTCTAACGTGGATTATGGGGACGCTCCGGCAATATCTAACAGCGTTTGCATTGTCAGGGGTAAAAATGAATCGGCGCGTAATTGCATTCGTGTTGTTGTGGACCGTTCTGTCCCATCCCAATGTGGGGTTATCGCAGCAAACAACTTTTGGTATAGCACCCATTTCCATGACCAAAAGGGAATATGTTTTTGATACTGCGGAGCAGCACAAAATTCGCGTGGTAGTCCTTGCCAAGGGACTGAAGCATCCCTTTTCAGTTGCGTTATTGCCCCAAGGAGATGCTCTGGTATCCGAACGCAGTGGAGCGCTGCGTCTGATTCATGATGCCGATGGCGTCAGAGGTAAATCTTCGAAGCTCGATCCCGAACCTGTAACTGGCCTTCCTCAACTCGACCCGGTGTTTCCTCATGGCGGGCTGCATGATGTGATTCTGCATCCGCAGTTCTCACAGAATCGCTACGTTTATTTTACTTTCAACAAGCCGGGCAGCATGGCTGCTCCAGGGGCCAAGCCATCCATGCGCAGAGAGGCAATTGTGTCCTTGATGAGAGGCAGGCTCTCCGTTTCTGGCAAGACGCTGACAGATGTCGTCGAGCTGTTTTCCGGCGAATCCGGGAGTGTCAGTGGTTCGCGTATTGCCTTCGGCAAGGAGGGCTTGATTTACCTGACCACCGGATCTCCGTTTGGTAATCAGCCGCAGCATCTTGATAGTGTCTATGGCAAGGTGCTGCGGCTGCGGGATGATGGCACGATACCGGAAGACAACCCTTTCGTCGGTCAAGCAGGTATCCGGCCCGAAATTTTCGCATTTGGAGGGCGTGATCAACTCGGTATAGCCGTGGATCCAGCAACTGGCGCGATTCTGGCCACCGATCACGGTCCAAACGGTGGCGACGAAGTGAATCTGATTCTGCCGGGACGTAACTATGGGTGGCCGATCGTGAGTTTCGGACGTCATTACGAAGGTCCGCGGTGGTCGGAATCTCCGGTGGCAGAAGGTGTGGAGCAGCCGTTGGTTGTATGGCTGCCATCGATTGCTCCTTCCGGACTGGCCTTTTATAACGGCAATCGCTTTCCAGCCTGGAAAGGCAACTTGTTTGTCGCCAGTGCTCGGCGTGGCGAAATATTACGCACAGGTGGCCTGGAGCGAGTGGTATTCAACGAGCAACTGGAGGAGCTGAGACGTGAGACGCTCCTCATGGACTTGCATCAACGCATCCGTGACGTTCGTCAGGGTCCCGACGGTCTTCTCTATGTATTGACCGATGAGGAAGATGGCGCGCTGCTTCGAATTGAACCCGTCAGTTGAATGATCGTTGAAAGGAGAAAAAGAATATTGAACTGATGCGGTCGCCTGCATTTGGCGCCCGTTGTTTTTGGTGGCGCCATGAAGCGTGCCCTGCTGTCATAGAACACACCGGCATCCAGGACATGCTCGTACCATGCCGAACACAGTGGAGTCGGCGCCTTATCCTTTTTCAACCCATCACCTTCGCCAGCGCCAGCACGCGTTCCTGTTTCGACACCACCACGCCACCAGGTTGTTCGACGGTGACGACGAAGGCGGCAGGCTTGCCGACGGGCAGCTTGGCTTCAAACGGAATGATCACATCGCCGGTGACCGTGGTTTGCGGGGTATTGAACACGCCGCCATCGACGGGTTCCGGCGGCGTGCGTGCAGCATCGGCAATCCATAGCTGATATTGCTCCAGACGCGGATCGTTGGCCGGAATGCCGCGGAAGCGTAGATAGCCGCGTTGCGTGATGGGATCGAACACCACATCGCCAACCAGTGCATTGCCGGCGGCATCATTGCCGGGTGACCATGCAGCCTGAATGGCATGGCCACTCTTCACCAATGCGTCTCGCTGTTGTTCCGGGCTGAGTGCAGCGACGCTGGGCGCAACACTTTCATTGCTGGGTCCCAGCAGGCGCGGCCACCAGCCGGCCACCGCAAGCAGCAAACACGCAGCGGCGGCCCACCAGCCGGTAGCTTCCGAACGCCAGGCCGGTTTGCGCGCCGGCATGGCGACGACATTCGAGGCAGCAGCGGTGTGCACTGGCGCCTCGGCCAGAATTTTTGCGGCCAGATGCGCTGGCATGGCTTCCTGATCGGCCTTGCTGGCGAGCAGAATCGCCGCAATGCTGCTGTCGAATTCATTGTTACTGACTTGCGGGTGCGCATCCATCAGCGCCTTGAGTTCAGCCGCTTCGGCAGCGCTCAAGCCCTGCGTGGCTTGCTGTGCCAGCAGGTCGAGCAGTCGTTCGTTATCGGGAAGCACGCTCATGGGCGTCCCTCCGTACTCGAATCATGGGTGCCCGACAAGCGTTGCAACCCCAGTTTTTCCCGTACCAGAATCAGACCCCGACGCATCATGGTCTTGACCGTGCCCAGCGGTAAACCGGTACAAGTGGCAATCTCGCTCTGGGACAATCCCTGCACCACCGCCAGCTTGATGACGCGCTGCTGCTCGGGCGGCAGGCTCGACAAAGCCTGGGCAGCCAGTCTGGCTTCGACGTGGTCTTCATTGTCTGTCTGAGTGCTGGGTTCCCAGTGGGTTTCCATCATGTCGTCGATGGACACTGCACGCGGTTGTCGCTGCTGGCCGCGGAAGCGACTGATCAGGGTGCGACGCGCCAGCGTGACGATGAAGATGGCTTCCGAACCGCGACTCGCATCGAAGTGTTTGGCGTTCTTCCATAACTGCAGGAACACATCCTGTGCGGCGTCTTCGGCATCGGCCGGCGTGGGTGACAGGCGTCGCGCCAGACCCCAGATCATGCCGCCGTATTGATCGAGACATTGCTTGAATGCCGCCTGTTCGCCCAGCGCAATGCGTGCCAGCAGTCCGGTGCTCATGATCGTCCCGGCCAGTCGCAGCAGATCGGTGGCAACAATGAGCGCGAATAACATGGCGTGTCCTCAACATCCGGGCGCATGGCCGCAAGGCTGTCGCGCGCAAAAAGATGTTGATGGGAAGCTGCCAAGCCGGACTCCAGTGTTACTGGTTGTTGTTGCTGGCCGGAGTATAGCCATGCGACCTGCATCCGTGTCCATAGCCGCTTGCAGATGTCGGGTTAAAACCCGACTTACAAATACATCGTGACGCTGGCGGGCGATGATGTGCATGGCTTTATGCAGTGCTCAGCACCGCACGCCGGCAGCGCGGTTTGGTGAGCAGCATCTGCACCGCGCCCAGTTGCCGCTCGGCGAAACCGCCTTCGCAGTAACACAGATAGTATTCCCACAGGCGGATGAAACTGTCCGAATAGCCCAGCTGCCGCACTGCCGGCAGTTGCGCATGGAAACGCTCGCGCCAATGCCGCAGCGTCGTGGCGTAATGCGGACCGATGTCTTGCAGGTGATAAACCTTGAAGTCTGTGACCCTGCTCAAGGCGTTACTGATGGCCGCGACCGAGGGAATGAAACTGCCGGGAAAAATGAAGCGCTGGATGAAATCCACCGACTTCAATGCCTGGGCATAGAGTTGATCCTGCAGTGTGATGGCCTGCAGCAGCATCGCGCCCTCGGGCTTGAGCAGGCTGGCGCATTTTTTCAGATAGGTATCCAGATACTGTGCGCCCACGGCTTCGATCATCTCGATGGATACCAGCTTGTCGTATTGACCGTGCAGGTCGCGGTAATCGTCCAGCAGTAGAGTGATGCGTTCGCTGAGGCCGGCTTCGGCCACTTTGACTCTGGCCAGTTCATATTGCTGTCTGGAGATGGTGGTGCTCGTCACCCGGCAGCCATAGTGTTGTGCGGCATGAATGGCCAGGCCACCCCAGCCGGTGCCGATTTCCAGCAGATGATCGCCGGGCTGCAGGTCAAGCTTGCGACAGGCGGCATCGAACTTGGCAATGGAGGCTTGCTGCAGCGTGCTGTCCGGTTGCAAAAAGATGCCACAGGAATAAGCCATGGTGTCATCGAGCATCAGCTGATACAGCTCGTTGCCGATGTCGTAATGCGCCGCAATGTTGCGGGCGCTGCCGGCCTTGCTGTTGCGGTTCCAGAAATGAAACAGCTTCAGGAACGGCTGGCTGACAAATGACCAGCGACTGTCCATGCCATTCAGCACTTCGCGATTGATGACAAAGAGGCGCACCAGCGCCACCAGATCGTCGCAGCGCCACAGCCCGCGAATGTACGCCTCGCCAGCGCCTACGCTGCCGCCAAAGGCCGCATCGGCATACAGCTGCGGATGCAGTACCTGAATCGTGGCGCTCAATGAACATTCGGCAGTGCGTTGGCCAAAGCGATGCGTGCCGCGGTCGTCGATGAAAATGATCTCGCCCTGTTGCAGTTGCCTGAGTTGCGTGAACAACAGCTTGCGTCCGAGACGAGCGAGCGGCGAACTCTTTGCAGTTTGCTTGATCAATGCTTCGCCGGGAATGATGCTGGTTTTGGAGCTGAGCGTGTTCATGCTTTTCTTCCTATAGATCCCAGAGGCTTCGGTTGCTTGTCGGGATGAGTAAAAACCGGCACGCGCGTGATGAACAGTTTCAGCGCCTGCCAGTGAATCAGCGTGATGACCTGCAACGTGATCAAGGGAAAGCTGAGCAGCGCCGCAGCCAGAGACCGCGAGCTGATGGGCTGACGTTGCAGGGTGAGCGTGGCATCGAATTGCTTGCTGTCATCGCGCCAGTTTTCCATATGTATGCGCAATGCTGCATCCGGCGCCGACAAGCGCCAGTGATAGCGCATGTCCATGGGCATGAAGGGCGAAACATGGAAACGTTTGTCAAACTGCCAGCGCCATGCGTTCTGTGCTGAAGTAACCGACTCAAGCGACCCGCTTGCATCCAGCACATAACAATGCCGCTGTTTCCAGGGTGTGTTGGTAATTTCCGCAACGATGGCTTCTACGCGCGTATCCGCAGCGTCAAAAACGTAATAAAAACTGACCGGATTGAAGCTGTAACCGAAGTAGCGCAGGTGAGTCAGCAGTCGTATGGGGCCGGTCGGCCGCTTGCCGATATGCTGCTCGACCGTATCACGCACTGCGTCAGTCAGCGATTGCGATGCATCACCATGAAAATCCCGGCGGCGGAACCATGCCAGCGCCGGACGACGTGCCGACCAAAACCAGTAACCGTCAAACAGGGTTGGCAGCTCATCCAGATCCAGCAGCATCATGTAAATGCGATAACGAAATGCATTGCTGCGCGGCGCATGACGGCGATGCTGGATGTGGCCGGTGTAGAAACAGCTCTTCATGATTGATCTGCTGCCATCGGCTGCACGTCTTGCTGTTCTATTTCACGTTCGTCCTGAGCCTGTCGAAGGGCTCCTGATTGCGGCAAAGAACCCTTCGACAGGCTCAGGGCGAACGGGGTTGAGAAGTTGTTGAATTTGGCAAACGCCCGCAGCATGCGTTGCGCGCTGACTACGCCATCCTCATGAAAGCCGTAACCCCAGTAGGCGCCGCAATAGAACGTACGGTTGACGCCATTCACTTTCGTATAACGCTGCTGCGCTGCCACGGCACCGGGTGTGTATACGGGATGGTGGTACACATAGCTGCCTAGCACCTTGGCTGGATCAATATGCTGGCTGCGGTTCAGCGTGACCAGAAACTTTTCCGGCGCTGACAGGTTCTGCAGAATGTTCATGTCATAGGTGAGCGTCACTCGGTCCTGCGATTCGGCCAGTAAGTGATAATTCCAAGCGGCACGCGCCAGCGGTTTGCGCGGCAGCATGCGTGTGTCCGTGTGCAGCAGCACTTCGTTTTCCTGATAGGGAAAAGCGCCCAGCACTTCTCGCTCTGCCTGGCTGGGTTGTTCAAGGAGACGCAAAGCCTGGTCGCTGTGGCAGGCCAATACCACACAGTCGTGCGATTCAATGTCGCCGGCGCGTGTGCGGATCAATACCTGTTTTGCCTCGCGCTTAACGCCCGTGATCGGAGTACGCAGGCGAATGCGATGTTGATATGAGGCGACCAGCTTGCGCGCGTATTCACGCGAACCGCCCTTGATGGCGCGCCATACGGGACGATGGCTCACATTGAGGAAGCCATGACGATCGAAAAATTCCACGAAGAAATGCGCAGGAAAATCCAGCATCGACGTTTCCGTGGCCGACCAGATTGCGCGACCCATCGGTACAATGTAGCGCTCGGTAAATGCGCGTGAATAACCGTGGCGTTGCAGGTACGCCGACAATGTCAGTTGATTGTTATCTTCCTTGAGCAAGGCGCGCGCCTCGCCGTTGAAACGCAGGATGTCGTAGATCATGCGCAGAAACGATGGCCGCAAGACATTCAGGCGCTGGGCAAACAGGCTGTTTAGGGAAGTGCCGTTGTATTCCAGGCCGGTGCGCTCGCAGCGCAATGAAAAACTCATGTCCGAGTATTGCCATTCGACCTGCAGTTCATCGAGCAGGGCAATGAAGTTCGGATAGGTCCAGTCGTTAAAGACAATAAAGCCGGTGTCGATGGCCCACTGCCTGCCGTCGCGTTCAATATCAATCGTTGCCGTATGTCCACCGTAGTAATCGTTGGCTTCGTACACGGTGATCTCATGACCCTGCTGGTGCAGCCGGAGGGCGGCGGTCATGCCGGCAATACCGGAGCCGATGATGGCGATGCGCATGTCAGGACTCCCGCTTTACGCGCGACTGCATGTGATCTTCACGCACAGCCAGCGGCACCGGTTTCAAGTCCCAGATGATGCCCAGCCAGGACAGACATTTGAGCAGGTAGTAGGTGATGTCCAGTTCCCACCAGTAAAAGCCCTGACGGGTCGCAGCGGGGTAGTGATGGTGATTGTTGTGCCAGCCTTCGCCGAAAGTGATCAAGGCCAGCAACCAGTTATTGCGGCTGTCATCGCCGGTTTGATAGCGCTGCGTACCAAACACATGCGACAGCGAGTTGATGGTGTAAGTGGCGTGATAGCAAACGACAGTGGAAATGAAGAAACCCCATACCAGCATCTGCCAGCCCGTAGTGCCGAGTTCGGGCGCATGAGTTTCAAGATACTGGCCCAGCAACAACATGCCGTATGCAAAGGCCACCGGCACGGCAATGTCGAAACGATCCAGCCAGCGCAGTTCGGGGAAGCGTTGCAGATCGCGCACACGTTTCAGATCGGGCGCAAAACCCTTGCGGGTCAGAAACCAGCCGGTGTGCGCGCGCCAGAAACCATGTTGCACAGGTGAATGTGGGTCAGCCGGATCATCGGAATGCGCATGATGATGACGATGATGTGCCGCCCACCACACCGGCCCGCGCTGCACGGCAGCAGCGCCCAACACGCCAAACACAAACTGAGCGATACGCGATGTCTTGAAACTGCGATGCGAAAAATAGCGATGATAAAAACCAGTGACCGCAAA
Source organism: Steroidobacteraceae bacterium (assembly GCA_050248275.1). Classification (GTDB taxonomy): domain Bacteria; phylum Pseudomonadota; class Gammaproteobacteria; order Steroidobacterales; family Steroidobacteraceae; genus CAILZL01. Next base: position 405,006 of record JBFWSR010000001.1, read on the forward strand.
CATGCGCAACATGTAAGCAAGCAGGGCCACCAGCACCGCTACCGGACTGATGCCCACCCGGATGACCGCAAAGCACATCAGGTGCATGCCGACAAAGGGAATCACCCGTGACCATTCAATGCGGTCTGGTTCCAGATTACTGGCATGCAGCTCTGCCGGATCGGCAATGAACCATAACTTCAGGTTGCGCAGTGCGCGCCGGGCCAGACTGTCAGGGTGGTTTACCTGCGGGTGATGCGGCGATGGATGACTCGTGGGGTGCATGAGGCGATGGGCTCGGTTGTCAGTAGCGTGTTGACTGACAGATACGCCGCCTGCACCGGGCTGGATTCAAATATTTTCGCATCGGTCGTGAATCCGTTATGACCATCGCGGCGTATCTAACAATTGATTCCCCGTATGCGATGGACATGAAGCTATGAATCCGCGCCGGCCTCTCATGATGATGTTCAGCCTGATCCTGCTCTGCATGCTGGTCGTGACCGGCTGGGCCAGCTGGATACAGCCGGTTTGGGAATGGACGGGCCTGAAGCAGCAACCTAATCACGCCTGGACGATTGCCACTCTGTTCGATGCCTATTTTGGTTTCATCACTTTTTACATGTGGGTGCTGTACAAGGAGCGCAGTGCAGTCAAGCGTCTGGTGTGGTTCATCGCCATCATGGCGCTCGGCAACATGGCGATGGCGCTATACATGCTGAAAGAACTGCGCAAGCTGGATGCAGAGGATGCCATGGTGCATCTGCTGATCAGCCGGAATGGGTGAGGGCAATCAATGTTGAGCTTGTTCTTGCCGGGCGCCGCAGCCGTCGTGGTCATCATGTTGTTGCTCTGGCGGCTGGGTATTCGCAATCACAATTTCAGTTACGTGGACATCGGCTGGTCCGCCAACTTTGTGGTGCTGGCGTTGCTTTATGGGATGCTCGGTGAAGGCGATCTCACGCGCCGGATTGTCATCTGTGGCATGTATGCCCTATGGGGTACACGTCTGGCGCTGCATCTGGCCACCCGCATCATTGGCGAACCGGAAGAAGGGCGGTATGTACAGTTGCGTGCCGAATGGGGTGCAATAGGCCTTCTCAATCTGAAATTCCTGGGTTTTTTCCAGTTGCAGGCATTGCTCAATCTGGTGCTGAGCGTACCCATGTTGCTGGCAGTCATGAATCCAGCCACGCAACTGCATGTGCTGGAGATCGCAGGTGCATGCATATGGATGCTGGGTCTGCTGGGTGAAAGCGTGGCGGATCGGCAGCTCGCCGCTTTCAGGAAAAATCCGGCCAACAAGGGCAAGGTCTGTGACGTGGGTCTATGGGGCTGGTCGCGTCATCCCAATTACTTTTTCGAGTGGACCCTCTGGATCGGTTATGCGTTGTTCGCGTTGGCCTCACCCTATGGCTGGTTGTGCCTCGCCCTGCCGGTGTTGATGCTGCACTTCCTGCTCAATGTCACGGGCGTCAGGGCCACTGAAGAACAGGCGCTGCGCAGCAAGGGCGAGGCCTATCGGCATTATCAGCGTAGCGTCAGTGCGTTCATTCCCTTACCGCGCAAGAAGGAGCCGGTATGAAACTGTCCATGTCCCTGATCGAGAAAGGCCTGTTGCCGGATGCCGTGATTCGTCACGGCATCCGCCGTCTGCTGGCGCAGCGTCTTGTCGAAGAAGACAAGGGCGATCCCGAAGTGCAACAGGCGCACTTGATGCAACTGGTGGCGCAGTTACGCGCCAGTCCCGTGGCCATCGAAACTGCGGCAGCTAATAAACAGCACTACGAAGTGCCGGCGGAGTTTTATCAGCAGGTGCTGGGCAAGCATCTGAAGTATTCGAGCGGCTACTTCCAGCCGGGCGTCACCAGTCTGGATGAGGCCGAAGCCGAGATGCTGCGGATTACTGTCGAACGCGCGTGTTTGCAGAATGGCGAGCGCATTCTCGAACTGGGATGTGGCTGGGGCTCGTTGAGCCTGTACATGGCGGAAAAATTTCCGAACAGCCAGGTCACGGGTGTGTCCAATTCGAATTCGCAGCGCGAATTCATCATGACGCAGGCGCAGGCACGGAGCCTGAACAATCTGCAGATCATCACCTGCGACGCCAATGCGCTCGACTTCCCTGCTGGGGAATCATTCGACCGTGTGGTGTCGGTGGAAATGTTCGAACACATGCGCAATTACCAGGCGCTGCTCAAGCGCATTGCCCAATGGCTCAAGCCCGATGGCACGCTGTTCGTGCACATCTTTACGCATCGCGAATATGCATACCCCTTCGAAGTGCGTGACGACAGCAACTGGATGGCCAAATACTTTTTCACCGGCGGCATCATGCCCAGTGATCATTTGCTGCTGTATTTTCAGGACGATCTCAGGCTGCGTCAGCACTGGCAGGTCAGTGGCCGGCACTATCAGCAGACCGCCGAAGCCTGGCTGGCCAACATGGATGCCCATCGCGAACAGATCATGCCGGTATTTGTCCACACCTATGGCGCGGCGCAGGCCAACAAGTGGTGGCATTACTGGCGCGTGTTCTTCATGTCCTGCGCCGAGCTATGGGGTTACCGGCAAGGCCGCGAGTGGCTGGTATCGCATTACCTGTTCAGGAAGCCGTAATTTCTGTCTTGGGCAGGGCCATGAATCGCAGGACAACGGCAGTGCCCACCAGATTCAGTGCGATGACGCCCAGCATGGGGCGGGGCGTGCCATCGTAAAGCAGTCCGGCGATGAAGGAAGTGGCCGTGCCTACACCGAATACCATCGTACCGAATAGTGCAGCGGTCGCACCGGCCCGATGCGGATCGACAGATAATGCGCACGCCATGGTGTTGGCCTGAACGATGCTCAAGCTCGCAACCACCATGAAGACCAGCAACAGCAAGACCGGCAATCCGCCAACGAGGGTTATGGCGAAGCCTGCGAATACCACTGCCATGACGATGGCATTTCTGGCGGAACCCTGCAGCACCTGCTGGGGCGAGCGTGTTTTCAGAAGATGCCGGCTGAACTGGCTGGCCGTTACCAGGCCAAACGAATTACACGCCATGATGATGCTGAAAGTCGTGGGACTGAGTCCATATATCTTCATCAGGACCAGCGGCGCCGAACCCAGATAGGTGAAGAAGCAGGCGCTGTTGAAACCACCGGCCAGTAGATAGCCGAGCAGACGCCTGTTACGCAGCAGCAATGCGTAGGTCTTGATCGGGTGGCTCGCCCGGGCTTGCCGTTCGGTTTCGCTCGAACGGGTCTCGTACAATTTCCAGATCACAACCAATAGAAGTATGACGGCTACCGATGTCATCAGCATGAAGATGGCGCGCCAACTGCCCACCGTTAGCAGTCCCGTACCGACAATCGGCGCGAGCACCGGCGCCAGTCCGGCAACAAGTGCCAGGGTGGAGAAATACTTCGCTGCGCCACGTTCATCGAACAGATCGCGCACCACCGCCCGGCCGGCCACCATCACTGCCGATGCGCCCAGCGCCTGCAACACGCGGCCGCCAAGGAAAATATTGACGCTGTGAGCGAAGACGGCGCACAGGCTGCCGATGAAGTACAGAATCAAACCCGACACGATGGGCGTCTGCCGACCCACGCGGTCCGACCAGGGGCCGGCGAGCAATTGGCCCAATGCCAACCCGCCGATGAAGATCGACAGGGTAGCGGTCACGGCTTGCGGGGAAGCGCTCAGATCTGTGGTGATCGCCGGGATGCCAGGCAGATACATGTCGATCGACATGGGCGCCATACCAGCGAAGGCTGCAAGCAGCAATGTCAGTGCCCGGGATGGCTTGCTATCTATTTGAGGTATTGAGGACATGTACTTTCCGACCAACGATATCGTCAGCATCTTACCTGTCTGCTGCAGCCAATAAAGGCTGGTAATTCATCGCGTACCGTCAAATCAGCAACTCGACATTATTTTGCAAAGCTCGCTGCCAGTTGCTCGCTCAGGCTGGCGCTGGCCTGCTGCGTGGCGCTTTGAAACGCGGTGACTACGGCGCCGAGACGGTTGTCACTGGCGGCGACGCTGGCGCTGGCCTGCAATGCAGCCACCGATTTTCTCGACTTCACTTCCGATACTGTGGCCCACAGCGCGACATGAATGGTGGGTGCATCCTTGCCATTGACATACTCGGCTTGAAAGTGGCGCAGGTCGATGTCGATCAGGTAGTCGGCATCCAGCCGGGCCGATTCGGCAACCACGTTTTTATAACCTTGCTGATTTTGCAGCAGCGATATCAGGAACGACTGCACCACTTGCGGTGCAGTGCCGCCCCAGCGTGCGCCGTAGTAATAATCGAGCCGATTGCCATTACGCAGGACCACGATGCGTTGGGTGTCGAGCCCGGGAGTGGCGCTGGGCAGAGCCACACTCAACCGGATGGGATACGCAACAGCGGCGGTACCGGCGTCGCTGGCTTGCAGCACATAGGTTTGCGGCTCATCCACCTTGCTTTGCAGTATCTCGCCGACGCAACCGGTGAGAGCCAGCGTTGCCAGCAAGGACGCAATGAAGCGCACGCCTGCGGCTACGCAGGCAGGAGCCCGATGAATCGAATCCGTTTTCCGCACCGCAAAACCTTCCAGCATGTTCGTCAATATCTTCACGGCTTGATCTCCACACCGGACTCGGGGCGCTCGAACATCAGTTGCGAGGGTGTTTCCTTGAGCGAGCGCGACAGTTCGCGGAACTCGGTGGCGGCAGTGCGCGCATCGCGCAGCAGTCGTTCCATCTCGAACAGGCCCTGTTCGGTAAAGTGGGTCATCGGGCCTTCGCTGGCGGCCATGAAGTGATCGAGTTTTTCTGTGGCGCTGGCCAGTTGACTCGACACCGTATTCAATCGTGCCACTGCTTCCTTGATATTTGGACGCACATCATCGGCCAGGCCATTCAGGCTGCTGGCCGCGTTCCTGATTTCAGCCGAAGTGCTGCCGAGCTCAGTAAGCAGACTCTGCACCTGCTCTCGCGTTTTTGGCAGGCCATCGCTGGTGGTTTTGAGGTTGGCCAGCGTCGTTGAAAATGCTTTGACGTTCTCGCTGGAAAACACCTGGTTGACGTTGTCCACCAGTTCGGACACACGCCCGGCCAGTTGCGGCAGGCTGGCAATGAAGGCGTCGATATCCGAAGACTGCGATTCAATCATCGGATAACGCTCACCCTGTTTGAGCTCGGTGCTGGTGGCGTCGCTGATCTGTTTCAGGTTGATGTACAGCAGGCCGGTGATGCCCTGCAAACCGAGACTGGCGCGGGTGGCGCCGGTAATGGGCGCATCGGCATCGACCGAGGCCAGTATCTTCACGCTGTCGGGCCGCTCTTTGTTGAGCGTGATGCGCCGCACGCTGCCGACATCGACGCCGAGATAACGCACCGGGCTGCCGGATGTCAGTCCCGACACGCTGCCGGTGAAATAGATTTCGTAGGATTTATAGCTGCGGGCATCGCCGCTGTCGGAATACCAGATGACAAAGGCCACCGCCATGGCGATGACCAGCAGGGTAAAGGCGCCGACGGCGACATAGTTGGCATCACGTTCCATGCACAGATCCTGCAGTTGGGGATGGTGTAATACCGCGGGCGCGCGGGCCGTGGAAATACTCGTGTATCCAGGGGTGAGGGTGGTTCATGATGCCTGCGAGGGTATCGACGATGATCTTTCTGTCAACCAGCACGGCGACGCGGTCGCAGATGGTGAGCAGACTATCCAGATCATGAGTAATCATGACCACGGTGAGCTTGAGGCTGTTTTGCAGGTAACGCACCAGTTGATCGAATTCAGCCGCAGAAATCGGATCCAGGCCTGCCGTGGGTTCGTCGAGGAACAATAACTGTGGATCGAGCGCCAATGCGCGTGCCAGGCCGGCGCGCTTGATCATGCCGCCCGATAGCTGTGCGGGCAGCTTGCCGGCGGCAGACAGAGGCAGCCCAACCATGTTCAGCCGCAGCGCAGTGAGCTCATCCATCGTGGCCTGCGATAACGACAGATATTCGCGTAACGGCAACTGGATGTTCTCAGCCACGGTCAGTGCGCTGAATAACGCGCCATGTTGAAAGGTGACGCCATAGCGATGCTTCACATTCAGCAATTCACGTTCCGACATGGCGGTGATGTCCGCGCCTTCGATCAATACCTGACCGGCGGTGGGTTTTTGCAGGCCGAGGATGGTGCGTAACAGCACCGACTTGCCGCTGCCCGAGCCGCCCACGATGCCCATCACCTCGCCGCGCATCACTTCCAGACTCACGCCATCGTGAACCAGTTGCTCGCCAAAGCGATTGACGATGCCGCGTATCGAGACAACGGTTTCCGGACTATTCATGTCTAGAAATCCAGCTCTACAAAGATCACGGCGAAAATGGCATTGGCGAAGATCACCATGAAGATGGATTCCACCACCGCCGTGGTCGTCAGTCGTCCCAGTTCGCGCGAAGAACCCCGGACCTGCATGCCTCGATAGGTGCCGATCATGGCGATCAGCACGGCGAACACCGGCGCCTTGATCAGTCCCGCCCAGAACGTGGTCGGCGCCAGCGCTTCCTGCACGCGGGCAATGAACTGCGGAATGGAAATGCCCAGCAGCCAGTTGGACAGCAGGGCGCCGCCGGCCATGCCCATGGCATCGGCGACAATAGTGAGTAACGGCAGCGCAATGATCAGGCCCAGCACGCGCGGCACCACCAGCACTTCGATGGGGTCCATGCCGATGGACTTGAGCGCATCGACTTCATCGTTCAATTGCATCACGCCGATCTCGGCGGCAAAGGCGCTGCCGGAACGGCCCGCGACAATGACGGCGGTGAGCAGCACGCCCAGTTCACGCAGTACGCCCACCGTGATCAGATCCACCGTATAGATGCCGGCGCCGAAATCCTGCAACTGGCTGGCGCCGATGTAGGCGATGATGACGGCGACGAAGAAGGCGATCATGGCCACGATGGGCAGGGCCTGAATGCCGGCTTCATAGGCATGGCGCACAATGGAAGGCGCACGCATGTGTTGCGGATGACGCCAGGCACGCAGGTGCGTGTACACAATGCGACCGAAGTGATCCAGATGGCCGATGGCATGCTGGCCCAGTTCCACGGCAATCTTGCCAAAACCGGCGACCACCTGTTCAGGCCAGAGTCGTTCCGCCTCATGCGCGACTTGCGGCGAGGTGGTGTGGGCTTGCACTTCGTTCAGGAATGCAAAATGTTCCGGCATTCCCTCGATGAAGCTGAGAGTGGCTCCTGCCTGTTCGTAACGCTGCAGGGCGGAGCGCAGCAGCCACATGGCGCTCAGATCGGATTGTTCCAGCGCAGAACAGTCCACCTGCACCTGTTTGACGCCAGCCAACTGCAAGGCATGCAGCGCCTGCTCGATATCCACCAGACGTTGCACCGTCCAGCGATCCGAGAGACGCATCAATAAGGTATCGGCTTGCAGTTCCGTGGTCAGCACAGAATCGCATCCTAGCAGTGCTGTGCTGGTTGCGCATTACCGGCCGCTCATGTCAGATGAATGTCATCGGGCGTTGGAATATCGGTCCAGTCTCGACCCCGCACCTGCGCATCGCTTACTCTCTGGCGATGGAAGTGAATGCGCTTGGACAATTGTTGATTCTGCTGGCCAGTTCGGTACTGGTGGTAACGGTATTCCGGCGCATGAAACTGCCGCCGATCGTGGGTTATCTCGCGGTTGGCATGTTGCTGGGCGCCGAGGCGCTCAGTCTGGCCGGCAGTGAAACTACACATGTACTGGCCGAATTCGGTGTGGTGTTCCTGGTATTCACGCTGGGGCTGGAATTTTCTTATCCACGCATGCTGGCGATGCGCTGGGAAGTATTTGGACTGGGCGGCGCGCAAGTAGTGCTTACAACGGCCTTGATCGGCGGCGCTGCATGGTTGCTGGGCGTGCCGCCCCTGGTGGCGGTGGTGCTGGGCGGCGCGCTGGCCATGTCCTCCACCGCGATCGTGGTCACACAGCTCACTGAGCAGCTGGAGGTGAATCGCCCGCATGGCCGGCTCGCAGTGGGCATCCTGCTGTTTCAGGATCTGGCGTTCGTACCCTTGCTGGCGCTGGAAAGCGCGTTACACGGCCAGCTCGATATTCTCGATCCACTGGCAGTTGGCGTTGCGATGTTACGAGCAGGCATTGCCTTGTTGTTTGTAATCGCCGCAGGGCGCTGGCTGTTGCGACCCCTGTTTCATGAAATCACTCATGCGCGCAGCACCGAAGTATTCACCCTGACGGTGTTGCTGGTCACGCTGACCAGCGCCTGGGCCACCAATCAGGTGGGTTTGTCGCTGGCCCTGGGCGCCTTCCTGGCAGGCATGATGCTGGCTGAAACCGAATACCGCCACCAGATTGAAGTGGTGATCCGGCCGTTCCGCGACATTCTGCTGGGCTTGTTCTTCATTACGGTGGGCACCCTGCTCGATCTGCGCTTGCTGATCGACAAGTTGTGGCTGGTATTGCTGCTGGTGCTGTTGTTGCAACTGAGCAAGGCGCTTATCGTCACCATGCTGGCGCGACGCCTCAGCAAGGACTGGCAGTCGGCGTTGCAGACTGGTCTGGTCATAGCCCAGGGTGGCGAGTTTGGTTTTGCACTGCTGACCCTGACCTTGAATGATCGGTTGATCGGCAACGAAGTCATTCAGCCGCTGCTGGCTGCGACAGTGGTCAGCATGGTGTTGAGTCCATTCCTGATCAGGCACAACAGCCGGGTCACGGAGTCTCTGCTTAATCGCGGCGATCATGAGTTGAATGAGTTGCAGCGTGAGATGGCTGCCACCCATACCGTAGCGCAACGCAACCATGTCATTCTGTGCGGCTTCGGCCGCGTCGGACAGAATCTGGCGCGCGCCCTGGAAAATCATGGTTACGAATACATCGCCCTGGACATGGATCCCAAGCGGGTACAGCAGGCGCGCCATGCAGGCGATCCGGTGTTTTATGGCGATGCGTCCGAAAGCGAGATACTCGAAGCGGTGGGGCTTGAGCATTGCAGCGTGCTGGTGATCAGTTTTTCCGATCCCAATCTGGCCTTGCGCATTCTGCACAGCGTGCGTGAACTGCGTAAGGACGTGCCGGTGCTGGTGCGTACCCAGGACGACACCAAACTCAATGCCTTGCAGGCGGCAGGTGCGACGGAAGTCGTGCCGGAAACCCTTGAAGCCAGCTTGATGCTGATGTCGCACATGTTGTTGTTGCTGAAAATGCCGGTCTCGCGCGTGGTCAAGACCGTGAGCGACATTCGCGACAATCGTTATGCCATGCTGCGGCGGATTTTCCGGCGTGAAAACGCACGACCCCTGGATGAAACCCACACTCTGCGTGAAGAACTGCACAGCGTGGTCCTGCCGCGCCATGCCTATGCCATCGGCCGCAGCATTAACCAGTTGAAGCTGGCAGCACTCGGCGTGAGCGTCAATGCGATCCGCCGCGACGGCATTGTTGGCCGCGAACCGGATGCAAATACCGTCTTCAGGGAAGGCGATGTAGTGGTGCTATATGGCAATCCTGAAGCCCTTGACCAGGGCGAGAGTGTGCTGCTGATCGGATAATTGCGCCGGCCAAGATGGCGGATTCTAAATCTGTCCTTGCGGCACGGCGATGTCAGACCTTGCCGTCATCGGTGACGCCCAGCATGCGTTCATGATCCAGCAGTTGCCGACACCAGTCATCCAGTGTGGCGTATTCGGCAGCGTTGGCTTTACGGAAGGCTTCGTAGGCGGCGCGCGAACGCCAGGCATCGACCGTCACGAAACGGTGCGGGCTGCCCATGTTCTTGTACAGCTCGGTGCCCAGATAGTCGGGGCTCAACTTGAAAAATGTGGTCCAGCGACCTTCCGGACTGTAAACCTTCTCGAAATCAGCGATGCGTTCCGGTTTCGCATCGAATTCCCAAACCAGGCGATACATGCGGGCTCCGTGGCGGCTTGCAAAGCCCTAGTTTACGCAGACCGCGTGACATCACAATGAATCAATGCAGATAGAGGGATTCCATTCAGTGTGTGACCGCTTGAAAAGCGCCGAATGTTTGATAGGGTCGCTGTCCCTTTTGATGTAACGGCTCCGGAAATAAACGATGAACGCTGTGCTGGCGACGCTCGACGACCTGTATCTGGACAATGCCCTGAGTCAATGGCTATGGGCGCTGGCCATGGCAGCGGGCGTATTGCTGACGACCGTCCTGGTCCGGCGCCTGGTGCGCCGTCATTATCGGCGCATGGCCGAGACCGAGCAGATCGAGTTGATGGAAGTGCCGCTGCAGATTGCGAGCAAGACCACCACCATGTTTCTGATCGTCATGAGCCTGTTCTTTGGCATGCTGACGCTGCACCTGCCGCCGGCCGTACATCATGTGGCGGAGAAGGTGCTGGTGCTCGCCGTGTGCTGGCAGGTCGGCATCTGGGCCACCACCGGCGCACTGGCATGGATTAACGTGAAACGCCGCGTCAGTCTGGTTGAAGATCGCGCCGCCGCCGGCACGCTCGGCATCATCGCCATCATCGTGCGCGCCTTGATATGGTCGGTTGTGCTGCTGCTGACCCTGGACAATCTGGGCGTCAACGTCACCACGCTGGTGGCCGGTCTGGGCATCGGCGGTATCGCCATCGCGCTGGCGGTGCAGAATCTGCTGGGCGACCTGCTGGCTTCGTTGTCGATCACCCTGGACAAGCCTTTCGTGCTGGGTGATTTCCTGATTGTTGAGGATTTCAAAGGCACGGTCGAGAACATCGGCATCAAGACCACCCGCCTGCGCAGTCTGGACGGCGAGCAGATTGTCATGCCGAACGCGGATCTGTTGAAAAGCCGCATGCGCAACTACGGCCGCATGCGGGAACGGCGTGTGTTGTTTTCGGTGGGCGTGACCTATGAAACGCCGCGGGCCAAGCTGGAAAAACTGCCGGGAATGGTGCGGGCCATTGTTGAAGCGCAGCCCAACGTGCGTCTCGATCGCTGTCATCTGGCGCGGCTGGGCGCGTATTCCATCGACTGCGAAGTGGTGTATTTCGTGCTCAGCAAGGAATACAACGAATACATGGACATCCAGCAGGCTATCAATTTACAACTGATCGAAGCCTTTGAACGCGAGCAGATCGAGTTTGCCTATCCGACGCAGAAGCAATGGACGGCGTTGCAGCCTGGTTCGGCGCCGTTGTCAGATGTGCAGGCCTGACCGTCTCTGTGCGCCGATGCTTGCCTGCATGTTCAGACACTGGTTCTTGGATACGTCAGATTTCGTTCCCGTAACCAGCCGATTACCGCCGAAACACTGCTGAAAGTGAAGCGCGCGGTCGTATTGTCCGATTCGCCGACACGAATGGAATAGCCGCCGAGATCATTGACTGCCGCGAAGCCGTCTTCGTCGGTGACATCATCGCCGACGAAGACCGGGATCCGTCCGGAAAACGGCGCTTCGCGCATGAATGCTTCGATGGCGGTGCGTTTCGAGTAGCCGGATGGCAGCAGCTCCAGCACGCACTTGCCCGGCTTGAGTTGCAGATGCGGTGCGAGTTGCTGCTGCAACAACGAAACTTCGTCGTAAAGCATCCTGGCCAGGTTCGGCGCATGACGGTAGTGCAATGCCAGCGCTCTGTGCTTGTCTTCCAGCAATAGCCCGCGGTGCAATGTCTGCAATTCCTGCAGGCGCGTCCGCGCCACTTCCAGCGCGTCCTGATTCACGGCGGCACGCCAGATTTCTCCGGCAAAGTTGCGCCGCTCCAGGCCGTGCTGGCCGGCGGCGGGAAATGCGGTGGGTGCAAACAGCTCGTCCAGGGAGGCCAGCGTGCGGCCGCTGATCAGGGCCAGCGCACCGCGCTCGCGTTGCGAAGCCAGCTCCAATGTGTTGCGCAATGCGGCGGGCACCCTCACTGCATCGGGGGTGGCCGCAATTTCCAGCAAGGTTCCATCCACATCCAGAAACAGAGCCAGCTCCTGCTCTGGAATAAATCGGCCTCGTAACGTCATTGCTGGACCGTAACGGCGCAGGCCATACAGCTCAACCTGAGAATTATCACAGTGCTGGCAGGCGTGTTGGCAGGCAAATCGCCAGGATTTGTCGCTCAGGTCCGGGGGCTTTGCTAAGATTCGCGCCCCGCTTTTGACGCTTCTGCCTAAATTCTCTGGAGAGAGCATTCCCATGAAGACCCCTGTCAATGTCGCAATCACCGGCGCTGCCGGCAATATCGGTTATGCCCTGGCCTTCCGCGTCGCCTCGGGTGCGATGCTGGGTCCGGATCAGCCGGTGAACCTGCACCTGCTGGAAATCACGCCGTCGCTGGGCGCCCTGCAGGGCGTGGTGATGGAGCTGAACGATTGCGCCTTCCCGACATTGAACAAGATCGTTGCAACCGACGACGCCAAGGTGGCTTTCAAGGATTGCGATTACGCCCTGCTGGTGGGTGCCCGTCCGCGTGGTCCCGGCATGGAACGTAAAGACCTGCTGATGGCCAATGCGCAGATTTTCTCGGCGCAGGGCAAGGCGCTGGACGCGGTGGCCAACCGTAATGTGAAAGTGCTGGTGGTCGGCAACCCGGCCAACACCAATGCCCTGATCGCACAGCGCAATGCGCCGGGCCTGAATCCGGCCAATTTCACCGCCATGCTGCGTCTGGATCACAACCGCGCCATCTCGCAACTGGCCGAAAAGACCGGCGCGCATGTCACTGCCATCAAGCAGGTCGTTGTATGGGGCAACCACTCGGCCACACAGTATCCCGATCTGCACCACGCCACTGTGGGTGGCAAGGCCGCGTTGTCGCTGGTCGATCAGGCCTGGTATGCCGATACCTTCATTCCAGTGGTGCAGCAGCGCGGCGCCGCCATCATCAAGGCGCGCGGCCTGTCGTCGGCCGCATCGGCCGCATCGGCCGCCATCGACCACATTCGCAACTGGGCCTTGGGCACGGCCGATGGCGAGTGGGTCAGCATGGGTATTCCCTCCGACGGCAGCTATGGCATTGCGCCCGGCGTGATCTATGGTTATCCCGTGACCTGCAAGGACGGCAAGTATCAGATCGTGCAGGGTCTGGCCATCAATGAATTCAGCCGCGCCCGCATGGACGCCACGCACAAGGAACTGCTGGAAGAAAAGGACGGCGTGAAGGAATTGCTGCCGTAATTGTTGATCGCCTTCTGCCTGATAAAACAAAGCCCGCATCATGCGGGCTTTGTCATTTCTGGCGAATGATTCTGGCGAATAATTATGGGGTTCATGCGGCTGGATTTATCGTCATCATGTCGATACGCACGGACCGGAGATAGCACTGCTTGCCGATAGGCGGTTACAGAGCTAGTGTGTGGCCGGTGGATCGTGATGGATAAACAGCAAGCGGGGTGCGGCGTCGTGTCTGGAATAATCTGGCTGCTGATCTTTGTCGGAGGCGGGTTCTATCTGGCCTATCAACGCGCTTCGCTCGCGGTGAGTACCTTGCTGTTTGGCATTGCGGTATTGGCTTACAGCGTGTTTGGCGATGGCGGTTTGACGGCGGTCATCATTCTCTGGCTGGTGCTGGCGGCGCTGGTGCTGCTCAATCTCGATGCCTTTCGCATTCGCCTGATCAGCCGGCCGTTCCTGCGCACCTACCGACGCCTGTTGCCGTCGATGTCCAGCACCGAAGCGGAAGCGCTGGCGGCCGGAACGGTATGGTGGGATGGTGAATTGTTCAGCGGCGCGCCGCAGTGGGACAAGCTGATGTCCGCCACGCCGCCGCAATTGACGGCCGAAGAACAGGCCTTCATCGACGGGCCCACCGAACAGCTGTGTCGCATGATCGATGACTGGGACATCACGCATCGTCGTGCCGACATGTCGCCGGAAGTGTGGCAATTCATCAAACAGCATCGCTTCTTCGCCATGATCATCGGCAAACAATATGGCGGTCTGGGTTTTTCGGCTTACGCGCATTCCTGTGTGCTGGTGAAAATCGCCAGCCGATCGGCCACGGTGAGCTCCACCGTGTGCGTGCCGAACTCGCTGGGGCCCGGTGAACTGCTGACCCACTACGGCACGGAAGAACAGAAGAATTACTACCTGCCGCGTCTGGCGCGTGGTGAGGAAATTCCCTGTTTTGCGTTGACCGGCCCGCGTGCGGGTTCCGATGCCGCCTCGATTCCGGATATCGGCGTGGTGTGCAGGGGAATGTACAACGGCGAAGAGATCGTCGGCATCAAGCTCAACTTCTCCAAGCGTTACATTACTTTGGCGCCGGTGGCCACCCTGGTGGGACTGGCGTTCCAGTTGCGCGATCCGGATAAGTTGCTGGGCGGCGATAAAGCCGATTACGGCATTACCTGCGCCTTGATTCCGCGTGACACCCCGGGCATCCGCATCGGCCGTCGTCACTTCCCGCTGAATACGCCCTTCCAGAATGGACCGGTCTTCGGCAAGAATGTGTTCGTGCCATTAAGCAGCATCATCGGCGGACCGAAGATGGCGGGGCAGGGCTGGCGCATGCTGGTGGAACAATTATCCGTGGGCCGTTGCATCTCGCTGCCGTCCAACACCACCGGCGCGTCGAAAGCGGCGGCCTATGCATCGGGCGCTTATTGCCGCATCCGTCGTCAGTTCAACGTGCCGGTGGGGCAGCTGGAAGGCGTACAGGAAGTGATCGCACGCATCACCGGCATGGCTTACATCATGGACGCAGCGCGTTCGGTGACGGTGGCTTCGCTGGACGCCGGCGAACGTCCGGCCGTGCCATCGACCATTCTCAAATACAACATCACCGAGCTGGGCCGCCGTGTCGCCAACGATGCCATGGACGTGCAGGGCGGCAAGGGCATCTGTCTGGGACCGAAGAACTATCTCGGTCGCGGTTATCAGAGCGTGCCGATCGCTATTACTGTTGAAGGAGCGAATATCCTCACACGCACCTTGATGATCTTCGGTCAGGGCGCGATTCGCTGTCATCCGTTTGTGCTCAAGGAAATGAATGCCGCGCGCGAGAAGGACAAGGAAAAAGGCGTGCGCGATTTCGATGCCGCACTGTTCGCCCATATCGGCTTCACCATCAGCAATGCCGTGCGTTCGCTGGTGATGGCCACCACGCTGGCGCGTTTTTCACAGGTGCCGGACATCGAGCCGACCCGGCGGTATTTCCAGCATATCAACCGCTTCAGCGCCTCGTTCGCCTTTGCCGCTGATGTATCGATGCTGAGTCTGGGCGGTTATCTCAAGAAGAAAGAAACACTTTCGGGCCGTCTGGCTGATGTATTGTCGTGCATGTATCTGGCCTCAACCGTACTCAAGCATTACGAAAATCAGGGTCGGCCGGAAGAAGATCTGCCGGTCGTGGAATGGGCGTGCCGGCATCTGCTGTATACCGCGCAGGAGCAACTGCATGGCTTTCTGCGCAATTTTCCGAATCGTTTCATGGCCGGTCTGATGCGTCTGGTGATTTTTCCGCGCGGCCGCACCTACTTTGCACCGGGCGACAAGCTGGGCGCCGCCGTGGCCAACAGCATGATGGCGGTGACCGATACCCGTGCACGCATGAGCGACGGCATCTACAAGACCATTGAATCGAACAATCCATTGGGCCTGTTGCAGGAGGCGCTGTCGCTGGCCGATGCCGCCGAACCGCTGGAGCGGCGCATCCGTGTCGAGGGTGTGAAAACCGGCAGAATCAGCGCGCTGGAATTGCCCGGCCAGATTGAGGAAGCACTGGCCATCGGTCTGATCACGGCTGTCGAAGCCGGGCTGTTGCGCGATTACGATCGCAAGGTGATGGACATCATCAATGTCGATGACTTCGATCCACGCGAACTGGCGCCACATCCGGAAGCCACGGCCGCCAACATGCCGCTGGATGAACTGATCCGGGGTTGATGTTCCGTCATGAATCATCGCCGTGGCGATGATTCATGGTTTGTGCTGCGTATCGCCCGGCTGACGCAATTTGATCAGGTTGCCGCCGACCACTTGTTGCAACCGGGTTTCACGTTTCGCCGCTGCCTGCAGATTGCGTTTGGCCAGATTGGAGTGTTCGCGCGCCATGCTCTCGGCGCGACTGCTTTCACCGGCGCTGATGGCTTCGAGAATGGTGCGATGCTGCTCCTGCGCCACCAGCAGGGTTTGCTGCGAATCGGGCAGCGCTGCCTGCACCAGCACAAAGGCGCTGGGTGAAGCGAACGGCAGGGCGACGATACGTTCGATGGTGCGCGTAAGCACCGGACTGTGCGCCAGCGCCACCAGTAAACCGTGATAACGCTGGTTGAGCCGCACATAGTCGGAAAACTGTTCAACCCCCAGCTTGCGACTGTTGACCACCGCATCCATGGCGCCGACGCAATCGCGCAGATCCGCCAGTTCGGCATAAGACGGATGACGCTCCGCCGCACGCCGTGCCGCAGCGCCTTCCAGCGTGCCGCGAATATCGATGGCATCGAATACTTCGCTTTCATCAAAGGCGCGCACCACGAAGCCGCCGGACACCGAAGGCTCCAGCAGTCCTTCTTCAGCCAGTCGCAGCAAGGCAGCGCGAATCGGCGTGCGCGAGACGCCGGTGCGTTCCACCAGCGCGAGTTCCGGCACCCGCTGCCCTGGTTTGAGCTCGCCATCGAGGATCAGTTGCCGCAGGCGCAACTGGGCCTTGAGCGTCTGTGCAGCGCGTGGATCGCCATTGCGGGTGAGTCGTGTCATGTCATGTCATGTGTTCGTGGCGTTACCGGATTCAGCGTTAATCATGCGCTGGATCAGGCGGCGCGACCATACCCCGCCGGCGTCGATATTGAGGTTGATCATGCGTCGTTCGGGATAGCGTTCCAGCGCCTGTTGCTGCGCTTCGAGAATGACTTCATCTTCGCCAAAGATGCCGGTCACGCCATTACGCATTTCAGTGGTAATGCGCTGCTCATCCAGTCGGTAGTTGCGCACGATGGCCCAGAAATAATGACTGGTGGTCGCTGTTTCCGGGGTGACGGTATTGAGTACGTAGGCATTCACGCCCTGCGAACGATCGCCCTGTGGCGCGCCGCTGCCGGCGACCGCCACACCGACGTCGATGGTCACGGTGCCGGGCGGTTCAAAACGGATGATCTGCCAGCGGTCCATCTTGCCCGGCTTGCCGATCTGCCTGGCCCAGAAGGGCGGCGGCTCAATGTCGAGCATCCAGCGCGTCACCGTGACATGGCGATCATCGTGGGTGCATTCGAAGGGCGCTTCGGCCACTGCACGATTGCCGATGCTGCTGAAGTGCACAAAGGTTTCGTGAGTCAGATCCATGAGGTTATCGATCACCAGTCGGTAATCGCACTTGGCATGGATGGTGTTGCCATCGCCAATCCATTCGGGATCGCGATTCCAGTGCATGTCCGGGGCGGTTGCCGGATCGGCCAGTGTCGGATCGCCCAGCCATACCCAGATGAACCGATGTCGCTCGATCACCGGATAACTGCGCACGCAGGCCTGTTTCAGCACCCGCTCCTGCGAGGGCATATGGGTACAGGCTCCGGCCGAATTAAATACCAGGCCGTGATAACCGCATTCCACGTCATCGCCAACCAGACGGCCTTTGGACAGCGGCAGCATGCGATGCCAGCAAGCGTCCTGCAGCGCCACCACCTGCCCGTCGCTGCGTCGGTACAGCACCAGTTTTTCGCCGCAAACCGTGCGTGGAAACAAGGTGTGCTGGATGTCGGCATCCCAGGCGACCGCATACCAGGCATTCAAGGGCCAGAGTTTCCCGGTATCCGCCGGTGCGGTTTCAATTGTAGCGCTGGACATGGCATCTCCCGACAAAATGTATGTATACATGTTAATTGTATACAATTAACATGGCAACCTCTGTCGGGAGCAAGATCTGCCCGGCACCGCCGGGCAGGCGTTACCGGGTTGCAGTCTTGGCGAAATCTCCTGCCTTGATGATGCTCAACTGGTCGGGATTGAAGTGCCGTTGCAGCGCAGCGCTGATTTGTTCCGGCGTCAATGCGGCCACGCGCTGTTCCAGATCGGCATCCCAGGCGAGTTTGCGATCCAGGAATTCATACTGCGACAGCCTGCGCGCCAGTTCGGCATCCTGTGCACGGCTGACCTGTTGGGCCTGCAACCAGCCGCTCTTGGCGGCCTGAATTTCCTCGGCGGTAAAGCCCTTGCTGATGGCCAGTTGCAGTTCCTGCTTCATGGCCGTTTCCAGTTTGCTCAGGTTCTGCGGCGCATAGATCGCATACATCATGAACAGGCCCACCCGATCCAGCGAGCTGGCATTGAATTGCGAACCCACGCCGTAGCTCAGGCCTTCCTTCTGGCGCACACGCGTGGCCAGCCGTGAATTGAGGAAGCCGCCGCCCAGCATGTAATTGCCCAGCACCAGCGCCGGATAGTCAGGATCATCGTCGCGTATCTGCAATTGCATGCCGGCGAAATAAACGGCGTTGGCCTTGTCCGGCGTGACGATGCTGCGCTCGGTCGCGGCCGGACCCTGATATAGACTGTGCACGCGCATATAAGCCTGCCTGCTGCGCCAGCTATTGAAGAGCTGATTGAACTGCGTCTTGATGGCCGACGCATCGAAATCGCCGACCACCACGAATTCGCCGTGCTGGGCGCCATAGAAGTCCTGATAAAACTGTCTGGCGTCCTGCAGCGTGACCGCAGTGATATCCGCAATGCGCTCTTCGATGTTGGGAACGTAGCGCACATCGCCTTTGGCATAAGGATTGAGCTGTCGTTGCAGTTCGATGCTCGCCAGCACCTGAGGTTCGGTGCGTTGCTGCTCGATGCTGCTCAGTCGTTCCTGTTTGAGCAACTCGAACTCGTTGGCGGGAAAAGTGGATTCACGCAACAGCTCCGTCACTAGCTGCATCACCGCAGGCAGATTGTCGCGAACGGTTTCGATGCTGACATTGGCGGAAGTGGCGCTGCCGGTTACGTTCACGCGCGCCTGCAGCCGGTTAAGCGTATCGATGATCTGCTGACGCGTATGTTTGCCGGTGCCGCGCATCAGCATGCCGCCCGCCATGTCGGCAGCCGGGCTGCGATTGCGCAAACTCTGTTCGCTGCCAAAGCGCAGCGTGAGATTGGCCGTCACGGTGCTGCCGCGTGTCTTTTTCGGCAGGAGCGCCAGCTTGATGCCGCCATCGGCCATGCTGTGCGTCGTGCGTGCATCGATATTGGCAGGCGATGGATCGAAGGCTTCGCCGGCGGACTTGGCCGCATCGCCCTTGTAGTTTTTCAGCAAGGCTGCGACATCCGGTGAAGCGGGGATTTCCGCACGCTCTGGATTCGCCGTAGGCACGAACATGCCGGTGGTGCGATTGCTGGGCTTGAAATAAGCGGCGGCGACCCGCTGTATGTCCGCAGCAGTCACCTGACGCAGGCGGTCGCGATGCAGAAAGTACAGCCGCCAGTCGCCCATGCCCATCCATTCGCTCAAGGTGCGGCCGATACGGTCTGATGCATTGAGATTCAGGTCGATCTGCTTCAACAGCTTGGTGCGGGCGCGTTCGATTTCTTCCTGAGACGGTGGATTCCTGGCCAGGCCTTCAATGGCATTGATCAGCGTGTCGCGCGCCTGTTGCAGAGAATCACCTTGCCTGACTTCGGCAAACATCAGCACCATGCCGGGGTCATGCAGCTGATAGCTGTAGCTGTCGATGCCGGCCGCCTGCCTGGTCTCCACCAGGGCCTTGTACAGGCGGCCGGAAGGTTCATCGCCCAGCACTTCGGAAAGAATATCCAACGCTGCAAAATCCGGATGCGCACCGCCCGGCACATGATAGGCCGCGCCCACCACCTGTACATCGCCGGTGCGACGCAGCGTGACTTCACGTTCGCCATCCTGTGTGGGTTCAAGTGTATAGATGGCGGGCAGCGTGCGGGCCGGTTTGGGAATGCCGCCGAAGTAATATTTGATGAGTTTCAGTGTTTTGGCGTCATCAATCTTACCGGTCACCAGCAACACGGCATTGTCGGGCTGGTAATAAAGTCTGTAGAACGCCTGCAGCCGTTCGATGGGTACATTCTCGATGTCGGAACGCGCGCCAATCGTGGCGTGACCGTAGTTGTGCCACAGGTAAGCCGTGGACAGCATGCGTTCTTCCAGTATCGAACCGGGATCGTTTTCACCGCGCTCGAATTCGTTGCGCACCACCGTCATCTCGGTGTCCAGGTCCTTCCTGGCAATGAAGGAATTGACCATGCGGTCGGCTTCCAGATCCAGCGCCCACTTCAGGTTGTCCTCGGTGGCGGCAAAAGTCTCGAAGTAATTGGTGCGGTCATACCAGGTGGTGCCGTTGGGTCGGGCGCCATGCGCCGAGAGTTCTGCTGGAATGTTCGGGTGTTTCGGCGTGCCCTTGAACAGCATATGTTCCAGCAAATGCGCCATACCGGTTTCACCGTAGTTTTCATGGCGCGAACCCACCAGATAAGTAATGTTGACCGTGACGGTCTGTTTGGAGGTATCCGGAAACAGCAGCACCTTCAGGCCATTGTCCAGCCGGTATTCGGTGATGCCTTCCACCAAAGTGACCTGCGTGATGCCCGCCGACACAGTGACAGCCGCGTTGACAGACGCCGCGCCGGCAACCGACATCAACAACAGGCCGAACAAGTTAAGAATACGATGCATCATGAGGTTGGGTCTCTTGCTGTTCAGGAATCACTGAAGGGCGTTTAGACGCCCATCTTAGTACCGGGTTCATTGTCGGAGGTTAAGTTTGATTTAAAAATTCAGGGAGCATCAGGTCGTAGTCAGTCCGGTTGCATAGGGATACCCTGCTTGCTGGAGTACATCGCAACTTTCTTGAAATCAACAGTGTGTGGAGCGGCTAACATGAACAAGCGCAATCTTGGCAAATCCGGTTTAACGATCGCGCCTCTTGTCTTGGGTGGCAATGTGTTTGGCTGGACCACTGACGAACGGCAGTCGTCCGCGATACTCGATGCCTTTGTCGCGGCTGGGTTCAATTGCATTGACACAGCCGATATCTATGCTTCCTGGGCGCCGGGAAACAAAGGCGGAGAGTCAGAGACCATCATCGGCAAATGGCTGCATGCCAGCGGTAAGCGCGGCCAGGTCATCATCGTCACGAAAGTCGGGATGGAAATGGAGCCCGGCATGAAAGGTTTGTCAAGAAGTTACATTACGACAGAGGTGGAGGCATCGCTCAAACGTCTGCAAACTGATTACATTGATCTGTATTTGTCGCACCTGGACGATGCGGCAGTACCGTTGGAAGAAACACTGGAAGCCTATTCGCGGCTTGTCGAGCAGGGAAAAGTTCGCGCAATCGGCGCATCCAACTACAAGGGGGCAAGACTTGCCCAAGCCATCAAGATCAGCCGGCAACACGACTGGCCGCAATACCAGGTCTTGCAGCCCGACTACAATCTTTACGACCGTGCCGATTATGAGTCCGACCTGGAACCTGTGTGTGTACAGCAGGGTTTGGGCGTCATCACTTATTACTCACTTGCCAGCGGATTTCTGACCGGCAAATACCGGTCGGAACAGGATCTGACCAAGAGTCCACGCGGCGCAGCCATGAAGGACCGGCTCAACGAGCGCGGCCTGCGCATTCTCGCGACCCTCGACGAGATTGCTGCATATCTGCATGCAACGCCGGCACAAGTTGCCCTGGCTTGGTTGATGGCACGACCCAGCGTGACTGCGCCGATATCGAGCGTAACCAGCGTTGATCAATTAAACGAGCTTGCCAAAGCGGTGCAATTGAAACTGGATCAGAGTGCGCTGGAGACACTCAATACGGCAAGTGCCTGGACATAGTAATGGCCAGGATCTGACGGACGCCGTCAAACAAAGGCATGTGAATACGGCATAGTCAGGATGACACATGACCGTAACAGAATGGTCACCACCACTTGTTAGCTTCAGTGCTCTGCCCGTCCCCATAACCATGGCGGGCAATGCAATCGCAACTTAATGATGGAGGTGCATCATGTCTGATTCCGTTTCCCTTCCGCGCCGCCGGGTACTTCAGGCGCTTGGCAGCGCTCCCATGCTGCCGCTGGCTGCATCGCTTGCGGGTCTGCCGCTCGTGGCGCGGGCAGACTTGCGGAGCAGTCCGTTCGGGCGCGGCGAATCAGTCAGCTACAGCTTTGGTTCAATGGCTGCCCCATCCCTGGCTAATCCGGATCAGATGGCCGCCACCTATGTTGCTTCGACGCTGACCAGGCGTGTCGGCCGGCGCCATAGCGAAACCTATTCGCTTGGCTATGAGACTTTCTTTCTCACCGGCGAAACGGTGCCAGCCACCGGCGGCGGCACGATCATCGCCGGCGGCTACTATGACATCAACAACCAGCCGATCACCGACAGCACTTCGCCTGCTCAGCGCCAGTTCTTTTCCGACTGTCCGGATGGCATGTCGTTGATCGAGATGGAAGGTGCGCGCTCGCGCCGTCACGGCTGCAGCCGCATCTTCGCAGTGGTGCAGTTCGAGTATGTTACGAAGAACGTTGCGGGCGTCTCCATGTACGGCAAGCTGCCTTCACCTATCGCTGTCCTGACGCTGGACCAGGACGAACGCACCGGCAAACTCAGCCTGGTGAGTTATCACAACGTTGATACATCCAGTGTAAAAGGTCTTTGGATCACCTGCGGTGCAAGCAAGTCACCATGGAATACGCATCTGTCGAGTGAAGAATACGAGCCGGACGCAACGCTCGCGAGCAATGCTCAATTGCAGGCTTTCAGTACAAATCTGTTCGGCGACAGCAGCCGCGCCAATCCTTACGATTACGGTCATCTGCCGGAAGTGACGGTTCATCTCGATGGCACCGGCAGCATCAAGAAGCACTACTGCCTGGGGCGCATCTCGCACGAACTGGTGCAGGTCATGCCCGATGAGCGCACGGTGCTGATGGGCGATGACGCCACCAACGGCGGTCTGTTCATGTTTATCTCGGATCGACGTCGCGATTTGTCGGCGGGCACGCTGTACGCCGCCAAGTGGACGCAAACCTCCGGCATCGGTCCTGGTGCGGGCAATATTTCCTGGATCAAGCTTGGTCATGCTACCAGCGCCGAGATCAAGGCACTGGTGGATAGCGGCATCAGGTCGTCAGACATCATGGATGTTAAAACCAGCGATCCAGGCGATGCGAGCTACACCAGGATACGTTTCAATGGCACCAACAACTGGGTCAAGCTGGTATCGGGCATGGAGAAGGCCGCCGCCTTCCTTGAAACCCATCGTTACGCTGCATTGGTGGGCGCGTCCATGGGTTTTTCCAAAATGGAAGGTACGACGGTCAACGCGGCGGACAAGCGCGCTTATTCCGCCATGTCCTACATCTACAAGTCCATGACTGATGGCACCACGGACATCAAGGTACAGGGCCCGGTTGCCGGCGCGGTGTATGAACATGTGCTGGCAGGTCGTCAGAACGATAGTGACGGACATCGCATTGACAGCGAATGGGTGTCCGTCTCCATGTCAGTACCGGAAGGCCTGGCTGGCGAAGATCTGGCGGTTCGTGATGCGCTGGGCAACAGCGCCAATCCCGATAAAATTGCCAACCCGGACAACCTCAAGTATTCCGAGGAGATGCGTACTCTCTTCATCGGCGAGGACAGCGGTAATCACGTGAATAATTTCCTGTGGGCTTACAACGTGGATACCAAAACCTTGAGTCGCATTCTGTCCTGTCCGGCGGGTGCGGAATCCACCGGTCTGCATGCAGTGGATGATGTCAATGGCTTCAGCTACATCATGAGCAACTTCCAGCACCCGGGCGACTGGGAAAGTCCGCTCCATGACGTGGTCAAGGGTGTTCTCGAGCCCCTCGAGAAAGCCAATTACAACGGCAAATTCAGCGCCGCAGTAGGCTATCTGACCATCACAGGCCGGACCAAGGACGTCTGATCTTGTGCCGTCAGATCTGGCATGGTTCCCGTCAAAGCATCAATGCGCTTTGACGGGAACCGACGTTCAATCTTCGTAACGCTGCTAGGCGGCTTCCCACATCAAGGGTGCATTGCCGGCGCTGGCTCGTTCCAGCAAGTCGATCAATGGCGCAGCGCGCATGGCAAGAGCGACTGGCGGTTCGCGCTCCTGTTCCTCGTCTTCATCTTCATCGTTGTCCCTGCTGGAAAGTTCGGACTGAGAGGCGGCCTGTATCTGCAGTTGTTGTTGCAGTCGCTGGATGGCGGCCGGAATGTCTGCGGCGCTGATGGCGCCGGGAATCTTGCCGCTGGCGCCCAGCATCTTGATCAACTGAACCGCGATATCGCCAAACATGATGATGGGTTCGGTCTGGGTCGAGCTGAAACGGACCAGCATGATTTTCTCCCGGTTGCGCTTGACGCAGGTTA
The DNA here is from genome assembly GCA_050248275.1 of Steroidobacteraceae bacterium. Classification (GTDB taxonomy): domain Bacteria; phylum Pseudomonadota; class Gammaproteobacteria; order Steroidobacterales; family Steroidobacteraceae; genus CAILZL01. The sequence continues at coordinate 429,253 of JBFWSR010000001.1, forward strand.
GCTCACAAGGACGAAGTTATCCATGCAGGGTGCATTCGTGCCGCGAATGCATCGGCGCAACCCTCATTCCCGCAGGCCGATGCCCTTGTTCAACAAGTACAGACAGATGCTGAACAGGGTGGTGGCCGCCGCAATCATGATGCCGAAAGCCAGCGTGACATTCACATCCGAAATACCCAGAAAGCCGTAACGGAAGGCATTCACCATGTACAGAACGGGATTCAGGTGCGACAGCTGCCGGGCAAACTCGGGCAGCAGGTTGATGGTATAGAACACGCCGCCCAGATAGGTCAGCGGCGTCAATACGAAAGTCGGAATGAAGGAAATCTGGTCGAAGCTCTTGGCAAACACGGCATTCAGCATGCCGGCCAATGAAAACACCATCGACGTCAGCAGCACCGCCGACAGGATCACCAGCGGATGCTGCACATGCAGATGCGTAAACGCCAGCGAAATGACCGTGACGACGCTGCCCACCAGCAGGCCGCGCACCAGGCCACCTGCCATGTAGCCGATGACGATCAGATAGTTCGGCAGCGGCGAGACCAGCAGTTCCTCGATGTGTTTGCCGAACTTGGCGCCGAAGAAGGACGACACCACATTGCCGTAACTGTTGGTGATCACGGTCATCATGATCAGGCCCGGCGCAATGTACTGCATGTAAGTGTAGCCATTCATCTCGCCAATGCGCCCGCCGATCAATCGGCCGAAAATGATGAAGTACAGCGTCGCCGTGATGGCCGGCGGCACGATGGTCTGGCCCCAGATGCGGATGATGCGGTTGTATTCGCGTCGCACGATGGTCTGGAAGCCGACCAGATTGGCCTTGGTTCTTGTGCTCATTGACTCAGCCCGCCTTCTTGCTGGCTTCGGTTTCGTTGCCGCGTTCCACCATGCTCAGGAACAGCTCTTCGAGACGATTGGCTTTATTGCGCATCGACACCACGTTGATACCCTGCGCGCTGAGTGCGGTAAACACCTCGTTGAGGTTTTGTTCCTTGCTGGTTTCCACTTCCAGCGTGTGATCGTCGGGCAGGGCCAGTCTGTAGCCGGCCAGTGCGGGCATACCGGCAATCGGGTTGCGCAGGTTCAGCACAAAGGTTTCGGTGTTGAGCTTGCGCAGCAGGGTGCTCATGCGTTCGTTCTCGATGATCCTGCCCTGATTGATGATGGCCACATTGCGGCACAGGCTCTCGGCTTCTTCCAGATAGTGCGTGGTCAGGATGATGGTGGTGCCTGCGGCGTTCACTTCGCGGATGAATTCCCACATCGAACGGCGTACTTCGATATCCACGCCGGCGGTGGGCTCATCGAGAATCAGCAGCTTCGGTTCGTGCAGCAGCGCGCGCACGATCATCAGGCGCCGCTTCATGCCGCCCGACAGGCCGCGCGCCACCGCATTGCGCTTCTCCCACAGCTGCAGTTTGTGCAGGTATTTCTCCAGGCGGTCATGGGCCAGATGGCGTGGAATACCGTAAAAACCGGCCTGATTGAGCAGGATGGTGTTGACTGTTTCGAACAGGTTGAAGTTGATTTCCTGCGGCACCAGACCAATGCAGGCCTTGGCGGCAGCCAGCTCGGTGTCGATGTCATGACCAAACACCTGGACCCTGCCGCTGGTCTTGTTGACCAGCGAAGTCACGATGCCGATGGCGGTGGTCTTGCCCGCGCCATTGGGGCCGAGCAGGGCGAAGAAATCGCCTTCCTCTACATCCAGATCAATGCCCTTGAGGGCCTGGACACCATTCTTGTAAGTCTTGGTCAGACCTTGCAGCGACAGGGCTTTCATGGAGTGGCTCAGTGAGGATCGTAAAGATCAACAAGCCTACTGAGCGCTGCCGTGCGCCGCAAGCGCAGTCATGTCTAGATGGGTTTGCGTCACTCCGTGTCGGTGCTGCTCAGGCGCAGGATGGCGCTGGGTTCCAGCTCCTGAGCCAGCAATTGCGAACCCAGCAGGCAGGCAAGTTTGAAATGCCGGGCATCGCCGCTGTGGCCATAACGCAATAGATCCGCCCAGAAGTACGGGTGGTGACGCCAGCGCGGACTCAGCACCTTGTCGTGTTGCCGGGCAATGTACTGGCATTGCCACAATTCCAGTTGCGCCACGATGGCGGCGCAGTCTGCCGACATGCCCAGCAGCAGGCGTGCATGGTGCGGCTCCTGTTGCGACAGATGCCAGGCAAAGAACAAGGCGCATTCCATGAAGCCACTGCAGGCGCGACTCAGATCGCTGTCCTGTCCGGTTGCAGCGGGCTGGTGGTAATGCGCGGCATGGGCCAGTTGCGCACTTTGCGCAGCGGCGCGTCGCCAGATGTCTGGCTGATGCAGCGACAGGGAAAACAGCGAGAAACCACAGGACGCCATGCGCTCCAGCGCGGCCTCCTGACATTGCGCCAGACCGGCGGCCTGTACCGTGGGCAGGCACAGTTGCTGCCGCAAACCCTGATGGCTGTCCGAACCGGTCTGACCCGTGACCTGCATCAACTTGAGAAAGTCGATGTTCAGTCGCAGCAGTTGCTGCTGATTGGGACTCAGCGGGGTGACTGTGTCGGTTTGCGCGGCTGGCCGGTTGAACATGCTGCCCGTTCCTTGTTCTGTCCGTGGCGTTTCTGTTATCAATTCAGGATACGTTGAATGATAGGCTGCAGTAATGCCAATTCGTCAATGGATCGGCATACGGAATCCAGTGAGCGGTTGTCATCAGGAGACATAATGGCGGAAGAGTTTCATCCTGCCAGCGAGGCAGAGCGTTTTGCACTGGCCATGCGCATGCTCAAGTTCGAGGCGCGCACCCGTACCATCCGGCTGGCCACGCAACTCTCCGAAGATCAGATTCGCCGTCTGTATCGCCGCGATGACGCCACGGCCAGCAGCCGGCATCGCGGCCGTTCTCCCAGCAGTGCCTTGCAATACACCCGCAATCACGCGGCGCAACTGGAATCGTCGATTTTCAGTGGCGTGCTGGTGAAGCATGGCCTGATCAAGGGCCGCCGCCCCAAGCCGTGGCTGCACAACCCGCTGCAGTACGCGCAACGTTTCTGCGATGCCTACGCCGAATACCTGCACATGGCGCAGCAGGAAGCGCTGAGCTTCGAGCAGGCCTGGTATTTCGCGCGCAGTCTGGCGGCGCGCGGCGAACTGTATCTGCAACGCTGCCCGCGCTGCGCCAGTTATTTTGTGCGCGACACGTCCACGGTGCTGAAAAACCAGTGTCCGCTATGTCAATTGCGCGAACGGCAGGCGCATGACAAGCAGGGTGTAAAAGCAGCGCTGAGCACTTTGCCCAGGCGTCGCAGCATTGCTAAGTCGAGAATCAAGGCTCGTATTCAATAACAGTCGGCTCGTAACCTATTGGGCAAAAGGGCATGCGGATTGGCTGAACGTTCCCCGAGCCGGCTCCTTCACTGAAGCGGCGCGGCCAGCGCAGATGAATCGGGACCGGTTTCGAGGTACAGCGAGCGAGTTGGGAACGCGATCTCAGCGCCGTGATTCTCGATGATTGCTGCGATCTTCAGCAGCACGTCCTGTTTGACCACGTGGTACTCGGTCCAAACGACGGTCTTTGTAAAAGTGTAGACCATCAGATCGAGCGAAGACTCGGCGAATTGCACAAGATTGACGATCAGTGTCTGAGTAGTATCAATGTCGGGATGGGCACGCAGCATTGCCTGGATGTCGGCAACGATGGCAGCCACTTTCGACAGGTCCGAGTAGCGCACGCCGATGGTTTCCTTGATGCGGCGATTACTCATGCGTGAAGGATTCTCGACCACAATGGTAGTAAACACGGCATTTGGAACATAGATCGGGTTCTTGTTGAAGGCGCGAATCCGGGTGTGACGCCAACTGATGTATTCCACTGTGCCTTCGATGCTCTTGTCGGGTGAGCGAATCCACTCGCCGACGCTGAAGGGTCGATCCAGGTAAATCGTCAACCCTCCGAAGAAGTTGGCAAGCAGATCCTTGGCAGCCAGGCCGACCGCGAGGCCGCCCACACCACCGAGGGCCAGCAGCCCGGTGATCTGAAAACCCAAAGTCTGCGCGGTCACGAGCAGCGCCACGATGACCGTGACTAACCGGCCCAACTTGGCCAGTGCATCGACGGTGGTGTGATCAATCTCATCGCCGCGCGCCGCGCGCGCGGCCTGTATGCCGTCACTCACCTTGCCGATGAAACGCAACAGGAACCACGTGACACAGATGATCAATGCTACGTCGCGTAGTGCCAGAACCTGTTCGATAAAAGGTTCATCCGTCTGGCGTTGCAGAACGCGAGCCATGAAACCTACGCCAATCACCCACAGCGCGACCAACACAGGCCGGTTCGCGGTCTGCAACAGGGCATCATCGAATACAGTAGCGGATTTGTTGGCCGCCTTGGCCATATGGCGCAGCACCACCTGAGCAATTTGGTTGACGATGATGGTGATCAGAGCAATCACAACCAGTGATGTCACCCATGGTTCGACGCCAATGTGCTGACTTAATAACTCACTTAAACGACTCATGCTGTCAATCCTGATGACATTTAAGGAAGGTCTGAATAATCGCTGCGTTTTCGATGCAACGACTGATCGCGGACATCATCAACATGGGACCGAGCCTTTCCCTTTGACCGTCCCGTCTCGCGATTTCGCATGTTTACGATCACTTCACAATACAAGATTGAGCGAAGTCTGCGAAGCCCGACATGAAGCATCAATGAATCGTCTCGGGATGTAACCGGCATGGCTCCGTGACGCTGCTAGAATCCTGAATAGTCAGAATCCCTCGGATTGCTTCATGTCCAGTCTGCGTCAGCCACCGAATTTCTATGCTGGCATCAGCTTTGACCGTCTGGTTGAGCGGCGTCGCGATGCCGGCTGGCTGGCACAGTTGCTGAACAGCGGTGAGGCGTATCTGCTGCCGCTGTGGCAGGGACGCAATCTGGTGACGGGCCCGGCAGCAGCGCCCGGCATGGTCATGCTGCAGCAGCATGCGCTGACGCAAACTGTGCCAGCACATGAGCTGGTGTTCCTTGGCGAGTTTCGCGGCCGGTATTGTTTTGCCATGGAGTTGCACGGCGACACCGCGCCGCTTGCGCCTGATCATGGTGAGTTTCACGAACTGCGCGCCGTGGGCGGTCAGATGGATCGCGACGAAGCCGGTCTGCTGGGTTATGCGCGCGCTTTGCTGATGTGGCGCGACCGGCATCGTTACTGCGGTCGCTGTGGTTCGCCCAATCTCGGCATTCATGGCGGCCATACGTTGAAGTGCAGTAACGACGCCTGCGGTCTGCAACATTTTCCGCGCCTGGACCCGGCGATCATCGTGCTGGTGACCGACGGTGAGCGCGTGCTGCTGGGCCGTCAGGCGCATTGGCCGGCGGGACGCTATTCCACCATCGCCGGCTATGTGGAATGGGCGGAGAGCATCGAAGAAGCGGTGGCGCGTGAAGTGCGCGAGGAAACCGGCGTGGTGGTGGATGAAGTGGCGTATCACTCCTCGCAGCCCTGGCCATTTCCATCGTCGCTGATGCTGGGATTCATCGCGCATGCCGCCACTACCCACATTGAACTGCACGACCGGGAGCTGGAAGATGCGCGCTGGTTCAGCCGCGAGGATGTCGCTACTGGCGCCATCCTCCTCCCGCCGGAACAGGCCATTTCCTTCCGTCTCATTGAAAGCTGGCACGACAGCGACGCGATGCAGCCCTTGCGGGCGATGCTGGCCGCCCGCGCGCACGACAAATAGTCATCATCAAAGCCGTTGCAGGTTTGTAGAATTGCAACCATGTGCCTACTTGTCATTGCCTGGAAGAACCACCCGCGCTACCGCCTGATCCTGGCGGGCAATCGTGATGAATTTCACGCCCGCCCCAGCGCGCCACTCAACTGGTGGCAGGACGACGCGCGCATCCTCGCGCCCCGTGACCTGAAAGCGAACGGCACCTGGCTGGGCGTGGCGCGTTCCGGCCGCTTCGGCGTGGTGACCAATTTCCGTGATCTGCAGGCGCCGGCCGAATATGCGCCCTCGCGTGGCAGTCTGGTGCCGCGCTTTCTCACCGGCGCCACTTCGCCCAAGGAATTTCTCGACGACCTGCGCGGCGCCGCGCCGCGTTACTCCGGTTTCAATCTGCTGGTGGGCGGTCCGCGTGCGTTGTACTACTTTTCCAATCGCGGCGCGCCCATGCCGCAATCACTGAAGCCGGGCATATATGGCATTTCCAATCATCTGCTGGATACGCCCTGGCCCAAGCTGATCCGCACACGCAATCGTTTCACTCATCTGCTGCAACAGCCGGATGCCACTGCGGATGTGCTGTTCGAGATGCTGGCGGATCGCACCCGCACGCCCGATGCGGACCTGCCGGATACCGGGTTGCCGCTGGAATGGGAACGCGCCGTGTCAGCGCCCTTCATCGTCAACGAGCGTTATGGCACGCGCAGCTCCACGGTGCTGCTGGTGGAGCGTACTGGCCGCACGGTGCTGCATGAACGGCGCTTCGATCAGGAAGGCGTGCAGACCGGCGCCAGTCGTTTCGAATTCAAGAGCGCGGATGTTCCCGAGCAGTGGTATGCGGCAGAAGATCCCGACGATCCCATTGCCAGCGATCCGGTATCCGGATTCGACACTTCGCCGGAATGACTGGATGACAGGTTTCCAGCGCATTCTCTGGCTGTTCACTTGTCTGGGTGTGAGCGGCCTGGCCTGCGCGGGCGTCGACATCAAGCTCGATATCGACGGCGGCACGCAGCAGATGGAAGACAATGTGCGCGCCTTTGTCAGCCTCAGTCGTTACGCCACCCGCAATGATCTGCAGGCGGATACGCTGGAACGATTGAGCGCACGCATTCCCGCCGAAGCGGCCAAGGCGCTGGAGCCGCTCGGCTACTACGAGCCCACCGTTACTTATCAAGCTCAGCCACGCAAGGCGAACGACTGGCAGGTGGATGTACATATCGTGCCCGGGCGTGCAGTACGCCTTTCGGAAGTGAGTATCGGCATTGAAGGTGAAGGCAGGGAAGATGAACGCATCACGGCCGAACTGGCCAGGGAGGAATTGCGGGCGGGGCAGCGTCTCGATCATGGCCGATACGATGCTGTGAAGAACAAGTTGCTGCGTGCCGCGACCAGCAGCGGCTATCTGGAGGCGCGCTGGCTGCAAAGCGATCTGCTGATCGACAAGGAAGAACGCCGCGCCTACGCCACGCTGCAACTGGATACCGGCCCGCGTTATTACTTCGGCGACATCAGCATCGAGCAGGACGTGATCGACGCCGACAAGATGCAGCGTTTGCTGCGCATGAAGCAGGGCGATCCCTACAACCTGGATCTGTTGTTGCAAACCCAGTACGTGCTGGACGATACGCAGTATTTTTCGCCGGCCGAAGTGCAAAGCGGCACGCCCGATCCGTTGACGCACACCGTACCCATCAAGATTACGGCCAAGCCCAATCGCAAGAATCGTTATGCCATTGCGGCCGGTTATGGCACCGATACCCAGGCGCGCGGCACGCTCACCTGGGATCGGCGTCTGGTGAATCGCGAAGGACATCGCGCCAAGCTGGAACTGACGGGGTCGGCGATCGGTCATCAGGCCAGCCTGCGCTATGTGATGCCGGTGCGTGACGTGGCGCTGGAGAAACTGGAGTTCACGCTGGCCAACACCAAGGAAGAGCTGGCCGACGCCACCAGCTATCGCGATGAATTCACCACCGGCTTCACGCAGGTGCTGGGTTCGTGGCAGCGCGTGATCTACGTCAAGCTGTCACGCGAACGCTCGATCTATCCGGATCGTGAAGACAGAAGTTTCCTGATCATTCCGGGCATCAGTTATTCAACATTGCCGACCTACATTCTGGGTCAGCAGCAACGTCGCTACTCTTTATATGCCGAACTCAGCGGCTCGCCCAGCTCGCTGGGTTCGGGCGCATCGTTCGTGCAATTGCTGTTGCAGGGCGAACGTGTGTTCGACCTGAGCGAGCTGTGGCATCTGCGCCTGCGCGGCACGGTGGGCGCGAGCTGGCTGCCCGATGCCAGATTCAGTGAATTGCCGGCGTCGGCGCGCTTTTTCGCCGGCGGCGATAACAGCGTGCGTGGCTTCGGCCTGAACGAGCTGTCGCCGCTGGATGCATTCGGCAAGCGCGTCGGCGCGCGCAACCTGCTGGTGGGCACCACTGAAGTCGAACGCGATCTGCCGAAAAATTTCCGGCTCGCGGTGTTCTACGACATCGGCAACGCCATCGACCATTTCGGTGATCCGCTGGAGGATTCCGCGGGCATCGGCCTGCGCTGGCATATTTCAGTGGCCAGTCTGGGGCTGGATGTGGCGCAGCCGCTGTCGGAAAAAGGCCGCACGCCGCGTCTGCATCTGCATATCTCGACGCTGTTCTGATTGCATCATGCGCAAGCTACTACGCATTCTTTTGCTGACTCTGTTGTTGCCCCTGGTGGCGGCCAGCGTCGTCATTGCATGGCTGTGCTACACCGCATCCGGGTTGCAGTTTGCGTTGTTGCAATTGAATCGCGTGTCCGGCCTTGCCGTACAGGTGCAGGGCGTGAGCGGCAGGCTGGCCGGGCCGTTGCATGTCGAGCACATCACGCTGGAACACGAGCGCGTGCATATCGACATTGACCAGTTCGATGTGGATCTGACGCCTGCTTACCTGCTCAGCGGCCTGGTGGAAATCAATCGTCTGCAGGCCGCCCAGGCCAAGGTCACGCTCAAGCCGCGTGTGCACGAGACGCCTGATCAGCCCATTCATTTCCTGCCTGGTTTTCTGCGCATCAGTGTGGATGAACTCGACATCCAGCATGCGCAGTACATGCACACCAATGGCTACACTCTGATTGCAACACCCTTGCAGGGCAGTGCCGATCTGTCGCGCAGCCGTTTGCGGGTACGACAGTTGAATGCCGTGACCAACGAATTCGATGCGCGTGGCGAGCTGGTGCTCGATGCCGGCAAGGTCCTCGCGTTGCAGGCCAGTCTGGAGGCTGCCTACAGGCTGGTGAATGGGCCGGTGCTGCGTGGCGATGTCAAAGCCGAAGGTCCGCTGACAGGCGAGATGCGTCAGTTGAAACTGAATGCCCTGCTGCATCAGCCGCACGAAGCCATTGTCAATGGCGTACTGGCATTTCCCGATGCGGGCTGGTCACTACAGGGCGATGCGACTGCCGAAAAAGTGCTGCTTGACGCATGGTGGCCACAGCCCGCTTTCAGCCTCGGCAAACTGGCGGGACGTTTTGAGATCAGTAATGCCGGCATGCATTACGTCGGCGATGTGCAGGTGCCGGAATGGAGCACTGCACGCCTGCATTTCGATGCGGACACGCACTATGCACAACGCGTGTTTACACTGGATCGTGCAGATATATCCGTACCGGCCACGGGTGTGCAGACCCGCTCGCAGGGCACGATTACTTTGCAGACAGGCGGCAAGCCGCTGGTGGACATGCAGGCCAGTTGGCGTCAGTTGCGCTGGCCGCTGCATGCCAGTGATGCCAATTCCTGGTTTGTCAGTGAGCGGGGCGAGACCCGCATGCGCGGCACGCTGCCGTATCAGTTTGAAGTGCAGGGCAGTGTGCGTACTCCGCAGTGGCCGATGAGTCAGGTTCAGGCCAGTGGCGAATTGCGCAGCGGCGCGATTCAACTGATGCGTTACAGCGCGCAGACCCTGCATGGCACGGCTACCGGTTCGGCATCGCTACAGTTCGGCCCGCCACGCAACTGGCAATTTGAATTGAATGGCTCGAATCTCGATCCATCGGCATTACAGCCGGCATGGCCTGGCGCGCTGAGCATCAGGGCCAGCGGCAAGGGACAGGGCTTCGATAAACAGGCGCAGTTCGATGTCCGCGTGCAGTCGCTGGCCGGCAGTTTGCGCAAGCAAAGCGTCAAGGTCAGCGGTCGGGTGCTTCATCAGGGCAGGCGCTGGCTCGCGGAGGCCATCGATGCCAACTGGGGACGGGCGCATCTGTCGGCGCAGGGCAGCGCCGGGCCGCAGAACAATTTGCGCTGGACCCTGACTGCGCCTGCCCTGGAACAACTGCATCCCGGGCTGTCGGGCGATCTCAACATGAATGGCGTGCTTACCGGCGATGCGGACACGCCGCAGTTGTCGTTGCAGGCGCAATCGACGCACATGAATTACGGCGCGTGGCAGACACAGGGCATGACACTGGACACGCATCTTGATCTGACGGATGGCAGCGATTCCCGGATTGATCTGACCGCGACGCGGATTGCGCATGGCGATGTTGGGCTGGAAAAACTGCAACTCAAGGGCGAAGGCCGGATGGCCGGGCACCAATTGCGCTTGCAGGGTCTGCTGGCGACATCGCTGCTGCCCGATGGCATGCAACTGGACATGCAGTTGGCGGGAGGCTATGCGCAGCAGCAGTGGCGTGGCGTGTTGAACGTTTTGCAAGTAACTGATGCGGAGCACAACATGCGCGTGCAGTTGCAGGCGCCCAGCCGCATATTGCTGGCGCTCGATCAAATCGACATTCAGTCGCTGTGCCTGACTGCGGATGGCGGTCATGCCTGTGCCCGAGGAGCATGGTCGAGCGGCGATGGAGATGCATCAGCCTGGAATATACATGCCGACTTGCAGGCGTTGCCGTTGTCGATTCGCAACGCCGCATTGACAGAAAGCGCGCGCCTGCAAACCCGCATCAACGGGCAGCTTGATCTTGCCGCGACGGTCGCATCGCCCTGGCAGGGCGTGGCGCAATTGCGCTTGCAGGACGCCAGTATTCGTTACCAGTCGATTGCCGGCCGCGAAGAAGTGTTGCCCATCAGTCTCGGTGAAGTCCATCTGCTTGCCGATACCCAGACCGTGCAGACCGTCGCCGAGCTGCGCATTGCCGAACAGACTGTGGCCAGTCTGACGGCCACGCTGGAGCGCAGCGCCGGCAGCGGATTGACGAGCTGGCCATTGAGCGGCGTGTTCAGTCTTAGCAGCAGCGATGCCAGGCTGGTTCCGGTGTTTGTCAGCGAAGTGGATCGTGCCGAAGGCACGCTGGCTGCGGTGTTGCGATTGTCCGGCACGGCGGCTGCGCCGCGTTTCTCGGGCGACGTGCATTTACTGCAGGGAGAGCTGGATTTTTACCGGCTCAATCTCGCATTGCGCGGCCTGCAGTTCGATGCGCATGTCGATACCGATCGGTTGCGGTTTGCCGCGCAAGGCAATGCCGGCGAAGGCGTCTTGAATGCCGGCGGCGATCTCAACTGGCATGACGACCAGTTGCAGGGCAATCTGCAACTCAAGGGCGAACGCCTGCTGGTTGCGGACCTGCCTGAATATCGCGTGCTGGCCTCGCCCGATCTGCGCTTTGATATTGATAGAAGGAACATCCATGTCAAAGGTGAGGTGCTGATTCCGGAAGCGCGGCTACAGCCGAAGGAGGTGGTGGGCGCAGTGCAGACCTCGGCCGATGCGCGCTTCAAGACCGACAAGGTGTTCGAGCGCAAGCGTGACGGCTGGCTGATCGACAGCGAAGTCGGCATCCGGTTGGGCGAAAATGTCAATTTCGATGGACTGGGTTTGCAGGGCCGCTTGATTGGTGGCGTGAATACGCAATTGCGCACCGGCGATGCCGCGATGGGCAGCGGCGAACTCGGCATCAACAATGGCAGTTATGAAATCTACGGACAGAAACTGGACATCAAACGCGGCCGCTTGATCTACGACAACACTCCACTGGACGATCCGGGACTGGACATCAATGCCGAGCGCAAGATCAACGAAACCACGGTGGGCGTGAATGTGCGTGGCCTGCTGCGAGCGCCCCGCCTGCAGTTTTATTCTGATCCTTCCATGTCGCAAACACAGATCGTGTCGTACCTGTTGATCGGCAAGCCGCTGGACGAGTTGCAGGGGCAGGAAACCACCACGGTACGGTCCGCCAGTAATACCCTGGCGATGCAGGGGGGCGGCTATCTGGCTGCGCAACTGGGCCGGCGCATCGGCCTGGAACAGGTGGGCGTGGAGACCAACGCCAACAATCAAAGCGCCCTGGTGCTGGGCAAGTTTCTGTCGCCGCGCCTGTTCGTCAGCTACGGCATCTCCCTGACCGAAGCCATCAACACCGTCAAACTGCGCTACACCTTAAGCGATCACTGGACTCTCAAGACCGAAGCTGGCGCAGCCAGGAGCGCCGATATTGAATTCAAGATCGAGCGTTAAATGGAAACGTCTGCGTTTTTCAGATGTACTTTCGTTAGCTATACAGTGTTCGCATCACATGCCTGAAACACATCGACTGTTTTTCGCGCTCTGGCCCGCAGAGGCGCTGCGCAAGCAGATTGCCGCACAAACCGCACCGGCCGTGGCGCAGGTTGCCAGCCGACCGGTGCCTGCTCATCACCTGCATGTCACGCTGGTCTTTCTGGGCAATGTGCCTGCGGCGTATATGCCGACGTTGATCGAGCTTGGCCGCACCATTCGTTTCCCAGGATGCGAACTGACTTTCGATCGCTTTGCTGTCTGGCAGCCGGCGCAGGTGCTGGTATTGAAGGCGTCCGCCATGCCCGAGCCGTTATTGCAACTGGTCGATACCTTGCAGCAGCGCCTGCGGCAAGCCGGGTTCGGTATCGAAGATAGATCCTATTGCGCCCATGTGACACTGGCGCGCAAGGTGCGGGAAGTTGTCAGCGACATGCCGACGGCGAATATCCACTGGTCGGCACCGGACTTTGTCCTGGCAGAGTCCATGCACGGTCCGGATGGCGTGCAGTATCAGGTACTGGAAACCTTCTCCGGCACATCGTGCAGCACGTAAACTTGATGACCGAGGTTTATTGTCGAGATCAACTGCAATGAGATCACTCCAGCCCCATTCATTCCTGATAACAACACTCACGTGGTTACTGTTGGCTTTGTCCGGCATGCACAGCGCATCCGCCGCACAGACCAGTCTCGTCACTGAAGCCATCGTCAATCTGCCGGTGGCCGATGCCTGGCAATTGTTCATCGGCGAAGCGGGACTCAAGTCACTGGGCTACACCAGCGCCAAAACGGAACTGCAGCTCGGCGGTCAATGGCAGGCGGGTGGTGGCGCAGTTGCATTGAACAGTATCAATGCGCAGATCATCAGCTTCGATCCTGAACGCATGCTGTCGTTCAAACCGGCCGGCGATCAGTCAAACAACCAATGGGCAGTCCTGTACTTCACCGCCATGGGCAAGGACATGACGCAGCTGCGCTGGCTGGAATTTTTTCCGGAGAGCGACAGCGCAGCGGTCAAGAGCCATCAGTTGCAGGTGCGCAAGTTGTTCGATCAATTGATTCGCCGCTATGCGCCGGAGTGCGAGGTTTGCAAACTGGAAAAGGAATCCGTTTCGACAAAGAGCCAGTAAATAACTGACTCTAAAATCTTTCGCCGAGGAGGCCAGACAAAAGCAAACAGCGAGCCCTGTTCTGTTCGCTGTACTGTGACCAAAAGCAAGCGTTCAGGGGCGTCCTCTCCACGGGCTTTCGGTATGCAGCAATTCGTTATCCTCGGCGCAAACGAATTCCAGTATCTCCTCGCCTTCTGCCAGTCCTGCCGCATACCTGAGATGGTAAGGAGCGGTCCAGGCTGCGGAATCGTCAGCTGTTACCTCGATGTCCAACGTACCGTAATGGGTCCGGCGGTAGCGTTCGATGGTATGCAGCTTCTCCGAGTGAACGCCGAAACCGGGCGTGACTTCGTTATAGCCGATGGTATCGACAACCAGCGTGTCGCCTTCCCAGTAGCCTATTGAGTGGCCATACCACGCAGGATTCCACTCATTGAGATCGGGATGCTTGCGTCCTTCCATGAAAATCTGTCGGTGGCCGGGTGTCATGTATTCGGTCAGCTGAACAATGATCTTTGGAGTTTGAATGAATTTGTAATGACGGCCGGACAGGGTGGGAATGGCTGCTTGAGGCATGCAGAAAGTGCCGGCATTGTACTTGTTGATCTGCTGCAGCTTTTGCAGCATCTCGGCGGCCCATGGTTGCATCGGCAGAGGCGGTCGGTTCGCGGTGGGATCGGTCATCATGGTCCAGACGCCGGACAGGTCCGGTTTGCCGTCAGCCGTGCGGGGCGCGGGTGCGTTGGGGTTCTTGGTCTTGGCGCGCATGTCCGCAGCGAGCTGTATGGGGTCGTCGCCGATGGTGCCTATGCTGATGCCCCAGCCCACATGGAAATCCAGGTGCAGGGTTTCACCGGGTTTGATGAGCAGCCCCTTTTGCTGGTAGCGGGCATAAGTGCAGCAGGGGATGGGAATATCGACATCGTAAATACCGGTCGGTACGTCCTTCATGAAATAACCACCGTCGGTTATCTTGCTTGCCACGATGGTGCCGGTAGTCGTGTTCTTGAGCATGACATTGATGCCATCTACGCCGGTGACGACGACTCTGTTATCGGGATCGACAAGTTTTCCGGTGATGGCGCCAGGCGTCTCCTTTGCCCAGGTCATGGTCGATGCAAGGAGTGCGTACAGGCACGACAGCCTGATAAGCAGGTTCATAAGGTGAATCCTATCCATCTGCCAGAAATGACGATCACAACCCACAACAGGAGCGATATTGCCGCGGCCGCACGTACCGCCACCGGCGGTTTTTCGGCTGTATCCCAGTCCGACACACTGCGATAGCTAACCGAATGAAACACCAGCATGTTCAAACCGGCCAGAAACAGCATCGCCATTTTCATCTGGAAAAAATTATTGACACAGTAGCTGCTGGTCAGCGACGAAAACATCAATATTCCCGTTATTGCCGCCAATGCAAAAGCACCCCAGATCCACGGCAGCAGATCGGCGTTGAGTCTGGTGACCGGTCGATCGCGGGACGCCAGACCCAGCAGCCTCAGATCAACGATGGATATGCCGCCCACCACAAACGCAATGGCAATGACGTGCATGGATTCAAGCGACGGGAATATGGCGCGTGATTCGCGAATCACGGTACCCATGCCGGTGTTTTCAATCCGGGTGCACAGCTCAAGGACACTCATCTGGTTGTTTTCCGATAGCGACGAGTTGATTACACATAGGCGATCCAGCGTCCTGCAAACACGATTCCGAACCAGATGATCATGGCGATTGCCGCCACCACTCGATATTTCTTCGGCGGACAAATTCCTTCGGTCCACTGACTGGCATGGATCTTCATCAATCGTTGCAGCGCAAGCGAGCATCCAGTGACAACCGCCAGCATCAGCATTTTTAACTGGAAAATGGAATTCATCAGGGAACGAGCCGGCTCCAGCAGGATCAGCACCGCGCCGGTGGTTAGCAGAACGATCAGCGCCAGCCAGGCTGCTGGGTAAAATCGCTTGGTAACCACCGCGACCGGCTGATCCGTGCTGATCCATCCCAATAACCTGAGGCTGACCATGCCCATTGCAGAGAGCAGTACCGAGATGGCAAGGATATGCATGGTCTGTAGCGCCGGAATCAATGGCTCGGCCTGCTGCAGGTAAACACTGAGCGGTGAGGTGATCAGGTAATCGCAGAAATCAGCTATGAAGCTCACGCTGTTCCTCCCGTTTCATGCGTCATGTTTTCAGATCAGTCCAGGAAGTACGGACTGCCGGTTCGATCCGGGTTACTTGCTGTCGGTCTGTACGAAGGATGAACCCGCATTCACGATGGCGCCATCAGGCATCTTGACTGACTTTGCATTGATCACCGACGAACCATTTCTTGCCATGTAGCCGTCAACTGCCACTTCATCACCGATTTTCATGGTGTCACGCTTCCAGCCATAGCGAATCAGGGTATTGGGGCTGCCCAGCTCTGCTTCCCAGTTACTGATGGAACCATTGGCATCCCTGACGACAATGGTGAAATGAGCATGTGGATTGGACCAGGTCACTTTCGCCACCGTGCCCCGCAGAGTGATGGGCTTGGCAGGATCGAATTGCGCCACAAAGGAATGGTGAGCGATGGCGGAACTGTTACCGATGGCGAAGAGTAATACCACCAGGCTAGGGGTCGTTTTAGTCAGTTTCATGTGCGTGTTCATACGGAATTAAGTAGCGAATTGAGTTATTCGGGATAATCCCTTGAGTTATCGCCAGCGGTTAATGACTTGTTGTTCCGCGTAGAGATGGCTGCTCATTAAAAATAAATCAGCTGATGAATACGTGCTGTTGATCGGAGCAGGATACCCTGCACGAACCTTGAATCAGCCTCCACAACGATGCGCATGTATTAGCATTCGAAATACAGGCGGTAATTGCATTCCAGCATGTACCTAACCATAGCGGATTTATTGAGCGGTACGCGGCTGCTTTGAGATTCTTGACAATCGTAGATGACGGTTATGGCAGTGAATTATATTTGCCACGAGACAGGTATGCCTTTCATTGCCTTGTTCCCGTCAGGTAGATTGTTGACATTGTGTCAATGATTAAACTATCGTCCAGCCATGAACGAACTGGCTGCTCGCAGGCAGGAAGAGAAAGACCGGCGGCGCGACGAGATTCTCGATGCGGCGGCCGGAGCGGCGGCGCAATACGGCATGGCGGCCTTCACCATGGATCAGGTGGCGCGCAGGGCGCGTTTGTCGCGGGCGCTGTTGTATGTGTATTTCACCGACAAGCAGGATTTGTTGCTGGGCCTGGCTGATCGTGCCCATGCCTTGTTGCATGAACGCTTTACGGCCATTGGTGCGCGCAAACAGACCGGCCTGAAAAAGATCCAGGCCATGGGGCGCGCCTATGTGAGTTTTGCCGAGGACAGTCCGGTGTATTTCGAGGCGCTGGCCTGCTTCGCGGCCCATCCCGCCGCAGGCGAAGCGCCCGAGGGCAATGTATTGCGTTGCATGCAGGGCGGCGACCGCATCCACGCCGAGCTGATCCAGGCGCTGCAAGCCGGCATGGCTGACGGTTCCATTCGTGCGGACATCGGCAATCCGGCATTGGTGGCGGTGACGTTGTGGGCGTTCATGCACGGCATCATCCAGATCATTGCCACCAAGGGGACAGTGCTCGAATTCAAGGGCATCAAAGCCGGACGGCTGGTGGATCAGGCGCTGTTGATGTGTACACGTTCGCTGCAGAAGGAATAGCACCATGTTTCGGCGTTTACTCATTCGCATCTGCAGATCCGGCTTTAGCCAGACATTATTTGAAAATCTGGCTAAAGCCGGATCTGCAAGATGGATGTTCGTGCTGTTGATTGCCGGTGTGAGCGCACAGGCGCAGGAGCGCCCGCTGCAAGCTGTGCTGGACGATTATGTGGCTGAGGCCATGCGCAATAATCTGGCCCTGCAGAGCGAATCGTATGCAGTGGAACAGTCGCGTGCCGCACTGGATGCAGCGCGAGCGCGCTTTCTGCCGGAATTGAGTCTGTCGGCGCGTTACACCCGCAATGATGGCGGCCGCGATTTTATTTTCCCTGCCGGCGATTTGCTGAACCCGGTGTATTCCACACTCAACGACATGCTGGTTGCCCAAGGTCAGCCGGCACAGTTTCCGCAAGTGGAAAACCAGGCCATTCCGTTTTTGCGCGAGCGCGAACAGGATACGCATCTCAGCGCACGTCAGCCGCTGTATGCGCCGGCCATTACTGCCGGCGTGCGTGCGCAACAGGCTTTGCTCGGCGCCAGCGAACAACAGCGCATGGCCGTGGCGCGCCAGTTGAAGCGCGATGTCACGGTCGCTTATCTGAACTGGTTGCAGGCCAGCGCCGCAGTGCAGATCGTAGCCAGTACGCAGGAACTGCTGACCGAAAATCTGCGTGTCAACGAATCACTGTTTAAACACGGCAGGGTGACCGAAGACCAGCCGCTGCGCGCCCAGGCTGAATTGCTCGCCATCGAACAGCAGCTGCAACAAGCACGCGACAGCGTCAGTCAGGCGCAGAGCTACGTGAATTTTTTACTGAATCGCGAGCTGGGTACGTCGCTGGAACCTGCCAACGCTCCTGATGACATCAGCATCCAGGCTGTCGAGTTGAGCCATCTGCGTGAACAGGCGGCGGCGCAGCGACCCGAACTCAAGCAATTGGAGCAGGGGGTGGTTGCCGCCAATGAACAGATCCGGATTGCGCGCGCCGACGCCATGCCCACGTTGGCGCTGGGTATTGATGCGGGCATTCAGGGTGCAGATTACGGATTTGGCTCCGATTACAACTACAGCAGCGCTTCCTTGCTGCTGAACTGGAAGTTCTATGCTGGTGGTGGTTTGAAAGCGCAGGTGAATGGCGCCAAGGCGCAGGCACGCCGCCTGCAAGCCCGGCGTGATGCCCTCAACGAACAAATTGCGCTGCAAGTGCAGCAGGCGGTGGATCGCTATCGTACCGCCGCCAGTTCGCTGGCTACCGCACAGGCGCGTGCCGCAGCAGCGCGCGCCGCCTTCCATATTGCCGGTCGCAAGCGTAACGAAGGCGTGATCAATCAGGCCGAGTTTCTCGATGCACGCTCGTCTCTGACCGGTGCCGAACTCAATCTGAATGTCACGCGTTACGCGGTGCTGATTGAAGCGGCGCAACTGGAGTACGCCACCGCCGGCGGCGTGGCGGCTGTACCCTAATGTTTGTGCACAGTAAATGCGTTAACGACCCTGATTGATTAAGGATTGCCTCATGGTACGTCTTGACTCCGTTCGATGGATTGTTGGCAGTGTGCTGCTCACCTTCCTGATGAGCGCATGCAGTCGTGGTTCCGCGCCGACAGCGGTAGTTGCATCCAGTCTGGTGCGCGTGACCAAACCCGTCAGCGGACCGGGTGCAGCGCCGATTGTCACCACCGGCGTTGTTGCGGCTGCCGACGAAATGCGTCTGTCCTTCAAGCTGGGCGGTGTGGTGCAACGCATTGTTGTACACGAAGGCCAGCAGGTCAGCGCCGGACAGATATTGGCCGAGCTGGAGCCGGCCGAAATCAATGCGCAACTCACTCAGGCGCAGCAATTGAATGACAAGGCACAGCGCGATCTGGAACGCGGCGAACGGCTGCATGCCGATCAGGTCATCACGCTGGAACAGTTACAGAACTTGCGCACGCAAGCCAAAGTGGCGGCGGCGCAATTGCAGTCGGCCAGTTTCAACAGCGGTTTTGCACGCATCACCGCACCAAGCGCCGGAACGGTGCTGCGCAAACTGGTGGAAGACAATGAAGTGGTGGCGCCGGGTCAACCGGTGCTGGTGCTGGGCGCCAGTCGCAAGGGTTACATCGTGCGCGCGGCGCTGGCGGATCGTGAAGCCGTGCAATTGCAATTGGGCGATACGGCCACCGTGCAACTGGATGCACTACCGGGCAAAACACTGACTGGTCACGTCAGTGTGGTGGGCGGTGCGGCGCAACTGGAGAATGGCTTGTTCCCGATTGAAATTCAGCTCGATGCCACCGGCGACAGACTGGTGGCGGGATTGGTGGCGCAGACCAGCATTCAAACTGCAGCGGCTCGCAAGTCATCGCTGTTGTATGTGCCCACGGGTGCGGTGGTGGCAGGTGTAGGCCGTAAAGCCAGTGTGTATGTGTTGCAGCAGGATGGTACGGCGCAAAAGCGCGATATACAGGTTGCATTCTTCACTCGCGACAGGGTGGCGTTGAGTGGCGGTTTGAATGCCGATGAACAGGTGATCACCGACGGCGCGCTATATTTAAGTGATGGCGAGAAGGTCAGCATCCAGGCTGCGGAATAACGGAATCGGATCGCCATGCAGCTACTGGAATTTCCCATCCGCCGTTATCAGTTCACGCTGGTGGCATTTCTGTGTCTGGTGGCCATCGGCTGGTTTGCATTCAGCACCATTCCGCGCGAGGAAGACCCGTTCTTCAAGTCGCCGGCGTTCTCGGTGCCGGTGATTTATCCCGGCGCCGACCCCAAGGAGATCGAACGTCTCATCGTCAAGCCCATCGAAGATCGCATCGCGGCGCTGGATGATGTCTACAAACTGGAAACCACCGTGGTCGATGGCGTGGCCATCATCTTCATCCAGTTCGGCGTGAATTCCGATGCCGACAAGAAATACGATGAAGTGATGCGCGAAGTCAGCGTGGTGCGCGCCAATCTGGGCAGTACTGTCGCCAATATCAGTGTGCGCAAGTGGAGTCCGGCCTACGTCAACATCGTGCAGTTCGCGCTGGTGTCGGAAGAGGCGCCTTACAGCGAACTGGAAGATACGGCACGCGATCTGGCCGATGCCTTGAAAGCCGTTGCAGGCGTGCGCACGGCCGAAACCTGGGCGTTCCCCAAACGCGAAGTGCGGGTGGCGCTCGATCTGGCGCGCATGGCTGAATTGAAAGTCACGCCCACGCAGGTGATCAATGCCCTGCAAAGCGAGAATGCCGCCATACCTGCCGGTTTCATCGACATGGGCGCGCGCAGTTTCAGTCTGAAAGCTTCCGACAGTTTCAATAAGATCGACGATGTACGCGATACCGTGGTGGCGGTCAGCAAGGGTCAAACCACGCGCGTCAAGGATGTGGCCGAAGTGCGCTGGGATAATGCGCCGCTGAGTTACATCGGCCGTTACAATGGCAAACGTGCGGTGTTCGTCACCGCGCAGCAGCAGGACAACCAGAATATTCTCAAAACCAACGAGCGCATTGCCACGACCGTGGCGGCATTCCAGCGCAACAATCTACCGGCGCGCATCCAGCTCGAATGGGGTTTCAAGCAGGCCGACAATGTGGCGCATCGCTTGAACAGCTTGTATCGGGATTTCGGCATTGCGGTGGCGCTGGTGGCGATCACGCTGCTGCCTTTGGGATTGCGCGCCGCCGGCATTGTGATGATCGCCATTCCCCTGTCGCTGGCTTTCGGGCTGACCGTGCTGTACTTCGTCGGTTATTCGCTCAACCAGATTTCCATTGCGGGGTTCGTGGTGGCATTGGGTTTGCTGGTGGATGATTCCATCGTGGTGGTGGAAAATATTGCGCGGCATTTGCGCCAGGGGCATTCCAGAACGCAGGCGGCATTGCTGGCCACTCGACAAATTTTCGAGGCCATCCTGGGTTGCACGGCGACATTGGTGTTTGCGTTCCTGCCGCTGCTGATGCTGCCGGGCGATGCGGGCAAGTTCATTCGCGTGTTGCCCACCGCCATCATCGCAACCGTGATGGGTTCATTGATCGTCGCCTTGTTCATCATTCCGTTTCTGGCCAGCCGTCTGCTCAAGGAAGAAGGCTCCGCTGAAGGCAGCCCGCTGTTGCAGAAGGTCATGGCCGTCATCCATCGTTACTATCAACCGGCCTTGCGTGCGTCGTTGTCACGTCCCAAAACAACCGCGATCGTGGCCATCGGCGGTTCCCTGCTGCTGTCTGCATTGGTGATACCGGTATTGGGCTCCAGTCTGTTTCCCAAGGCGGATACACCGCGTTTTCTCATTGGCATCTCCACGCCCAATGGCAGCAGTTTTGCTGAAACCCGCAGGGCGCTGGACTTCGTTGAAGCCGGGCTCAGCAAGATGCCGGAGGTGAAAAGCTACTTTTCCAATCTGGGTCACGGCAACCCGCAGGTTTATTACAATCACATTCCCGTTGAAGACGCGGCCAACTATGCGGAAATCTATGTGCAATTGCATGATTACGATGCACGACAGACGCCGCTGATGCTCGACGCCCTGCGCAAGCAGCTGGATAGGTATGCCAACGCACGCATCAATGTACGTGAATTCACCAATGGCATCCCGATCTCGGCGCCGATCTCGGTGCGCGTGCTGGGGCCCGATCTGCAAGTGCTGGAAAAGCTCAGCCACCAGATAGAAGCCCTGGTCAAAGCCACGCCCGGCACGCGCGATGTGAAAAATCCGATGCGCGTGAAGCGCACCAACCTGCGCTTGCAGGCGGATTCCGCCAAGGCCAATCTCCTGGGCGTACCGACGGTGGAGTTTGATCGCGCCGTGCGCCTGGCAGTCAGCGGCATTTCCGCAGGCAAGTTCCGTGATGCTGAGGGAGAGCAGTACGACATCATGCTGCGTGCGCCGGTGGGTGAGCGCGCCACGCTGGATACTTTGCAGCAGACGCGGGTTTCGACCGTCACGGGACAAAACCTGCCCCTGTCGCAACTGGCCAGTCTGCAGTTTGAAACCGCGCCCATTCTGATTCAGCGTTTCAGCCGCCAGCGCGCCGTGGTCATCGATGCCAGCGCCGAGCGCGGCGAGAATGTCGCCAGGCTCACGGCTGAAGTGGTGCGCAAGCTGGACCAGTTCAACTGGCCGGCCGGTTATCGCTACGAACTGGGAGGTGAAGCCGCCTCCAGCGCCGAGAGTTTCTCCGGCATCGGCACCGCCATCATCATTGCCATCTTCGGCATCTTCGCCATCCTGGTGCTGGAGTTCGGCAGCTTCAAGAGCACCCTGATCGTGCTCACTGTCGTGCCGTTGGGCGTGCTCGGCGGTTTGCTGATGCTGTTGATGACCGGCAACGACATTTCTTTTACCGCCAGCATCGGTTTCATCGGCCTGATCGGCATCGAGATCAAGAACTCCATTCTGCTGGTGGACTTCACCAATCAACTGCGCCGCGAAGGCGTGCCGCTGGATGAAGCCATCGAACGCGCCGGTGAAGTGCGCTTCCTGCCCATCCTGCTGACCTCCGCCACGGCCATCGGCGGGTTGTTGCCGCTGGCGCTGGAGAATACCGGCATCTACTCGCCGTTGTCCTGGGTCATCATCGGTGGCCTGATCACTTCCACCCTGCTGGCGCGTCTGGTCACGCCAGTGATGTACAAACTGCTGCCGCCTGAAGTCGAGATGGCCTGATAGACCTTGAATCCCGGGTGGCGGTCTGCAAAGTTGAATCTTCTGCAAAACCATCTGCATTGGGGAACGATTTGTTCTTAATGCATCTTTGCATCGAAAAATAAGTACTGTTTGCCAATGGCTAGGTATTCACTGCATTCATCTCGACACAAAAAATAATTTAAGAATTAACGATCTTCTTCATGAAGATTAGGGATAAATCGCGCTTTGCGGAGCTGGCGATTGTCCGCCCCAATATCCACGCGGTTGTTGTTAACAGCCATGTTTCAGGCAAATTAACGTGGTTGTTTTTATGGGGATTTTTCACGTTAACGTCGCTGATAACGATATGGAAACAGTTACGCGCGTGCTCTCTTGAATGAGCGGCAGTACAAGTTGAAATCAACATCTGTCCGACTTCGAGGAGATTTCCATGTACAACGGCCGCGCCAATATTCCGGCGCCGCAGAAGTTGGCGCCGTATATGCTGATGACGATCGGCTTGCTGACGGCTCCCTGGGTTTTCGCTCAACAACAGGTCGAGTTGACCGATGCGACGACCGGTACCGACATACTTGAAGAAGTGCTGGTGGTGGCGGGGCGCGTTATTCCCACGCAACAGGGTGCGTTGCGCGCCGACATCGTCAAGACAGAGTCGCTGGATGCCGCCGAGATGCAGCGTACCGGCGCAACCAATCTCAATGAGCTGTTCGCGCATCGTCCGGGGCTGGATGCCCAGGTTGAATGTTCGGTATGCAGCGCGCGCAGCATCTCGTTGAACAACATGCCGGGTCGCTTTACCACCTTGATGGTCGATGGCGTGCCGATCTTTTCCTCGGTGTCCAATGCCTACGGTCAGGACATGCTGGGTCTGACAGGATTGGAACGCATCGACGTGTCGCGCGGCGCGGGCACCAGCCTGATTGCGCCCGAATCGCTGGCTGGCACGGTCAACATGGTCAGCAAGCAGCCGGGCATCAATACACTGGAAGTGGATGTGCGCGGCGGCCGTTATGGACAACGATTGGGTTCATTGTA
This sequence comes from Steroidobacteraceae bacterium, assembly GCA_050248275.1. Classification (GTDB taxonomy): domain Bacteria; phylum Pseudomonadota; class Gammaproteobacteria; order Steroidobacterales; family Steroidobacteraceae; genus CAILZL01. Next base: position 452,945 of record JBFWSR010000001.1, read on the forward strand.
TGCGGCGCACGCATTCGAGGGCGGCGCGGTCAGTGTGAGCGGCACGCATGATCGTTATGATCCGGTGGATACCGCCGGTCTGGGCATCTCGCAATTTTCCGGCTATGAGCGCACCTTGGGCGGCATCGGTCTGTTCGTCGATGATCTGGCCGGGTTCAAGACCAAGGTGCTGCTGAACTTTGTCGATGAACGCCGCATGGGTGGCCCGCTCAGCTCCGACTATGCCGCAGTGCGCGCCGATACCAGCGGCAATCCGTTCAACTTTTCCGCCGGCCCCAACGGTTCTCCGGACCCCAATGCCTGGATCAATCCCGGCACACAGTCTTTAATGCCCAATTATGACGGTGGCCGCTTCGGCGTAGCGCAGATCGTTTACACCAAACGACAGCAACTGGTGGCCACCGCCGAGCGGCGCATGGACGACATGAAGTTGCGTCTGGCGGTAGGGCTGGCGCATCACGAACAAGATTCGTGGTACGGACTGGACGCCGAATATTTCGGCAAGCAGACACAGGGGTATGGCGAAGTCTCCCTGCAGTTTCCCATGGGTGAAACCTCACTGACCGCAGGCGCCAATCTGCGCTACGAAGACTTGCGCAGTCATTCGATGAGTCTGGATATCAGCAGCACAACCTTCGGCATCATGCGGGTCGATGCCGATGCGTATATCTATCGCACGCCGGCTGTATTCCTGCAGGGCTACCGCGCATTCGACGATGGCCGGCTGGAACTCAATGGCAGCGTGCGTTATGACCGGAACAATGTGTTCGGCAGCATCCTCACGCCGCGTGTGAATGCGCTGTGGCATCACACCAAAACGGCATCGAGCCGCATTGCCGTGGGCACCGGCTTTCGTCTGCCGACCTCGTTCTTCGAGCTGGATCACGCCATCCTGAGCGCACCGGCTGTGGACCGCTCGCAGGCGAAGCCGGAAAAGTCGTTGAATGGGTCGTATGCCTGGAACTATGCCGATGACCGTTTGGCGTTGACCGCCTCGCTGAACTACACCCGCATTCGCGACATGGCGTTGTTCATGAATGACCTGGCGAACAGCGGCAGCTACCTGCTGCGTCCGGCGCCAAGCAGCTACAGCATTACCAATGGCGATGTGGTGAGCACCTGGCAGTTGACGGCGGCCGATTCATTGAGTCTGGGCTATGAACGTTACTGCTACGATTTTCGTTCCGCAGATTTTGCCGGTACCTTGTTCTCGCGGCCCGCATATCGCGCCACCTTCTCGCTGGATCATTCGCGGGGGCGCTGGGATCTGGACCTGCAGGGAAGCTGGACCGGCCCGCAGGATCTGGCGCGCTTTTATGCCTATTCCATCACACCGCGTTACAACCTCGATGGCACGGGCAAGCGCACGCGCGCCCCGGCATTCCTGTCGATGGATTTGCGCGTTGCCTATCAATGGACCGCAGCGATTTCGGGTTATGCCGGCGTGCGCAACCTGACCGATTACACTCAGGCCGAACGCGACAGCTTCCTGTGGGTGGATGACGCCGGCCGTCTGGACGTCACCCATATCTGGGGGCCGTACCTGGATCGCACCTGGTATGCAGGCATCAAACTGACATTATGAAAATCGTCATCGGAACCATATATCGCCGATGGGCGCTGATGTGGCTGGCATTGTTGCTCGGCAGCAGCGCACCGGGCGTTGTGATGGCAAACCAAACCCGTGTGGCATTCGACTCCTTTGAATTGCCGCTGGTGGATGGCAGCCGGTTCGTGAACACCGGGGAATATCGCGGCAGCGTGCTGGTCATCAATTACTGGCGCAGTGACTGTCCGGTCTGCATTGCCGAATCAACGCTGCTCAACCAGCTTGCGGACAGTTACCAGGGAGTGGCATTCATGGGCATCGCCATCGACGACCGCATCAGTGCCCTGCGTTTCCTGACGCGACGGCCGGCCAGCTATGTACAGCTTTATGCGCCGCTGGCGCAGACACAATTGCTGCACCTCGCCGGCAATCATTCGGGAGGCTTGCCTTACACCGTGGTGCTGGATGCACAACAGCGGATTTGCGCGCGTCGTCTGGGACAGGTGGAATATGAATGGCTGGAGGCAGCGCTACGTCAGTGCCGTTAAGCGGTTGGGAGATGGGGACGCCCGCGGCGCCGTTTCCTGACTGATGTATTGTTGCAGTTGCTGGTTGATGGCGAACACGACCGGCTTGCCATTGGCCGTGTTGGCCTCGGCAATTTCAAATTCCCTGGCGAAGCGATGTCTGAGCTGCACGGTGTAGGAGCGGCTTATCCAGCTCCAGAAACTGTTTACGAAGATGGCTTCGTCCAGATCGCGCCATTTCACGCCGGCCACGATTTGCCGCACAGGTCGCTGGCGGAACTGGAAACGCTGGCAAGATTGTCGTGAGATGAGTCCGTAAGGGCGATGATCTGTGTAAGGCAGATGAGTGGAGCAGGTTCTATTGTAGTTACCAACGGTTTGAGCTGAGCGGCTCGTGGCCGCAAGCGCCATGCCTGTGGAGGTCAAGGGTTAAGCCTCAACTCGCTGCAGCACCAGGCTACTGTGTGGGTCTTCTGACCGCCGCATTATTGCGTACTTGAGCCGAGTGGTCCGACCAAGTCGATCGCGAAACTCAATCTGGAGTTCAGCTCCTTCAATTTCCTTAGGCTGCGCAACTTCTGTTCGCACAACTATATGTTGGCCTTTATTGAATAGCGGCAAGGATTGAAGCCGCTTCAAACGTCCATCCTTGTGCAGCAGATTAACCACGAGTGCGGACGCAGTGTTCCCGACGTTTGAGATGCTGATGTTGTACGTTGAGTGCCCGTCCCCTCTGAAAGCGCCGCCGTCTGAGTCAATGTCCAAGACTGGACGCGCTTCTTCATCCCGAATCTGACGCTCCTGTGCCAATGCATCTCGCTCGCTTTCAACTTGCTGGCGAGAAACCTCAACGAGCGCCTGCTGCTGCTCGACTGAGTTCTTGAGCTCTTCGGCCTGCAAAAGCAACGCTTGGGTGCTGAGACGAAGTTCTTCCCCTTGCTGCAAGTACCCAAGGACAAGCCATAGGAACGCAAGTGGGGCAAAGACCCCGGCGAAGAAGTCACCCCATGTGTTCGGAGTCATCGCGACCACGTCGCTACGCTTTACGTACAGGAGAACGGCCATGGCGAGAATCCAGAGCACAGAGACCCATACTCCGAACTTGTAGCGTTTGTCTGTCATGTGTGATTACCTTGAGGCCTAACGTGGAGCTAACCTGACCTGCGCGGCTCTTCGCGCAGGTCAGGTTAAGTGATGGGATGGACTCCCCCTGGTTTTGTGGGTGCATCATGTCACCTGCTGTACTCATGTGGTGTGGGTGTCAGCGTCAACCAGAAGGAGTCCTGTCATGCATGCTAATACTGTGGCGGTCGATCT
>JBFWSR010000002.1:0-240918 GCA_050248275.1 Steroidobacteraceae bacterium
CTGCACCGTAATGCATGCAATTCAAAACACCCGCCATCCCCTGCATGGCGAAAAAGCTTCATCGCACCAATATGGCCGCCAAATTGTGACCGGGACGCTTAACGAAAATTCCATCGGAATTCGAACTTCAATTGGTATTGCCATACCGTTCTCGAGGGTAAGGACAAAAACGCGCTTATGCACCGGCTTGATAGTCGCATCGTCAAGGCACTGATAATCACTCGTTTTAGATACCGATACGATTCATTGAACCATGCGCGCCCGCTGTTCCCGAGACCATGCTCTACCTTGCTCTCGTGACTGGTCACCAGGGAAGCCGGGGTTCGGGAACATGCAAATATTTCACTTCTGAAACCGGCGCCACGACCAAGCGTCATTGCACAGGTATCAGATTTGCGTTCAGCCATCTTCGTCACTGGTGCTGCAACAATTAATGAAGCGTAACGGATGCCCTAACGGTCAGCTTGCTGGTGCACACGGGGCTACCGAGCATCAGATAGCACGGCTTTTGGTATGGATTGCAATTAGGAGTGCAGGATAAAGGCGCTTTTTCCATGATTCGGCATGCCTGCGCCTTCAGTACATGAGGTTGCATGGGAGACCCTCATAAAATTAATAAAAATATTATTGATAATACGAATCAATCTCAATTAAGATAACTTGCGTAACCTTTTCGTGGCCTGCCCATCAGTTTCAAGTCATAAACTTAGATGTTCAGCTTTTACCGTCATTCTGCACCGGAACGACCTGCCGTACCTCGCGCCGAGTTGTCACGTAAGCAACTCGGCGCAGTGATTGCCGGCATTGGCGCCGCTCATATTATTGCCGGGTGGAGCCTGTTACAGATTGCTGCGGTGCGCGAAGTAGCAGCACAAGTAGCACCTCGGGTTTTCAGCATTGTCAATGCGGACGAAGTTGAGAAACCGACTCTGCCACCTCCTGTCCCCAAACCCACACCCAGGAGCAGACCTGTTGTACCAGTTATCTCAACGCCCTCCCCTAACCATGGCGCCTTTGTCACTGAACCCGCAGAGCCAGAAAGCCACGCACCAGAATTATCAATAGAGTCGGTCAACACGCAGACGTTATCCGCATCTCCTCCGGCTCCACCGCCGGCGAAAGTCATTCCAGCGTCAGCTATCCAATACCGGATTCCACCGCCATTGGAGTATCCGCGAGCATCGAAACCCTTCCGGGAAACAGGCCGGGTCATTGCCAGGGTCTATGTAGACGAAGGAGGAGTGCCTCAAGTCATACAGGTGAAAAAGTCTTCCGGCTTTGCGCGCCTTGATGAAGCCGCACTTCTCGCCGTGCAAAAAGCGCGCTTTAAACCTTATACAGAAAACGGCCAGCCCACTGCCGGCTGGGCACTGATTCCACTGGATTTTGAACTGGAGTGACTCGCCGTGAACAGCAATGCAACACAACTTGGTTTTGCCCATTTCATTGCGCAAAGCGATGCCATCAGCAAAACACTGCTGGTCATATTGATTGTCATGTCTGTTGCCTCCTGGGCCATCATTGCAATCAAAGGATTGACGTTGTCATTACGCAAACGACGCAGCCAGTCTTTCCTGGCGTTTTTCTGGAATGCGACATCGCTTGATGCCGTTGAAAATGAAATAAGCACGCATGGCGCTCGCGATCCATTCTCTCATCTGACCAGCCATGCCATGCATGCGCAGGCGCATCACGCCAAATACGGTGCCGCCAAGCTGGCTGAAGCCGGCACTTCCAGCGAATTCGTAACCCGCACGATCAAGAAAGTGCTGGATGAAGAAACCACCAGAATGGAAAGCGGTCTGACATTGCTGGCGACAGTAGGCGCAACCGCCCCCTTCATTGGTCTGTTTGGCACGGTTTGGGGGGTTTATCACGCGCTACTGGCCATTGGCATGAGCGGCGCCGGCACACTGGATAAAGTGGCGGGTCCGGTTGGTGAAGCATTGGTGATGACCGGTCTTGGGCTGGCCGTCGCGATACCTGCGGTCGTGGGTTATAACTGGGTGACACGCTCCAACCGCGTCATTCTCTCCCAGCTCGATGCATTCGCCTATGAGCTGCATACCTTTGTATCCATGGGTCAGCCATTAAGCACGGCCGGCGCATCCACACAGAAAGTGCATGCGCTGGCCTCCAGTACGCGCCCGAACGCTGCTTGAGGACAATGCGCCATGGCATTTGCAAGTTTCAATTCCAAAGGTACGGCCACGCCGGTATCGGAAATCAACATGATTCCGCTGATCGACGTGATGTTGGTGTTACTGGTCATCTTTATCGTTACTGCGCCACTCTTGACCCAGGCCGTAAAACTGGACCTGCCCAAAGCAGATGCCCAGCCCAATGTCGCCAAAGTAGACAAAATCGAGTTTGCCATTGATGCCGACGGCGCCTTGTTCTGGAACGGTGAGCCCGTAGACCGAACGGAAGCGGCACGCCGTTTCAAAAATGAAAGTCTCAGACAGCCGCAGCCTGAAATCCATTTGCGCGCTGATCAGGAGGTGCCTTATCGACTGGTCGCACAAACACTGGCCGATGCGTCAACCGCAGGCCTGTCAAAAGTGGGTTTCATCAGCGAACCGGAAACACCTTGATCAATCCATCCATTTTCATCATGCGAATAGCCATTGCGAACCAGTTCGTGACCAGCCAAAGCACTCATTCCACTACAGCCAATCAGTGAGGAAGCTTCAATGTCACGAAAATCATCATTCAGTTCGTCATCAGTTACGCCGCTACATTCACCGCAAGCGCTGCGCGCGGGGCTGATGCCACTCGGTGCATTGGCAGCGGGCTTTGGTCTGGCCATGCCTGTATTGGCACAAACTCCGCTGACGGAAGGCGACGCCGAAGAAACCATGCTGACGCCGGTGTCGGCCAAAGCCAAGGTGGAATTCGAGGACAAAAAAAATGTCCAGACAGTCACCACAACGGTTGGCAGAGGCACTCAGGAAATTCGCGACATCCCGCAGTCCCTCAACGTCGTCACCGAGAAACTCATTGATGATCGCAAAGCGGACACGCTCAATCAGGCTCTGCGCCTGACGGCCGGGGTCACTTTCTCTGCTGCCGAAAATGGCACTCAACAGGATACCTTCATTCGCGGCTTTTCCGTGGCGCAGGTTGGTGACCTGCTGATCGACGGTATGAAAGATCCATCGCAATACGATCGGGATACCTTCAACTATGATCGTATTGAAGTACTGCGTGGTTCCGCCTCAATGATCTTCGGTCGTGGCTCGACCGGAGGCATCATCAACCAAGTCAACAAGAAACCCTTGTTGGCTGATCTGAAGGAAGTTACCGGCACGGTGGGCACGGGCGAATATTTCCGGACTACCGGCGATTTCAACATGCGTACCGGTGAGCACTCTGCACTCCGCATCAACGGCATGTTCACTCAGGCAGACAACTACGGCGCGGAGATTGATAAAAAAGGGTTGGCGCCCAGCTTCGGCTTTGGACTGGGAACCGGCGACGAGCTTAATCTGGGCCTGTTCTACCTGAAGGTTGATAACATCCCCATGAGCGGGACGCCTTATCAGATTATTCAGCAGTTTCCCAATGCAGTCGATCCAAATGATTACTATGGTGCGGCCAGCGACTATCTGAAAGGCGAAGCCAGGTACGGCACTGTGCAACACACACATCATTTTGACGGAGGCGGAGAGCTGCACACCCAGATTCGCAGCGGACGCTATGATCGTTCGCAGTGGTATTCGACTTATCGCCTTCCGGCAGGCCTGACTTCGGTTGATGGCGATACAACCATTACCCGTGTCGGTCTGACACCGCGCAAAGACAAGTACACTGGCACCTACCTGCAAAGCGACTACAGCAACAGGTTCGAGTGGTTGGGCATGAATCACGTCATCTTGACCGGCCTCGACGCTGCGCGCGAAACCGCCGACCGATATGTCTCGAGCAATGGAGTGGGCGCCAACTACGCCAAGGGCACCAGTACCCTCGGTACGCCCGACGATGGATATATTGCGGCGCTGTCTCCAGTCTGGTCACCGAGCAACGACTACGTATCCAAGAACGCCGGCATTTTCATCCAGGATCTGGTGGAGTTCATTCCGCACTGGAAACTGCTGGCCGGATTGCGCTGGGACACCATTGACGGTACGTTCAATACCACTGTAGGTACCGGGGCCTCCGCCATCACCGCTACGGCGGACATGTCCGATTCAGTATTCAGTCATCGCGTCGGTTTGTTATTCCAGCCAACATCGACGGCTTCATTCCATCTCTCCTATGGCACTTCGTTCAATACCTCGGGTGACACCTATCAGTTCGCCAGCCTGGGTGGGTTCGGTACGACGCCCGCTCAACAAGCACAATCCATCTACCGCAATGCCAACACGCCGCCAGAAAAAAGCCGCAACTTTGAAATCGGCGCCAAGCTCGACTGGTTCGACGGCAATCTTTCTACCCGTCTGGCAGTGTTCCGCACCGAAAAGTACAACGAACGCACCACCGATGCCGATTTTGCCGGCGAAGCTTACCTGCTCTCTGGCAAGCGTCATTCGCAAGGCTGGGAACTGGAGGTGGCAGGCCGCCCGCTGCAGGATGTGGAAGTCTATCTGTCCTATGCATTCATTCCCACTTCAAACATCGATAAGGCAGGCAGCGCCGCAACCGCACAAAGCACCGTAGGCCAGCCGTTTGGTTTGTTGCCGCAAAAAAGCGGCAGTGCATGGGTAACCTGGCAGGCCACGCAAAGCTTCCGGATGGGCATTGGCATGACCGGTTCATCTACGAATTACTCGATCAACGGCGCCACACCGACCCGCGGTGCCCGCGCGCCTGGCTACGCAATTCTTGATGCCCTGGCCGAGTACTACTTCACACCGGATCTGTATGTCCAGGTCAATGGCTCCAATCTGACCGACAGACTCTATGGGGCCGAGCTGTACCGGGGGTTTACCGTGTTGGGACCAGGACGAAATTTCAAAATGACGATTGGTTACACGTTTTAAAAATCATGTTGCTGCAAATACGTCAAGTCCTCGCGCCCGATGAAGTTCGTCGGGCGCGTGAAATCCTTGCCAAGGCCCCGTGGGGCGATGGCCGCATCACCGCAGGCGAACAGTCGGCGCAAGCCAAAAACAATGAGCAATTGCCCGAGGAATGCCGGGAATCGCAGGAAATTCAGGCCATGGTATTGCGCGGCCTGCAATCACATCAGACATTCTTTGCGGCTGCGCTGCCGAAACACATCTCGCCGCCTTTGCTCAATCGTTATGGTGGAACGACCAACAGCTTCGGCAATCATGTCGATGCCGCCGTGCGTTATCTGCGCAATGCCGCCGGTCGAGTGCGTACCGATATTTCCTGCACATTGTTTCTCGCCGATCCCGACGAATACGATGGCGGAGAGCTGGTTATTGAGGACACTTATGGCGAACAAAGAGTGAAGTTTCCGGCCGGAGATATTGTGATGTATCCCGGAACCAGCGTGCACCGGGTGCTGCCGGTGACTCGCGGCTATCGTGTCGGCGCCTACTTCTGGATTCAGAGCATGGTGCGCAGCGACGAGCAACGCCGCCTGTTGTTCGACATGGACAACCATCTGGTGAGCCTGCGCAGTCGTTTTGGCGAAAACGATCCGGCCATCATTGGCCTGACCGGCACGTATCACAATCTGTTGCGTACCTGGCTTGATGTTTAACGGGAAAATCTTGAGAGTTGCGAGATGAACACTGACTTCCGTATGGCACTTCTGGCTTGCAGCGCATTGCTGGCCAATGGCACCGCTGCCGCGCATGGCGACTACCAATGTGCAGTACCAAAGCAGGAAATGCGTCTGCAAATGGAACTGCAAAAAAAACTCAAGTCACAGGGCTGGAAAATTCGCATGATCCAGACTGAAAACGGCTGTTATGAAGTGTATGGTTTTGATCCTGACAAGAAACGGGTTGAAGCTTTCTTCGATCCGAAAACATTCAAAAGACTGGACGTCAGCCAGTAACATGGTTCCCGGGCTTGAAACTTCCGCTTCCGCGCCATTCATAAAGGTCTGGGATGTTTTTGTCAGAGTGACGCACTGGACCCTGGCAATGACTATTGCGCTTGCCTGGTTGAGCACCCTGTCACTTGGCCTCACAGCGCTGCATGAACCTGCAGGCTACATGGCTGTTACGTTGGTGCTGGGACGCCTGGTCTGGGGATTGAGTGGCTCACCATACGCGCGGTTCAGCCAGTTTCTCCGCTCGCCCAGCACAGTATGGCGTTATGTACAGGACATCTGTCGGGGTAATGAACCGCATTACCTCGGCCATAACCCATTGGGCGGCTGGATGGTCATAGCCCTGCTCAGCAATATCGCTCTGTGTGGATTCACCGGCTGGCTGTTCACCACCGATCGATTCTGGGGTATTGACTGGTTACAGATGCTCCATGAATCGCTCGCCTGGAGTTTGTTGTTACTGATTGCACTGCACATCATTGGCGTGATCTTCACCAGCGTCCGTCATCGGGAGAACCTGATACGCGCCATGTTTAGCGGGAAAAAGCCTTCACTTTGAACGGCAAACATACCCGGCATACTGATTAGAACCTATCTCAAAATGCAGCGAGCGAAGGTGGGTTGCGTAGCGAAATCTGGATATGCTGCATGACCTCCTGCAACTGCGCCAAGCGCAGCTCGTGACCACCACCATCTGCGATACGGGTAATGGAGCAGTGCGAATCCGAAGTACACATGATGATCTCCAGCCGAAATGTCGGAACATAACAATGGCTGGCTGAATGATTGCGAGCCGAACTTCTCCTGACACCCTACTTGGTCAGAATCAGCTTGTTGGCCTGAGTAATACGCAAGCGGTAGGTGAAGCCAGCATGCTCGATCTGCACTTCTCGTTCCTTGCCAAACAGGGCCTCAGAATGAAAACAGCGTGACCGGGAAATACGAGTCACCCTGGGGCGCGATTCATCTGATGTCTGGGAAACCGTCGCACTACTTTGTATGTCAGGCCTCATGCTTCAAATGATAATGATTCTTGTTTGTATTGCAAGATTATTTTCATTGGCATACCAAGAACATCTGCGGAACACTCATGAGAAGCGACCTTAGTGTTACGCCTACTCAAATGCCATTTGTGGCCGTGCTTGCACATTCAGCATCGCTAGTCGCACCGATCCCGCCACACTGCGCTTTCGCGAATCAGGTATCTGACGCTAGCGCATGGCTTGCAGAGTGCGATGCAGCTTGAGTGGCAAATGAGCATCAAGCAGCGCCAGCCGGCCCAGCAGTTGCTCATGCGATATATTCAAAATCTGCCCCTTGCCTGCAAAGACAATCCTGTTGTTGCTGTCCTCGGCATCCACCACGAGTACAGCCTGACCAAAACTGTGACGGATACGGGCCAGTAGTGGCTCGAAGCTGGCACTGATGTCCGACAGATTGACCACCAGTATGCCGTTTGCTCTCAGACAGACATGGCAATCATTGTAGAAACGTTGCGTACTCAACACGGGTGGCTGGCCAGATCCGGTAAAACCATCGACCAGCAGTACGTCATATTGAGCGATAGCGCGCTGTACGAATGCGGCGCCGTCTTCGCACAGGATCTGCAGTCGCTCATCGTCCGGGGGAATAAAGAACCGTTCGCGCAAGGCAATCACCTGCGGGTCGATTTCAGCAACCGTGATCGTCGTGTCCGACAGATTGGCATGGCAATACTTGGTCAATGACCCGCCGCCCAAACCGATCATGGCAATACTGGCCGGATGCGGACAAAACAGCAGGAAACCCATCATCGTCCGGGTATAGCCCAGTACCAGCTCGTCGGGTGCATCCAGACGCATTTCGCTTTGCACTCTGAGCGCGTCAAAACTCAGCGAAAGCCGATCCTCTATCCGGCTCACGACCGGCCTGGATTTATTGGAGCGCGAGAAAGACATGCTCGGGTGTGCAATGTTCACGACGAAACTTGCACTGTCGCGCTCAAATTGCGGCCTCAGGCTTTGGCAGTCGTGGCCGCAGCCCGCACCAGCGCACGCCGCTGTTGCTCTCTGCAAATTTGCTCGACGCTCAGTTTGGTCTGGGCAGCGATCACCTCAACCAGTTGATGCGTCGAATCGCGGGGCAAATCCATCTGGTGCAGTTGTTCCCAGATGCGGATACGAATTTCTGCCGGATGTTGCATCGAGGTCTGTTCCAGCAGATCCCGTTGCCGGCGTTGGGCTGCCTCGGCTTGTTCGTGCAGAACCCGATCACGGTGCTCGCCGATGAGTGCATTGCCGGGAGCGGACATCTCGATACTGCTGCGAATTTTCGGGCTATCCCAGATCATGAATTTCTCCTGCTGTGTCGTCTCACCATAACACTGTCATGGCGCGGACAAGTCGCTTTCGGCAAAACCAGCGCTGCGGCTGGGGTTCGGCCGTCACAAAAATCAGGAATTTATCTCGTTGCGCGAGCCGGATAACAACCGATCCAGCATCGCCAGACGCTCGGGCGTGCCGATGTCGTACCACTGGCCCGCATAAAACTCACCCGTTACCCGCCGGCTGCTGATCGCCGCGAACAACAAGGGCGCCAGCTTGAAGGCGCCGGGCGAACAGCCGGCAAACAGGCGGGGATGATAAAAACCCATGCCGGAGAAAGTGAAGGATTGTGTGGTCGCTGCCGTCACCTGACCGTCCTGCAAACCGAAATCCCCTTTGGGGTGATGTACCGGATTGGGCACCAGCACCAGATGCGCCAGCGTATCGGCATGCCACTGTGACGGCAATGCCGGCGTTGCCACCTGCCAGTCCGTCCATACATCGCCATTCACCACCAGGAAAGGCTCATCACCCAGCAGGGGCAGAGCCTTGAAAATGCCGCCGCCGGTTTCCAGCGCCGGCCAGCCTTCGTGACTGTAGGCAATCCGCACATGCCAACGCGAACCATCACCGACCTGTGCCGGAATCTGTTCGCCCAACCAGGCGGTGTTGATGACGATGTCGTGAAAACCCGCAATAGCCAGGCGTTCCAGGTGATATTCGATCAACGGTTTGCCGCCGACTTTCAGCAGCGGCTTGGGATGGCGGTCGGTAAGTGGCCGCATGCGTTCGCCACGGCCGGCTGCCAGGATCATGGCTTTCATCAGAAGGTATATCCCACTTGTGGCTGTCTGCCTTGCAGCTCATCGAGCAGGCACAGCAGCGGGCGCAGATCGTCGTAACGCTGACAGGCATGGCGCACGTATTCGATGAAACGCGGCGTGTCGGCCAGATACCTGGGCTTGCCATCGCGATAATTGATACGCGCAAAGATGCCCAGCACCTTCAGATGACGCTGCAGGCCCATCCATTCCATGTCGCGATAGAACGCACCGAAGTCATCGTGTACCGGCAAACCGGCGTGACGGGCGCGTTCCCAGTAGCGGGCTGCCCAGTCAATGATCCTTGCTTCCGGCCAGCTGATGAACGCATCGCGGAACAACGACGCCACATCGTAAGTGATAGGGCCGTACACGGCGTCCTGAAAATCCAGCACACCGGGATTGGGATTGCTGATCATCAGGTTGCGCGGCATGTAGTCGCGATGCACGAATACACTCGGCTGAGCCAAGTTGGCAGCGACGATCAGATCGAACATGCGCGTCAGGGTGGCCTGCTGCCGGTCGGTCAACGATATGCCGAGATGCCGGGCAATGAACCAATCCGGAAACAGGCTCAACTCACGCCGCAACAGGGCTTCATCGTAGGGCGGCAGCACGCCGGGCCTGCTGAGCAACTGCCACTTGATCAGCGCATCAATGGCAGCACTGAACAACTCATCGGCATTACCTTCATTGAGCACATCCAGGAAAGTCTGGGTCCCGAGATCGGTGAGCAACAGATAGCCATTGGTCACATCTTCCGCCACCGCACGCGGCGCATGTACGCCTGCGGCCTGCATCAGACCGGCAACATGCAAGAACGGCCGGATATTTTCCTTGTCAGGTGGTGCATCCATGGCAATGAAAGTTTCATGGCCCTGACTATCCGTCCTGACGATGCGGAAATAGCGGCGAAAGCTGGCATCCGCCGAAGCCGGTACCATGCTGAACTGCCCGGTGCCCAGTACCTGGCGCACCCAGAGTTCCAGCGTTTCAAGTCTTGCGTCGCGTGTCGGCTCGGTCATGCCTGGTCCAGATACCTTGTGCAAATCATGCGGGTGATGTCGGGCTTGCAATGCATGCTGCGATCAAGCCCCGGCACGGCAGTATAAACATCTGACTATAATGACCGCACCAACTTGAACGCTTTGCATCCCGGAACCATTCAACGGGCCAATCATCCGCTACCAATGCCCAGACTTCCGATACCACTACTGCGCCCTCTTTTCGTTCAGCGGCGCTGCCGGTTGCTGTTGCTGATCGCCGTTAATCTCGGCATCGCCGCTGAAGTCAATGCCCAAGTCCAGACCTGTCCCGGTTATGACATCCCGACCAGCCAGCAAAGCTCGCGCAACAAGCCCAGTCTGGCGGAAACCGCACAGCTGCCCATAGAACTGCAAGCCGACAGCTGGGATGCCACCGTCAATGGCGAGATCAATCTGAACGGCCAGGTCACGGCGCGTCAGGGCGAACGCACCCTGAGTGCGGATGCCCTGCATTACGACCTGTCCAGCAAGGCAATGAAAGCCTCGGGCGCCGTGCAATACGAAGACAACACGCTGCAACTGGGCGGCGCCGATGCCAGCATGGATTCGAGCGGCGGTACCGAGGTCGCGCAAGCCAGCTTCATCCTGAAAGCCAATGCCGGACGCGGCACTGCTGACAAAATTCAACTCAGCCCGGAAGGCAATGTGGCGCTGGAGTCGGTGCGCTACACCACCTGTCCCGTCGGCAGCACCGATTGGGAACTGAAACTTTCCGATTTGAACATCAGCCAGCAAAACCTGACCGGCACCGGTCGCAATGTGCGGCTGGAATTTCAGGGCGTACCGATTTTCTATCTGCCCTGGATCTCTTTTCCGGTGGGCAATGAACGCAAGAGCGGATTTCTGTTCCCCACCTTTGGCGGTTCATCGCGCGGCGGCAACGCCCTGTCGGTGCCTTGGTACTGGAACCTGGCCGCCAATTACGACGACACCATCACGCCCATCTACGACACCAGCCGCGGCTTCAAGCTGGATAACGAATTTCGTTACCTGGGCGAGTCCAGCAAGGGCAGTCTGGTCACCGGCTATCTGCCACACGACAACAAGACCAATGACTGGCGCGGCCTGGTGCAACTGGCGTATCGCAACGATTTCGACGATGTCCTGCGACTCGATGTCGGCGCCAGCGACGTGCGCGACAACCAATGGTTCGAAGACTTCGGCCAGACCCTCGACGCCACCAGCACGGTGTATCTGCCCCGCAGCCTGTCCCTGAACGCCTATTCCAGCAACTGGCAGGGCAAATTGAAAATCCAGAACCTGCAAGTAATCGATGACACGATCCCGCTGAGTGACCGGCCCTACACCTTGTTGCCGCAGCTCTCGGTGGCGGGCCACCAACTCCTGCCCTTTGGCTGGGAATTCACCCTGGACAGCGAACTGAGTTATTTCACACGCGGCGAGGTCGAACGCACCACCCGGGAAAAAAGCCTGACGGGTGGTCGTTTGAATCTGGTGCCCGAGCTGACCCTGCCGCTGCGCACTCGCGGTCTGTACCTGACCCCCAGCGCCAGTTGGCATTACACCGGCTATCAATTGCAGAACACCACCGGCAATGCCCGGCGCGATCCATCGCTGTCCGCACCGGCGTATTCGCTGGACAGCGGTATGGTGTTCGAGCGTCTGTCAGGCAGCAAGCGACAGCGTTTGTACACGCTGGAACCGCGACTGCTGTACACCTACGTGCCTTATCGTTCGCAGGACGATCTGCCGCTGTTCGATACCGGCATGCCGGACTTCAATCTGGTACAACTGTTCCAGACCAATCGTTTCATTGGCCCGGATCGTCTGGGCGACACCAACCAACTCAGCGCCGGCCTCACCACCCGCATGCTGGATGCACGCGATGGCCGGCAGTTTCTGGCCGGTACGGTCGGGCAGGCTTACTATTTCAGGACACCCTGCGTGATTTCCTTGACGCAAACCGCTTGTAACAACGCCATCACTGCGGATCACTCATCTGACATCATTGGACAACTGTCCCTGTCGGCCTACAAAAACTGGACAGTGAGCATGGGAATACAGTGGGACCCCAACCTTTCCCGTGGCCAACGCGGCGACTTCTCATTTCAGTACCGTCCGGCCGGCAATCAGACAATCAACCTGGGTTACAGCTACAACCGCGGCTCAGTGGAACAATGGGTATCCTCCTTCGCCTGGCCCATCGGCCGGGCCTGGAGCAGTTACGGGCGGGTGGTGTATTCGCATCTGGACCGGAAATTCCTCGACCATTTTGCCGGTCTGGAATACCGCTCCTGTTGCTGGAACATCCGCGCCGTGGTCGGCCGGGCGGTCACCACCCGCAGCGGCGAGTACGACACCCAGTACAAGCTGCAGCTTGAACTCAAGGGACTGTCCAGTGTCGGAACCGCCGATGCTTTCCTCGAAAGCTCAATTCCCGGATACTCCGCGCGCGCCGCAGGCAGTGCTGTGACATTGCCTACCCGGTAACCTTCCCGCCCGATTGCCAGTGATGTCATTCATGAAGTCCAAGATTGCCGTTATCGCCGCCCCGGTTGTCATGCTGTTGGTCATGCTGGCGGGATCGAATTCCCTGCAGGCCGAACCGCGCCAGTTGTCGACCCGCGGCGTATCGCTGGACCGCATCGCCGCCATCGTCAACGATGGCGTGGTGCTGTCGAGCGAGCTGGAAGCGGAAACGGCGCGCATATCCGCTCGTCTGAAACAGCAGAATACGCAACTGCCGCCCGACAGCGTGCTGCGCCGCCAGGTGCTGGATCGCCTGATCCTGCAGGAATTGCAGATTCAGCGCGCCGAACGTGGCGGCCTGAAGATTTCCGATGAAATGCTCAACACCGCACTGAACGACATTGCCGGTCGCAATGGCGTGAAGTTCAGCGACCTGCCTGCCAGCATCGAAGCACAGGGTCAGAATTACGCAGCCTTCCGCGAGGAAGTGCGCCGCGACATGACCGTGCAGATCTTGCAGCAGCAGGCGGTGATCGCCCACATCAATGTCTCGCCACGCGAACTCGACCAATTTCTGGCCAAGCAGCAGCGCATGCCCGACGCCAACGCTCAGTACAACCTGTCGCACATCCTGATTGCCGTGGCCAGCAATGCCAGCTCCGAAGAACTGGCCAGGCGCGAAGCGCGCGCAAACGAAGCGCTGGCCAAGGCCAGGGCGGGACAAAGCTTTGCCGAGCTGGCGGTCGCCTATTCCGACAGCGCCACCAATGTTGACGGTGGTTCGCTGGGCTGGCGCAGCGGCGCACAACTGCCCTCCATCGTGGCCGACGCCATTCCCGGATTGAAGGTGGGCGACGTGACCGGCGTCATTCGCACTCCCAGCGGCTTTCACATTTTCAAGCTGAACGACAAACGCGGCGGCGAAGCGGAACAGGAACTGCAATCGCAGGTGCATGCCCGGCACATCTTGCTCAAGACCACCGAGATTGAAGACGACAACACCGTCAAGCAGCGTCTGGAAAAAATCCGCGAACGCATTCTCGCCGGCGAAGACTTCGCCACCATTGCCGCCGTCACCTCGCAGGACACAGGTTCCGCGGTACAGGGCGGCGATCTCGGCTGGGCCGGACCCGGCACTTATGTAGGCGAATTCGAACAGACGCTGGACAAGCTCGACATCAACGAAATCAGCGCACCATTCAAATCACAGTTCGGCTGGCACATCGTGCAGTTGCTGGGACGCCGCACGCAGGACATCAGCGACGAAACCCGCCGCAATAAAGCTTTTATGGAGCTGCGCGAATCCAAGGCTGAAGAAGAAGTCGAGCTGTGGCTGCGCGAACTGCGCGCCAGTGCCTACGTTGAATACCTGTTGTAATCGACTGCTGCCATCATCGCAGCCGCACTCATGCCCAGTTTACCGCGCATCATCCTGAGCACCGGCGAACCTGCCGGCATTGGGCCGGATCTGGCTATTGCCATTGCACAGCAGCCCTGGTCCTGCCAGCTGATCGTGGCGGGCGACCGCGGCCTGCTGCAGTCGCGTGCCGAACAGCTGCAGATTCCCGTGCAACTGCGCGACTATCTGCCGGACACGGAGCAGCCCCACCTGGCGGGCACGCTCACCATGCTGCATGTGCCCGTCGCGGCAACCGTGCAGACCGGGGCATTGAATGAGGCCAATGCACGCTATGTACTGCAACTGCTGGATCGCGCCTGCGATGGCTGCATGGCCGGCGAATTTGCCGCGATGGTCACGGCGCCGGTACAGAAAAGCATCATCAACCAGGCTGGGATTGCTTTCACCGGTCATACCGAATATCTCGCCGAACGGACCGGCGGACACTTGCCGGTGATGATGCTGACGGCGGATCAACTACGCGTGGCGCTGGTCACCACGCATTTGCCACTGACACAAGTGAGCAGCGCCATCACTCGCGCCACGCTGCGCAAAACCCTGCTCATTCTGCAGCACGATCTGCAACAGCGTTTCGGCATTGCACAGCCACGTATTATGGTGCTGGGACTGAATCCGCACGCAGGCGAGTCCGGCTATCTGGGCCGCGAAGAAATTGAAGTGATCACGCCGGTATTGAACGAGCTGCGCGCACAAGGCATGCAGCTGACCGGCCCGGCGCCCGCCGATACCGCGTTCACGCCCCATATGTTGCAAGCTGCCGATGCGGTGCTGGCGATGTATCACGATCAGGGATTGCCGGTGCTCAAGTACGCCGGTTTTGGTAATGCGGTGAATGTGACGCTCGGTCTGCCCATCCTGCGCACATCAGTGGATCACGGCACGGCCCTGGATCTGGCAGGCACCGGCAAGGCGGATGCGGGCAGCCTGGCGGCGGCCTTGCAACTGGCCATTCAACTGAGCAGCCGCGCGTGATGCATCAAGTCCGCAAACGTTTTGGCCAGCATTTTCTGCGCGATCAAAGCGTCATCGACGACATCGTCAATGCCATCAATCCACAACCCGGCGAGCATGTGGTGGAAATCGGCCCTGGACTGGGTGCAATTACATTGCCGGTACTGGCTCGTATCAAGGAAATGGACGCAGTGGAAATCGACCGCGATGTCATCGCCGCCTTGAAAGTCAGTGCTTTCAATGTTGGCACGCTGCATCTGCATGAGGCCGATGTGCTCAAGTTCGGCTTTGGCAGTCTGCGCAGCGACACGCAATTGCTGCGTCTGATCGGCAACCTGCCCTATAACATCTCCACGCCGCTGCTGTTTCGATTGATTGAACAGCGTGAACACTTTCTGGACATGCACTTCATGCTGCAGAAGGAAGTCGTCGATCGCATGGCGGCCCTGCCTGATACCGACGACTACGGCCGTCTGACCGTCATGCTGGCGCCCTGGCTGCAGGTCACGCCCCTGTCCGACATCGGTCCGCAAGCCTTCCGGCCACCGCCCAGAGTGATGTCCACCGTGGTGCGACTGGTCCCTCATGCCACGCCGCCCTTCACGATTCATGATCAGGAGGTGTTTGCAAACGTGGTCATGGCGGCCTTTTCGCAACGCCGCAAAACCCTGCGCAATGCACTGCGTTCATTGCTCAGCGCCGAACAGATCGAAGCGGCCGGCATCGATCCGGGCCTGCGCGCCGAAGTCCTGTCGCCTGAATGTTTTGCAGCGCTGGCCCGGCAGGTTGCATAACGCGGTACTTGCCCGTTGTGCAGCAAACTTTCAGACTAGCCTTCAGTCGTCATACGCTTCAGGTGCAAGCATGAGCACGTATCGCAATATTCTGGTGGTTGTGGACCTGTCCGCCGACAGCCATCCGATCATTGACCGCGCTCAAGCACTGGCGGCACCGGCGACGCTGACTCTCATGCATGTGGTCGAATACGTTCCCCTGGAACCCATGGGTGAAACACTGCTGCCGGCCATGCAGATCGAGGGCGAACTGGTCAAGCGCGCGACCGAGAAGCTGGCGCAGCTCGCTGCGGTACACGGTCTGCAGGACAGCCGGCAAATCGTGGCAGTCGGCAGCATCAAGGCAGAGATTCAGCACACTGCTGTGGAGATGGGCGCCGACCTGATCGTGGTCGGCAATCACGCGCGTCATGGTCTGAAAGCGCTGGTGAACTTCACGGAAGATGCGGTGCTGCACACGGCTTCCTGCGACGTACTGGCGGTGCACTTGCCGCACGCCGCCGCCGGCATCAAGACCTGATTTCTTGTGCCTGCCCAGTCTGCCGACCACTGATATATTGCCGATTCATCCACTCCAGCCATAGCCCGCACCATGAGCACTTCGGTAACACACAAGATCCGTGTTGACGTCAGCACCAGCTATGTCGACGATCAGTCCATCCCGGACGAAAGCCGGTATGTATTTTCCTACACCATCACCATTCATAACGAAGGCACGGTGCCCGCCAGGCTGCTGACGCGCCATTGGGTGATCACCGATGCCAATGGCAAGGTGCAGGAAGTGCGTGGCGAGGGGGTCGTGGGCGAACAGCCGCATCTGCAACCCGGGCAGGGCTTCCGCTACTCCAGCGGCGCTGTCATCGAAACGCCGGTCGGCGCCATGCAGGGCAGTTATCAGATGGTGGCCGACGACGGCGCGCATTTCGATGCGGAAATCGCGCCCTTCCGTCTTGCCAAGCCCGGCCTGCTGCATTGATGACCTGAAATATGGCTGTCTACGCCATTGGCGACATCCAGGGTTGCTACGATGAATTCCAGCAACTGCTGCATATCCTGAAGTTCGATCCGGCGCGGGACCGGCTCTGGCTGACCGGCGATCTGGTCAACCGCGGTCCGCGCTCACTCGCTACGCTGCGGCTGGTGAAATCGCTGGGCGATGCCGCCATTACCGTACTGGGCAACCACGATCTGCATTTGCTGGCCCTTGCGCTTGATCCGCAAGCCAAACGCAAAACCAAGGATACGCTCGACGAAGTGCTCAATGCGCCGGATCGCGCCGAACTGCTGCACTGGCTGCGTCATCGCCCGCTGCTGCATCACGACACCCGGCTGCAACGGACGCTGATCCACGCCGGATTACCGCCGCAATGGGATCTGCCGCAAGCCATCGCCTGCGCCCGCGAACTGGAACAGGCATTGCGCGAAGCCGACCACGCCCGTGAGTTGTTTCAGAACATGTATGGCGATGAACCGGATCGCTGGGATGAAAACCTGAAAGGCTTTGCCCGGTTGCGCTTCATCACCAACTGCCTGACCCGTCTGCGCGCCTGTACCGAGGATGGCGTACTGAAACTCAAGGCCAAAGGATCGCCTGCGCAATTGGGGCCCGGTCTGTATCCATGGTTTCGCGTCCCGAAACGCCGCAGTCGCATGCAACGCATCGTGTGCGGCCACTGGTCGGCACTGGGATTTCACAATGCCGACCATGTACTGGCGCTGGATACCGGCTGCATCTGGGGCGGCACGCTGTGCGCCATGCGGCTGGATCAGGAATCCGCGCCGGTGCACGTACCCTCCATCTCCGGCGGCTTGCCGCTGGAAGACTGAGCACTCCCCGCGGCGGTACTATGGCGATGCTGTTGCCGGCGCGGCAAGCAAGGCCTTGACCTGCAACGTCTGTACCCCTGTCGATGCCTGGCCGGGCACGCAATGCAGCTCGTCCTTCAATACCGGTATCTTGACCACGCGCAGCAATTGATCGCGCACCTGCTCCAGCAACTCGCAGTCTCCTGCATCGGCATCGCCAAAACTGTGGGTGCGCAGCGCCACCGGCTTGCTCACCGCCGGAAAGGTTTGTTGTTCTTCGACTCCCGCTCCGACCGGCAGACGCACCCGGATGCGGGCGGACAGCATGTTGTTGATATCGTGAAATCCAGAACCATAACAGCCGGTGGCGGTAACCAGCATTTCCTTGTCGGCGCCCAACTCCTTGAAAATTCCCTTGAGACGATCTTCCAGTCCCGTACAACTGTAATAGGTGGTGAAACCGAAATAATGAAAGCGCAGATCGTAAGACTGCCAGCGCGCAGCCACAGTCGGGGCCTCATCCTGACTGGCTTCCACTGTTTTGTCGGCCCCTGCGTCAGCAGCCTGACCCAGCACGAAAGGCGGACTCAACAACGCCACCACGACCAGAAAGTCGCGTACCCGCGCTGCCGCCCGACGGGAATGACACAAGTACCAGCGAGACATGCTCATACCGGCTCTCCCACCATTTCGATACGTAGAAGTGTTGCGCCACAGCGGTTGCGATGCAAGCTGCACTGCGGCACAGTTGCCGCAGTTTTCCCCGAGAGCCGTCATGAGTCGCCTGCAAGCCTTCAATTTCCGCCGCTGGATCGATGCGCATCGCGAGTTTCTCAAACCGCCGGTGAGCAATCGCTGCATCTTCCGCGAGTCGGAATTCATCATCATGGTGGTGGGCGGACCGAATGTGCGCACCGATTACCATGTCGATCCCAGCGAAGAATTTTTCTACCAGCTCGAAGGCGACATGATCCTCAAGACCATCCAGGATGGCGAGCCGGTGGACGTGCCCATTCGCGAAGGCGATATTTTCCTGCTGCCGGCCAATGTGCCGCATTCGCCGCGCCGTCCGGCCAATACTGTGGGTCTGGTCATTGAACGCGCCCGCAAATCGGACGAACTCGAAGGCTTCGTCTGGTACTGCGAACGCTGCCATCACAAGCTGTACGAGGAATATCTGCACATCTCCAACATCGAGACGCAGTTGCCGCCGATATTCGAACGCTTTTACAGTTCGGCCGCACATCGCGCCTGCCAGCAATGCGGCACGGTGCTGGCCGTGCCCGCCAAGCGCAACTGATGCACATCCTCAGTCTGGAAATTGCCGGCAAGGTTTATCGCGCCGTTGCGGACTCGGCCTGCGACATTTCCATTCCACTACGCTTCAACCAGCCGCAACTGCAAGCCTATGGCGCGCCGGCCGCGCAGGCGGAGGTGTACAGCGCCGGCAGTTTCATCGGCAATGTCATGCAGGGCGGCAGCTGCAATTGCAATCGTTATCATCTGACGCCGCATTGCAATGGCACGCATACCGAGAGTGTCGCTCATCTCACATGCGATACAGTGGCAGTGAACACACTGGCCCATGCAGCTTTGTCGCTGGCACTGTTGATCACGGTAGAACCCATCGCCACTGACAACGCCGAGCACGCCACCAATCGCGTGATCAGCCGCGCCTGTTTGAGCAAGCTTTTATCCGCCAGCGAATTGCCGCCTGTGTCGGCCCTGATCGTGCGCACCCTGCCCAATACCAGCGGCAAACTGACGCGTAATTACGATGTCGGCAGCAGTCCGGCGTATTTCGAACCGGCCGCGCTGGCCTGGCTGGCGGAACTGGGCATCGAACATCTGCTAGTGGATGTGCCCTCGGTGGACCGCATGGATGACGGCGGCCATTTGCTGGCGCATCGCGCCTTCTGGGGGCTGCCGGCCGGTGACACGCAGGCCGCACATGCACAGCGTCCTCATGCCACCATTACCGAATTGATCTATGTGCCCGAGCAGATTGCCGACGGTCGCTATCTGCTCAGCTTGCAGCTGGCCCCGTTTGTTGCCGACGCCACGCCCAGCAGGCCGCTGCTGTTCCCCCTGCTATGAATACGCAGTCAACCATGTCTACCTGGACGCTGGAACGCAATACCGCCACCGCACTGGACATTGCCGATCCGCTGGCGCGCTATCGCAGCAAGTTCCATCTGCCGATCAGCGTGGACGGCAATCCGCAGACCTATCTGTGCGGTCACTCTCTGGGCCTGCAACCCAGGAGCACGGCTGCCTTGATCAACGAGGAATTGCTGGTCTGGCAGACACAGGCCGTGGAAGGACACTTCAACAGCAAGCGTCCGTGGCTGTCCTATCACGAGTTGCTAACGCCCGGACTGGCCGAACTCACCGGCGCATTGCCCATGGAAGTGGTGGCGATGAATTCGCTGAGCGTCAATCTGCACCTGCTGCTCACCAGCTTCTATCGACCCACGGCGCAGCGCCACAAGATACTGATCGAAGCCGGGGCCTTTCCTTCGGATCGTTATGCAGTGTGTTCACACCTGAAACTGCATGGCTACGATCCTGCACACAGCCTGATCGAACTGACGCCGCGTGCCGGCGAAGACACGTTGCGCACCGAAGACCTGTTGGCCTTGCTGGAACGCGAAGGCGCAACCATCGCCACCGTGTTATTTCCCGGCATGCAATATCTCACCGGCCAGCTGTTCGACATGCAGGCGATCACGCAAGCAGCGCAGCAACAGGGCTGTGTGGTGGGTCTGGATCTGGCGCATGCCATCGGCAATGTGCCGCTCAGCCTGCATGACTGGCATGTCGATTTCGCGGTGTGGTGCAGCTACAAATATCTGAACAGCGGCCCCGGCTCGATTGGCGGCGCATTCGTTCATGAACGTCACGCACACAATGCCGCACTGCCACGCCTCGCCGGCTGGTGGGGACACGACAAGACCACCCGCTTTGCCATGCCGCATGAATTCGTGCCGCTGCCCGGCGCAGAAGGCTGGCAGTTATCCAATCCGCCCATTCTGGCCTGTGCGCCGCTGCTGGCTTCGTTGCAGATATTCCAGGACGCCGGCATCAAGGCGCTGCGCAACAAGTCGCTGCAACTGACTGCTTATCTCGACTATCTGCTGACCAGCCAGTTGCGCCAGTACATCAGTCTAATTACACCTGCCGAACCACAGGCACGAGGCTGTCAGTTGTCATTGCGCCTGCATGTTGAACGCGAACAGGCACGCAAGATTCACGAACAACTCATGACGCAAGGTTTCATCTGTGACTGGCGCGAACCGGACATCATCCGCGTTACGCCGGTGCCGCTGTACAACCGTCATGTCGATGTCTGGCAGTTCGTGCATGCACTGCAAGGTTTACTGACATGAGCAAGCACCCTGACGTCACCATTCTGGGCGCGGGACTGGCCGGCAGCTTGATGGCCATTCTGCTGGCACGACGCGGCATACAGGTACGCCTGCTGGAACGTCGTCCTGACCTGCGCACTCACCAGTTATCGGCCGGTCGCTCCATCAATCTGGCATTGGCGGATCGCGGCATTCATGCACTTAAAATGGCGGGTGTTTACGAAGCCATCGAACCGCTGTTGCTGCCCATGCCCGGCCGATGCGTGCACGACCTCAGCGGGCACACGCAGTTCGTACCTTACGGACAGCGTGCGCATGAAGTCATCTACTCCATTTCGCGCCCGGGACTGAATCAGGTGCTGCTTGACTACGCCGAACGATTGCCCGGCGTGGAACTGCAATTCGACTCCGAAGGCACGGAGGTGGATTTCGCGCAACATCGCCTGACGCTGCTGGATCAACATACCCGTGTCTCGCGTCATCTGAACTTCGAACAACTGATTGCTGCCGACGGTTACAACTCCATCGCACGTCATGCGCTGCTCAAGGCCACGCAGGCCAGCGCCACCGCCGACTTGCTTCCGCATGGTTACAAGGAGCTGACCTTGCCGGCCAATGCTCAGGGCAGGCATCAACTCGATCCACGGGCATTGCACATCTGGCCACGCGGCGGCTTCATGCTGATCGCCCTGCCGAATCTGGATGGCTCATTCACCGTCACCTTGTTCCTGCCATTCGACAGTTCGACTGACACGCAGGAAAGTTTTGCCGGACTGCACGATGCACCCGACATTGAAGCGTTTTTCCAGCGGCATTTTGCCGATGCGCGGGCGCTGATGCCCGGCCTAGCCGAAGAATTCATGGCCCATCCCACCGGCAGGATGTTCACCGTGCGCAGCTCGCGCTGGACCGATGCCCGCAGCACGGTGCTGATCGGCGACGCCGCGCATGCCATCGTGCCCTTCCATGGTCAGGGCATGAACTGCGCCTTCGAAGACTGTGTGGAACTGGATGCGCTCATGCAGCAGCACGATTTCGGCACTGCCTGCGAACTGCTTGAACAACGCCGCCAACCCGACACCAATGCCATTGCCGACATGGCGCTGGAAAACTACATCGAGATGCGCGATACCGTGCGCCATCCCCGGTTCCTGTTGCAGAAGGAACTGTCATTCGAACTGGAACGACGTTTTCCGGACCGCTTCATTCCGCGCTATTCCATGGTGATGTTCCACCACGAGATTCCCTATGCCGTGGCGTATGAGCGTGGACAGATACAAGCGCAGATACTGGATGAAGTCACTCGCCGCGCAACCACCATGGCAGAAGTGGACATGCAGCGTGCAGCCGTGCTGGTCAGGAATAGGCTGACTGCACTAACAGCAGCCTAGGTTGCCCAGACAAAATACTGGCTAAAGACGACGGTATTTTCCCGTTGCCTAATGTCAGTGCACATTTCTCCAAATCCAGTCATCGATCCAATGAGCCACATCGAGATTATTTTTCTCAAGCATGACCATATGACCGTTGCCCTTGATACCCACGTCTTCAAGCCGGACAGCATCGTTGGCCACTCCGGCTTGGCGTAGCCAGTTGGCCGTGCAATGGTCATACCGAGTGTGATACGAAGCTTCGGTAGTCAGAATCAGGATGGGAATATGCTTAAGATTAACCAGTTGTCGAGCCGGTTCCTGTTGCTGCCAGCAGGCCAACAAACCCGGCCGGTCGGGCGTAACTTGTTGTACGACCTGCAAGTCGTTCGCGTCCTGAACGGACGGGAAATAGGTGATGGGAATGTCGCTGACGCCCCAGGGTAGTTGTTTACCGGCACCCAATTCCGGCGAAGCCTGAAGGGGCGGCCCGTTCGGCTCGATGGCCACAATACCCTTGACCAGATCGGGTCGGGCGTCGGCCAGCAACCAACCAAACGGCCCGGATTGCGAATGAGTCAGTACTACGCTCGGACCGATCCTGTCCAGCAGTGCAGTACCTGCCGCTTGCACCAGGGTCTGCGTTTCTGCGGCAGACGCCAGGAATTCCACTTGGCTAGCATAGAATTGATCGGACACCGGATCACCCCTGCGCCCTGTACCCGGCCACTGATTATGGCGTCTGGCACGCGGCCAGTCACCCAACTCTTCAGGATCGGTAAACATCTTTTCGACAACCGACACTGGTGCAATCATCAGCTTGCCATCCAGGCCCGGGTGCCACGCGGAACGGCCACGAGCAGGCTGATCCACCATGTAGACATCATAGCCCTGCTCGGCAAAATACTGCGCCCAACCCTTGCGTCCGTCTGGCGTGGTTAGCCAGCCCGCAGCAGTCTGCATCCCGCCATGGATCAACAATAGCGGATACTTACGGGTTATTTTACTGGGACGCAAATGCTCCACATACATGGCACCCCGCATCACTTCCTTGCCTTTTTCGCCCACATATCTGCCGCCAGAGAAAAACACGCTTCGGTCCACTTCAACCTTGTCAGGCGCAGGATTCGTGACACTGCAACCTGTGATCAGCGCCACGGCCAGCCCCGCACAGATCATCGCCACAGGCAGAGTTGATGACTTATTCATGTAACCTCTCCAAAGAAGAAATTGACTCTTCACACACGCAGTCGAATTTATCATGCGTGGCATTGGACGCTACCCATCCACCACGCAACAGTGGGAGCGGCAAGCAGCCTCACTATCAAATCCTGATACAAATCTATGGCAACAATTTAATGGCCACACGATCGCCATGCACTGACCCCAACCAAAGTGCATTGCCGACTTGCGCGGCCCCAGACACATTGCTGAAAACTGGCGTACCTTTCTCTCGAAGGAGTGGGATGACACGCAGATTTTGCGGATCAAGCCACGCCACCACCCAATCGATGGGCTGCTGTAGCTTGTAGCGCAGTGACAAGGCTTGGATATCGCCACTCTGACCGGCGATCAACAAACTGTCGTCAGGCATCCGATGAATATTGTCCGGCAGGAAGTCGAGCGGAATGCTCACGGGCGCCACATCGCCGTCGAGTGCAAAACGCACGATACGTTTCTCCGGCCACACATCGACGAACAACCATTTGCCGTCGGCCGAGGTTTCAACACCGTTGTTTCCCGACATCACACTACCGGGCAACGTCGTAAATCCCTTGCCGGGACGCCAACGATAGACTGCGCCGGTTTTTTCCAACGCTGCCAATTGGTCAAGCATGTTGCCATGACGTGTATCGATGAACTTGGTTGCCACGAAACCACCATCCCTGAGCGGCACGACACCATTGCCCAAAGCACCATCTGGAAGGATTACGCAGCCGATCCATTTCAAGCCGATGGAGGTAGCAACATTGACGGTAAACATTTCAATCGACTCGCGACCGCCATGATTGACGACGTACAACAAATGATGCCCCTGCGAACCACGACGGATGGCGATGCCATGTGGTGAAAATTTCACCACATTCGGTGCACCCGGGCAGGCGCTGTATTCGGACTGCGGCTTGCCGCTGATGTCAGGAACGAGCTGCACATCGGCACGCGCCCGGGTGTCAATGAAGTACAGCTTTCCTGACTGTGCCGCAGGTCCTGTCGGTGCGCCCGGACCCAAACTGCTGCTGCCAATGAGTGCAGCGCGGCCCGGCAGGCGGATCATGTCCTCCACATTGCGCGGACCACAGAGAAATTCCAGGCCGTTCGCTGGCGTACAATCTTGCTGCTGTGATTCGACAATTTGTTCCGCGCGCGCAGGGCTGTGTGAGTCCAGCACCAGCAAGCCGGTCATCATTGCGAACAAAATCGTGAGGAAATCTGGCATGTCACATGCCTCAGGATTATTTTTCGAGCAGTCGGGTACGATTGCCTTACAAAATATAAGCAGTTGCCAGCAGGCCAGTCAGCGTCAGCACGATGGTGTACGGCAGCGCCATCCACAACATGCGGCCATAGGACAGACGGATCAGCGGCGCCAGCGCGGATGTCAGCATGAACAGGAATGCGGCCTGACCGTTGGGCGTGGCCACGCTGGGGATGTTGGTGCCGGCATTGATGGCGACAGCGAGTTGCCCGAACTGTTGCGGGCTGATGGCGCCTTCGAGCAATGCCGCCTTGATTTCCGAAATGTAGATGGTGGCAACAAACACATTGTCACTGACTGCCGATAACGCCCCGGTGGCAACATAGAACATGACGGTCTGCATGCGGCCTTCCATGTTCAACACCCATTGCACCACCGGCTCGAACAGATGCTGGTCGTGAATCATGGCCACAATGGCAAAGAACACCACCAGCAAGGCTGTAAAAGGCAGGGAAGTTTCAAAGGCATGGCCAAGACGATGCTCTTCGGTAATGCCCATGAAGCTGGTCGCCAACACAATGATCAACAAGCCGATCAAGCCAACCTCGGCCCAATGCATGCCTAAAGCCAGCACCAGCACGACGGCCACAGCCGCCTGCACCCACAGACTGGCCCGATCACGCACGCTGCGGCGCGCAGCTTCACGATCTGCATGTTCCTTGAGCACCTGCCGTACATGGCCGGGCAACTCCACGCCATAGCCAAACCAGCGTAACCGTTCCACCAGCAAGCAAGTAATCAGGCCGGCCAAAAATACCGGCATGGATACCGGCGCCACCCTGATGAAGAACTGCTGGAAAGTCCAGCCCGCCTGCTTGGCAATCAGCAGATTCTGTGGTTCGCCCACCTGCGTCATGACGCCACCCAGCGCCGACCCTATCGCCGCATGCATCAACAGGCCACGCAGAAAGCCGCGAAATGCCAGCAGATCTTCGTGATGCAGTTCATGCACTTCATGATCGAGGCTATGATCATGCGCGTCTTCTTCATGGTGTTTGCCGGAAGCCACCTTGTGGTAGACCGAATAGAAACCAGCGCCCACCGTCAACACCACGGCAATCACGGTCAGTGCATCCAGAAATGCCGACAATACCGTCGAGGCCAGGCAAAACATCAGCGATAACACCCAGTGACGCTGGACCCCCAGCAACAGGCGAGTGAACAACACCAGTAACAGATCGCGCAGAAAATAGATGGCGGAGACCATGAAGACCATCAGCAGGATGACCGGCAGCCCGCCGGTGACTTCGTTATAAACCGACCTCACGTCGGTCAACCCGAGAATGACCGCCTCAATGGCCAGCAGACCTCCCGGTTGCAGCGGATAGCACTTCAGCGCCATGGCCAGGGTGCCGATGAACTGCGCCACGATCAACCAACTGGTCACCACCGGACCCAGGGCGATCAGGAACAACGGGTTCAGCGCCAGACAGGCGACAACGCCCAGCTTGTACCAGCCGGGTGAATGGCCGAGAAAATTGCGGAACCATGCATAGGTCAGGGAAGCGTGCATCACGATAACTTGCGCCAGACAGTGTTGCCGCCGCTGCTCTTGTCCAGGACAGACAGTATTTTTTCGTGAGCGACCAGCTCGTGGTCTCTGGCTTGCAACACCGCCAGATGACCGGCAGGCCGGGTCCATGCGGGAAGCGCAGCCGCATCACCGGCCTCACCCGCGGCATGGGCATGATCCAGAACCAGCTTGGTCTGGCCGCCGGTCATGGCCAGATACACATCCAGCAGCAATTGCGCATCCAGCAACGCGCCGTGGTAATCGCGATGCGAATTGTCCACGTCGTAACGCTTGCACAACGCATCCAGACTATTGCGCTGTCCAGGGTGCAGCTTGCGCGCCAATAACAGGGTGTCGAACACCGCACAGCTCTCGCGTACGCTGGGTTTTCGTTTCAGGCGCTGTAACTCGGCATCGAGGAAAGTCACATCGAACGAGGCGTTATGAATGACCAGTTCGGCGCCATTGAGGAATTCCAGCAGTTCATCGGCCAGTTCGCCAAAACGCGGCTGGCTGTTGAGGAATTCATTGGTGATGCCATGCACGGCCAGCGCGCCAGCTTCCACCTCTCTGTCTGGCTTGAAATACTTGTGAAAGGTGCGCCCGGTCTTGCGGCGATCGATCAGTTCAATGGCGCCGACTTCGATGATGCGATGTCCCTGATTCGGATCCAGACCGGTCGTTTCGGTATCCAGTATCACCTGACGCATGCAGTCTCCTTAACCTGCTATCGCTTTGCTTACAGCCGCCACCACCTGCTGTTGCTGCGTCTCTGTCAGATACGGGTGCATGGGCAGACTGATCACCCGTGAAGCGATGTATTCGGACACCGGGAAGTCGCTGGCCTGATAACCCAGATCGGTAAACACGGGTTGCCGATACAGCGGCACGGGATAATGCACGGCGGTGGGAATCCCCTGGGCTTTCATGCGCTCTTCAAATTGCGCACGTCCGTTGTTTTCATGGGGCACTTGGATGGTGTACTGCGCATAGACGCTCAAGTTGTGCGCTTCGACTACCGGCGTGACGATGACCTGCTGGCCGGCGAATGCTTCCGTCAGCAAGGCGGAGTAACGCGCCCCAAGGCGCGAACGCGCCTGCACTTCGTCTTCAAAGATTTCCATCTTGGCAAGCAGGATGGCAGCCTGCAGCGAATCGAGGCGACCGTTCAGGCCCAGTCGCGGATGGTGATAACGCTTGTCCTGGCCATGCACGCGAATTTCACGCATCAGCTTGGCGAGCCGGTCGTCATTGGTGAACAGCGCACCGCCATCGCCATAACCACCGAGTGGCTTGGAAGGAAAGAACGAGGTCGAACCGATCTCGCTCAGTCCGCAGGAACGTTTGCCCTTGTAAACAGCGCCAAAACTCTGCGCGCCGTCTTCAATGACGGGAATGCCATGCTTTCTGGCAATGGCATTGATGGCGTCGAAGTCGGCGCATTGACCGTACAGGGACACCGGCATGATGGCCTTGGTACGGGGCGTGATGGCGCGCTCCAGCAGCGCTGGATCAAGGTTGTAGGTGCGGGCTTCGATGTCCACAAACACCGGCCTGGCGCCGGCCAGCGCTATCACTTCGCCGGTGGCGATGAAGGTAAATGGCGAGGTGATGACTTCATCGCCGGGCCCAATGTTCAACGCCATCAACGCAATCAGCAAAGTGTCCGTACCGCTGGAGGCAGCGATGCAGTGTTTGGCGCCGACATAGGCCGCCAGTTGCGTTTCCAGCTCGGTGCATTCCGGTCCCAGCACGTACTGGCCATGTTCCAGCACTTTCTGGATGCGCGTATTGACGCTGGCCTGAATACGGCGGTACTGACTTTTCAGATCAATAAAATCCATGAACGATCAACCTTGCTAAAAGATGCAGTGAATGCCGAAGTGTACCGATAATGAGTCGTTCCCGGCCAATTGACGTGGCCAGATCAGGCACATGCCCAGGATCGGGCCACATCAGCTAACCTACTCAGTCAGTTGAGTGGTGGGCTCGATCAACCCTCCTACCGCTCGGACGCGCACACGCCAGCGTGGCCGTATCGGGGTCAAGGTATATACCCGCTTGCGGGCGCGTAGCAGATAGGCGCCTGCAAAGATCGGCCACAACTTGCTGCCAGCGTTTTCCAGAAAGCTTTGCGCCCCGGGCGCAGCAGAACCCCATGGCCAGGTGAACAGATACCGTTGCGCATCGACCACTTCAAAGCCAAGCAGCTTCAGCCAGTCGCGAATGCGATGTTCGGCAATCAGACGCCGGGTACCGGGAGGAAAGCCCGCATGCGCCGCCAGATTGCGAATTCCCCAGACGGAAAATGGCCGGAAACCCAGCAAGATCAACTGGCCATCGCCCGGCAGGATGCGCTCCACTTCACGCAGCAGCTCGTGAGGGTCGACTGCGTATTCCAGCGTGTGCGGCAGTAATACTGCATCCACCGAGTCTGAAGCGATGGCCAGCGCATCCAGACGTGAGCGAATGCTCATGACCCCCGGTACGGCGGGCAACCCCTCCTGGCAGACCACCACCTTGCGCTGGGTGCGCGCCTCGTCCATCAGCCCCAGATCATCCCCCCAGGCGCCAATCTGCAACAACTGCCAGCCGAATACCTGGGTCAGCGCCTCACCCACCAGCTTGTGTTCCAAGGCATAGACACGCTGGCCCAGCCCACTCTTCAGCCAGGCAGCGCTATCGACCAAAGACGGCTTGGGGTTCGGATTTTCCATGGACCAAGCATAACGGCTGTGAGGCGGCAAAAGCACACCGGGGTGTACCGGACGGAAAGCGGCAGGAACCCCGCTATCTGCCGGAACCAGATCAAAATTTCTGCTTGCGGCTGGCCGGCTCAGCGGGTTTAATGCCTGCTTTATGGTTAACGGTGGGCTGATGGGGCCAATGCTGGATGTCCTGAAAGTCACCGCCATCCCGGCGTTTGATGACAACTATATCTGGTTGATTCATTCACCCCGGGCAAAGCAACAGGTACTGGTAGTTGATCCCGGCGATGCAGGCGCTGTCCGCAATGCACTTCAGCTCAACCAGCTGACACTGCGCGGCATACTGCTCACTCATCACCATAACGACCACACGGGCGGCGTACTGGAATTGCAAGCTGACCACCCGGTTCCGACTTTTGCACCGTTGACAGAAACCATTCCAGGACAGCTGCGTCGGGTCTCGGCCGGCCAGCACGTTCAATTTCCCGAACTGGGACTGGACTTTGCAGTGCTGGAGGTGCCTGGCCATACCGCAGGACATATTGCCTACACCGGTCATGGCGCCGTGTTTTGCGGCGATACCTTGTTCAGTGCGGGCTGCGGTCGTTTGTTTGAAGGCACAGCCGCCCAGATGGCTGCCTCCTTAAAGAAGCTGGCCGATCTGCCGATGGAGACAACGGTGTACTGTGCGCATGAATACACCCTGTCTAATTTGCGGTTTGCGCTGGCGATCGAGCCTGAAAACCTGAAAATCCGCGAACATCTGCAACGGTGTCTGGCGCTGCGCAGTGAAGCCAAGGCGACACTGCCATCCAGCATCGGACTGGAATTGACGATCAACCCGTTTTTACGCCTGGATGTCGATACCGTGAAACAGGCTGTAGAACGGCATGCTGGCCGTAAGTTAGACAGTGAGACAGAAGTTTTCGCTGTGTTACGGGACTGGAAAAACCATTTTCGGGGCTGAACGCCGGAACCGATCCGGACTGGCCTGACGACTGGAGTGCAACCTGATGCCCCACAACCCACATCGCCCCATGCAGCGCCTGGCGCTCCTTGTGGGATCGTTGTTACTTGCCGCCTGTAGCTCGCTGCCACAGCAAAGCAATAACACCCTGGCGAAACCGACCAAACCGGGCGACCCTACTCCGCCGATCAGCGCTCCGAACATCCGGCTGCCGCCCGAATGGCTGACCATCGAATCAACCGTCGTATCGCTCGGTGAACAGGATCTTTTTGACCGCATGCGCATGGGCTTCGCCCTGGACGACATGGCTGCCAGCAGCATTGACTCCGAAGAAGACTGGTTTGCCAGACATCCGGATTACCTGGATCGCACCTTTCGTCGCGGCGAACGCTACCTGTATTACATTGTCAGCGAACTCGAAGCACGTAACATGCCGCTGGAATTGGCGCTGCTGCCGGTGGTGGAAAGTGCCTTCAATCCCACGGCGCTTTCTACCGCCAAAGCAGCAGGGTTATGGCAGTTCATGCCCAGTACCGGCCTGCGTTTCGGCTTGAAGCAAAACAATTATTACGATGGCCGCCGCGATGTCATTGAATCGACGCGCGCTGCGCTCGACTACCTGCAGTTTCTGGCCAATGAATTCGACGGAGACTGGCTGCTTGCCATCGCCGCCTACAACGCAGGTGAGGTAAACGTCTCGCGCGCGATTGACCGCAACCTGGCCAAAGGCAAGCCGACCGATTTCTTCAGCCTGGATTTGCCCAGGGAAACTGAAGCCTATGTGCCAAAACTGCTGGCCATGAGACGCATCGTGGCCGACCCCGCCAGGCACGGTCTGGAATTCGGCACGCTGGAGAACCAGCCCTACTTCGTCAAGGTGGATGTCGGCGGCCAGATTGACCTGGAGCTGGCTGCAGAGCTGGCAGGCATGAGTCAGGAAGATTTCCTGGCCATCAATCCGGGTTTCAAGCGGCGCGTCACCGATCCCAATGGACCGCACCGGCTGTTGGTGCCGGTAGCCAACGAACAGCTCTTCGTGGAGAAACTGGCTTCACTACCCAGTACACAACGTGTGCCGATGGTTTATTACCGGGTACGCAAGGGCGATACACTGAACAAAGTCGCGCAACGCTATGGCATCAGTACAGAAGAACTGCGTTCGCTCAACAAACTCAAATCCAGATCACTCAGGGTAGGACAGGAGTTACTACTGCGCGGCACCAATAGCGCCCTTGCCTCCGCCAGCATGTCGCCTGGCGCCAATAATGATGTACCCGTCACCAAAACTGCGTCGCTGACAAGGGGCAAGAGCAGGATACATACAGTACGCTCCGGCGAAACCCTGTGGAGCATCGCCCAGCGTTATGCAGTCGACCCGACCGTGCTCGCCAGCGTCAACGGCATCAAAAAAAGCACGATCAAGACTGGCCAGAAATTGCGTATTCCCGGAGAAAGCGCTTACAACTCCAGCAAAGGCGGCACCAGTCAGGAGCAACTCAGTTATACAGTCCGCAACGGCGATACGCTGAGCCACATTGCCGGACTGTTCAAGGTTGAGGTCAGGCAACTGATGACCTGGAACAATCTGCGCTCGGACAACAACATCAAGGTAGGGCAACGTCTGGTGCTGTACGTGGACGACAGCCATCGCGAAGGTGGTTGAAATCCGCGCCAAGCCTCATTCCCATTCCGCCGGCATTCCCCGAAGACGATCGCACTGGCGATCGTCTACACTAGCAAGCCTGTTGCAAAACACTAATAGTGGGGTATCGCATGGGATTTCTAGCTGGCAAACGTGTGCTGATTGTCGGGCTCGCTTCTGAACGCTCCATTGCTTACGGCATTGCCAGCGCAATGCGCCGTGAAGGCGCCGAACTGGCTTTCACTTACCAAGGCGATCGCCTCAAGGAACGCGTAGTAACCATGTCTCAGGAGTTCGGGAGCAATATCGTGCTCCCCATGGACGTGGGTTTCGATGAGCAAATCAGCGCCGCCTTTGCCGAACTGCGCAAATCCTGGGACAGTCTGGACATCATCGTTCATGCAGTGGCATTTGCACCCAGCGATTCGATTAAAGGCAGTTTCGTCGATGCCACCACACGTGAAAACTTTCGTATCGCCC
The DNA here is from genome assembly GCA_050248275.1 of Steroidobacteraceae bacterium. Taxonomy (GTDB): domain Bacteria; phylum Pseudomonadota; class Gammaproteobacteria; order Steroidobacterales; family Steroidobacteraceae; genus CAILZL01. Next base: position 32,067 of record JBFWSR010000002.1, read on the forward strand.
ATGACATTTCCAGCTACAGCCTGACTGCCCTGGCCAAGGCGGGACTGCCGATGATGCAAGGACGCGCCGGTGCATTGATCACGCTTACCTACCTGGGTGCAGTGCGATCACTGCCCAGCTACAACGTCATGGGGTTGGCAAAAGCCAGTCTGGAAGCCAATGTACGCTTCCTGGCCGCAGACCTCGGTCCGTTGGGCATTCGCGTCAATGGCATCTCGGCTGGACCCATCAAGACATTGGCCGCTGCGGGCATTGGCGGCTTTCGCAAAATTCTCGGGCATGTTGCCGCGACCGCGCCGATCCGTCGTAACGTCACCACGGAAGATGTGGGCAATGCTGCTGCGTTCCTTTGCTCGGACCTGGCTGCCGGCATTACCGGTGAAATCCTGTATGTGGACGGCGGCTACAGCACGGTGGGCATGTCATTTGACAGTCCGGACGACGCTCACTGATTCATCTGATTACTCGCTCATCACGAAAAAGGCCGCGTTTCCAGTGAAACGCGGCCTTTATGTTTCGCAAAGATCTACTGCGTCCGTAACGATCCTTCACCTGCCCGGCACTACTCAAAGGCCGCCGGGTTGCGCTTGATGTCTGCGGTGCGTTCCAGTTCCGACATGTACAAACTGAATTCAGCAGCTCCCAATTTGCTGACACGCTGCTCGCGTACCTGCGCAAGCACAGCGGATGCATCCGCTGTTGCCGTGCCGCTTTGCACGCCTGAAATCGCAATCGCAGCGTAATCGCCATTGGTCAGCGCCGCGCTTGCATAAGCAGGTTTATCGGTCGCAACATCCGACTTGGGCACGACAAATGCAGCGTTCAAAACAGGTTGAGGAACGCCCGCCGCATTACGTCCCAGCCATTTCTTGCCGGCAGGCGAAGCCAGCAGCGTTTTATTCATGGCCGACCATGGCAATGCTCCCGCCTTTAGTTGCGCAATACTTTCCTTTACCTGCTTCTCTGCCGCAGCTTTCGTTGCCTGCTCGGTCAGTGTGACCAGAATGTCATTGCGCACTTGATCGACCGGTTTCTGTTGCGGCAACTTGTGATCAACCACACGCAGCACCAAGGCCCGATCCTCTCCCAGCGTAACCAGGGGACTGTTTTCACCTTTCTCCAGGACGGGTTCACTGAAAGCTGCCTCAATCACCTGCGGATCAGCCCCGAACTCGCCACCACCATTACGGGTAAAACCGGAAATCGTCTTGACTGTCGTAGCGAAATCCTTGGCTACACTATCCAGCTCGGTCAGTTTGGCAAACGCTGCGTCTGCCAGTTTCTGTGTCCTGTCATAAAACAGTGAGCGGGCACGATCCGCCTTGTAGTCTGCCTCAACTTCAGCGCGCACCTGTTCGAAAGGTTTGCTGCTGCCCCCTTCAATCTCGTCGAGACGCAGGATGTGGTAGCCGAATTCGGTTTTGACCGGACCACGCAGCTCTCCCGCCTTCATGCCGAACAGGGCATCCTCAAAAGCACCGACAAACATGCCCTTGGTCGCCCAACCGAGATCGCCGCCTTTATTGGCCGATCCTGGATCCTTTGAATACTGCTTGGCCAATGCCTCAAAATCACCACCTGCTTGCAGTTTTGCAAGCAGTTCTTCTGCCAGCCTTTTCGCTGCAGCGTCATTCATATCTTTGCCAGTGGTAATCAGGATGTGATGTCCATGGCGGCGCTCCGTACTGCTGAAACGATCCTTGATTTGTTCGTAATGGGCGCGCAGGGCGGCGTCATCGGCGGTCACTTCCGCAACAGAATCGGCCAGCCGCAATTCAACGTATTGGAGGTCCACTGTTTCGGGTGTCAGATACTCTGCTTTGTGCGACTCATACCAGGACATGACGTCGCTATCAGAAACCTTCACCGAATTGGCGAAGGCCTTGGCAGGCATCACGACGTAATCTATTTCGCGTTGCTCACCCAGCAACGATTGCGCGCGCTGCAATTCCTTGGAAGTCATGAACGCCGTGCCGACAATGCCATTCTGTAACTGTCTGGTCGCCAGTTCGGAACGCAACTGGGATTCAAATTGCGCCTCGGTCATACCCTGCTGCAACAACAAGGAAGCATAACGGTCGCGCGAGAACCGACCGTCAACTTTCAAGCTTTCCAAACCAAACAACATTTCGGCAATCGCCGTATCGCTGACGCGAAAACCCTGGCTGGCAGCGCGCTGCTGCAGGAGTTGCGCGCGAATAAGCTGTTGCAGTACTGCTTCCTGCTGTTGTTTCTTCAGTGACTCCGGGAGTTCACTCTTGAATACTTGCTGCAATTCGGCTTGTCGTTGCCGCCAGGCATTTTGCAGAGTTGTTAGCTTGATCTGCTCGCCATTCACTTCAGCCGCCGAGTTGCCGGCTGTAGATATGGAGCGCAGCTCGATACCCCAAAACACGAAAACCAGCACCAGGGCGCCAAGCAGCAATCTTGCCACCCAGCCTGATACTTTGTCACGAATGGTTTGCAGCATGGCAAGGGTGCCTGAGAAAAGTGGCGGAGCGGACGGGACTCGAACCCGCGACCCCCGGCGTGACAGGCCGGTATTCTAACCAGCTGAACTACCGCTCCGCGCGAAACCTATTTGTTTGATGGTGGGTGCTGACGGGATCGAACCGCCGACATTCGCCTTGTAAGGGCGACGCTCTACCAGCTGAGCTAAGCACCCTCAAGAATCGCTCGACTGCCTGCCGACCAGCTGATCGCGCTTGAGGACAGCACGGCTGCTCGGCTGTAACTTGAGCGACCCTGTGAAAGTCGATTAGTTTACAGCATCCTTCAGGGCCTTGCCAGCCTTGAATACAGGCATATTGCTCGCTGCAATCTCTATGGTCTCGCCGGTGCGCGGGTTGCGACCCGAACGTGCCGCTCGACTCTTGACTGCAAAAGTACCAAAGCCCACCAGCGCAACTGAATCGCCGCCCTTCAATGCACTGCCAATCGCGTCGAATACTGCATCTACCGTACGTGCAGCTTCGGCTTTGGCAACACCTGTCTGGCTGCTGACTGCATCAATCAATTCACTTTTGTTCATTGCGTGTATTCCTGCATCATCGCTTCAATGGGCACGGGAAGTGCGTTGCGCGATCAACTTAAAGGGGCGCGCGTTATAGCAGTGCCGTACAACTTGGTCAACTTTCGCAGATTACTTGCAGGCTTCCGAGCAACCCGGTCCGGAGCAAACCTCCCGCTAAAAAACAAGGACGAGTCACTCTCGATGACTCGTCCTCACATTCATATAACCCGGCAACAACTAATGCGCTGGAACCTGCTTGGTTGCACGTTTGGCCACACGTCGTGAAGGTTTGTCGGAACCTGCATTCGCATCCGAAGGCGGGACCAGGGGCTCAGGCATATGCTTCAATGCCAGCTGCAGTACTTCATCAATCCATTTCACCGGCTTGATATCCAGACTGTCCTTGATGTTCTGCGGTATCTCGGCAAGATCCTTGGTGTTCTCATCAGGAATCAAAACCGTGCGGATGCCGCCGCGGTGCGCGGCCAGAAGTTTTTCTTTCAAACCGCCAATCGGCAACACCTGACCACGCAACGTGATTTCGCCCGTCATCGCCACGTCAGAACGGACAGGCACTTTTGTCAATGCCGAAACCAACGCTGTACACATGCCTATGCCGGCGCTCGGCCCGTCTTTTGGCGTGGCGCCTTCAGGAACGTGAATATGCAAATCCACCTTCTGATTGAAATCAGATTCAAGGCCCAGAACCGACGCGCGGCTACGCACCACAGTCATGGCAGCCTGGATTGACTCCTTCATCACATCGCCGAGTTTGCCGGTATCCAGCAGTTTGCCCTTGCCCGGTACGACCGATGCTTCAATGGTCAACAGCTCACCGCCGACTTCGGTCCAGGCAAGACCGGTCACCTGACCGATCTGATCCTGTTCTTCAGCACGGCCATAACTGAAGCGACGCACGCCAAGATAATGATTGAGGTTCTCGGGCGTTACGGCAATCGACTTGGTGCGTTTTTCAGTCAGCAGCTGCTTGACGGACTTACGACAAATCTTCGACAGCTCACGCTCGAGATTACGCACACCTGCTTCGCGAGTGTAATAACGGATGATATCCTTGATGCTGTCATCGGAAACGCTCAGTTCACCGGTGGCCAACCCGTTCTGCTTCATCTGTTTCGGCAACAGATACTTGCGCGCAATGGCGCTCTTCTCGTCTTCGGTATAGCCCGGCAGGCGAATCACTTCCATGCGATCCAGCAAAGGCGCGGGGATATTCAGGCTGTTTGCAGTACATACAAACATGACCTGCGACAGATCCATATCCACTTCCAGGTAGTGATCGTTGAAGGTACTGTTCTGCTCGGGATCCAGCACTTCCAGCAACGCGGAACTCGGGTCGCCACGAAAATCCATGGCCATCTTGTCGATTTCATCCAGTAGAAACAACGGATTGTTCACTGCGGTTTTTGCCAGATTCTGCACAATCTTGCCGGGCATGGAGCCGATGTAGGTGCGTCGATGACCGCGAATCTCCGCTTCGTCGCGCACGCCGCCCAAGGACATCCGCACGAATTTGCGATTGGTCGCACGCGCAATGGATTGTCCCAATGAAGTCTTGCCAACACCGGGAGGACCAACCAGACACAGAATAGGCCCCTTGAGCGCCTTGACCCGCTGCTGTACTGCAAGGTATTCGATGATGCGCTCTTTGACCTTTTCCAGACCATAATGATCTTCTTCCAGAACCTTCTCGGCAGCATTGATGTTGTGATGCACCTTGGTCTTTTTCTTCCAGGGCACCTTGACCAGCCAGTCAACATAGTTACGCACCACAGTGGCTTCGGCCGACATCGGTGACATCAGCTTCAACTTGCCCAGTTCAGCCATCGCTTTGTCGCGTGCTTCCTTGGGCATGCCGGCTTTCTGGATACGCTGCTCAAGTTCACCCAGTTCATTGGGCGCATCCTCCAGCTCGCCCAGCTCTTTCTGGATGGCTTTCATCTGTTCGTTGAGGTAGTACTCGCGCTGACTCTTTTCCATCTGCTGCTTGACGCGACCACGGATACGCTTTTCGATCTGCAGCACATCCATCTCGCCTTCCAGCAGCGCGAGGATGTGCTCAAGGCGCTTGCGCACTTCCAGCATTTCCAGCACCCGCTGCTTGGCATCCAGTTTCAGCGCCATGTGCGCTGCGACGTTGTCCGCCAGACGGCCAGGCTCTTCAATACCTGCCAATGCCGTGAGGATCTCCGGCGCCACCTTGCGATTGAGCTTGACGTACTGCTCGAACTGCGAAACCACCGAACGCGTCAGCACATCGACTTCACGCTCGTCGTACTGCGCCTGATCCTTGAGGATCTCGACATTGGCAGTAAAAAACTGATCCACGCTCAGATCCTTGATCCGCGCACGCACCGTGCCCTCCACCAGCACCTTGACTGTGCCATCCGGAAGCTTGAGCAATTGCAAAATCGTCGCCAGCGTACCAATGCGATAAATATCCTCGGCACCCGGATCATCCACGTCCGCCTGTTTCTGTGCGATCAACAGGATCTGCTTGGTACCCTTCATCGCCTGATCCAGGGCCAGAATGGATTTTTCGCGCCCGACGAACAGCGGGATCACCATGTGCGGATAAACCACTACATCGCGCAACGGCAGTACCGGAATGTCCTGCGTATTGGGGGAGTTTCGGGATTCCGGGGTGGTTTCGGTGCTCACGGGATTACCTGCAGGACTTAAGGTGTAGAGATAGCAATATGGGGCTGTCCCCACATCGTTCAAGACCATACCGGAACCCTTGATAATGCGCCAGCCGCCAGCTCCGGAGTTTGATCGGGCCAACAATGCAGTTAACGGCCAGTCGGCCCAATGTTATGAGTCCTCCCAGGCGGAAGCTGCAGAAATGACAAAGCCGCGTTTTACGCGGCTTCGTTTGCATCACGCCCCGGGCACTTTCCAATCAGTGATGATCGGTACCGGTGGAACGTCGGGTTTCAACGGCCGCCAGACGCTGTTCTTCGGTGGCATAGACCATGCGGGGTTTCCCTTCACCACGGATGACTGCCTCATCCACCAGCACTTTCTGCACATTCTTCTGGGATGGCAGGTCGTACATGGTTTCGAGCAGGATATTTTCGAGAATGGTACGCAGGCCACGGGCACCCGTCTTGCGCTCCATGGCGCGCTTGGCCACGGCACGCACGGCTTCCGGCTGGAATTCCAGATCGACGCCTTCCATCTCGAACAGCTTGCGATACTGCTTGGTCAGTGCGTTTTTCGGCTCCATGAGGATGGACATCAATGCCGCCTCATCCAGCTCTTCCAGCGTCGCCACAACCGGCAGACGGCCGACAAACTCGGGAATCAGACCGAACTTGATCAAATCTTCAGGTTCGGCATCGTGGAACACATCGTTGCCGTGCGGGCGTTCGTTCTGTTGACGCACATCCGCCACGAAGCCAATGCCCGACTTCTGGGTGCGATTGAGGATGACCTTCTCCAGGCCCGCAAACGCGCCACCGCAGATGAACAGGATATTGCCGGTATCCACCTGCAGGAATTCCTGCTGCGGATGTTTGCGGCCACCTTGCGGCGGTACGGATGCTACGGTGCCTTCGATCAGCTTGAGCAATGCCTGCTGCACGCCTTCGCCTGACACGTCACGGGTGATTGAAGGGTTATCCGACTTGCGGGAAATCTTGTCGATTTCATCGATATAGACAATGCCCGTCTGAGCTTTTTCCACGTCATAATCGCATTTCTGCAACAGCTTCTGGATGATGTTCTCCACATCTTCGCCTACATAGCCGGCTTCCGTAAGCGTAGTGGCGTCGGCAATGGTGAACGGCACATTCAACAGACGCGCCAATGTCTCGGCCAGCAGTGTCTTGCCGCAACCAGTCGGGCCAATCAGCAGGATATTGCTCTTGGCGAGTTCAACCTCATCCTTGGCACGTGACTCACCCTTGGTCTGCAGACGCTTGTAGTGGTTATAAACCGCCACCGACAGCACCTTCTTGGCGCGCTCCTGGCCGATGACATATTCATCGAGAACTTTCTTGATTTCGTGTGGCTTGGGCAGCTTGTCGCGGGTGGTCTCGGCTTTTTCCTCCAGCTCCTCGCGAATGATGTCATTGCACAACTCAACACACTCATCGCAGACGAACACGGAAGGTCCGGCAATAAGCTTGCGCACTTCATGCTGGCTCTTGCCACAGAAGGAGCAATACAGCAATTTGCCATCATCTTGCTTGCTGCGTGAGTCGTCAGACATGCGTCACCCTTAATTTGCCCATCTGTTGATGGGTGTATTTCAACCGTTTACAAGCTGTATCCAGCCTGCTGTCCGGCTTATATCACGCACACAGCTCAGGGTGCAAAGACCCCGGCAGTGTACTGCGAAGTTGTCGGGCTTCTCCCGGTGAAACCCGACATAAACCAGTCATTACAGCCAGTTGCGCACTATTTTTCGGCCACAGGCGTCAATAAGGCGCGTTTGTCCAGCACCTTGTCGATCAGGCCGTAGGCTGCCGCTGCATCACCGCTCATGAAATTGTCACGATCAGTATCCTGGGCGATGCGCTCAATGGATTGACCGGTATGGTTGGCCAGCAACTGGTTCAGACGATGCCGCGTGGCCAGGATTTCGCGCGCATGGATGTCAATATCCGTAGCCTGCCCCTGAAAACCACCCAACGGCTGGTGAATCATGATGCGCGAATGCGGCAGACAGTAACGTTTGCCCTTGGCGCCACCCGCCAACAACACCGCCCCCATGCTGGCCGCCTGGCCAATACAGATGGTGCTGACGTCGGGTTTGATGAACTGCATGGTGTCATAAATCGCCAGACCGGCAGACACCACGCCACCCGGTGAATTGATATACAGCGCAATGTCCTTGTCCGGATTTTCCGACTCGAGAAACAACAACTGCGCCACGATCAGGTTGGCCATGTGATCCTCAACGGGACCGACCACGAAAATCACCCGTTCCTTGAGCAGGCGCGAGTAAATGTCATAGGCGCGTTCGCCACGCGCAGTCTGCTCAACCACCATCGGAACCAACTGGGCCTGCGTATTCAGTGCGCTCATGAGATCTGCCTTGGTACTAGGTTTTCAAACATTCTGTCTGGTTTCCGACACGCCAAAACATGCATGCATGCCGGATGCCAGCAGCAGGAAGTACGGTTACGCAACGACCTGCAGCAGGACTTTAACAGGCGGGTGATTTATTGGCTTCAACCGCCAAAATTCATCAGTTCCTTGAACGTCATCGGTTGCTCGGACACTTTGGCGCGCTCCAGCAACCAGTCAATCACCTGCTCTTCCAGCAACAGATTCTCGATCTGGCGCTGCGCCTCCTGATTTTCGCGGAAGGCCTTGAGCGCCTGCGCCGGATCGGGGTATTGCTGGACCATTTCCTGCACGCGAGCCTGGACGCGGTTGCGATCCACGCTTACGCCGCTGGTCTTGATCACCTCACCCAGCACCAGCCCCAAGGCGACACGCCGGCGTGCCGACTCCTGAAACTGCTCGGCAGGCGGCAATTGCGATGCATCGCGTGCGCCCATCTGGCGAGCGGCATCCATCTGCATATCACGCACCTGATTAGCGACTAGCGCAGAAGGCACTTCAATGGCATTGGCTGCCAACAGACCATCAAACAGCTGCTGACGTACCCGGGAACGTACATTTTCAGCCAGTTCACGCCGCATATTATCGGCCACCTCTTCGCGCAATTTGGCAATTCCACCCTCGGTAATACCAAATATCTTGGCAAACGCATCGTTGGCTTCGGCCAGTTGCTGCTCCTCAACCGAGTGAGCTGTGATAGTGAATACCGCAGCCTTGCCCGCCAGATTCGCCGCAGCGTAGTCTGCGGGAAAATTAACGTTCACTTCCCGGGTTTCACCGGCTTTGATCCCCTGCAGACCCGCCTCAAACTCCGGCAGCATGCGACCGGCGCCTACCACGACCGGGAAATTGCTGCCTTTGCCGCCCTCGAAAGCGACGCCATCGACCTTGCCTTCAAAATCGATCGTGACACGGTCCGTGTCCCTGGCCGGGCGTTCGACCTTGGCGTAAGTAGCCTGTTGCCGACGCAGATTGTCGATCATGGCATCGATGTCAGCTTCACTCACTTCAACCGCCGGCCGACTGACAACCAGTTCTTCAATGCCCTTGACCTCAAATTCGGGATATATCTCGAACACGGCGCGATAGCTCAAGTCCTGGCCTTCATCCGCCTTGAATTCTTCAATACGCGGACCACCCACCGGGTTCAGTTTCTGGCCAGCCACTGCTTCGGAAAACGTGGTCTGTACCAGACCTTCGATTACTTCCTGGCGAACCGCAGCGCCATACTGCTGGCGCACCACATTCACCGGCACCTTCCCAGGCCGGAAACCGTTGATACGCACTGTACGGCTCAAGGACTGCAAACGTTCATTGATGGCCTGGGCGACACGCTGCGCCGGAACCTGGATGTTCATGCGCCGCTCAAGAGCACCGGTGTTTTCTACCGAAATCTGCATAGCTCGGAAACCTCGATCATGGCTGCCGCAGCCCATCTGCGGCATCAGTTAGTTGGTGCGAAAGGAGGGACTCGAACCCTCACGGTGTTACCCGCTGGAACCTAAATCCAGTGCGTCTACCAGTTCCGCCACTTTCGCGATTCGGCGCTTCCACACCGGAAGCCTTGAACGGAACACCCGCCGCCACCCTGCCAAGGGCCGGGCATTATAGAGATGTGCAGCTTGCCCCTCCACTGACATATGCAAACTTTATTGGGACAACGCATGACATCCAAGCGGTCGCGGCAAGTGCGAAGACAGCCGAGCCCGCCCAGGAGGAAATTTGTCTGAGAAGTGGTGGGCCGCCTCGGACTCGAACCGAGAACCAAGAGATTAAGAGTCTCCTGCTCTACCAATTGAGCTAACGGCCCAGCGTTGCGCTGAGAATGGGGTGGACGATGGGACTCGAACCCACGACGGCCGGAATCACAATCCGGGGCTCTACCAACTGAGCTACGTCCACCAAAACGTAGTCCGTCTGACGCCTTGAGCGCCTGGCCGGAAATCTTCCCTACCGTCGCGCGAATGGCGCGCCCGGCAGGACTACTTCGTGCATCCCTGCACTCCGCCCTTCGGGCCAGCCTGCGGCTGTTCAAAATTGCTCCCGGCAATTTTGTCGAACCTGCGGCAGTTTCTCGTCCCGCCTGTCACGCCAATGGCGCGCCCGGCAGGACTCGAACCTGCGACCCTCGGCTTAGAAGGCCGATGCTCTATCCAGCTGAGCTACGGGCGCTCGATATTCGATACCCCTAACTTGCGGCAAGCTACTCGATGGTCGGGGCAGCAGGATTTGAACCTGCGACCCTCTGCTCCCAAAGCAGATGCGCTACCAGACTGCGCCATGCCCCGCCAGAATCGTGCCTATCGCAAACGTGTGAGGAGCGACCCCGCACGGGACGCGGAATATTACGGATCGAGTCTCACTGCGTCAAACCAAATTTTGTAGCATTGGACCTTTTATCTACGTCGCCAAGTAGTGCCCTGAGCGGCATCTTCCAGCAACACGCCATGCGCGGAAAGTTCATCGCGAATACGGTCAGACTCTTTCCAGTCTTTTGACTTGCGCGCAGCAGTACGCAGCTTGATCAACTCATCGATTTGCGCATCGCTCAGCATGGTGCCTTCCATCTGTGAGGCGGCGCGCGCCGCCTTGGTGGAATAAGCCTCAGGCCCTCGTTTAGGCGCGGCTTTGCGCAGGAAAATATCCGGCACTTGTTGCGCCACGCCCAGCACTGTTGCCAGAGAAACCAGCTCGGCAGCAAGCTGCGCCGCCTGCGCCGTGTTGCCGGCTGCTTTGGCGACATTGATTTCCTTTGCCAGTTGTTGCAACTCGGACAATGCGAGCGGCGTATTGAAATCATCATTCATGGCTGCTTCAAAACGATCACTGGCCGCGCTGCGCGTGACTTCTGTCGGCAGATCCAGCCCTCGCAACGCCAGATAGATACGCTCCAGCCCGGCATCGGCCTGATCAAGATTGTCTACCGAATAATTGATCGGGCCGCGGTAGTGACTGGACAGCATGAAAAAGCGGATCACTTCCGGATCACGTACCCAGCCCAGCACTTCACGAATGGTGAAAAAGTTGCCCAATGACTTGGACATTTTTTCGTTGTCTACACGTACAAAACCGTTGTGCATCCAGTAATTCACGAAGGGCGCATCGCAGGCGCAGCACGATTGCGCAATTTCGTTTTCATGATGAGGAAACATCAGATCCATGCCGCCGCAATGGATGTCGAAATGCGGGCCGAGAATTTGCGTGGACATGGCCGAACATTCGATGTGCCAGCCCGGGCGTCCCTGACCCCAGGGCGAATCCCAGGATGGCTCGCCCGGCTTGGAGGCTTTCCACAGCACGAAATCCAGTGGATCCTGCTTGGCCTCATTGACCTCCACACGCGCACCTGCGCGCAAATCCTCCAGTTTCTTGCCGGACAACTTGCCGTAATCGGCAAACTTGGCGACTGAAAAATAGACATCGCCATTGGCTGCCGCATAAGCATAGCCCTTGCGCACCAGTCGATTAACCATCGACACGATGGCTGGCACGTATTCGGTGGCGCGTGGCTCATGATCGCCCCGCTCGACGCCCAGGGCCGCATAGTCATCCCACATGGCGCGGATGAATCGCGCTGTCAGTTCGCTGATCGGCTCATGATTCTCGGCGGCGCGCATGATGATCTTGTCATCGATATCGGTGATGTTGCGCACGAAGGTCACGTGATAGCCAAGATGACGCAGATACTTACGCACGGTGTCGAAAACAATCAGCATGCGTGCATGACCCAGATGACAGTAGTCGTACACCGTAATGCCACAGGCATACATGCGCACGGTGCCCGGCACCAAAGGCTTGAAGACTTCTTTCCGGCCGCTAAGGGTGTTATGAATCTGCAGCATGCTCAAGTTTCAACAGTTATTTTCAACACATGAATTTGCTCTGGATCGCCACTTCAAATGCCGGCGCGCGCCGCCTCCAGCCGGGCCCGCACCTTGTCCATTCCCAACAAAGGCAGCAACGGTCCGAGTTCCGGCCCGTGAGTATGCCCGGTCAGCGCCGCGCGCAGCGGCATGAACAGCGCCGGTCCCTTTCGCCCGGTAGTTTGCCCTAACTCCCTGGCCAGCGGTTTCAGTTCCGGCCCAAGACGCGACAGGATCTCCAGCGCCGCCATAAAAAAACCAGCGCCGGCCTCATGGATGGCGGCACGCGCTTCATCCGATATCTGCTGCAGCTCGCCAAACACCACCTGCACCCATGGCCGGACATCAGCAGGATATTCGACGTTATGTTTGACGCTCTGACAAAAAGCAGCCCGCTGTTCGGGGGAAAGGGAGTCGGGCAACTCAGCCGACAGCCAGCTTTGCAGGGCGTCAGCCGACAATCGCGCCACCGCCTCCTTTTGCCAGTGCGACAACTGCGTCTCATCGAAACGCGCCGGCGCGCGCCCGAGGCGCGTGGCTTCAAAGGCTTGCACCAAGGCAGCCTCATCCAGATATTCATCGCGCGCCAATGAATGGCCCAGCCGTATCAGCTGATTGCGCAAGGCTGCCGGCAACAGGCCACGCTCACGAAACTCGTGCAGACTGGTCGAACCATGGCGTTTGGATAGCGGCGCACCATCCATACCCAGCATCATCGCCATGTGACCATACTGAGGCGCAGGCAAACCAAAAGCTTCCAGCAACAGCAACTGCCGCGGTGTATTGGCCAGGTGATCATCACCGCGCAGTACCAGCGTCACGCCCATCAGGGCATCATCAATGACGTTGGAGAAAAAGAAAGCACTGCTGCCATCGGCGCGACGCACGATGAAATCACCGATGTCATCGGACAGAAAACGCTGTTCGCCATGCACCACATCAGTGAACTGGATCAGCTTGCCGCTGGGCACCCGAAAACGCACCGTGGGCTGCAACCCTTGGGCATGGCGCTCGGCACGCTGCTCGACAGTCAAATGCCGACAGGTACCCGCGTAGCGCGGCGGTTTGCCCGCAGCAATCTGATTGCGCCGCGAGATGTTCAGCTCGGTTTGCGAGCAAAAACAGGGATAGGTCAGTCCCGCAGCATCGAGCCTTACCAGCCATGCATCGTAAATCGCAGTGCGTTCGCTCTGTTTGTAAGGAGCAGCCGGGCCACCCACATCCGGGCCTTCATCCCAATCCAGACCCAACCAGCGTAGATCCGCCAGCAAGGACTGCAGATAGGTTTCCTCGCTACGTGCAGCGTCCGTATCTTCAATGCGCAGAATGAAACGACCGCCCGCCTTGCGAGCAGCCAGATAATTGACCAGCGCAGTGCGAGCATTGCCAAGGTGCAAATGCCCGGTCGGGCTGGGTGCGAAACGGGTAACCAGCGGTGCAGTCGTAGACTTGGTCGGCGCAGTAGAATTGGGCATAGGAATGGAATGGTAACGGAAAGACCCGTGCTTTCGCAGCGATTGATTGCAGAGGAAAGGCTCCCGCCGGAAACCGTCGATATGGCAACAACAGGTTCGCAGGCCCACGAGACATGTAAACTAAATAAGTGACCACCCTCTTTATCTCCGATCTGCATCTCAACGGCGCGCAGCCGGAAATCACCACACAGTTCGTGGCATTCCTGCGTGGCATGGCGCGGCAGGCTGAACACCTTTATATCCTCGGTGATCTGTTTGAATTCTGGATTGGCGACGACGATCCTGATCCAGCCTACGCCCAAATCCAGGACGAGCTGCGCGCCCTGACCACTGCGGGAATCCCCTGCAGCATCATGCATGGCAATCGTGATTTTCTGCTGGGCAGGCAATTCTGCATACGTACGGGTTGCCAATTGCTCGACGACGGTTCAGTCATCGAGCTGTATGGACAGCGCGTGCTGTTGATGCACGGTGATGCGCTGTGCACCGACGACAAGTCCTATCAACGACTGCGGCGGATCGTGCGTAATCCGCTGGTGCAATGGCTGTTCATGCGTCTGCCGCTGACGCGACGCGAACGCATTGCCACCCGCATTCGCGCAGGCAGCCAGATGCATACCCGGCAGGCGACCGACGCCATCATGGACGTGAACGCCAGGGCCGTTAAGCGCGCCTTCGACAAGGCCAGGCTGCAACTGATGATTCATGGGCACACGCATCGTCCCGCCATTCATCGCCTTGCTGGCCAAAGCGGCCGCACACGCATCGTGCTGGGGGACTGGTACACGCAAGGCAGCGTCTTGCGTTGGTCGGCGACAGGCTATGAATTGCTCAGCCTGCCGCGCTGAGGGACAACGGCGCCCCCGAATGAAAGCGAAACTGCGGATCGGGTGAAGTGACCAGCTCGGCTTCCACCGCACTGAGGTTTTGCAGGGTGAGACGCCATTCGGCCGGATAGCGTTGTCCGGCCAGACGCAGATACAGACTGTGATGCCGTGCTTCGGACGCCGCCAACCCCGCATAGAAAGACCGCAATGGTTCGTCAAGGCGTGGTGCCAGACCGATGAAGCGTTCGCAGGAACGCGCCTCGATCAGCGCGCCGCATATCAGCAAATCCAGCAGGCGTCCCGGCATATCGCGACGTATCGCGCGTCGCATGCCTTCGGCATAGCGCGCCGGCGACATGCGTTGGAACGGCACGTGCAAATCGCGCATCAGACGTTGCACCTGCTCGAAATGTCGCAGTTCTTCACGCGCCAGCCGTGACATGCGTTCGGCCAGTTCCATGTCGTCGGAATAGGCGAACATGATCGCTAGCGCCGTGGAAGCCGCTTTCTTTTCACAATTGGCGTGGTCCACCAGCAGGTCCTGCCAACTCTCAACTGCGCGCATGAACCAGGATTCCGGCGTTGCAACGGTCAGGGTATCGACAAAGGCTTCAGGCAATGTCATCCGCAAATCCATGCTCAGTTGACTGCCGTCGCCGCCATCAAGCGCATCAATGCCAGCGAAGAAAGCAGTTCGGCTGCGGACTGATAACGATGTCTGGGCTGCTTGGCCATCAAACGATGCACCACCGGTTCCAGCCAGGACACCTCCTTGGGCAACTCCGGCAAAGGCGCATTACGATGCAGATAAATCACGTTCATGGGCGTGCTACCCGAATACGGTCGTTTTTGCGCCAGCATCTCGTAAAACATGATGCCGAGACTGTACAGGTCACTGCGCTCATCGACCGGTTCACCATGGCCCTGCTCGGGGCTCATGTAATAAGGCGTACCGAAGATGGCGCCAGCCGCAGTCAGATCAGCCGTGCCCTGCATTTGTTTGGCCACGCCGAAGTCGATCAGGGCCAGAGAATCATCCGCACGCAGCATGATGTTGCCGGGCTTGAGGTCACGATGCAGCACGCCCAACCGATGTACGGCGTCGAGGGCGCGGGCAATCTGTTCTACGTAGCTCAAGACAGCGCGCACCGACAGCGGTTCGCTCATGCGCCGCCGCAGATCGCCGTTGGGAAAATATTCCATGGCGATGAAGGCGTGATCATCAGCAACACCGAAATCATAGATGTGCACCACGTTCGGATGACGCACATGAGCCAACAGCTCGTATTCCTGCAGAAAACGGTCATAGCCTTCAGTGGAATCGGCTTTGTCGGGATTGTGGCTGAGCACCTTCAACACCACGATGGCGCCGGCCCGCTCGCTCTCGGCAAGATAAACCCGTGAAGTGCCGCCCGCGCCGAGATCCTTGATGAACAGATGGCCGCGAATGGCCACCTCGCCAAAACGGTAGCGCTTTTCCAGCTCCTGCTTGGCTGATAACTGCGCAGTATCACGCTTGCGGCGTTCCAGTGCTTCGCGCACCACGCTGGCGAATTCGCGATTGGCGATGCGGTCGCGCGCCAGACAGGCCAGCGCGCCCTGTTGCAATACTGCTTGCTGCGACAGACCGGATTGCGTGCTGAAGAAGACGATGGGCGGAAATTTAGGGCGTGCGGTCAGATCGCACAGCCACTCTTCGGCTTTATCAACAACCGCCTGTTCATCCAGAAAGACCAGATCATAGCCGGCCGCGACAAAGGCTTCGTGCGGCCGACCCTGCTGCGTCGGCGAATAAGCGGTGAGTTCCGCTTCGTCCATGAAAGTGCTCATGTGGTGTTCAAGTAAGCGCCCGAATTCGACCTGATCGGTAATGCTTAACACCCGGACCGGCATGCAGACTCCCAAATCTACAATCTATGCGCTGCGCGCAAGCAACTCTCAAACAGCGCGAATGGCCTTCAAATCGCTCTTGCGCATCTGCCGGCGCTTGGCTTTTGCGGCGTCGGAGCGTTCTTCCTGCAAACGATTGAGATATTCCGGCGTGACATCGCCGGTGACGTACTCACCAGAAAAACATGAGGTATCGAAGCGCTGGATATTCGAGTCATGATGCTGACAGGCGCGCACCAGATCATCAATATCTTGATACAGCAGCCAGTCGGCGCCGATTTCGTGCGACACCTCTTCCTCACTGCGGTTATGCGCCACCAGCTCGCTAACCGATGGCATGTCGATGCCGTAAACGTTGGGATAACGCACTGCAGGAGCCGCCGAAGCGAAATACACCTTGCGCGCGCCGGACTCGCGCGCCAGATCGATGATCTGTGCCGAGGTGGTGCCGCGCACGATGGAGTCATCCACCAGCAGCACATTCTTGCCGCGGAATTCCAGATCAATGGGATTGAGCTTGGAGCGTACCGATTTGGCGCGCTGTTCCTGGCCCGGCATGATGAAGGTGCGGCCGATGTAGCGGTTCTTCACGAAGCCTTCGCGGAACTTGATGCCCAGCAACTGCGCGATCTGTACGGCAGCCGTGCGGCTGGTATCGGGAATCGGAATCACCACATCGATATCGTGGTTGGGATGCACGCGACGCAGCTTTTCCGCCAGCAATTCGCCCATGCGCAACCGCGCCTTGTGCACCGAAATATTGTCGATGATGGAATCCGGCCGCGCAAAATAGACATACTCGAAGATGCACGGCGTGTGCACCGTCACCGGCACGCACTGACGCGAATAAAAACGGCCCATCTCGTCGATGAACACCGCTTCACCCGGGCCGACATCGCGCAATAACTTGAAACCGGCCAGATCGAGCGCCACGCTTTCCGAAGCCAGCATGTATTCGGTGCCCCGGCCCGTCTCGCGCTTGCCGATAACCAGTGGGCGGATGCCATGCGGATCGCGAAAGCCGACCAGCCCGTGACCGACAATCAGCGCCACGACGGCGAAGCCGCCACGGCAGCGACGATACACCGCACCCAGCGCGGTAAAAATGTCCGCCGCCGACGCACGCGGCGTGCCGACACGCGACAGCTCGCTGGCAAATACATTGAGCAACACTTCGGAATCGGAACTGGTGTTGAGGTGGCGGCGATCTTCGCGGATCAGCACTTCTGCCAGCTCCGTGGCGTTGGTGAGATTGCCGTTGTGCGCCAGACCAATGCCATAAGGCGAATTCACGTAAAATGGCTGGGCTTCCGAAGAACTGTCACAGCCCGCAGTGGGATAACGGGTATGACCAATGCCGACATTGCCCTGCAAGGCCAGCATGTGACGCTGCTGGAACACATCGCGTACCAGACCAGTCCCCTTGCGCATGAACAGTTCGCCTTCATGGCAGGTCATGATGCCAGCCGCGTCCTGACCACGGTGCTGCAGAGCGCTCAGTGCATCATAAATAAGCTGATTAGCGGGAGTATTGCCAACAAAACCGACGATGCCACACATACTGGAACCTATGCCTCTGCAGCCACTGCCGACTGCGTGCGCCGCCGTTCTGACACTGCAGAATCAGCAAAGCCCTTGACCCAACCGGACACCTCGACGGCGATCGGCATGAAGCGCGAATGCTGCCACCAGTCAGTGCGCTCAAGCTGCACCTGCCTGCCCAGCATCACCGCAACCGATATCAGCACCATGCCGCGAATGACGCCAAACAGCGTGCCCAGCAAACGATCAAGCATCAGGCTGATGCCGGATTGGTGAGCAAAATAAGTGACGATGCCATTGACCAGCCAGCCTGTCAGCAGCACCGCTACCAACACGATGGTGCGTGCCGCCCAGGTATTCAAGGGCGGCTGCGCAATCAGACCACCGAGGTGCGGCTCAACTACGTAGGCGTAATGCCAGGCGAGCCACAAACCGCCCAGCCAGCTGATCAAGCTGATCGCCTCTCCGAGAAAGCCGCGAAAGAAGCCGAGAAACAGCGAGATGAGCAAAACAGTGAGAATCAGGTAATCGATGAAGTTCATGCGGCTTTAGCAACCCAATGATCCGGCGTGGGTAATGTGGCTATCAATAACTATTGCGATAAACCGGTGGCTGGAGTCATGTGCTGTGGGAATCTGCAAGGCGCGGCATTCTAGCAAACTCGCCCCGACTGGCGGTTGCGTTATCGCCCGAACAGGCAGAAAAAATTGCACGCAATACGCAGTCTTGACGAAATCAAGAAACTTCAGCTTCAGCGGTTGGCCGGCACCACCGAGGCGCCAGGATAGGCGGACTGTAATTTGCGCAGGGTCGAATCGGCTGCCGAACGTTCGGTCATTCCCCCTACTCGTACCCGGTAGAAGGTTTTGCCGCCAACTTTCACGGGTACGACAAAGGCGGAATGGCCCTGCGCCTTGAGCGTGCTGGCAATCTGCTGCGCTTTGTCCTGAGTGCCGAAGCTGCCAACCTGGACCGCCCAGTCGCCAGTGGCCGGTTTGGATGCGGGCGCCGCAGGGTCCGGCTTCGGTGATGCAGGGTTGGCCGGTACGCCGGGATTGACTGCATCCGGCGTTGCCTGAGCGATCCGGACCGCCGTGCTGCTGGCACTACTGCTGGCAGCCACCGCAGGCCCGGTTTTATCAGATAGAGACGTCGGCAGTTCATCTTGCGGTTTATCGGCAGGCGCTTCGATAACCGCTGGTTCTTGCGGAACCCGCTGCCCCGACTGCAGTTCTATGCGATATGTCTGGAGCTGTCCTGGTGTGGTCGCGTCATTGGCGGGCGATTCAGGACGTGAACCTGACCCGGAAAACATTTCCGGCACCATGATCACGGCGACAGCGACCAGCACGGCTGCACCAATCAAGCGTTCTTTAAGTTGTCGTTCCACAGCGGCGAAGTATAGCGAGGAGAATCAATATCCAACGTGAAATGTAACAAAGACAGTGACGGGTGATGCGTCAATGCAATCGTGCCTCACAAGCCCAACCAGTCCAAAGCAGGTCCCACGGCAAGAAACGAACCGAATACCAGCACACGTTTGCAACGCCCGGCAACACACTGGGTATCGGCCAGCGCCAACGCGGCATCCAGTTTTTCTGCGGTGGCCAGCACCTTAAGACCCGACGTGCGCAGGCGCTGCGCCAGCATTTCAGCCTGTACCGCCCGTGGACTGGGCAGGCTCACGACCAGCCACTCATCAATCTGCTCACGCAGCGCCTGCATGATGCCGTCAATATCCTTGTCAGCCATCACGCCCATGACCGCCAGTGTCGGGCAACGCGGCAACGTCGCCAAATGCTGCGCCAGGACCGTGGCGGACAAAGTGTTGTGGGCCACATCCAGAATCCATTCGGCGCCCGTGCGCGCGTCAACCACTCGTTGCAGGCGACCATTCAGTCGTACCTGTCGCAAACCCAGGTCCAGTGCCGCCCGAGTCATGGGCAAGCGAGCACGCAATAATTGCAACGCGGCAATGGCACAACTGGCATTGGCCAGTTGCACGTCGCCGGCAATGGCCGGCAATGGCAATGCCTCGATCCGCTGAGCGCCCATCACCCAGGTCCAGCCATGTTGCCTGCGTTCAAAACCGAAATCCTGTCCGGCCCGCAATAGTTGCGCGCCCACCTCCTCAACCACCTGACGTATGGCCATGGGCATTTCGGCGCTGCCGAACAAGGCAGGCCGTCCGGCGCGATAAATGCCGGCCTTCTCGCGCGCGATGCTGTCGAGATCGTCACCCAGCCATTCGGTGTGATCCAGACCAATGGCGGTGACGATGGCCACATCGGCATCCAGCACGTTGACGGCATCCAGACGCCCTCCCATACCCACTTCCAGCACCCACGCATCCAGTCGTGCAGTCTCGAAGCAAAGAAAGGCAGCCAGGGCATTGAACTCGAAATAGGTCAGCGAGATGTCACCGCGCGCCTGATCGATACGTTCGAAAGCGGCGCACAGCGAGGCATCGGAAACTTCCACGCCTGCAATATGGATGCGTTCGTTATAGCGGCGCAGATGTGGCGAGGTGAAGATGCCCACCCGATAGCCCGCTGCACTCAGCATGCTGTCCAGCAGGGCCGCACAGGAACCCTTGCCCTTGGTGCCTGCAATGGTAATGACCGGGCATGCCGGCGCCGACAGACCCAGCCGCTGCAAAACGAGCCGGATGCGTTCCAGCCCCAGATCAATGGGATTGGGATGCAGTCCTTCCTGCCAGGCCAGCCAGTCCGCCAATCGCTCAAAACGCACTCACAGACCTCCAAACAAACAGGCCGGTCACATGGGACCGGCCTGTGCTGTCAAATCGACAGTATTGCTCAGCCCGCGGCGGTCAATACCGGCGCCGGTTGGCCCATGAATGCCGTCAACAATTGCGCCACGCGTTCGCGCATGTCGCGACGATCGACAATCATGTCCACCGTGCCGTGCTCCAGCAGAAACTCGCTACGCTGAAAGCCTTCCGGCAAGGTTTCACGTACCGTCTGCTGAATGACGCGCGGACCGGCAAAACCGATCAGTGCGCGCGGCTCGGCGATATTGATATCGCCCAGCATCGCCAGACTGGCGGACACACCCCCCATCGTCGGGTCGGTCAATATGGATACAAAGGGCAGACGCGCCTGCGACAGCTTCGCCAGCGCAGCACTGGTTTTGGACATCTGCATCAACGAGAACAAGGCTTCCTGCATGCGCGCGCCACCGCTGGCGGAAAAGCAGATCAGTGGCTGACGATGTTGCAGGCAATAATCCACGGCCCGGACAAAGCGTTCGCCCACCACGGACCCCATCGAGCCGCCAAGGAACTCGAACTCGAATGCACAGGCCACCACCTCCCGGTTCAGCAACTTGCCGGCCAGCACGATCAGAGCATCGGTCTCTTCGGTCACTTTCTGGGCCTGGGTCAGGCGATCACGATACTTCTTGGTATCGCGGAACTTCATCGGATCTTCGGGCATGACGTTACTGGCCAGTTCCACCATTGAATCCGTATCAAGAAAGCGTTCCAGGCGTTCGCGCCCGCCGATACGCATGTGATGACTGCACTTCGGACAAACATGCAGATTGCGCTCCAGCTCGGCGCGATACAGCACCGCATCGCAGGCAGTACACTTGATCCACAATCCTTCAGGCACCGAACGGGTACGACGCTCGGTCTTGATACGCGAAGGGATGATCTTTTCAAACCACGTCATAGGGTTATCCCGGAACAAGAATGGCGCGGATGATCCCTGCTTGCGGCTCAGGGAGCAAGCCTTGCTTTTTGCAGAGCGTCGCTTTAAGGAGCATGCATCTGCTCAGCCAATACCGGGCCAGGCGGCCAGACCGAACAGAGGGGTGCGCCGGGTAGCGCAAACTGCGCCGGATAAGTTACGCCGAACAGATACAGTCCGGCTGCCGGAGCGGTAATTCCCGCATGATCGCGATCCCGCGCCTGCAGCACCGCATCAGGCCAGAGCACGTCCTGCCGACCCCGGCCGACCGCCAGCAGCACCCCGGCAATGTTACGCACCATGTGATGCAGAAAAGCATTGGCAGTCACGTCGATGACCACATATTCATTGCTGCGCGTTACCTGGATGCGATGCAGGCAACGTATCGGCGTGGCTGACTGGCACTCCGCCGCACGAAAGGAACTGAAATCGTGTTCGCCAACCAGGCACTGCGCCGCCTGATGCATGCGTTCGGCATCCAGTGGTTCCCGCACCCAGCAAACCCGTTTACGCAGCAGCGACGGCCGTGGGGTGCGATTGAGAATGACATAGCGATAGCTGCGCGCCAGCGCTGCATAGCGGGCATGAAATGCCTCGTCCACTTCGCGCGCCCATAACACGCTGATGTCGTCTGGCAAATTGGCGTTGGCGCCCATGACCCATCCCCGTTCTATACGCCGGGCCTGCGTATCAAAATGCACCACCTGCATGACGGCATGCACGCCGGCATCAGTACGTCCGGCACAGGTCACAGCAACCGGATGATCGGCCACAAAGGACAGGGCGGTTTCGACCGCAGACTGAATGCCATTGGCATGCGTCTGCGCCTGCCAGCCCGAGAAGCCACTGCCGTCATATTCCAGCCCCAAAGCAATACGCGGCATGAGAAATCAATCGCAAGAAAAGATCATGGCAGTTTCAATTAAAAAGGGAGCCGGCTGAGCCGGCTCCCTTGTTTTCATGAAGATAAAAGCTCGATCAACCGATGGAATCCAGCAGACGCTGCGCCTCCTGCTTCTGACTTCCGTTACCTTCTTCAAGCACTTCCTGGAGAATGCTGCGGGCGCCGTCCGGATCGCCCATGTCCATATAGGCACGCGCCAGATCCAGCTTGGTGCCGACTTCGCTCATGGTCACCGGCTCCATTTCCGGCAACTGGAACTCGCCGCTCATCAGTTCAGTGGCATTCAGCTCCGTGATGTTGGTGTCGTGCAATCCATCCAGCTTGTGGTCCACCACTGTCTGCTGTCCGTCATCGGCGCCGCCAAAGACCTCGTCAGAAAAGATATCCGTTTCGGTCTGCACACGTCCCTGACTCTTGAGCGTATCGGCGTCGCTGCTTACTGCTGCGTCTGCCAGATAATCCAGATCCATGTCGATTTTCTGGGTGGCGCGGAAAATGCCGGTTTCGCTGGTCTCGGGACGTGGCTGCTCCACGGTATCGCCTGGATTCAGCTCGAAACGATCCATATCCACATCTATCTTCTGGGTGGCTTTGAACATGCCGGTGCCGTCCACCGATGGACGCAATTGTTCAGCAGTATTGCCACTATCCAGATCAATCTGCTCGATGGTGATGGTATTGCCCGTCGATTCTTCCTGCGGCAACTCCAGCTCATCCATGTGCGGCGCCAGCATGGTTTTGGTTTCGCTGTTTTCGGCAAAACTGCGATCCAGGGACGCCATACGCGTCATTTCGTCATCGGCGATCTGGGTTTCGTCATCGACCGTACCGGTATTTTCCAGCGCAGAAACATCAAGACCGATCTCATCCAGCGACAGCTCGGCTGTGCGCTCGACATTCATTTCATCCGCATCGAACAAATGCTGATCGAGCTTTTCGCGAATGGTGGCCGAGCCCGAATCATGTACGAAGGGCGACTCAATGGTCGGAGTCTCCTGGGTTCGGGCATTACTGGCATCCATTTCCCGCGTCGGTTCTTCATCGACGCCGCGCTGCGGTTCGTCCAGCAGGAAATCCAGCCCGGTATCGTCAGCGCTGACATGCGAACCGGTGGCGGCCAATTCAAAATCGACGTCAGACTTCGGCTGATCACCCTCGGGCGCATCGTAAAGATCGATATCGACGTGATGTTCGCCGCCCTCGAGATTCACATCGACGCTGTCAGCAGAACGCGAACCGGCGATATCGCCGGCAAACAAGGGATCATCCGGGCAAATCTGCTTGCCCATGATCAGCACCTTGTCCCATTCGCCGGCGGCAGCCTGTTCCCGGGCATCGTGCAACTGTTGGGCAATCTCCAGGAACGAATCCTTGTTGCCCCAAACAAAGAAAATTTCGGCGAGCTTGAGCTTCAGATCGCGACGATCCGGCTGACGTTCAATGGCCAGCTTGACGATATCGGCCGCCTGGTCATACAGCCCGTAAGCCATATGGAAGTCGGCCTCGGCCAGGGCATCCTGCTGATCGACATGAATTGCAGTTTCGCTGCTCAGTGTGTCTTCCGAAAGCTGCGGTATCGGCGCTGCGGGCGTGAAGGCTGGTGCACGCGCAACGCCTGGGTTCAGCGCCTCGTGTTCGTCGGTATCAACATGCGCTTCGGGATCTTCGGCTGGACGGGCACGAACCGGGCTGCGCGACAGATGCGACTCAAAATCGCTGGCTGTCCACGTGGCGCCTGAATCGTCCTCTTCAGCCAGTTGCTGGCGACGACGGAAATAGGCAATCAATCCGGCAATCAGGGCCAGACCCGCAAGAATCAGCCACAACCCATACTGAGACAAACGCTCAAACAGACCGGGACCGGGCTGGGCAGGCGTTTCGACCGATGGCTTGGTCGCAGCCGGTGCAGGAGGCGTCGCTTCCTGACCGGCAGGGGGCTCCTCCACCACTTGGTCGGCAGCAGACGCAGCTTCGGAACTGACAGTTGCAGCATCGTCAGATGCTTGAGCAGGAGACGAGGCGGTAGTGCCCGGTGCAGCGGCTGCCAGACGCTTCTGCATCTGTGCCAATTCGGCATTGCGCAGGTCGAGTAACCGCCGCGCTTCAGCCAACTGGGCCTCCAATTCCTGTACCCGCGCGCCGGCCGCGTCGTTGCCAGACTGACCCGCCGCCTTGACTGCCGCCCCGCCCTGTTCGGCAGGCACCAGACGCAGGCGTTCAGTGGTTGCTCCAGAGGCGTTCACCGGACCCGAGTTGCGCCATGCGCCATACTGACGCGCTATCTCCGCCGAAGCTTCGGAATTCGAAAGGGCTTGAATGTCTGCAGTGACCGGAATCCGCAACACGCTGCCGGCGCGCAGCACGTTCATATTGCCGGCAAAGGCCTGCGGGTTGGCGCGATATAACGCAACCATGGTCTGCTGCGCGGTAGTTTGAGTATCGGCATTGATTTCGCGGGCAATTCTGGAAAGCGTGTCAGCCGGCTTGACGGTATAGCTATCACCCGATGCAACAGCAGCACGACTCATGACAGCGGTAGTCTTACTGGCTGGTGTTGCTGGCGCCGCAACCGTTCCTGCAGGCTCGGCGCGTTCGATGGCGCCGGCCGCGGTCGCAGGTGTTTCAGTACGTCCGCGTGGCGCCAGAATCTGCTGCTGATCGGCAGCCGGCGCAAACACCGGCGGGTCCAGCAGCACGGTGTATTCGCGCAATACGCGACCACCTGTCCAACTGACTTCCACCAACAGGTTCAGAAACGGCTCAGTCACCGCATTCGGCGAACGTAGTTTGATCACCGGGCGACCGGCATTGGCCGATTCTACCCGTACAGAAAAATTAGTCAGGAAACTGGGACGATCCAAGCCGTAACGACGGAACATGTCCTCACTGGCGAGCGTCACTTTCAGACTGTCCAACTCATCGGTACTGGCGCTCACCACCTCGATTTCCGCATCGAACGGCTGATTGAGCGCGGAGTTCAGACGGATTTCGCCCAGACCCAACGCGTACAGAGTGGCAGGAGACAGCAGTGCGCTCGCAACGAGTAAGCGCAAGGCATTCTTATTCATCAGCTCTCCTAGAACGATAGCCGCAATATTTGCTAGGCCAGCCGGCTGTCGGCGCCATCCCGCATGACCCCGGCCACCGTGAGTCGCTTCTATCACGCGACTTGACTTAACGCACGCGACTATAGCCTACAAGTAATTTTTCACCAAGATTTCAGCAAACTGGGCGCTATTCAAGATGGCGCCATGCAAGTCTTCCTCGAATACCCCACCCGAACATGGCCTGAATCCTTGCAGTGCCCCGGCATTGAAACCGCCGCCATAAAGTCGCCACCACCGAGAGTCAGGCCTGACCATAAGTACCACACTTATGGCATGTGACAATAATTTCCGCACGCCTCCAACGCCGATTTTGCGACGTGTTTCGATATGCAGTGAGCACCCGCAGCCCGTCATCCCTCTACCTGGATGACTGCCACGTGCACAAACACATTATCCCGCGGACAGAAACGCGGGAACTCATGCCTCCAGCAGAATACGCAGCATGCGCCGCAAGGGTTCGGCCGCGCCCCACAGCAATTGGTCGCCGACGGTAAATGCTCCCAGGTATTCCGGTCCCATCGCCAGTTTGCGGATCCGGCCCACCGGGATGGTCAACGTGCCTGTCACGGCCACCGGAGTCAGCTCGCGCATGGTCTCCTCGCGGTTGTTCGGCACCACTTTCACCCATTGATTATCGGCAGCGATCATGGCCTGCACATCGGCCAACGGCACATCCTGCTTCAATTTGAAGGTCAATGCCTGGCTGTGGCAGCGCATGGCGCCGATGCGCACGCAAAAACCATCCACCGGTATCGCTGCGCTGCCAAAACCCTCGCCCTGACCCAGTATCTTGTTGGTCTCAGCCATACCCTTCCATTCTTCACGCGACACGCCATTGCCCAGATCCTTGTCGATCCAGGGAATCAGCGAACCGCCCAACGGCACGCCAAAATTGGCAGTTTCATCGGCGGTCAGACTGCGTTGTCTGGCGATCACCTTGCGGTCGATTTCGAGAATCGCGCTCTTTGGATCATTGAGCAGCGCCTTCACTTCGGCATTCAGCGTGCCGTACTGCGTCAGCAATTCACGCATGTGCTGCGCCCCGCCGCCTGAGGCGGCCTGATAGGTCTGGGTGCTCATCCACTCGACCAGACCGGCCTTGTACAACGCGCCCACGCCCATGAGCATGCAGCTCACGGTGCAGTTGCCGCCGATCCAGTTCTTGCCGCCCTTGGACAGCGCATCCCTGATCACCGGCATGTTCACCGGATCGAGAATGATGACGGCATCATCCTTCATGCGCAGCGTGGAGGCCGCATCGATCCAGTGCCCCCGCCAGCCGGCGGCGCGCAGCCTGGGGAAAATCTCGGTTGTGTAATCGCCACCCTGAGCGGTGACAACGATGTCACAGCGCTTCAAGGCATCGATGTTGTAGGCATCCTGCAAGGCGGTTTCATTCTTGGCCATGGCAGGCGCCTTGCCGCCCGCATTCGACGTGGAAAAGAACAGCGGCTCGATGAGCGCGAAATCGCCCTCGGCCTGCATGCGCTCCATCAATACGGAACCCACCATGCCGCGCCAGCCAACCAACCCTACCAATGACATTTGCGATATACCTTGCCAGAACCAACAGGGCCGGAAGTATAAATAACCTGCTTGCGAAAATCAGAGCCATATTCCGCATCGTTTGCCGCCTGCACAACAACGCTCACCCGTTGTCGCAAGGGCCCGCATTGCAGCGCTTACCGGCGCCAGGTAACGATTGTCCGATAAAAAAACACGCCAAGGAGTATGGTGGCGGTATCACATCCTGCCTGCCGCCATCCCCCGGGCGCTTCCCCCCGCCAAAGGTACTCCGTGTTATTTGTGATGCTCACGCTGCTTTTCGTCTGCTCCAGTGGCCTGCTGTGGTGGCAACTGTCACGGGCGCAGCATCGCAATGAGCAGTTGCATGCCGAGGTCATGAAGCTTCGCGGACGCCTGCGGGCACTGCGCCATTAAGCAGCCAACAGAACCAGCGGCATCGGCCATGCCGTCTCGCCACCTCACACAGGAGCACGTCACATGAGCAAGGGAATGAACCAGAAAAAACAAGAGAAGAAAAAACCCGTCAAAACGCTTGAAGAAAAGCGCGCCGCCAAGAAAGCGAAAAAAACCGAGCGAGCTTTCATCCAGCATCCCTGACGGTTCTTTTTCATTTACGGTTTACCGAAAAGAGAATTTCGCGGATTCATGCGACGCTTAAAGATTGTTCATCGGACGTATTACAACTTTGCCGGTTCAGTGCAACTGGCGCCGCACCGCCTGCTGCTGCGCCCGCGCGAAGGCCATGAACTGCACATCGAATCCTCCACATTGGAAACCACGCCGATAGCCACCCTGCGCTGGCTGCGCGACGCTTACGACAATTCGGTCGCCATTGCCAGCTTCGATACGATGGCCACGCAATTGGCGATCCTGAGCGAAGTCATCGTACAGCACTACGACGAAACGCCACTGGATTTCATGGTGTCGGACCATGCAGTGAACTATCCCTTCGTTTATGAGCCCGATGCCAGCGCTGTCTTGCAGCCCTACCTGCTGCGCCAGACCTCCGGCGACAGCGGTGCGCTGCGCGCCTGGGTGGAACGATTCTGGCGACCTGGCGAACCTGTACAGACCTACACACTGTTGCAACGTCTGTGTCTTGGCATCAATCAAACGCTGTCGTATCAGATGCGCGAAGAACCGGGCGTACAGACCGCCGCCGAAACACTGTTGCGCGGCACCGGTTCCTGCCGCGACTTTGCCAACCTGTTCATGGAAGCCGCGCGCTCGCTGGGCTTGGCGGCGCGTTTTGTCAGCGGCTATCTGCATGCGCCCTCTTCCGGATGGAATTTCGGCGCCACTCACGCCTGGGCCGAGGTATATCTACCCGGCGCCGGCTGGAAAGGTTTCGATCCGACCATCGGCGAAGTAGCCGGCAGCAAACACATTGCAGTGGCAGTGGCCAGATTGCCGGAGTCAGTGTCACCGGTGACCGGTTCATTCTTCGGCCCGCCCGGCGCGAGTCTGCATGTGGGAGTCTGGGTGACAGAACTCTAACGCCGCGTAATCACCGGCGTTCTTAACACCACATCCGCATTCTGGGCGCGATGACGCAGGGCATGATCCATGAGCACCAGCGCCAGCATGGCCTCTGCAATCGGCGTGGCACGCAGACCGACGCAGGGATCGTGACGGCCGGTAGTCACCACTTCGATGGGATTGCCATCAACATCAATGGTCATGCCCGGCAGGCTGATGCTGGAGGTGGGTTTCAACGCCATGCTCACCAGAATGTCCTGCCCGGACGAGATACCACCGAGCGTGCCGCCGGCGTTATTCGATTTGAAACCCGTCGGCGTGAGTTCATCGCGATGCTGGCTGCCCTTCTGTTCGATGCTGGCAAAACCCGCACCGATTTCCACCCCTTTCACGGCATTGATGCCCATCATGGCGTAGGCAATGTCGGCGTCGAGGCGATCGAAGATTGGCTCGCCCCAGCCGGGCGGCACGCCAGTGGCGATCACATTCACGCGCGCACCGATGGAGTCTTCTTCGCGACGCAGGTCGATCATGTACTGTTCCAGTTCGGGGATGCGGGCTGGATCGGCACAAAAGAACGGGTTGTCGTAAGCGAAATCAATGTGCGGCGCAGCCAGCTTGATGGGGCCGAGCTGCGCCAGATAGCCGCGAATCTCCACTCCATAACGCTGCCGCAGATACTTGCGCGCAATGGCGCCTGCGGCCACGCGCATGACCGTCTCGCGTGCGGACGAGCGGCCGCCGCCGCGATAGTCGCGAAAGCCATACTTCTGCTGATAGGTGTAATCGGCGTGACCGGGGCGAAAGCGGTCCTTGATCTTGTCGTAATCGCGCGAACGCTGATCCGTGTTTTCGACAATCAGGCCGATCGGCGTGCCGGTCGTCTTGCCTTCAAACACGCCGGACATGATGCGGACGGTATCCGGTTCCTTGCGCTGGCTGGTGAAGCGCGAAGTACCCGTACGACGACGTTCCACATCGGCCTGGATGTCTTCCTCGCAAATCTCCAGTCCCGGCGGGCAGCCATCAATGATGCAGCCCAGACCCGGACCATGGCTTTCGCCGAAGGAAGTCACCGTAAACAGTTTGCCGAAGGTATTGCCGGACATGGGCACCCATCAATTGATAATTGACACTGGATGATTGAAAGCTGGCAGTAGTTTAGCAGGTTGTTGCATAGCTCACTTTCAACAGCTCGATGGCAATGAAGGGGACAGCGCAGCGCGATGCTCTTTCAACTGCTGCGCCGTCAGCACCAACACGCCGCCGCCGCCAAATTCGAATTCCAGCCAGATGAACGGCACGGTGGGATAGGCATCGGCCAGTGCGAATTCGGCATCACCGACTTCCACCACCAGCACGCCATGCGGCGCCAGGTGGGTTTCGGCCTCGGCAAGTATGCGACGCACGATGTCCAGACCATCCGCACCCGCGCGCAAGCCGAGCTCCGGCTCGCGCAGATATTCCGTCGGCAGTTCATCCATCTCGGCATGACTGACGTAAGGCGGGTTCGATACGATCAGGTCATAGCATTCGCCTGCCAGCGCACCGAACACATCGGACTGCACGGCCCGTACCCGGTCCTGCAATTGATGACGTTCGATATTGATGCGGGTCACGGCCAGCGCATCGGCTGAAATATCGGCCGCATCCACGCGTGCGTCGGAAAACGCCAGCGCACAGGCAATGGCGATGCAGCCGGAACCCGTGCCGATATCCAGTACCCGTTTGACACGCTGCGGCTCGATCCACGGCTGGAAGCGGGCATGAATCAACTCGGCGATCGGCGAACGCGGCACCAGCACGCGCTCATCCACATGGAACTCATGGCCTGCAAACCACATGCGCTGCGTGAGATAGGCGGCAGGCACGCGCTCGGTGATGCGGCGCGCCACCAGTTGTCGTGCAGCCGCCATGGCCTGTTCATTCAATGGCTGCGCATAGCAGGCTGGCGCTTGTTCATGACGTAACCCGGCCGCAAAGAACACCAGCTCCGCCGCTTCATCCACCGGGTTATCGTTGCCGTGACCAAAGGCGAGGCCGGCCGACTCCAGCGCCGCCGCCAATTCAGCAATCAATTGTTCAACGCTCATTGCCATCTTTCGCGGTCACCCTCTCTGCGCCACTGTCATTACCTGCCGCCCGGCAGCGCGTGCTCATGCCATAATCCGCGCCCATTCAGGTCGCAGGTTCCAGTCATGCCGAAATCACGCGCGCCGCTGTTCGCGGGCATCGCCATTGTAGCGATCCTGGCTGGCGCCATGTCCGCGCAATTCATGCGCACGCCACAACCACCTGCATTCAATCTGAGCAATGGCACGGTACTGCCGAAGGCACGCGCACTCCCCGATTTCCAGTTGCTGGACAACAGGGGTCAGGCTTACACCCGTGCGCAGTTAAATGGCCGTTGGAGCCTGCTGTTCTTCGGCTATACCAGTTGCCCGGACATCTGTCCGACCACGCTCAGCATGCTGGCCCAGGTCGATAAGCAACTGGCCGACCTGCCCGCAGCAAAGCATCCGCAAGTCGTGTTCATCTCGGTCGATCCCAAACGCGACACGCCTGCCCAGGTAGGCAACTACATCAAATTCTTCAGCCCGGCATTTATCGGCCTGACCGGCGAACAAATGCAGATCGATCAACTCACTCAAGCGATGGGCGTGCCCGTCGAAATTCACGATCAGGGCAATGGCACCTATACTGTCGATCATGCCGCCACCTTGTTCCTGCTCGATCCACAGGCACGCATGACTGCCGTATTCTCGCCGCCGCATCAAGTCGAGACGCTGGCCAAGGACCTGCGTACCGTCATCACTCACGCTTCGCAGTGACTCAAGGCGAATCAGATGAACCCGCCAGACTCCAGCCCCCCAGCGCCCAGCATCAATGACCAGTTGTTCGCCACCCTGCAAAGCCTGCTGCCCAAGCATCTGCTGTCGAGCTGGGTCTATGCGCTGATGCGCCAGCGCACTCCCTGGTTGCGCACACAACTGCTGCGCTTCTTTCTGCGCAACTATCGCGTGGAGATGAGTGAAGCCGTGCAAGGCGACCCATTCGCTTACGAAAGCTTCAATGCCTTCTTTACGCGGGCACTCAAACCTCAGGCGCGTCTCATTGATGCCGATGAGCATGCCATTGTCAGCCCAGTGGATGGCACAGTGAGTCAATGCGGACCGATTGGCGGCGACCTGTTGATTCAGGCCAAGGGACATCAGTATTCATTGCTGGCGTTACTGGGTGGCGATGCGCAACTGGCACAGCGTTATCAAGGCGGCAGCTTCGCCTGCATTTATCTGGCCCCCTACAACTATCACCGCATGCATATGCCGCTGGCGGCACAGTTACAGGACACCGTTTACGTGCCGGGCGAACTGTTCAGCGTCAACGCCGCCACGGCGCGCACGGTGCCCGGCCTGTTTGCCCGCAATGAACGCGTGGTGTGCGATTTCACCAGCGCTGCCGGCAAGTTCGCCATGGTCTTCGTGGGCGCGCTGTTCGTCGGCAGCATCGAAACCGTCTGGGCCGGCGAAATCAACCCGCTCCCCAGACGCCGCAGCGCAGCGATTCATATTGAACGCGGACGCGGCATGCAACTGGCCAAGGGCGCCGAGGCGGGCCGCTTCAACATGGGCTCAACAGTCGTGCTGGTATTCGAACCCGGCAAAATGCATTGGGATGCAGCGATGCAACCCGGCGCAACGCTCCGCATGGGTCAGCGCATCGGTACGTTGCACAATCCGGCAACGCATCCTGCCATCGACGTGCAGGTTTGATCATGTCCGATGACTGGCGTCCGACTGCACGCCTTGCCACGCTGCAACAGCGCGCCCGCATGCTGCGCTCGGCGCGCGATTACTTCGCCGCCACCCGCACGCTGGAGGTGGAAACGCCCAGCCTGTCAGCCGCCGCCGTCAGCGATGTACATCTGGCCAGCGTGCAGGCACAGGTCTGCGGCAAGCCCGCCTGGCTGCATACCTCGCCCGAATACGCCATGAAACGCCTGCTGGCGTCAGGCAGCGGTGACCTCTATCAGATCGCGCGCGTGTATCGCGATGGCGAAAGCGGCCGTTACCACAACCCCGAATTTACCCTGATCGAGTGGTATCGTCTCGGCCGTGATCACCATCAACTGATGGATGATGTGGAACAGTTACTCGGTTGTCTGATTCCGGCGCGCTGCGTCGATCGCAGTGAGCGCTTGACTTATCAGGAAGCAGTACAACTGCATGCACAGGTCGATGCCCTCAACGATCCGACCTCGATGCTGCTGGCCAGCCTGCAACAGGCCAACATTGATGTGCCTGTCGATATGCACCAGGACCGCGATGCCTTGCTGGACCTGATCATGGCCGTCATCGTCGGTCCGCAACTGGGACAGCGACGCCTGACCTTCATCCATGACTATCCCGCTTCGCAGGCTGCGCTGGCCCGGATACGCGGTCCGGTGGCGTCACGCTTCGAGCTGTATCTGGATGGCCTGGAACTGGCCAATGGATTTCATGAACTGGGCGTTGCCGAAGAACAGCGCGCGCGATTCATGCACGACCTGCAACAACGCACTCAGCGCGGCATGCCAGTGGCGCCGATAGACGAACATTTCCTGGCCGCCCTGGCTCACGGCCTGCCCGATTGTGCTGGCGTTGCCGTGGGTTTCGATCGGGTAGTGATGTGTGCCGTCGGCGCCCGGCACATCGATGAAGTGCTGGCCTTCCCGTACTTGCGAGCCTGACCCGCATCAGGAGCGCAGGCTGCGCTCCTGATGCATCCCTCGTTATTCCGTCACGGTAATGGTGATCTTCCTGGAGGCCACCGGCGTGGCGTTGGGGACGTGCAGGTAATCACCCAACAACAGTTGCAGCGTATGCGTACCGGGCGGCAGTGTCAGCGTGGTTTCGGTCTGTCCCTTGCCGAAGTGGATGACCTTGTTTTCGACTGCCGGAATCTGCTTGCTCATGTCGGCAGGCAAATCGGTATCCACGAACAGATGATGATGACCGGTGTTTTCCATCTGGATGCCGGCAGGCGCGACGCCCATGCCCTTCAGTCCAAAACGCACCACCACCGGATTTTTCACTTTGGCGCCATCGGCCGGGGCAATGATGTATACCTCGGCGCCTGCCGGTGCAGGCGTGGGCGCAGGCGTTTGCGCCTGGGCAAGCCCGCAGCTCACAGCCATCAGAGACACAACCAACAGTAAAGTCTTCATATGAATCTCCGTTGTGAACAGTTTGTACTGCAACTGCGGCAGCCGCAGCAGGCGGAAGATCATACGCCGAAACGACTGCCGTGATAGTCCGCCAAAATCTGACACGCCCACCCAGCCATCCTATTTACGGAAAATGAAATACACCGCCCCCATCATGCACAGCGCGGCCCATAGATAATCGAGCTTGAGCGGCTGCTTCATGTACAGCAGCACAAACGGCACGAACACCGTCAGCGTGATGACCTCCTGCAGAATCTTCAGTTGCGGCAAACTCATGGCATCGTAGCCGATGCGATTGGCCGGCACCTGCAACAGATATTCGAACAGGGCGATTCCCCAACTGGCGAGCGCGGCGATGTACCAGGGTTTGGCGGCGAGATGCTTCAGATGCGCATACCAGGCAAAGGTCATGAACACATTGGACAGGGCCAGCAAAATAATCGTGCGCGCAATGACCGGCATGTTCAGCACTCCACGTTCAGGTCACGCAGTCCCTGCATGGTCTGCTGTGGTGACACGTGCTGAATCGCGTGCCAGCCGCGTTGCCGTGCAGCCATGACATTGGGTTCGAGGTCGTCAATGAAAACGGTGCGGGCAGGTGCCAGCTCAAAACGTTCTTCGGCCAATCTGTAAATCTCCGCATCGGGCTTCATCACGCCTGCCTGGAATGAAGGCAGCACATCGTGAGCCAATGCACGCAGATCATATTGCGCATTCAGGTGCGCCCAGTGCAGATCGCCGACATTGCTGAGCAAATGCACCCGATAACGATTACTCAACTGACGCGCCAGATCGAACATTGGCTGCACCGGCTCGAACATGTCCAGCCAGCTGCGCTTGACCTGCATGCGATCCAGCCCGGCCGTCAGACCATGCAGACGATCAATCAGGATGGCGCCGTCGATCTCGCCGCGTTCATGAGCTTCAAGATCAATGGCGGCAATGGCTTCCTTGATGCTGAACTGCTGACCGCCATGCGCCAGACAGTTCAGCAATGGCTGGAAATTCAGCCGCACCAGCACCCAGCCCACATCGAAAATGACCGTATCGATTGGTGTATTCATCAACTTGAATTGCTATGGAAATAAAACATGCACCGCAAAGCCGGTCACATAGGCCAACAATACCGGCCAGCCATGAATTAACCAGGCCGCGACATCGCGCCCCTGGGGGAATTGATTACACAACGCCACGCCGGCCGACGAGCCGAACCACATCATCGACCCGCCAAAGCCGACCGCATAGGCCAGCAATCCCCAATCATAACCACCCTGTTCCAGCGCCAGTCTGGTCAGCGGGATGTTGTCAAATACGGCCGATACCCAACCCAGCAGAAAACTGCTGGCCAGCGACGGTGCCGGCAGGCTTGTCACCGGCATCATGGAGGCCATCAGCACCAGCGACAGCAGGAACACAGCGCCTGAAACGCTGCCCGGCAGCACCGACCAGTCAGGCTTGCGTATCCACGCCGTCAGCAGGATCGTGCCCCAGACCGCCAGGCCAATACACGGCCAGCGCTGCGCCATATCCGGTGCAAATACATTCACAGTCACATTAGCCGCAATCGCGGCCAGCAGAATCGCCAACACCACCAGCAGTCGGGGCTGGTCAAGCCGCACATCCGGCGGTGCGTCTTTCTCGATCGGCGCAAACCGCTGTTGTTGGTGCGCAGCAATCAGGCCGAATACCAGCAATGCGATACCGGCCGGCAGATAAGCCTGCATGACCTGCAAGGGACTGATACCGCTCAGCCACATCATGGTGGTGGTGGTGTCGCCCACGATGCTGCCAGCGCCGCCGCCATTGGCCGCTGCCACCAGTGCCGCCAGATAACCCATATGCACACGATTACGGAAGACCACGCGCGCCACACTGCCGCCAATGATGGCCGCTGCAATGTTGTCGAGGAACGCGGACAGCATGAACACCAACACCAATAGCAGCAACGCGCCAGTCCAGTCGTCGGGCAGCCACGCGGGTAGCAGTTGCGGCAGATGGCTGGATTCGAAGTGCCTCGCCAGGATGGCGAAGCCGGTCAACAATGCAAACAGATTGGCGAGCATGACCCATTCGTGCTGCAGGTGCCGCCATAAGCCTTGCAGACCCGGCGCTTGGGAAAATCCTGCATAACCCAGCTTGTAGCACACCACACACAACAGACCCGCCAACGCCACCTGCAAGGCATGTCGATGCAGCACGGCGATTCCCAGCAAGGTCAGCACAAACAGCAAGAATTCAGCGGGGATCCCCCAGGGCAGCATCATGAAATCAACACAGCAGCGGCCAGTGATAGCCGCCACGTTCGCAGTCTTGGTGTTTGCCGTCAATCCAGCGCGCCATTCAAATCATCAATCGCTGCAAGCGCGGTGGAGATTTCACTGCATCCAGCCTGAGCACAAAGTCGAAACGGTCCACGACCGTGCACATTGCAAAATCCGCCTGCGGCGCATAGTGCTGGCAGGCAGGATCGAAAAATTTCTTTGCCGCCGCCGATTGCCGCAGATATTCACGCACATCCGTGACCGGGTCGGCTTCACCACGCAGGCGCGCAGCCAGCAAATCGGCGCACAGGTCGTCTTCCATGCAGCGCTCCCTGGCTTCGTACCCCATGCGCACCAGCGTGACCTGTCGTGGCTCCTGTTGCTGCAAATAGCGCACGATTGCAGCGGCATTGACCAATGCGCCAGTAATGACCTGGTCGGCATGCAGTGCATTCATCAGACCCTGCGTACCCGCATGCGTGGTATGAATCAATTCCCTGCCCTGCAGGTTCCATCCGGCCAATTGCGCCGGGGAATTGCCGCCATCGAAATCCGGCGGCGGCTGCGCATGTCGTTCACCGAACAGCAGACGCTCGGGTCGCGCACGTTTCAGCGCGCGCGCCTGTTCGATGTCAGCCACCGGCATGACTGCGCCGGCGCCCGCCTCAAAGGCATGGGCGGCAAACGAAAATGCGCGAAACACGTCGATGATGACGGCGATGCCACGCGCGGCGCGTGCGCCTGCAACAAAATCACTGATGACGATCTTCATGCTCGTTAGAATGCGCTGATGCGTTGCCTGATCCGTTCATTCTGCCTCAATCTGCTGTTCAGTATCGTGCTCGTGACGGGCACCGTCTCGCCCGCCAGTGCACAACAGCCCGATACCCCGTTCGCCGTTACCGTGAACGAACTGCTGCGCAGCGCCAGACACCCCTACTTGCAACAGGGCGACCTGAAACCGGAGCTCGCCGATCTGCAGCAGCTTTACCAGCAACGCAGCTTCGCTCCGCTCTGGTATCGACAAAATCAGCCGACGGCAC
The DNA here is from genome assembly GCA_050248275.1 of Steroidobacteraceae bacterium. Classification (GTDB taxonomy): domain Bacteria; phylum Pseudomonadota; class Gammaproteobacteria; order Steroidobacterales; family Steroidobacteraceae; genus CAILZL01. The sequence goes on from JBFWSR010000002.1 coordinate 69,011, forward strand.
AGGCTCTCGAGATACTCCACATTCTGCGCGATGCAGCCGCCTATGGTTTACGAGCCACCGACTATGAAGGCACTTCGCTGACCTATCGTCTGACCGAACAAGCCACAACCACATCGTCGCTACAAGAAGAGCAGCAGCGCGCGCAGTTCGATGTGGCGCTCAGCACGGTCGTGTTGCGCTTCATCAAGCATCTGCATTACGGGCGCATTGATCCACACGTTGCCGGCTTCGAGCTCAAGAGCATACGCAGTCATGAATTCGATCCGGCAGCCCGCCTGGCGACGCTGGCCGGCACCCATGACCTTGCTGGGGAAATCACCCAGGTGGAACCGCAATATCAGCACTACCAACTGCTGAAAGCCGCGCTGACCCGTTACCGTCAACTGGCCATGGACGAGTCGTTGACACAGCTTCCCGGTTTCAAGGAACGCTCGATCAAACCCGGCAATCAGTATGCGGGTGCGCCGGCATTACGCCGTCTGCTGGCGGCCGAACAGGATCTTGCCGCGCATGAAATCGCCGCCGATAGCAATACCTCACTGGACCCGGCGCTGGTCAAGGCGCTGCAAAATTATCAGCAGCGTCACGGCCTGCAAGCGGATGGCGCACTGGGCAAGCAGACCTTCACAGCACTCACTACACCCTTTGCAGCACGGGTGCGCCAGATTGAATTGACGCTGGAGCGCTGGCGCTGGCTGCCGCCCCTGCAATCACCCATGATCGTGGTGAACATTCCGCAATTCCGTCTGTTCGCGTTCAAGTCCGCGAACGACCGTGAAGCCAGCCTGCTGCGCATGGATGTGATCGTCGGCCAGAGCTATCCGCATACGCAAACACCGGTATTTCTCGCCGACATGAAATACGTGGTGTTTCGTCCTTACTGGGATGTGCCTTACAACATCACGCGCCGTGAATTGCTGCCGGACATCCGTCGCAACCCGGATTATCTGCGGCGCAATGAATTCGAACTGGTGCGTGGTCAGGGCGACAACTCGCCTGTCGTGCCCGCCACCGCCGAGAACATTGCACAACTCGCCACCGGCGCCATTCGCGTGCGGCAGCGGCCCGGCGTCAAGAATGCACTGGGCAATGTGAAATTCATGCTGCCCAACAACCACAACGTCTATCTGCACTCGACACCGGCGCAACATCTGTTTGCCGCCTCAAGACGCGCTTTCAGCCACGGCTGCATTCGGGTCAGCGATCCGGTTGCATTGGCAGAATACGTGTTGCGCAATGCTGCCGAAGAATGGGATCGGGGAAAAATCCAGATGGCGATGCAGGGCGAACCCAATCAGCGCGTGTATCTGGACAAGCCCATCCCGGTGTTGATTGTATACGGCACGGCCATGGCCAGCGAATCCGGCCAGGTACAGTTTTTCGATGACATCTATGGTTACGACCAGAAGCTGGCGCAACTGCTGGGATTGCCGCTCAGTTCACGGTAAGCAGCAGCGGACGGAGCCAGCGACTTCAGCCCAGCCAGGTGCGCACGCGTCCGGTATCGAGATGCACGAAATCCGACTTGGCGTAGAAGCCCACGCCGCCACGCTGCGCCGACAGGGCAAGCTGTTGCAGTTTTTTCGTCGAGAAGCCGCTGATGCGCACGTCGATGGCGCGGCCTTGCATGTGCAGACTCTTCGTCGCCACGCCGGATGAGCGTTCATGCAGCGCGGCATTGGTTTGCGGCGAACGATAACCGGAAATCACTTCATATACCGCATCGCGGTCCGCCATGACCTGCAGGTCATACAGAATGTCGAGCAGTTGCGCATCCATGTCGCAAACCTCGCCGGTGCGGAAATCGCGCAGGAAATGATTGACCTGCGTCAGACAGCCGGACTGGTAGGCGCCGCTGCACCAGTAGTTCACCGACAGTTTTTCGCCGGTATGGGTATGCACGAACGACAGGGAACGCGTTGCCAGCGATTGCGCCCGCAGCCCACTCAGCAGCCCCAGCGACAAGGCCGCGCCCGCCGCTGCGCGCAACACGCTGCGGCGCGAAACGCGCGGGGAACAAAGGAAACGATCGGGCTGGATGGCTCGGGTCATGCGGGCACCGGGCGACAAGTAAGGTGCAAGCTAAACCCATCTGCCGGGGTGTTGGCAAGTGCGCATACACCGAAACGCCGATAAGCCGTTCTTCAAGACGGCATCATTGCGTCACTTTACCTGTGTGATAACAGGTAAGCAGGGCTCGCTTCGCAACGCGCAGCGAGCCCGGCATTAACGGCGACGCTGCAGTTTAACCACACGGCCTTCGGCCGCCGGACGTTCATTCACCACCACCACCTTGGCGCGGCGGAAGAAATTGAAATCCGTGGCGCTGGCCCAGGTATAGGCGCCCATCATGCGGCCAACGACCAGGTCGCCGATGTCCAGTTCAGGCAATTCGATGTGGTCGTCGATGACATCGATGGAATCGCAGGTGGGACCGGCCAGCACGCTGGGAAACTGGGTATTGCCTTGCTTGAGCGCTGACACCGGATACTTGGCGTGGTCGTACATCTGGCCGCTGTAAGAGCCATACACACCATCGTCCAGGTAATACCACCAGCGACCATCGCGCCTAGCCTTGCCCATGACCGTGGACACGGCAATACCAGCAGGCGCCGACAGAAAGCGACCCGGTTCGGCAATCAGACGCACGTGCCTGGGCAGCTTGGCCAAGGCGGCGCGGATCGGCGCACAGAACTCGTCGATCGGCGGCACGACTTCGTTATAGGACACCGGAAAGCCACCGCCGATGTCCAGCACATCCAGCGCTGGCAGACCCGCGAGCAGGGCTTCTGCAATCAGATTGTTGCAGGCTTCGATGGCCTCGACATATTTGGAGGATTCGCCCGCCTGCGAACCCACATGAAAACTCAAGCCCTTGACGCGCACGCCCAGCGACCGCGCCAGTTCCAGCAGACCCAGCACGGCGCCCGGTTCGCAACCGAACTTGCGCGACAGGTCCACCACTGCGTTGGGACTGCGGAACGACACGCGGATCAACAGCTCGGCGCGCTTGCGATAGCGGGCAAACTTGCGCACTTCATCGGGATTGTCGGCCACAAAGGTGTTCACGCCGAAGCGCAGCGCATCGCGAATGTCGCTGTCGCGTTTGATCGGGTGGGTGTGGATGCAGCGTTCCGGCGCAATGCCGGCGGTCTTGACCAGCTCCACTTCGCCAGTGGTGGCCAGATCGAAGAACGCGCCTTCGTCGCGCAGACAGGACACCACAGCGGCATGCGGCAGCGGCTTCAGCGCGTAATGCAGATCGACGCCCGGCAATGCCGCCTTGAGCGCACGATACTGACGACGCACCTGTTCGCAGTCGAGGATCAGCAAGGGCGAACCGAAACGCGCCGCCAGCGAGCGGATGGCCGCTTCGTTCAGCGTGGTGGCGTCGTGATCGGAAGAAGATGAAAAATGCGATAAGGCCTGCACGGCCGCACGGGGTAACACCTGTGGAACCTCACATAAAAAGCTGCAAAACACACTTAACCAACCCACTCAAGAGTCTGGTCGAGCGGCACCTGCAGCTTGATTAGGCCCCTGTCATTTCAAACAGGCTATGGGTGCTCTCTTACACAGGCGCGGCGACTGAGCATCGCCGGCGCGCGCAATGTAGCAAAAACAGTCCGCGATGCAAGAACTCAATCACGGTTTTTTGATAAAGATTGTTTGACGAGGCGATACGGTTGGAAATTTGTGCGCAAGATCTGGCTCAAGGCAGCTCGGCATCGTCGCCCAGATCGGCTTTCAATGCCGCGATGTCCGGATCGTAGGTCACCACATTTTCCGCTACGGCGGCCCGCCGCAGGCGATCGCGCACGGCATCCCATTTCTCCCCATCCGGCACTTCTTCGACGAGGATGATGCGCGCACCTGCCTTGTCCAGCGTGCGCAGGTTGGCGTACAGGTTGCGCGCGTAGATGTCCGGCCGCATGCCAGCATTGATCCAGGTCATGTGTTCGCTGGCCTTGCCCGGCGGACGCATGGCCAGTACCGCCACTTTTTCCCGGTCTTCGGTGAATTCCTTCATCACCTGCTCCAGATTCCTGCTGGGCACGATGTTCAACGGCGTGCCCGGCGAGTAATGCCGCGCCAGCATGCCCGGCGCACGCGGCGCATCGGGATCGGGAGCCGCCGTTACTTCCGGCACCACCGCCTGCAACTGCGACAGGGTGATTGAACCCGGTCGCAACAAATGCGGCACTTCGCCAACGCAACTGACGATGGTGGATTCCAGGCCAATCTTGCAGTCCTCGCCGTCGAGCACGATCTTCACTTCATCGCCGAATTCTTCGCGCACATGTTCAGCGCGGGTCGGACTGACATGCCCGAAACGATTCGCCGAAGGTGCGGCAATGCCGCCACCGAAAGCGGTCAGCAACTGCTGCGCCACCGGATGACTCGGTACACGAATCGCCACAGTGTCCTGACCACCGGTCACTACATCGGCCACTGCCGGCGCGCGCTTCAACACCAGCGTCAATGGACCGGGCCAGAACGCAGCCGCCAGTTTCTGCGCAGCTGGCGACAGATCGCGCGCCCAGCGCGGCAAATATTTCGGATCGTCCAGATGCACGATCACCGGGTGCGAACTGGGCCGTCCCTTGAGCTTGAAAATCTTGCGCACAGCTTCGGGATGGTTGGCGTTGGCGCCCAGGCCATACACTGTCTCGGTGGGAAATGCGACCAGTTCGCCGGCGCGCAGGGCTTCGACAGCTTCTTGAAGCTCTTCTTGGGAAATACGGGTGATTGCCATGACGCAATGATACACGGCCTGCTGTATTGACCGGCGTCCCATGACGCCGGACTGTCACCGGCCTGCAACAGCCCGGCCATCTAACCGCAACATAAGCGCTCTAGCGTGAAGCCTCATCAGCCAACGGTGAGCATCCATGCCGGCGGAATCCTCGGACTTTCAGCTTCAAGCCCAGCCATCCAACCCGTTCCAGTTACACACCCCCTGGCAACAACTGCCAGGTGTGGGCCGACTGCTCAATGCAGCCGCAACGCACGCCCTCGCCCTGACGCCACTGACGCGCGTCTATCAAGCGCTGGAACACTGCCGTAGCACTGCGGAATTTGCCGGCAACGCCTTGCAGATAATGGGTGTGGGCAAGCAGATCGAAGCCACCGACCTGTTGCGCATTCCCACGCAGGGCGCCGCCATCGTGGTCGCCAATCATCCTTATGGCGGCCTGGAAGGTCTGTTGTTGATCGAGCTGCTGCTGCAACGCCGTGCCGATGTGCGCGTGCTGGCCAATCACTTGCTGTGGCGCATCCCCGAGCTGCGTCCGGTATTGATCCCGGTCGATGTACTCGATGCCAGTCGCAAGATTGCCAATCTCGCCGGTCTGCGTGCGGCCATCGCGCACGTCAAGACAGGTGGGCTGCTCGCGATGTTCCCGGCAGGCGCTGTCTCTCACCTGCACGGCACGCAGATTGTCGATCCAGCGTGGAATCCGACCGCCGCGCGCCTGATCCGCAAATGCAATGCGCCGGTCACGCCCATTCATTTCGCCGGCCACAACAGCACAGGCTTTCAGTTGGCCGGCATGATTCACCCGTTGCTGCGCACGGCGATGCTGCCGCGCGAACTGGTCAACAAACGCAATCATCGAATTCAGGTCAGTGTCGGCAATGCCCTGCCCGCCAGCCAGATTCAAACCGTCACCGACGATACCGCGCTGGCCAGTCTGTTGCGGCTGCACACTTATGCACTCGCCAGACCCGCCACAAAACATTCCGGCACACACCGCAAACGTCAAACAGCAGGTATCAAACCGCTCAATGCGGTGGCTGATGCCATTTCTCCAACCCTGGTAGCAGCCGAACTGGCGGCCCTGCCGCAGGAACAACATCTGCTGGACGCCGGCGGTCTGCGTGTCGTGTACGCACAAGCCGCGCAGTTGCCCTGGTCATTGCAGGAACTTGGCCGCCTGCGTGAGTTGACCTTCCGCGCTGTCGGCGAAGGTACCGGTCATGCGCTGGACATTGATCTGTTCGATAACTACTACACGCATCTGATCTGCTGGAATCCCGCCACCAAGGAAATCGTTGGCGGCTATCGCATCGGCATGGTCGATCAGATTCTCAAACACTACGGCCTGCGCGGCCTGTATACGCATACCCTGTTCAAGTTCGGACGCGAGCTGACCAATCATCCCGACATGGCGCAAGGCATGGCGCTGGAACTGGGACGCTCGTTCGTACGCCCCGAATACCAGCGCAGCTTTACGCCGTTACTGGCTCTGTGGCGCGGCATCTCTGCCTATGTGGTGCGGCATCCGCAATATCGCGTGCTGTTCGGTCCGGTCAGCATCAGCAACGACTATCTGCCCGCCTCACGCCTGATGCTGGTGGAATTTCTCAAACGGCACTGTTTCGATGCCGAGCTGTCGCGCCTGATCAAGCCGCGTACGCCTGTGCGCCGCCGTCATCCCCTCACCAGTCTGGGCAAGGATTTCGCACAGCTATCCGATCTCGACATGGTGTCCGCGCTGCTGTCGCAACTGGAACCCGATCAGAAAGGCGTCCCGGTACTGTTGCGTCAATACCTGAAACTGGGCGGCAAGCTGCTGGGCTTCAACCTCGACACACAGTTCGGCGATGCCATTGATGGCCTGATCATGGTCGATCTGCTGCACACGGATTTAAAAACCTTGCAGCGGTATATGGGCAAGGAGGAAGCAGTGGCTTACCTTGCCAGGCATGCTGCCACAACCAGAACGGGTTCAATAAATTGACACCCTAAAGATTGATCACGATGTAGCCGTAGGTCGGGTGCCGCCCCGACCTACAAAATCACACCTCAATTCCCTGCGACTTCAGGTACTCATCGTAAGTACCCTTGAAGTCCACGATCCTGCCGCCGGGTTTGAGTTCGATGATGCGATTGGCGATGCCGCCGACGAATTCACGGTCGTGCGAGACGAAGATCAGGGTGCCGGGATATTTTTCCAGACCTATCTGCAGCGACTCGATGGTTTCCATGTCCATGTGATTGGTGGGCTCGTCCATCACCAGCACGTTGGGTTTGGTCATGATCAGTTTGCCGTAGATCATGCGGCCCTTTTCACCGCCGGACAGCACCTTCACCGATTTCCTGCCGTCATCGCCGGTGAACAACAAGCGGCCGAGCGTGGCGCGCACAATCTGCTCGTCATCGGTGGCGCCTTTCCACTGACCCAGCCAGCTCACCAGGTCGATGTCTTCCGCAAAATCGGTGGTGGGATCCTGCGGCATGTAACCGGGCTTGGCATTTTCGGCCCAGGTTACCTTGCCCTGGGCAGGTTTGAGCTCCCCAATCAGGCAGCGCATCAGCGTGGTCTTGCCCACACCATTGGCGCCGATCACGGCCACACGTTCACCCACTTCGACATTGAAGCTGATGTTCTTCAGCACTTCGGTCTGCGAGTCGGGATAGGTGAAGCTCAGTCCTTCAATTTCGAACGGTACGCGATGCAGCTTCTTGTCCTGCTCGAAGCGGATGAACGGGTTCTGACGTGACGAGGGCTTCATGTCCTCGATCTTGATCTTGTCGATCTGCTTCAGACGCGAAGTGGCTTGTCTGGCCTTGGACTTGTTGGCCGAAAAGCGCCGCACGAATTCCTGCAACTCCGCCACCCGCTCCTTGGCCTTGGCGTTCTGCGCCGACAGCAATTCACGCGCCTGTGTCGAGGCCAGCATGAAGTCGTCGTAGTTGCCGGGATATATCCTGATCTGACCGTAATCGAGATCGGCCATGTGCGTGCATACCGACTTCAGGAAGTGGCGATCATGGCTGATGATCACCATGGTGGCGTTGTAGCCATTGAGCGTGTCTTCCAGCCAGCGGATGGTGTTGATGTCGAGATTGTTGGTGGGTTCATCCAGCAACAGTACATCGGGCGTGGAGAACAACGCCTGCGCCAGCAGCACACGCAGCTTCCAGCCCGGCGCCACTTCGCGCATCGGGCCATTGTGCAATGACGGGTCAATGCCTGCTTCGGTCAACAGGCTCGCGGCGCGCGACTCGGCATCATAACCCCCGTATTCGGCAAACCTGGCCTCAAGATCGGCGGCGCGCATGTAGTCATCGTCGGTTGCATCGGCATTGGCATAGATGGCATCACGTTCAGTCATGGCCTGCCACATTTCCACATGGCCCATCATCACCACATCCAGCACACGGATGTCTTCGTAGGCAAACTGATCCTGTTTCAGCTTGCCCAGACGCAGACCCGGCTGCAGCATCACTTCGCCTGCGCTTTGCTCCAGATCGCCGCCGAGAATTTTCATGAAGGTGGACTTGCCGCAGCCATTGGCGCCGATCAGGCCATAGCGGTTACCGTCAACAAACTTGACGGAGACATTTTCAAACAGCGGCTTGGCGCCGAACTGCATGGTGATATTGGCGGTAGAGAGCATTATTCCAATTACCAAACGCAAGCGCGGCCTGGAGGCCGCGCGGAGATTCACGGAGAGTCGATATGGGAGCCGGGGTCAAGCCGGCAACGCGCATTCTACCCCGATATGACTGTTTTCGCTCGGTTGGCCGTACTTGCGGCAAATGTTGCCTGTCTGCCGATCAACCATAACGCCACCCACGTCAGCAACCCTGCCGCCGACAGGTAGTAACCCACATACTGCAAACCGTAATGGCTGGCCAGATAGGTGGCTATATAGGGCGCCAATGAAGCGCCGATGATGCCGGCGAGATTGAAGGTCAATGACGCGCCGGTGTAGCGCACGGCAGTGGGAAACAGTTCGGCCAGCGACGCGCCAATGGGCCCATAGGTCAGTCCCATCAGACCCAGCCCCAGACACAGGAACAGCAGCACATTGAATTTGCTGCCGGACCCAAACAGGGGCGCGAATGCCAGACCGAATGCCACCACCAGTAACGCAGCCAGCATCAACATCCGACGCTGGCCATATTTATCCGCAGCCAGGGCGGACAGCGGAATGGTCACTGCAAAAAACAATACGCCGATCAGTTGCAGCACCAGAAAATCCTGCCGCGCAAAGCCCAATGCCGAGGTTCCCCAACTCAACGCAAACACCGTCATCAGATAAAACACCACAAAAGTCGCCACAGCCGACAGCGTACCCAGCAGCAGGATGCCAGGATGATCCTTCATCACCGTCAGCATGGGCAGACGCACGCGCTCGTCATTCTCGATCGCTTGTTTGAACGCCGGGGTTTCTTCCAGACGCAGGCGCACATACAAGCCCACAAACACCAGCAGCGAACTGGCCAGAAACGGCACGCGCCACCCCCAGGCAAAGAACTGCGCATCGCTGATCCATTCGCTCAACAGCAGAAAAATGCCCGTTGAGCAGATAAAACCCAGCGGCGCGCCCAGTTGCGGAAACATGCCATACCAGGCGCGCTTGCCGGGTGGCGCATTCTCCGTGGCCAGCAGCACCGCCCCGCCCCATTCGCCGCCCAGCCCCAACCCCTGACCCAGACGGCATAGCGCCAGCAGCAAGGGCGCGAACACACCGATGCTTACATACGTGGGCAGCAAGCCAATCGCCACCGTCGATAACCCCATGGTCAGCAACGCCGCCACCAGCGTTGCCTTGCGCCCGACGCGATCGCCAAAGTGCCCGAACACTGCTGATCCTACCGGTCGCGCGAAAAACGCCAGGGCAAAAGTCGCCAGCGATTGCAGCGTCGCCGTAGTGGCATTGCCCGGCGGGAAAAACAGCTTGGGAAACACCAGCACGGCCGCCGTGGCATAGATGTAGAAATCGAAAAACTCGATGGTGGTGCCAATCAAACTGGCAAACAACACCCGGCGCGGAGAATTGCCGCTGCGCGGTTCAAGCTCATATCCCATTTACATCATCCACTGGTAAAGCCGGTGCGGATTCTCGCACGGTTACCGGAGAATTCCGGTTGGATTTTTCCATGCCGATGAACTTGACTGACGCAAACAGCACCCGTATAAACATTTAACGTATTCATTAAGGTATTTACCATGGGTTTCGGCACCGACGATATCGTTCCGCTCAACCAGGTACGCGCACGGCTGTCCGATCTGGCCGAACAAGTGCGCGGCGGCAAGGAAAAGATCATCACCCGCAACGGCGAAAGTTACGTAGCCTTGATTGATGCGCGTCGATTGGACCATTACCACCGACTGGAACGTGAGCGCATTCACTTGACTCTGATCGATGATGCACTGAGCGGCATGGCCGATCTGAACCTGGGCCGAACGCTGAGCGTCAAGGAAGCGCGCGCCAGATACCGCACCGCGCACAAGAAAAAATCCAAGCCATAACATGCGCGTTACCGTCGAGCTGACTGCCCACTTCGAATCGACACTTGATTCGATCAAGACATTTCTTGACGAGCAGGCGGAGCCACAGTCGTTTGCGCGCCTGCTGGAACATTTGTTTGACGAACTGATCCCGAACCTGCAGGCTTTCCCGCACATGGGACGCGATTTCATGCAGCAGCCGGTACGCTCACTGGCCGTCAAGACCAAATTGCGTCGGCTCAAAGCCTCCATGGGCAAGAACACCGAGATTCGCGAATACATCGCGGACGACTATCTGGTCTTGTATGCAATCCGGCAGACCAAGGTGTACCTGCTTTCCATACGGCATCATCGACAACTTTCCTTCGACCTGAAGAGTCATTGGTCTTAAACAACATGGCGCAAAAGTTTTATGTGGTCTGGGCCGGTCGCAGAACCGGCGTGTTCGACAACTGGCCCAGTGCGCTTGCGGCGGTGGATAAATTCGCCGGAGCAAGATACAAAGCGTTTCCTTCCCGAGCGGAAGCAGAGCAAGCCTTTCATGAAGGCAGCAGCGCGCACATCGCACGCCGTACCGGCAGCAGGCCCAGCCCAGGCAAAAGCGAACGCAGCGCCGCACATATCGCACATCAGGCCGAAGTCAGCATCTATTGCGATGGCGCCTGCGAACCCAACCCCGGCAATGCCGGCTCCGGCATCGTGGTGTATCGCGAAGGCAAACTCGCAGAACTGTGGTACGGCCTGTACAACCCGCAGGGCACCAACAACACCGCCGAACTCAATGCATTGCACGAAGCATTGCGCATGGCCGAAGCCGAACTGAATGCGGGCCACAGCGTCGAGATCTGCAGCGACTCGCAGTACGCCATCAACTGCATCAGCGTCTGGGCGCCCGGCTGGGAAAAGAAAGGCTGGCAGAAGAAAGATGGCGAGATCAAGAATCTGGACATCATCCAGGACAGCTACGCCATCTACCAGCGCATCAAGGACGACGATCTCACCCTCACTCACGTCGCCGCCCACGTCGGCACCGAAGGCAATGAACTCGCCGACCGCATGGCCATGTATGGCGCGCTGAGCAGGACCACCGGCCTCAAGCGCTATGAAGAAACGATGGACATTCCGACACTGATGAAGATGCAGAGGGGGATAGCCACAGCCCTTTGAGCAAGGGACGCGTGAACAATCATCCCAGCGAAACACCACCAAGGAATTACTGCAATGCGCTCTCCAACCTGTGCTTGCGCACCTGCCAATCCGGCATCGAGCGACTTAGCAGTTTGAAGAACTCCGGCGTGTGGTTGCGGTGTACCAAGTGGCATAGCTCGTGAACAATGACGTACTCGATACAGGGCTTTGGAACTTCAATCAGCTTTGCGTTCAGAGTCATGCGTTGGCTTGGCGACAGGCTCCCCCAACGGCTCTGCATTTCCCGCACGGTAATTTTTGGCCTGGCATAACCGCGCCGCTCAAATGCACCAAATACATCACTCAATACTTCTTCAAATACTTCGCGCGCGCGCTGCGTGTACCAACTCTTGAGTAGAGCTTTGGTTTTGATGTGTGACGACCGACCCGGGCTAGCTACCAGCATTTCGCCACGAGTCAGTTTAACGCCCTTTCCAGAAGTGCTGTTTTCAGCAACGACAGTGCGCAACCGATACAGCCGCCCCAGGTATCGATGCGTTTCACCACTCAAATAATGCCGGGGTGCATGATTTTGCTCATAGCGAGCGAACGCGGCGAGTTGCCGACTGATCCAGGGGGCACGCTGGCGCACTTTCTGCTGAATCAATGACTCTGCACATCCGGCAGGGCTCAGCACCTTCACACTACCATTTGGATGCACCTCGATACCCAGGGTGCGGCGTCTCGGGCGTGGAATCACTTCGAATGCAATGCTGTCATCGCCGTAACTAATTTCTCGAAGCAGCATGTTTAATTTCCCAATCTCGATCTTGCCAGTTGCATGGTCTTTTCGATGATTTGGTCCATCTCTTCAGTGGTCAGTGGCACACTCTTGCCACCTTTCACGCCGTCGTACAGGTAATCGTCAATTTCATTCATCGTGCGACGTTGCGCATCCACGTCGTCCCAAAAGCCTACCTTCCTGTTGCGTTGAATCAACGACCAGATATCGATTGCGCAATCGGCCGCAAGGTTTTTCGCCCGCTCATCTTCTGCAACGTGGGCGGCTACGTAGGGCTTAAGCACACCGTACAGCGCCAAGGCATGATCGTTACCCTCAAGCTGCGCGGGAGCATCATCCATGCGGCGATTTACAACACCATCGCGGATTGCAGATACTTTCTTCAGATAGTCCAGCTCGGAAAGGCGTTGCGCGTGAAAATCGTCAATGGCCTGCTGGATCAGTTTGGAAAACTTCTCGTAGAACGCCGGGTCCTGTTCCAGCCGTTCGGAAATAGCTTTCTTGGTGGCATGAGCGATCATGTCCGCCTTGGCGGCCAACGATTTGGAGGCATGCTGCTCCTCCACCACGGCTTTGAATGCCTGCTCATCGAAGATGTTTACCGGCTCATTCAGGCGTACCACCTCATTGGCCGTGATGTGTGTGTCCAACAGTTTCCTGATCTTGGGCTCGTAGTCGCGGTAATCAATGGCATCGGCATAGCGCAGCTTTACCGACGCGCGCAGATTGGCGAACCGCTTCAGGTCTGCTTTGTACCTCGTCAGTTTCTGATCTGTCGTCGTGGCGATGAACTGTTCCGATGACAAGGCAATAGCCAACGTCTTGGCATAGGACGCCAGTCGTTCATAAAACTGATCGCGCAGTTTTTCATTGGCCAGCACCTGCTCATAGGCCTCTTCATCCTTCCGGTTCTTGACCTCCTTGAACACGTCCCACAGGTCGGCATGCCGCTGTGGCAACTTGGATACTTCCTGTTGGATATTCATCAACGAACCGGCCAGGTCGTCTTCGTCATAACCGTCCAGCGCGCTGTAAGTAGTCAGCGCCTGATCCAGCTCACCGAGAATGCCGGCGTAGTCCACAATGAAGCCAAATTCCTTGGGATGCCGTCCCTCGTCATCATCATACAGGCGATTCACGCGCGCGATGGCTTGTAGCAGTGTGTGCTCCTTCATCTTGCGGGTCAGATACAACACCGTATTCCGGGGCGCATCGAAGCCGGTCAGCAGTTTATCCACCACAATCAGGATTTCCGGCTCATCGGCGTACTTGAACTGGTTGACGATCTGCTTGTTGTACTCCTCTTCGGAACCGTAGCGTTTGATCATCTTTTCCCAATATTCCACCACCTTATCAACTGGTGCGGCGTCGGTTTCCTCGTTGCCCTCCCGCATGTCGGGCGGCGAGATGATTACCTCAGAGGCCACATGGCCGATTTCGTCCAGGAAGCTCTTATACCGTAACGCTACTGCCTTGCTGGGCGCGACCAATTGCGCTTTGAAGCCCGTCCCCTGCCAGTTCTGCCGATAATGTTCGCTGATGTCGAAAGCGCGCATGTAGATCACCTGCTCGGCCTTGTTGAGCATCTCGGCGCGCGCATATTTTTTCTTCAGGTCGGCCTTCTGCGCGGCGTTCAATCCTTCGGTGTAGCGTTCAAACCAGGTATCAATCGCTACCTTGTTCTGATCCATATCGACGTGGCGGGCTTCATACAGCAACGGTACTACCGCGCCATCGCGCACCGCCTGATTGATGGCATACGAATCGATCAACCCACCAAACTTGGCGAAGTTATTCTTCTCCTGCTTCATCAACGGCGTGCCGGTAAAGCCCAGGTAACAAGCCTTGGGGAACATCTGGCGCATGCGCGCGGCAAAGCCACCAAAGTTGGTGCGGTGGCTTTCGTCCACCAGCACAAAGATGTCCGCCGAGTCCTCCACGTACTTCTTGATTGCCAGCGCCTTATCGAACTTGTGAATCAACGTAGTGACGATGTGCGCTTTGTCTTCCGAAACTAGCTCAAGCAGGTGGCGGCCACTATCGGCGCGCTCGGGCGACAAACCGCAAGCAGCAAAGGTATTGCCGAGCTGCGTATCCAGATCCACCCGGTCAGTCACCAGAATCACCCGGGGATTGGAGATAGCCGGGTCAAGTGCGAGGGCTCGGGCGAGCATCACCATGGTCAACGATTTACCCGAACCCTGGGTGTGCCAGATGATGCCGCCCTGCCGACGACCCTGCTCGTCGCGCTGCTTGACACGATCCAGCACCCGCTTCACGGCAAAGTACTGCTGGTAACGCGCAATCTTTTTTATGCCGCCGTCGAACAGGGTGAATTGCCAGATCAATTCCAATAAACGTTCGGGGCGACACAGGCTATACAGCGTGCGGTCCTGCACCGTCACCGCCCGCTCAATCAGGTAGTCGGCGGCATCCTCTCGGACACCGAAGCCTTTGGACATCAATTCATATAAAGCGGCTTTAGCGGCGGTGGACAATGGCTTATCCAAAGCAGCGCGCAACTCGGTGGACCGAGCTTCTTCCTTCCACATCGCCCAGAACTTGGCCGCCGTGCCTGTGGTCGCGTAGCGCGCATCGTTCTTGTTGGTGCCGATCAGCAACTGCGCATAAGTAAACAACTTGGGGATGTATTCGTCGCGTTGGTTGCGGATCATCTGCGACACGGCCTGCCCGACTTCCACCTTGGGCGACTTACATTCGATCACCACCAATGGAATGCCATTCACAAACAGCACGATGTCGGGACGACAGCTTTCCGTACTGCGCGAGCGCTCAACCATAAATTCCGCCGTGAGGTGGAACACATTGTTCTCGGGATGTCGCCAGTCGATGTAATTGAGGGTAAAGCTACGCGTATCGCCTTCGACGGACTGCTCCAGCGCCACACCCAAGGTCAGCAAGTCATGAATGGCTTCATTGGTTTTCAGCAAGCCGTCGTACTTGACATTCTTCAACCGCTGGATGGCGGTCTGGATGTTCTCTTCGGAAAAGCGATACGACTGGCCGCGATACTGGATGCGATTGCTTTGCTTCAGCCAGTCGCGCAGCACATCTTCCAGCAGCACCCAGCCGGTCTTGCCGCCTCGAGAGGCAAGCGTTTCTTCGGGTGTGAGATAGGTGAAGCCCAGGTTGATGAGCAATTGTAGCGCCGGGATTTGCGACAGATATTTTTCGTCAAAGCGAAACCCGGATCCCAAATTTTGCTTGGCCTCAGTCATGGTCGCACCCTATACTGCCGCTCAAAGGTTCCCCTCCGATGACAAGAGCCCAAGGGGCTCTCTCCGCAAGGAGTAGTCGGGGGGGTCGCTTTTTCTGGGGCAAGCTTTTCATCAGTAATACAGCCTTGTGCCATTCCGAAAAATATCGAACTCGCTCTGCATCGCTGGCCTTATTTTTTCGTAGAACTCCGCATCTCCCCGCTGCCACTTCCTGAACACCGCCCAGTTGCAGTAGTCCGCCACTTGCAGACCATAGTGAGATCGGGAGGAGTGATGGAACACTCGATAGCGCATCCCTGCAGGCAACATCTCCGCCAATACGCTCTTGATGGCCTTTTCGATGGCCTGACGCTTCTTCTGGATGGGAACGGTGTCGGTGATGACGATGACTTCATCAACATCACTGGCTAACTCGCGCGGAATGACATGGCGCAATAGATAACCCAACATTTTCGGATAAAAGGTCCGATCATCACGTAACGCTGGACTCGTCTTGGGCTTTTCTACAATCAAGCTATCGATGCGCAACTCGCCCAGATGGCTGGCAATCAAATCGAAGACTCTGCGGCGCACATGCGCATTGTCATCCGCACAATGGAAGTACTCGGCATCAAGCCCGTACTCCAAACAGTCATGCTTGAAGCCATCCAATGGTCCGTGCGGCGCAAACGGCCGACGCGTCGCGACGCTGGTGAGCACAAAGTAGCGCGTGCCAGTTGGACTGAAATCGAAGTTGCCACCTTCATCAAGGAACAAGTACACGCAGCGATTCATGCGGTGGCAATCCCTTCGTTGGACGACGTCACGCGCCATTCACCAGTCAGCAGCTTCTGCATCAGGCCGCGCTTCTGTTTGACCAGTGCTTCCTTGGTTTTCTTCAGAACTGCCAATTCATCATCAAGACCAGATAAAAACGACGCGATGGCCATCTGCTCGTCAATTGGCGGAATGGTTACTTTTATTTCCGCAAAGTGGTGGAACTTCAGGTTCCAGGTATCTGAAGTCAACCCTTGTGAATAGCGATAGAAGAGATTGACGACAGCAGGTAGCTTGAAAAGATAAGAGGCGAACTTGCCGTCAATATCAGGTCCCGGTGTACAGATGGTGTACGCGGGACTCACCAGTCCTTCATAACGAGACAGCGCGGAGACACCCTGCCACATGCGCATGGTGTTGTAACCAATATCGCCCGGGCATATACGCAAGTACTTTGACTTGTCTTCGCTGGAGCTGTCTTTGCGACCGACGTCGCCACGCGGAATGATGCCTTCTTCACGTGTGATCGACAGCAACGGTAAGTCAAGGCGGCCAATTTCAACTCGTTCCTGAAACAACTCACCCAGATACCATCTCTTTCGTGGCGCTATGAATTGAGAAAAGCGAGATTGTCCAGAAAGCAAAGATGCCAGAGATCCTAATTTGTATCTCTCTTTCGCTTCGATCAACAGATCATACTTTTCGATTCCCCTATCCCATTCACTCAAAAGATGAGCGATCAATCGTTGGGCATCTATGTGCGGTAGTGGAACAGGCTGTTTTTTTAGAGCCGAGCCATTAATAACCGGCACGGTTCCACTATTGCAAAAATCTTGCAAGTCACGAAAATCAAACCAGTAGTACAAATATTCCGGAACACATACGTTTTTGTCACGAACCGTGATAACAAACACGTTATCGTCCGTGAGGCTATCCTGCACCAGAACTCGCTTGTTATTGTTTCTTAACGCCGCTCCAACTCTGGGAAAGATAATGCTACCGGCTGGAAATAACTTTGCACCGATTGCTTGTAGTACATCGTCGCTGACGTAATTAAATGTGCGCCTGAGATACTTCGTGTTGCCATGTGCGCTTAGATCAGCAACTTTTGCATAAGGCCACACGCCTGATGCTTGACCCTGATACTTCAGCTTAAATGTATAGCCCTGCTGAACCTCCGCAATGCGGCCCAATGATTGACTGGGTACCGCGTTCATTTCGACTTCACCCGCTTCTTCTTGGCAGTTTCCAACTGCTGAATACTTTTACCCGGCGTCGGTAAAACCTCGGGCATGGTGCCACCCAGTTCGGCAATGGTCTGGCGGACTTTCTTGCCTACCTCGAAGTGAGTGTTGTTGGCTTTTTGTTTGTTGCGCACTTGTTCGCGACGCAATTTTTCTTCGGTTTGCGTGGCGCGGAATAGATTGGCGGCCAGCTCGGTGCTGCCCATGTGGTCGAGAATCTTCTGGCTTTTCTTCAGCCCTTTGCGTGCTTGTATGTCCTTGGCGCCCAAGCCGCCATACAGCCCCTTGTACCCGTGATCCTGAAAAATTGCATAATCGAGCGGCGTTTCCACACCGGACTCTTTGGCAGCCGCCGCCAGATACTTGTTGTGCTCTGCCAATTCATTGCGGATCGCCAGTCGCTTTTCGTCCTCCGTCAGGCGCGCGAAGGCTTCGCTGTCGTGCAACTCCTGACGGCGAGTTTGCACGGCAAAGTAAGTCTGGCCATTGGCGATGACGGGTTTGGATGGGTCGCCGTTCTGGACAATCAGGTAACAGGCGTAGCGCGATAGTTGATAGTCTTCAATTTCGCGCCTGGCTCCTGAACCGATATCGACCATTTTCGCCATTTGGGAAAAATGGTCGGCAATGTCATGGCCGGACTGGCGACAGGCTTCCATCGCCTTTTCAATGACCCGCTTGAATTTGTCCCAGGCCGCATATTCAAGCAATGGCTGCAGATCGCGTGCATTCCAATATTCGTTGCCTTTGACATCGAACCGACGAACGCTTTCAAACGTTGCCTGCTGTTCCACATTGTGCTTGCTCATATTCCTAGCTCCTTTAAGTGAGCCTTCATCTTGGCCCTGACTTCCACCAGCTCCGCTTCCAGCTGATCGATCTCACGCTGCACGGCGGCGACGTCGATCTCGGCTTCTTCCTCAAAGGTATCGACGTAACGCGGAATGTTCAGATTGAAGTCGTTCTCAGCCAACTCTTCGGGCTTGGCCAGGTAGGCATACTTCTCGATGGGCTTGCGCGCTTTGAAGCTGGCAATGATGCGTTTGAAGTGTTCATCGGACAACGTGTTCTGGTTCTTGCCAGGGATGAAATCGCGGCTGGCGTCGATGAACAGCACACTGCGAACCTTCTGGCGCGGCCCGCCTTTTTCGCGCGCACGGTCGAACACCAGAATGGCCACCGGAATGGAGGTGGTGGGGAATAGATTGGCAGGCAGCCCGATGACGGCATCAAGCAGATTTTCTTCGATGAGTTTTTGACGAATGCGGCCTTCCGCGCCACCACGAAACAACACGCCATGCGGCACGACCACC
This sequence comes from Steroidobacteraceae bacterium, assembly GCA_050248275.1. Lineage (GTDB taxonomy): Bacteria > Pseudomonadota > Gammaproteobacteria > Steroidobacterales > Steroidobacteraceae > CAILZL01. Next base: position 87,740 of record JBFWSR010000002.1, read on the forward strand.
GCAACACGGCCCTCTTGCGGCAATGCGCGTTCGATCATGTTGGTGATGAACGCCCAGTCGCCCTTGGACTTGGGCGGCACACCGCGCCAGAAACGCTTGTAGCGGTCGTTGTCAGCATGTTCCGCGCCCCACTTGTCTAGGCTGAAAGGCGGGTTGGCCACCACCACATTGAATTTCATCAAGCGATCCGCTTCCACCAGCGTCGGGCTGTTGAGCGTGTCGCACCATTCGATGCGCGCAGCGTCCTTGCTGTGAATGAACATGTTCATGCGCGCCAGCGCCCAGGTGGCGCCATTGACCTCTTCGCCGAACAGCGCATAGTTGCGGTCACCCTGAGCTTCAACCACTTGCGCCGCTTCGATCAACAAGCTGCCTGAACCGCAGGAAGGATCACAAATGCGATCACCCGATTTAGGCGCAGCTAGCGTCGCCAATAGGCGCGAGACCATCTTGGGGGTGTAGAACTCGCCGGCTTTTTTGCCGGCATCCGAGCCAAAACGTTCGATCAGATAGATATAGGTATTACCGATGACATCGTCGGAGACCCGACTGGGGTTCAGATCGAGCTTGGCAAAGTCTTCCAGCATGGTCTTTAAACGGCGATTGCGATCCTTGGTCTTGCCAAGATTTGCTTCGCTGTTGAAATCGATATTGCGGAATACACCTTCGAGCTTGGCCTTGTTGGTGTCTTCGATATGGTCCAGGGCGATGTTGATCAGCTCACCGATATTGGCGGCATTGCGTCGCTCATACAACGCGTAAAAATCAGCGTGGAAACTGTCGATGATTTTTTCTTTCTTGATTTTCTCGTTGGCTTCTTTGATTTCGACCAGCGGCAAAACGAAGCGCTCTCGCTCCAGTTTGCGGCGGATGCGCTGATCGTCATCACCGTATTGTTTTTTGTAAGTTTGATAGTGGTCATTCCACAAGTCGCTGATGTACTTGAGGAACAACATCACCAGGATGTAATCCTTGTACTGCGCCGGATCGACCGCGCCGCGAAACGTGTCGCAGGCGGCCCATGCTGTGGCGTTGACTTCTTGCTGTGTGACTTTATCCGTCATGGTCTTACCCTTTGAGCGCGTAGCTCATCAAAACTCCGGCCGCCAGCGCGTTACGCCGCAGCCGCAATTGTTCAAGTAGAGTGGCTTCGTGTGCCGCCAATTGCGCGATTGCAACAATGCGACTTTGCTCTTGGAGTGATGGCAGCGGTATTTCAAGCTGCTCCAGTGCCGCCTTGCTGATCATCTTCACTGACGTTCCTGCTTCCAGCGCCACCAGCTTGGCAAGCGTGTCGGGATGGTTCAGCACCCATTGCAGATAGGCTGGATTGACTTGCGCATGAACGGGACGGACTAGCAGCATCGGTGCCGCCAGCACCGTGCGCACCAGCTCAATCACGACCAGTGCTGCGCCGTATGAACCACCACGGGAACGGAACAACAAATCGCCTTTCTGCACACAATGCCGGTCGGCCAAGTCAGGCATGAACACCTGCGTGAGCGATTCCGGCCGCAGGGTGTTGGCCTCGTCGATGTCCTTCATCTGGATCACTGACACATCGCCCGCGAAATTGGACTCTAGGCGCCCCCGAAAGGAGTACCCCATCCGAATTTCAGCAATGTCGGGCAAGCAGTTCATCACAAAACAGGAACCTCGTTTCTGCATTTTATATCTACAGATCGCACGCTACATGAGCGTATAACCAATTGTCAAACGCAAAAACGACTTTTCTGCAATTCTAATATGCGCAGTCGTGGGCAGCTCGGAGGTCAGTCTTAGAAGCTGCTCTAGTGATTATCGAACGCCAATCGCCAGCGAATGCGATCATGCTCGAATGACTCAATTTACCGAACTCTCCCTAAGTCCGCCGCTGCTCAAGGCACTGGCCGAGCTTGAATACGCCGAGATGACGCCGGTGCAGGCGGCGAGTCTGCCGGCGATTCTGGCGAAGCGCGATGTGGTGGCGCAGGCCAAAACGGGCAGCGGCAAGACGGCGGCGTTTGCGTTGGGGTTGTTGTCGGCGCTGGATGTAACGGCAACCCGTCTGCAAGGCCTGGTGTTGTGCCCGACGCGCGAGCTGGCCGATCAGGTCAGCCGTGAAATCCGGCGTCTGGCCGCGTTCATCCCCAATGTGAAGGTCACCACGCTGTGCGGCGGTGTACCGCGCCGCACGCATATCAACTCACTGACGCATGAACCGCATCTGGTGGTGGGTACGCCGGGCCGCATTCTCGATCTGCTTAAAAAGAACGCCTTGCCGATGGAGACGTTGCAAGTACTGGTGCTGGATGAAGCCGATCGCATGCTCGACATGGGCTTTGCCGATGCGATTGGCGAGATCATTGAACACACGCCCGCCGAGCGCCAGACCTTGATGTTCTCGGCCACCATGCCGGCGCCGATACGGCAGTTCAGCCGGCAGTTTCAGCGCGCTCCGCTGGATGTCACGGTCAGGAGCGATACCGATGAAGTCATGATCGAGCAAACCTTCTACGAGGCGCAGCCACAGGACAAGATTGATGCGCTGGCGCGCCTGTTATTACAACATCGACCCGATTCGGCAGTGGTGTTCTGCAACACCCGTCAGGCCGTGCGCGAGGTACATGAAGTGCTGGTGGCGCAGGGATTTTCGGCGCTGGCGCTGCATGGCGAGCTGGAGCAGCGTGAGCGCGAAGAGATGCTGGTGCGTTTCGCCAATCGCAGTTGCAATGTCTTGATCGCCACCGATGTGGCGGCACGCGGACTGGACATCAAGGAACTGCCGATGGTGATCAATTTCGACATCGCCAGCGATGCCGGCACGCATCTACATCGCATCGGTCGTACCGGTCGCGCCGGCAGTCGTGGCATGGCGCTCAGCCTGTGCGCACCGCGCGATGCCATGCGCATTCGTGCGATTGCCGAGCAACAGAATCTGCCGCTGCATTGGAGCAAACTGCCGCGCACCAGCAACGCTGCGCCCGCATTGACCGCCCCGTTTGTCACGCTGGCCGTGGATGCAGGCCGGCAGGACAAGCTGCGTCCCGGCGATCTGCTCGGCGCATTGACCGGCGATGCAGGTTTGCCCGGCGATGCCGTGGGCAAGATCGATGTATTTCCGACCCGCAGCTATGTGGCCATCGCACGCGACTGGCATGGCAAGGCGGTACAACGTCTGCGCGCGGGCAAGATCAAGGGCAGGACGTTCAGGATTCGCAATATTCGTTGAATCATGTGCGTAGTGGCTGATTCATCGAGCCCGCACAGCTGAAAACAGAACGGGCGCAATGAATTGCGTCCCTACAATTTTCCCGACAACACATGACGCTTCGTTTCCTTGAAACTCAGTGGTTGGCTACGCGCAAAGCGTTCTGGAAAGTTGAGTTGTTCACTGAGCAACACATGCGTGGCGGTCGAATTGAGATCAACAGCAGCTATCGGATGTGTCTTGAACACCGGCATGGGCGTCAACATATGTCCTTTGGTCACCGCATCCGGATAACGCAGCAGCAGATACTGCACATTCGCGCCATGATGCCGGGTGATATGAAAACCACGGGTTTCGCTGATGCAGAATGCCACCCCGAGAATCACGCCGCGCCGGGTATCGGGATGGATGCCGTCACTGCTGTTCAACAAATCGCCGATCAGCATGGCTAGCGCAGCACGGACCTTCAAATAGCCGGACTCATCCAGATCAGCCTGGTCTGACAATGTCTGCAACGCGCCTGCAGCGGTTTCCAGCAGGAGTGTGCGGCCACTCTCCACATCGCACAGATAGATCACGGGTCCGGCATGCAGGTTTGCAGATCGAACCGGGTCGAGCAACAGCCAGGCGGCATCACCGTAATCGGCAAACAGCTTGCGCGCTGCTTCCAGTTTCGTTGTATCAATCATCTGTTATTCAGGACGCGAAACGATCTGATCGGCATCCCATCAGTTCAACGCCGCACGTTGCCAGCCCTGTTCGGTCCACTTCAGCTCATACGCAGGCCAGTAACGATTATCCAGCTTGAGCGTGATGACTTCCGTCGCGCCGTTGAGCGTGATGGTGCGCAGACGCACCGAGCTGTGATCCTGGCGATTGGCTATGGCGCGCGTGAAGGCATCGAGATCGGGCGTGGCCTGGCCATTCACTTCGACGATGCGCCGCCCGGCCCACAGCTGGTAGCGTGAAGCCGGCGAACCATAGGCGAAGTGCGCAACGAACACGCCTTCTGCCGGCACATTGCGCTGTGCGGCCAGCGCGCGATGCGGCGTCTGCAAGGTAGCGCCGGCCCAGAACACCAGTCGGTCAATATCGCGACCGCTCAAGGCAGCCGTGTCGAGGTCGATGTGCTGCTCCTGTTTGTTGCGCAGCACTGTCACGCTGACACGCGGTTTCTGCACGGCGCGCTCGACTTCGCGGAAGCGCGATACGGTGACGCCATCAATCGCCAGGATCACATCGCCGGTGCGCAACAATTTTGCCGCCGGTGAACCGGCCACCAGACGCACTACCACCAATGCCTGGCGACGTTCGGGATCGTGCGCCACGATCGCCTGCGCCCAGGATTCAGGCAATCCCAGACGACGGGCATCGGCCAGAGAAATGGGCGCCAGCTCCGCTTCCAGTGAACGCACGGCGGCGCCACTGCGCGCCAGTTGCAGGGTTTCAGCGAGAATATCGGCAGGGATGCCGCGCATGGTCTGTTGGGCTTCACGACCCTGTTCGACAATGAAGCTGGACCAGGTGGCCTGCACTTCGCCATGCTTATTAACCAGCACGCCATCGAAGCGATCCGGGCCGTTGATCAGGTCGATCAACTCCGCATTCGATTCGCGGAATCGCAACGTCCGCGACAGCGGAAAGGCAGCAGGATCAATCTGCGCCACGGTGGCGGCTTGCGACTTCGCCTTGGCATCGGCATCGAGTCCTACGGCCCACACTGCATCGCCGGGCTTCAGCGCCTGCGTACTGAATCTCGCCGCACGCACTGGCGTCGTGCCCAGCAGTTTCGGGTCATATGAAACCACGGCCAGATTGTGCAGCGGATGGATGTATTCGACCTTGCCGGGAATTTCGATGGAGCCGGCAAAGGTCAGCCGCACATCGCCCACCGGCACGGGAATGGTGTTGCGATCCACCGCCACCAGACCGCGCGCGGCATCGAGCACCACGCCGGTGCCATAGAAGCTGCGATCGGTGTAGCCCGATACGGAATACGGCATGTCGAAATTGACCAGCACCAGCGATGGCGCAACCCGGTTGATGATGGGATCGGAAGACCGCGCAAACTGCGTGCTGGCTGGCGCTGGCGGGGACGCCACGCCATCCTGTGGCCAGGTATCGCAAGGCCAGATGCCCTGGATATCGTCGCGATAACATTCGGTGGCCGCATACCAGCGGCGATCCATGCGCAGGATGGCAATGCGCGACGCGCGCGGTTCTTCCATGGTAAAGAAGCGCAATGTAGCGTGCTCGCCATCTTTCAATGTCTTTAGGACTTTGCTGAAGTCATCGAGATTATTGATCGGTATTTCATTGACAGCGATGATCACTGCGCCACGCGGCACGCCGGCCGCTCCCAGTGCATAACCACTGCTGGCCACGAACACGCCGGTAACCGGTTTGTTGTAGTGACGCGCCATCTGCCAGCTGAGATTGTGCACTACGCCGTCACTGAAACTGAGATAGCGATCGGGAGTGATCTCGTACAGATCCTGCACCTTCAGTTCAGCGCTCAGCGTCTGCGCGCCACGGCGAATCTCTAGCCGGATGCGCTGGCCGACAGCATCGTCGAGAATCTGTTCCAGCGGTTCGAAAGTGGTGATGAACTCGCCATTGATGCGCAGCAGAATGTCGCCCGGCTCCAGCACCTGTGCGGCTGCCGATCCGGGCTGCACTTCGCTGACCACCAGCATGCCGGTCTGATCGGGAAATTTGCGTCGTACTTCGGCTTCGGTATCGGTGTCCAAACCGAGACGGTTCAGCTCATCGTAAGGCAGATAACTGAAGACAGTCTGCAGCGTGCCGCGCGTCACCGGCTTGCCCTGCTGGATCAACTTGAGCGCACGCACCACGCGATTGAGCGGCAGATAAAAACTCGACGCAGCGGCATTGCTGCCACCGGCATTCAGGCCCACCACACGGCCTTCGATGTCCAGCACTGGCGAACCGGATGATCCCCCCGAGGTGCTGGAAGCCGCCTGGATGTAGAAGGTATTGAAGTCGTTGAACTTGAACGCGCCATACTCCGGCGCCTGCCTGTCCAGACGCGCCAGCGTGCCGGACAGAATCGACAACTGCTCGCCCGCATCGTTACCCACCACGCGAATCTCGCGACCGATAGTGGCACCCTGGGGATACAGGGGCAGCTCCGCCGGCTGAATGAAGCGCAGCCTGGCAGGATCGTAACGATAGATGCCGAAGTCATGCACCGGATCGCGATAAACCGGATACAGCGTGACCTCTTCACGATTCTGGAATACGGCCTGTGCGGTCACCGGTCCGGACGTAACTACATGACGATTGGTGAGAATCAAACCGCGTCTGGCATCGACGATGAATCCGGTGGCCTGACCGGAACTATTCGATTCAGTGTCGAAGGCGCGTGTCTGGTCGATCTGAATGCTGACCACGCCGTTGGCAATGCGCTCCAGGGTTCTGGCCCATCTGCTGTCATCGACATCGGCTGCCTGCACGGTGACGCACAGCAGATAAGTGAAGGTAAGAAGCCACAGCCTGCGCATTGGGTACACCTGTTGTCCGTTCTTACTGTAGGTCGGGCTGAAGCCCGACCTACAAACAAATGGCTACCACACCAGAGGCTGCCCAAACGCCTGGGCGTAACGTGTCGCAAATTCGTCGCGCGTGAAGCGATGATTCTGCGGGCCATGCGTGGCGATCTTGATGGCGCCGGTCAGCGAGGCGATGCGGCCGGTCACTTCCCAACCCAGTTTGTTCATCAACCCATAGATCAGGCCGGCGCGGTAGGCATCGCCGCAACCGGTGGGATCGCTCACTGCTGTCGGTGCGGCGGCAGGAATCTTCAGTTGACGACCTTGAGCATGAATCACCGATCCTTGCGCGCCATGCGTCACGATCAATGCCTCCACGCGTTGCGCCAGCGCTTCGTGACTCAGGCCGGTCCGGTCGGCCAGCAACTGACCTTCGTATTCGTTCACCGTCACCCAGGCAGCCTGATCGACAAACCGCAGCAGTTCCTCACCATTGAACATGGGCAGTCCCTGGCCGGGATCGAAGATGAACGGAATTTTCGCGGCGGCAAACTGCTCGGCATGCTGGATCATGCCGTCGCGACCATCGGGGGAGATCAATCCCAGCGTGATGCCGGCATCGGTGGGAATCGGCTGGACATGCGCATGCGTCATGGCGCCCGGATGAAAAGCCGTGATCTGGTTGTCGTCGAGATCGGTGGTGATGAACGCCTGTGCAGTGAACTCGTTGCTCACCGTCTTGAGATAGGTCAGGTCCGCACCCTGCTGTTTGAGCCATTGGCGATAGGGTTCAAAGTCATGACCCACGGTGGCCATGGGCGCACCCTGCCCGCCCAGCAGCTTGAGGTTGTAGGCAATATTGCCCGCGCAGCCGCCAAAGTTGCGGCGCATGTCCGGCACCAGAAACGCCACATTCAGCATGTGGATCTTGTCGGGCAGGATGTGTTCCTTGAACTTCCCCTTGAACACCATGATGGTGTCGTACGCCATGGAACCGCAGATCAGTGCCGACATGCATGCAACCTGTTGTGGATTAAATCAATGAATGGGAAGCATAACGGAAAGTGCATCCACAAACCGGCCACCATCAGGCCGGCTTGAAAAAGATGCCGGGGTTTCATCCCCGCCTGCTTTTATGCAAGCGGCTCCGCTGTCCGGGGCGCCGAAAGGCGTTAAAGAATCACGCGCGCGCAGATGTCCAGCAGCACGCCAGGCAGCAGGCCCAGCACCAGCACCGCCAGGCCGTTGGCGCTGAGCACGGTGCGCAATGCGCCGCTGGCTTGAATGGCGCCATGATCAACGGGCGCATCGAAGTACATCAGCTTGACGACGCGAATGTAGTAATAGGCGCCGATCACGGAGAAGAATACGGCCACACCGGCCAGCCAGGTATCGCCAATGCTGATCACGGCCTGAATCACGGCCAGCTTGGCGGTGAAACCGACAAAGGGCGGTACGCCGGCGGTACTGAAAATCAGCATGGCCATGACGGCGGCAAACCACGGGCTCTTCTTGCTCAGCCCCTTGAAGTCATCCAGTTCATCGGACTCGAAGCCTTGACGCGACAGCAATAGGATCACGCCGAAGGAACCTACGGCAGTCAGCACGTAAGTCAGCGTGTAGAACATCGCCGCCTGGTAGCCCTGGATGGTTCCGGCCAATACGCCGAGCAGGATGAAACCCACATGCGAAATGGTGGAATACGCCAGCATGCGTTTGAGATTGGTCTGGGCAATCGCCACGATATTGCCGACGGCCATGGACAACACCGCCAGCACGATCAACATGGGACGCCACTGCTCCACCATGCCGCCCAGACCATCCACCAGCAGACGCATGGCCAGGGCAAAGGAAGCGATCTTGGGTGCGGAACCCACAAACAAGGTCACTGCGGTGGGCGCACCGTGATACACATCGGGCACCCACATATGGAACGGCACGGCGCCAAACTTGAAGGCCACGCCCACCACCAGGAAGGCCAGACCAAAGGCCAGACCGACATTGCCGGCGCCGATGCTGGTCACCTTGCCGGCGATCGTGTTCAGTTCCAGTGAACCGGTAACGCCATAGATCATCGACATGCCGTACAGCAACATGCCCGAGGCGATGGCGCCCAGCACGAAGTACTTCATGGCGGATTCGGCGGCCACGCCGTTGTCGCGATCGAATGCCACCAGACCATACAGCGACAGTGACAACAGTTCGACGCCCAGGTACACGGTCAGCAGGCTGGCGGCCGAAATCATCACCATCACGCCGAGCAGGGCAAACAACGCCAGTACGAAATACTCGCCTTTGAACAGGCCGCGACGCTGCAGATATTCGCGTGAATACAGAAAACTCAGAGCAGTTGCACCATAGGCAAACAGTTTCAGCATCGTCCCCATGGGGTCCGCCACATAGCTGCCGTTGAAGGTCACGGTGCGTTCGGTCACGCCATAACTCGACGTGACCCAGGCCGCGCCAACCAGCGACAGCATGGACAGCAGGTAAGTGACGATGCGGTTCTTGTCGCTGATGAACAGATCGGCCAGCAGGATGACGCAGGCTGCCGTCAGCACGAAGATTTCTGGATAGGCGGCGACGAAATTCAAGTTCGCTGACATCATGAGTGTTTCATCTCAAATTTCATTCTGCTTACGCAGGCTGGGTGAAGCACCCAGCCTGCAATTCATTACAACTTGGACGTCATGATGTGTTGCACCAGATGCTCGATACTGGGCTTCATCACTTCCAGCAACGGCGCAGGCCACAACCCCAGGGCCAATACCGCCAGCGCCAGTACCGCCATCATCAGGAACTCACGGCCATTCACGTCCTCGACATGAGCGACGTGGTCGTTGGTGACCGAACCGAAGATGACGCGCTTCACCAGCCACAAGGTATAAGCCGCACCCAGAATCAGCGTCAGCGCGGCCAGGAAGGCATACCAGAAATCGGCCCGGAACGCGGCCAGGATCACCAGGAACTCACCGACGAAACCCGAGGTTGCGGGCAAACCCGAATTGGCCATGGCGAACAGCACAAAAAACGCGGCAAAAATCGGCATCTTGTTGACCACGCCGCCATACGCGCTGATCTCGCGACTGTGCACACGGTCGTACATCACGCCCACCCCCAGGAACATGGCGCCGGAAACCAGACCATGGGAAATCATCTGCACCATCGCGCCGTCCAGGCCCATGGCGGCGCCTTGCGTGCTGCCCGTGGCGCGCAGAATGTCCCAGGCCAGGAAGGAGCCCAGTGTCACGAAGCCCATGTGCGCAATGGACGAATAGGCAATCAGCTTCTTCATGTCCTGCTGCACCAGCGCCACGAAACCGATGTACACCACCGCGATCAGCGACAGTGAAATCATCAACCAGTCCAGTTCATGACTGGCATCGGGAGCAATCGGCAGAGAAAAACGCAGGAAGCCATAACCACCCATTTTCAACATGATGGCCGCCAGAATCACCGAGCCGCCGGTGGGCGCTTCCACGTGCGCATCCGGCAACCAGGTATGCACCGGCCACATCGGCACCTTGACCGCAAAGGCCAGCAGGAAAGCGATGAAGATCAGCAACTGCTCATTGAGCGTCAGCGGCATCATCTGGAATGCGGTGATCTCGAAGCTGCCCGACTGCAGATGCATGTAGATCAGGGCCACCAGCATGAACACCGACCCCAGGAAGGTATACAGGAAGAACTTGATGGTGGCGTAGACGCGGCGCGGCCCGCCCCAGATGCCGATGATGATGAACATCGGAATCAGCATGGCTTCCCAGAACACGTAGAACAGCAGCGCATCCAGGGCCGCGAACACGCCTACCATCAGGCCTTCGAGAATCAGGAAGGCGGCGAAATATTGATTGGGTTTATTCTCGATAACGGTCCAGCCGGCCAGGACCACAAACGGCGTAATGAACGTGGTGAGCATCACCAGCGGCATGGCAAAACCATCCACGCCCAGGTGATAGGTGGCATTGAAGGACTTGATCCACTCACGATGCTCCATGAACTGCATGGTGGCAGTCGTGGTATCGAAGTGGGTCCATAGCGGCAGCGACAGCACGAAGGTGGCCACGGAACCCAGCAACGCCACCCAGCGTCCCGGTGCGGCACGGTCGCCCAGCACCAGCAGCAGCGCGCCGACGGCGATGGGCAGCCAGATCAGGACACTCAGTATGGGCCAATCAATCATGCGGTTGTTCTCTGAATTTGTTTATCGCGTTGATGCCGATGCTCAGTGTTTCAACACGAAAAAATACAACATGGCGGCCAGGCCGATCAGCATGGCGAAGGCATAGTTGTACAGGCGCCCGGTTTGCACGCCGCGCAGGATGCCGGCGAACCAGCCCACTGCACGCGCCGAACCGTTGACCAGCAAGCCGTCGATGAGCTTGGCATCGCCCAGCGTCCATAAGGCCTGGCCCAGCTTGCGGCTGCCATTGGCAAACACCGCGAAATAAATTTCGTCGAAGTAGAACTTGTTGGTGAACAGCTTGTAGAGCGGCGCAAAGGCGCCGGCCACCTTGTCCGGCAAATCCGGCTTCTTGATGTAAAACAGCCAGGCGAGAAACACGCCGGCAAACGCCATCCACACCGGCGCAGCCTGTACGCCGTGCAGCACAAACTGCGCCGGCCCGTGGAACTCATGCGCCAGCTCGCCGAGCACATCATGCGCCTCGCTGACATGGATGGCCGAACCGAAGTAATCGCCGAACAGCATCGGCCCGATGGTGAACCAGCCAATGAACAGCGATGGAATCGCCAGCAGCACCAGCGGCAGCGTCACCACCCAGGGACTTTCATGCGGCGGTCCGCCGTGATGGCCATGGTCATCGTGCGTGGCATGACCGTCATGACCGTGGGCATCGTGCCCATCATGTGCATCATGCTTTGCCGCAACCGAGTGGCTGTCATGTGCTGCGTGCGCATCCGTGGCGAAACGCTCCTGACCGTGGAAGGTCATGAACACCAGACGGAAGCTGTAGAACGCGGTAATGAACACGCCCAGGAACACGCACCAGTAAGCGTAAGTCGCGGCCGGCAGATGCGATTCATGCACCGCTTCGATCAGCGCATCCTTGGAGAAGAAGCCGGAGGTACCGGGAAAACCGATCAGCGCCAGCGACCCGATCAGCGAGGTCCAGTAAGTGATCGGCATGTACTTCTTCAGGCCGCCCATCTTGCGCATGTCCTGTTCGTGATGCATGCCGATAATCACCGACCCCGCCGCCAGGAACAGCAGCGCCTTGAAAAATGCATGGGTCATCAGGTGAAACACCGCGCCGGCATAGGCCGACACGCCCAGCGCCACGGTCATGTACCCCAACTGGGACAGCGTCGAATAGGCCACCACCCGTTTGATGTCGTTGTTGACCAGACCCAGCAGGCCCATGAAGAAGGCCGTCGAAGCGCCGATGATCAACACGGTGTTGAGCGCCACGTCCGACATTTCAAACAGCGGCGACATGCGCGCCACCATGAAGATGCCCGCCGTCACCATGGTGGCCGCATGGATCAGCGCCGAGATCGGCGTCGGGCCTTCCATCGAATCCGGCAACCACACATGCAAGGGCATCTGCGCCGACTTACCCATGGCGCCGACGAACAGGCACAGGCAGGTCACGGTGATGGCGCTCCACTGCACGCCCGGAATGATTTCCATCAGCCTGCCGGCATAGGCATGGTTCGCGGCCGCAAACACTTCGCGATAATCCAGCGAGCCGGTGTAATACAGCACGGCGGCAATGCCCAGCACGAAACCGAAGTCGCCGACGCGATTGACCAGGAACGCTTTCAGGTTGGCAAAAATGGCGGTCGGCCGGGTGTACCAGAAGCCGATCAGTAAATAAGACACCACACCCACCGCTTCCCAGCCAAAGAACAACTGCATGAAGTTGTTCGACATCACCAGCATCAGCATGGAGAACGTGAACAGCGAGATGTAGGAGAAGAAACGCTGATAGCCGGGATCGTCGGCCATGTAGCCGATGGTGTAGACATGCACGCACAGGGAAACAAAGGTGACCACCACCATCATCATGGCGGTCAGTCGATCCACCATAAAGCCGACATTCATCTGCACGCCGTCGCTGACCAGCCAGGTGTAGACGTTGCCGTAATAGTTTTCGGCTTCGCCGGTGACCAGTTGCTTGAGCGTCAGGATCGACAACACACAGGCAACCGCCACCCCCAGGATGGTGACGGTATGGGCGCCGGCACGACCGATGAAGCGACCAAAAACGCCCGCCAGGATCGCTGCAATCAGCGGTGCGAGCACGATTGTTAAGAGAGTATTCTCCACGTCTTAACCCTTCATCGTATCGAGCTGTTCAACGTTGATGCTCTTGCGTTGACGGAACAGCACCACCAGGATCGCCAGACCAATCGCCGACTCGGCGGCCGCCACGGTCAGGATGAAAAACACGAAGATCTGGCCATGTAGATCGCCGAGCTGACGCGAGAACGCCACGAAGTTGAAGTTGACGGCCAGCAGCATCAGCTCGATGCACATCAGCAGCAGAATGACGTTCTTGCGGTTCAGGAAAATGCCGGCGACCGACAGGCTGAACAGCACACCGGACAGCAGCAATACGTTCTGAGTGGCGATCATGGCTGGTTCTCCGCGCTGCTTGTCGCCGCTTCGGGTTTGACAGCAGTCACTTTCACGATGCGCACTCGATCCCTGGCATTGACCGCGACCTGCGCATTGATGTCCTGCAATTTCTGGCCGGCGCGCTTGCGCATGGTGAGCACAATGGCCGCCACAATGGCGATCAGCAGAATGGCTGCGGCCAGTTGCAGTGGGTACAGGTATTGCGTGTAGAGCAACCCACCCAATGCCTTGGTGTTGCTGTAATCAAGCGTTTGCGTGGCCGGTGCGATGGCAGCAGGCAAGCCAAGCTTCTTCACCCACACCACGCTGGCGATTTCACCAATCACGATCGCAGCGATCAACAAACCCAGCGGTGCGAACCTGGTGAAGCCGGCGCGCATCTGCGCCACATTGATGTCCAGCATCATCACCACGAACAGGAACAGCACCATCACCGCGCCGACATACACCAGCACCAGCACGATGGCCAGAAACTCAGCTTCCAGCAACATCCAGATCACGGCGCTGTTGAAGAAGGCGAACACCAGGAACAATGCCGAGTGCACCGGGTTGCGCGCAGTGATCACGCCGATGGCGGACACCACCAGTACGGCAGAGAACACATGGAATAAAATTTCAGTGAAGCTCATGGGTGTTCTATTAATAGTTAGCGATACCGTGCGTCAGCAGCCTTGTCTGCGGCGATCATGGCTTCGAACTTGTCGCCGACAGCAAGCAGCTTGTCCTTGGTCATGATGTTTTCGCCACGATTTTCCATGTGGTATTCGTGGATACGGGTTTCCACAATCGCATCCACCGGGCAGGCTTCTTCGCAGAAGCCGCAGAAAATGCACTTGAAGAGGTCGATGTCATAGCGGGTGGTGCGGCGCGTGCCATCATCGCTGACACCCGACTCGATGGTGATGGCCAGCGCCGGACACACGGCTTCGCAAAGCTTGCAGGCAATGCAGCGTTCCTGACCGTTGGCGTAACGGCGCTGTGCATGCAGGCCTCGGAAACGTGGCGATTGCGGCGTTTTTTCTTCCGGGTATTGCACCACCACATGCGGACGTGCGAAGTACTGACGCGCCGTCACGCCCAGGCCAACCAGCAGTTCGGTCAGGAAGAAGGTTTTAAAAAAGCTTTTCATTGACGTGTCCTGACTCAGTTACCCATCAACCTGGCCCACGGCCCCACTTTTTCAATCGCCAGGAAGGCCTCCACCACAATCCACACCAGCGTCACCGGAATGAACACTTTCCAGCCCAGACGCATGATCTGGTCATAGCGATAACGCGGGAAGGTGGCGCGGAACCACAGGAAGCAGAACAGGAAGAACCCTATCTTGAGCCACAGCCAGTGCAGCCCCGGCAGCGTCAGGATGGCAGGCAACCAGCTTACGCCATCGAAGGGCGACAGCCAGCCGCCCAGGAAGAACACCGAGGTCAGCGCCGAAATCAGGATCATGTTGATGTATTCGGCGACGAAGAACAGCGCAAAGGCCATGCCGGAATAATCCACATGGAAACCGGCCACGATTTCCGATTCGCCTTCCACCACGTCGAACGGCGCGCGATTGGTTTCCGCCACGCCGGAGATGAAATACACCACGAACAGCGGGAACAGCCACCACATGAACCAATGGCCGATGCTGCCGCGCTGCATCGCGATGATGTCGCCCAGATTCAGCGAGCCTGCCGCCATCACCACGCCCACCAGCGCAAAGCCCATGGCGATTTCATAGGCCACCACCTGCGCTGCGGCGCGCATGGCGCCCAGGAAGGCGTACTTGGAGTTGGCGGCCCAGCCGGCCAGAATCACGCCGTATACGCCGGTTGAAGTCAGCGCCAGAATGTAAAGCAAACCGGCATCAATGTTCGCGACGGTAAATCCCGGCCAGAAGGGCATCACCGCCCAGGTGGCCAGCGCCGGAATCGCGGTCAGCAGCGGCGCCAGCAGGAACAGGAACTTGTTGGCACTCGAAGGAATGATGATTTCCTTGAACATCAGCTTGAGCACGTCCGCAAACGGCTGCACCCAGCCGGTGGTGAACGGCAGGCCGAAAGCACGGATGCGATTCGGACCGATGCGCGCCTGCATGCTGCCGATGACGCGACGTTCGGCAAAGGTGAGCAGGGCCATGAAAATGATGATGCTCAGGAACATCAGCACGGCGGTCACCACCGTCCAGACCGTCACCTGTAACCAGTCCGGCATGAAGCTGAGCAAGGGCTGGATCAATGCAGGAATGGCGTTCATGTCTGATTCCCTGTCGCGGCTTGCCGGTCAGCCTGGGCATCATGGGTCAACTGCAATGCAGTGGCGCGGCGCACGATGGCGTCGCCACCGTAAATCGCTATTTCACGCGCGGCAACGATCGAATTGCGCGATAGCGCCGCACCATTGGCATAAGCGTTATCCGGCGTCACCACGCCCAGCTTGGCCTGCAACTCGTCGCGCACTTGCTCCGAGCTCAGATAATCGAATGCCGGCAGATTGAGCAGATTGCCCAGTACGCGCAGCACCTTCCAGGCGGGACGCGATTCGCCCACGGGCCTCGCAGCTCCCGGCACGCTCTGCCAGCGGCCTTCCAGATTCACATAGCTGCCCGAGGTTTCGGCAAAGGTGCCGATGGGCAGAATGATGTCGGCGTAGTCCCTGGCGCTGGCGTAAGACGACAGGGCGATCACGCAATCAGCCGCACGCAGATTGGCGACCGCGTCGGCCGGCAGGTCCTGCGCTTCGATCGAGCCCACCAGCACATAGGCTTTCAATCTTGCCGCCAGCATGTCGATCACATTCAAGCCGCTGACATTCAGCGACTGGCCGCCCACGCCACGATGCGGCACGGCGCCGGCCAGATGCGCTGCAACGGTATTGCCGCCATCGGCGATGTAGCCGAGCTGTGCGCCGGTCATCTGCGCCAACGCCGCTGCCAGCGCACGCAACTGCGCAAAGGCGCCATCACGCTGTGCCAGCGCACCGAGCAGGATCAAGCGACGTTCACCACTGCTAAGCTGCGCGGCCAGAGCGCGATGCGTGTCATTCACCTGACCCTGCGCCTGCGCCACCAGCGCACTGACGGTGCGTGGCACCGTCGCACCGCTTGTCTGCACCGCAGCGGCCACTACGGCTGCCAGATGTTCACTCATGCCCAGGCCATTGCTGGCGAGATAGGCGGACACGGGGAACAGGTATTGGTAAGTATGGGCATTGATGAAGGCCACCTGTGCACCGCGTTTGACGGCCGCCTTGCGTATCCGATGCGCCAGTAACGGTGCTTCCTTGCGCAGATTGGAACCTATCAACAGCACGCTGCTGGCCTGTTCCAGTTCGGCAATCGAACCACCCAGCCACGGGAACGGCGGATCGAATTCCTGGTCGCTGAAATCCGCGCGCAGCAGACGATGATCGATGTTGCTGCTGCCCAGGGCACGCGCAATGCGTTGCGTGAGATAGGCTTCTTCCAGCGTGGCGGTCGGCGCAACCAGCGCGCCGAGTTGACTGCCGCCATGCTGCCTGACCAGCGCAGACAATGTCTCTGCGGCGCGATTCAGGGCAGTTTCCCAATCGACTTCGCGCCAGTCATTGCCTTCACGCAGGAGCGGCTTGCTCAGACGATCATCGCTGTATAAACCTTCATAGCTGTAACGGTCGCGATCGGCGATCCAGGTTTCATTGATGTCTTCGTTGGCACGCGGCACCACGCGCATCACCCGGCCGCGCAGCACATGCGCATAGAGATTGGTGCCCACGCTGTCGTGCGGCGATACCAAAGGTTGCTGGGTCATTTCCCAGGCCCGGGCGCTGTAACGATAAGGCTTGTTGTTCAAGGCGCCGACCGGACACAGGTCGATGATATTGCCCGAGAGTTCATGCTCGACGCTCTTTTCAATGAAGGTGCCGATCTCGACATGCTCGCCGCGACCGCAGGTGCCCAGCTCCTGAAAGCCCTGAATTTCCGAGGTAAACCGCACGCAGCGGGTGCAGTGAATGCAGCGCGTCATGTCGGTGGACACCAGCGGTCCCAGATCCTTGTCCTTGACCACGCGCTTGCGTTCCGCATAACGCGAGATGTCACGACCAAAGCCCATGGCCAGATCCTGCAGTTCGCACTCGCCGCCCTGATCGCAGATCGGACAGTCGAGCGGATGATTGATCAGCAGGAACTCCATCACCGCTTTCTGCGCGGCAATGGCCTTGGGCGACTTGGTGAAAATTTTCATGCCTTCGGCCACGGGGGTAGCGCAGGCGGGCAGCGGCTTGGGCGCCTTCTCGACTTCCACCAGACACATGCGGCAGTTGGCGGCGATGGGAAGCTTTTCGTGATAGCAGAAACGCGGCACGTAATGCCCGCTGGCATCCGTTGCCTGGATCAGCATCTGACCTTTGCGGGCCTGCACCGGCTGGCCATTGACTTCAATGTTGACCAGGTCCTGGGCTGGGGCTTGAACTGTGGCGTCGCTCATTGTTGTAGGCCGTAGGCTGTGGGCTGTGGGCTGTGGGTTAAGAACAGGATGGAGGCTTCTCTTGCTTTCCGACCTACAGCCCACAGCCTACGGCCTACAGTCCGTTGCAATAGACGGTAGATCACGGACGGCAAACCCTGAACCAGAAGTAAATTACGCGGCATTACGCTGGCCCTTTTCCACCATGCTGTGTCCGTGTTCGACGTAGTATTCGAACTCGTGACGGTAATGCTTGATGAAGCTCTGCACCGGCCAGGCCGCGGCGTCACCGAACGCACAAATGGTATGGCCTTCGATCTTGCCGACCACTTCCAGCAACAGGTCGAGATCTTTCTTCGTGCCCTGACCGGCAACGATGCGCTTGAGCACCCGATTCACCCAGCCCGTGCCTTCACGGCAGGGCGTGCACTGGCCGCAGGACTCGGCATAGAAGAAACGCGAGATGCGCTCCAGCGTCTTCACCATGCAGGTCGTATCGTCCATCACGATCATGGAGCCGGTGCCCAGTGCGGAACCGGCCTTGCGCAGGCCGTCGTAATCCATGGTCACGGTGTTCATGATTTCCGCCGGCACCACCGGCGTGGAGATGCCACCGGGAATGACCGACTTGAGCTTGCGTCCCTGCCATACGCCGCCGGCAATCTCCAGCAATTCGGTGAAAGGAATGCCCAGCGGCAATTCGATATTCAGCGGCTTGGCCACATGACCCGACACCGAGAACACCATGGTGCCGCCGGCGTTGGTGACGCCCAGATCGGCAAACCACTTGGCGCCCTTGCGCAGGATGGTCGGCACCGACGCATAGCTCTGCGTGTTGTTGATGGTGGTCGGCTTGCCATACAAACCAAAGTTGGCCGGGAACGGCGGCTTGAAACGCGGTCGGCCCTGTTTGCCTTCCAGCGATTCCAGCAATGCAGTTTCCTCGCCGCAGATATATGCACCGGCGCCCGCAGCCATGTACAGATCGAAGTCGATGCCCGAACCCTTGATGTTCCTGCCCAGCAGGCCGGCGGCATACGCTTCTTTGAGCGCGGCCTCGAAACGTGGAATGGGTTCGCCCAGAAACTCGCCGCGAATATAGTTGTAACCGACGGTGGCGTTCATGGCGAAGCCGCCAATGGCCATGCCTTCGATCAGCGCATGCGGGTTGTAACGCAGGATGTCGCGATCATGGCAGGTGCCTGGCTCGCTTTCGTCGGAATTGCACACCACATATTTCTGGATGGGCGACTGGCGCGGCATGAAGCTCCACTTCATGCCGGTAGGAAAACCGGCGCCGCCACGGCCGCGCAGACCGGAGGCCTTGACTTCGTCGATCACCTGATCGCGGCTCATCTCGCCACGCAGGATTTTTTCCCACGCCTGATAACCGCCGATCTTGCGATAGGTTTCCAGCTCCCAGGACCGCTCGTACTGCAGCGGTTCGAAGCACACCAGATTTTTCTGTTCGAGCATTTTTTGTCCGCTCGGCGTCATGAATGCGTGCTCTTGCTGATCTGATCCAGAACCTCATCCACTTTTTGCGGCGTGAGGTTCTCGTAGAAAATGTGATCCACCATCATCATGGGCGCGCCGGTACAGGCAGCCAGACATTCCTCTTCCTTCTTCAGGAAGAATTTGCCGTCCGGCGTACTCTCGCCCACCTTGATGCCCAGACGCCTTTCCACATGCTCCAGAATCTGTTCGCCGCCGCACAGGAAACAAGAGATGTTGGTGCACACTGAAACATGATAACGACCCACCGGCCTGGTCTCGAACATCGAATAGAAGCTGGCCACTTCGTAGACTTGAATCGGCGGCAGCCCGAGATAGGCAGCGATGGCGTCCATCTGCGCCGTGGTCAGATAACCGTGATTTTCATGCTGCGCAAAACGCAGCGCAGCCAGCACGGCGGAGCGCTTGCGATCCGGCGGAAACTTGGTCAGCCAGTGATCGATTTCCGCTTTGAGCGCAGCCGACATGGCGCCAGCCGCAGTCACTTCATGGGCAGCGTTGTGCTCAGTGCTCACCGGTCCACCTCTCCGAATACGATGTCCTGGGTGCCGATCACGGCGACCACATCGGCCAGCATGTGGCCCTTGACCATCTCTTCCAGTGCGGCCAGATGGATGAACCCGGGCGCACGGCACTTCAGGCGATATGGCTTGTTGGCGCCGTCGGATACCAGATAAATGCCAAACTCGCCCTTGGGCGCTTCCACTGCCGCGTAAGTCTCGCCCGCAGGCACGCAATAGCCTTCGGTGAACAGCTTGAAGTGATGAATCAACGATTCCATGTCGCCCTTCATCTCTTCGCGCGACGGCGGGGTCACCTTGTGATCCGGTAACATCACGGGGCCCGGATGTTTGCGTAACCAGTCGATGCATTGCTTGATGATGCGGTTCGATTGACGCATTTCTTCAACACGCACCAGGTAACGGTCGTAGCAATCGCCATTCACGCCCACCGGAATGTCGAAATCCATCTGACCGTACACTTCGTAAGGCTGCTGCTTGCGCAGATCCCAGGCAAAGCCGGAGCCGCGAATCATCGGCCCGGTAAAGCCGAGCTGCAATGCCCGCTCCGGTGTGACCACGCCGATGTTCACGGTACGCTGCTTCCAGATGCGGTTATCAGTGAGCAGCGTCTCATACTCATCGACACAGGCCGGAAAACGATTGGTGAAATCTTCAATGAAGTCCAGCATGCTGCCGCTGCGACGCTCATTGAGCTTGTCCACTTGCTTCTGGCTGCGCCACTTGGATGCCTGATACTTGGGCATCGAATCCGGCAGGTCGCGATACACGCCACCCGGACGATAATAAGTGGCATGCATGCGTGCGCCGGACACCGCTTCATAACAGTCCATGAGATCTTCGCGTTCGCGGAAGCAGTACAGGAAAACCGTCATGGCGCCGATGTCCAGACCATGCGCGCCCAGCCACATCAGGTGATTCAGGACGCGGGTGATCTCGTCGAACATCACGCGGATGTACTGGGCGCGGATCGGCGCCTTGATGCCGAGCAGGTTCTCGATCGCCATCACATAGGCATGTTCGTTACACATCATCGACACATAGTCGAGACGATCCATGTAACCGATGGATTGATTGAAGGGCTTGGACTCGGCGAGCTTTTCGGTGCCACGGTGCAACAGACCGATATGCGGATCGGCCTTCTGGATGACTTCGCCATCCATCTCCAGCACCAGACGCAGCACACCGTGCGCGGCAGGATGCTGCGGTCCGAAGTTCAGCGTGAAATTGTGAATCTCAGCCATGCTCGTTACATTCGCCTCAAGAATTTGCCGGCCGGTCTTTCAGCGCCGCCGCGTAACGGTTGTCATCGCGGATGACGCGCGGCACCAGCGTGCGCGGCTCGATGGACACCGGCTGATAGATCACTCTGCCCCTGGTTTCGTCGTAACGCACTTCCACATTGCCGATCAGCGGGAAATCCTTGCGGAACGGATGACCGATGAAGCCGTAGTCGGTGAGGATGCGGCGCAGGTCGGGATGCCCCTTAAACAGGATGCCGAACAGATCGAAGGCTTCGCGTTCGAACCAGTTGGCCGATGCCCAGACGCCCACGACCGAATCGATCATCGGCGCAGCGCCATCATCGCAACGCACGCGCAACCGCATGCGCAGATTGTTGGCCACCGACAACAGGTGATAAACGACCGCGAACCGGCCAGTCGCATCCGCCGGCAGCGCATCGTGACTGACGCCACGACTGAAACCGGTGTTGGTCGACTCCTGGGTTGACCACTCGACCTGGCCATAGCTCAGATAATCCAGACCGGTCAGATCAATCAATTGCTCGAACCTGAATCCGGCGCCATCGCGCAAGCCAGTGCACACCGGCAACAGATCGCCTGCAGCCAGCTCATAGGTCAGTTCACCGCAGGTCGAGGCCACGCGCGTCACGCGTCCCGCAAACTGCGCCTCGATACGTTCAGCCAATGAATCTATGCGAGATGACATGGGCAATTACTTTCTGGCAATGGTACTGGTACGGCGGATCTTGTTCTGCAACTGCAGAATGCCGTAAAGCAACGCCTCGGCTGTCGGCGGACAACCGGGGACGTAGACATCCACCGGCACCACGCGGTCGCAGCCACGCACCACCGCATAGGAATAGTGGTAGTAGCCGCCGCCATTGGCGCAGGAACCCATGGAAATCACCCAGCGGGGCTCGGGCATCTGGTCATACACCTTGCGCAGCGCCGGCGCCATCTTGTTCACCAGCGTGCCAGCCACCACCATCACGTCCGACTGACGCGGACTGGGGCGGAATACGATGCCGAAACGGTCCAAGTCGTAACGCGAAGCGCCGGCATGCATCATTTCGACGGCACAACACGCCAGACCGAAAGTCATCGGCCACATGGAACCGGTACGCGCCCAGTTGATCAGGTTGTCGACACTGGTGGTCAGGAAACCGCGCTGCGCCAGCGTGGCATTCAAATCAGCTTCATTCACTGCGTTGGCTGGACCGACTGGTTGATCTTGGGGTTGATCCTGGGGCCGCTCGGAAGATTGCGTGGCGATTAATCCCATTCCAGCGCCCCTTTCTTCCACTCGTAAACGAAGCCCACCACCAGAATCAGCAGGAAGACCCCCACTGCAGCAATGCCCAGCACGCCGATCTTGTTAAGCGAGACCGCCCAGGGAAACAGGAAGGCAATCTCCAGATCGAAGACGATGAACAGAATGGCAACCAGGTAATAACGCACATCGAACTGGATGCGCGAGTCCTCAAAAGCCTCGAAACCGCACTCGTAGGCGGACAGCTTTTCGGCATCGGGTTTGTGCGGCCCAAGCAAAAAGCCCAAGGTCATCAGCACCAGGGACAAGCCCGTCGCCACACCCAGAAAAATCAGAATTGGTAAATAGTTTTGCAGCATCGCATTACTTGGATAAGCCGACAAAATCGGCGCGAATTGTACCGGAGGCTTTGTCCAAGTCATACACTCGCAACAGAAAATTTCAGCGACAGTGACATGAAAACGCAATCACGACCCCTGCGCAGGACAGAACTGAAATTGCAATAGGGAATAGACGTGAGTCAGGAACGACTGCTGATGCACCAGGACGGGCCGCGCATCAGGCACTCAATACCTGCAACCACAAATTAGAGGAATGGGATTCTCAAGAAACAGACGAGCAAGGAGACAGGTGAATCAACTTCTCCGGCGACGCTGCAGCACCGGCCTGCCTGCAACCAAGCGCCGGAAAATTGGTGCGGATGAGAGGACTCGAACCTCCACGGCTTGCGCCACTACCACCTCAAGGTAGCGTGTCTACCAGTTCCACCACATCCGCACTGTTCAAACCCGAGCAGTTGCCGCTTTGATGATCACTTGCCCGGCTGTTCGGTGCCGCTTGCCGGCACGGCGGGTTGCTGGGGTGCAGGAGTCGCAGGAACCTGCAGGACTTCACTGCTGGCGCTGCTGCCGCTTGCGCCGCCGGCAACTCGATCCACGACACTGGTCTGCACCACGCGCTTGCCGCCTTGATAGGTCAAGGCCAGGCAGGTCACAAAAAACAGCGTTGCCAGGATCGCCGTGGTGCGCGACAGAAACGAAGCCGAACCGCGTGCGCCAAACACCGTGCCCGATGCGCCTGCACCAAAACCGGCTCCCGCATCGGCGCCCTTGCCGCGCTGTAGCAATACCAGCCCAATAATGCCCACACACAGAAACATGTGCAGGATCATCGTTGCGGTTTGTAACCAATTCATAGTTTCACTTCTTTCTCAAAGTCATGGGAGAACTTTCAAAGCCCGCCCTCTACAGATGGCATCAGCCAGCCGCTGCACATATCTGCAGAAACTCGCCAGCCTTGAGCGAGGCCCCGCCCACCAGGCCGCCATCCACATCGGCCATCGCAAACAGCTCGGCAGCATTGGCGCCCTTGACGCTACCACCGTACAGAATGCGCAGACCTGCAGCCAGATTCGCATCCTGGGCCGCCAGTATTTGCCGAATGAAGGCATGAACCTCCTGCGCCTGTTCAGGAGTCGCGTTGCGACCGGTGCCGATGGCCCATACCGGTTCATAGGCCACCACGGCATTCGCAAATGCAGCCACCCCTGCCGCAGTCACCACCGCATCCAGTTGCTCGCTGATCACCGTAAAAGTCTGGTTAGACTCACGCTGCTGCAGGGTTTCACCCACGCACAACACCGGAACCAGTCCCTGCGATTGCACCGCGATGAACTTGCGGGCCACCAGCGCACTGTCCTCGTGAAACAGGCTGCGGCGTTCCGAGTGCCCTACCAGCACATAGCGACAACCCACATCCTTCAACATGCCTGCCGATACTTCACCGGTAAAAGCGCCAATGGCTTCAGCACATACCGACTGCGCACCGACTGCTATCGGGCTGCCGTGCAAGCGGGCGGCGATTTCAGCCAGATAGACCAACGGCGGGCACACCAGGACATCTACCTTGCCGGCATCAAGCTGCGCGAGCACGGCATCCAGCAACGCAGTGTTTTCCGCGCGCGAGCCGTGCATTTTCCAGTTTCCTGCGACCAGCGGCCGACGCTTGCTGCTCATGCCTACCCTAATTTTTCAGAGACCCAACTTGGTAATTATTCCGAGGACCACGCCTGCGAAAGGCGCGGAAGCTTACTGGCGCAGCCCTGCAAAATCAAACCCAAGATAACCCGGCAAACGGCTGCACTAGACCGCTGCGGCCACTACCTGCACCAAATCCTTCACCAGTTGGCGCACCAGTTTTTCGTCGCGCCCTTCCACCATCACGCGAATCACCGGCTCGGTTCCCGAAGCGCGCAGCACCACACGTCCCGTACCCGCCAGCCGTGCTTCGGCCTGTCGCACCGCCTGCTGAATGGGCTCGGATCGATCGGTATCGATCTTGCCTGCCACCCGCACGTTTTCCATGATTTGCGGATATTTCGGCATCAGCGCCACCAGTTCGGCCAGCGACTTGCCGGTTTGCTGCATCACGGCCAGCACCTGCAGGGCGCTGATCATGGCATCACCCGTCGTGGTGCGGTCCAGACACAGCAAATGCCCGGAAGTCTCACCCCCCAGCACGCCGCCGGTTTCACGCAACAGCTCCAGTACGTAACGATCGCCCACCTTGGCGCGCCGGAACTCGATGCCCTGTTGTTGCAAGGCATGTTCCAGACCCAGATTGCTCATGACTGTGCCCACCACTGGTCCATGCAGTTCACCGGCGGCATGGCGCGCGGTCGCCAGCACGTACAGCAATTGATCGCCATCCACGACCCGTCCAAGATGATCGACCATCACCAGCCGGTCGCCGTCGCCATCCAGCGCGATACCAACATGCGCACGCACACCAGGCACCGTGTGTTGCAGCAGTTCCGGCGAGGTGGAACCACAGTGCAAATTGATGTTGCGACCATTGGGCGAACAACCAATGGGAATGATCTCGGCGCCCAGGTCGGCCAGAATGCGCGGCCCCACCTTGTAACCCGCGCCATGCGCGCAGTCGATGACGATTTTCAGTCCCGCAAGACTGACTCCCTTGGGGATGCTGGCCAAACAGAAATCCTGATACTTGGCACGCGACTCATCGATGCGCCGCGCAAAACCCAGATGATGTGATTCGCAAGTAATTGGCAGGGAATCCAGCAGAGCCTCGATCTGAGTCTCGATCTCATCGGTTAATTTGCCGCCCTGGCCATCAAAGAACTTGATGCCATTGTCATCATAGGGATTGTGCGAAGCACTGATTACCACACCGAAACTGCACTGAAAGTGCTTGGTCAGATAAGCGATGCCCGGCGTCGGCAACGGCCCGATGAGCATGACATTCACGCCTGCGGCCACAAATCCGGCTTCCAGGGCAGATTCAAACATATAGCCCGAAACGCGGGTGTCCTTGCCCACCAGCACCGTACCGCCGTTGGGCGCCAGCACGCGTGCGGCGGCGCTCGCCAGCCGCAAGGCAAAATCCACTGTCATGGGTGCCTGGCCTACGCGTCCACGCACCCCGTCAGTCCCGAAATATTTTCTCGCCACCGCTTACTCCCGATGAAACCGCTTCAATCAGTCAGTTGCATAGCCTGCCTGCCGCAGCGCATGCGCCATACGAACCGCATCACAAGTCGCACCCACATCGTGAGTGCGAATAATCTGCGCACCGGCCAGTATCGCCGCCGCCGCGACCGCCAACCCGCCATGCAAACGCTGCTCCAACGGTTGCCCCAATACAGCACCAATGAAGCTTTTGCGCGAAGCGCCGATCAAGATGGGCAAACTGAAGCGACGAATCGCCGGCAAATGTGCAATCAATGCCAGATTGTGCTCGACCGATTTGCCGAAACCGATCCCCGGATCGACGATGAGGCGTTCGGCCGCAATACCCGCCTGAATACAGGCTTTTATACGCTCTTCCAGGAACAAACCGACTTCGTTCACTACATTCCGATAGCGGGGCGCCGCCTGCATGGTTTCGGGCTGTCCCTGCATGTGCATGAGGCATACCGCAGCGCCACTGGCGGCGGCGGCCTGTAAAGCGCCGGGTTCGGTCAGTGCACGAATGTCATTGATGATATGGGCGCCAGCCGCCACCGCCGCACGCATGACCTCCGGCTTGCTGCTATCCACCGATACCAGCATATCGTGCCGGGCACGGATGGCTTCAATCACCGGCACCACACGCTGTAATTCCTCGACAACAGTGACTTCTGCCGCACCTGGACGGGTGGATTCGCCGCCCACATCAATGATGGCCGCACCTTCGGCCACCATCTGGGCGGCCCTATCAAGGGCTTGGGCAGGATCAAAAAAACGGCCACCGTCGGAGAATGAATCGGGAGTGACATTGAGCACTCCCATTACTAGCGGGGCGCTCAGATCGAGAACACGGGAACCGCAATGGAGAAGCATGAGGAAAACGAAAAGGCTTTAGACCGTGGGCTGTAGGCCATGACCAGATGAAGAATTGTCTTCACTCCTGACCTACAGTCTATAGCCCACGGCCTGTTCTCAATGCTGACTCGCCGGCTTGCCGATGGCGCCATCGGCGGCATCGCGTTCACGCGTCGACGAACCCGTTGCAACCGGAGTGTCGTCCCAATCCTGAGGGGTCCGGGGATCGCGGCCCTCCATGATGTCCCTGATCTGCTGGTCGTCGATGGTTTCAAACTTGATCAGGGCCTGCGACATCTTATGCAGCTTGTCAATATTGGCTTCCAGTATCTGCTTGGCATGTGCGTAATTGGAATCAATCAAACGCCGCACTTCGGCATCAATCGCATTGGCAGTGACATCCGAAATTTGTTTGTGCTGCGTCATCTGGCGACCCAGAAACACTTCGCCTTCTTCTTCAGCATAGGACAGCGGTCCGAGCTTGTCGGACAAACCCCACTTGGTCACCATGTTGCGGGCGATTTCCGTGGCCCGTTCAATATCGTTCGAGGCGCCTGTAGTGACCGCCTCGGCGCCAAAAATCATTTCTTCGGCAATACGTCCACCGAACAAGGTGGCGATGCGGCTTTCCAGACGACGCTTGCTGGTGCTGTAACGATCCGTTTCGGGCAGGAAGGTGGTGACGCCCAGTGCCCGGCCGCGTGGAATGATCGATACCTTGTAAACCGGATCGTGCTCGGCAACGGTCAGGCCGACAATGGCATGGCCCGCCTCATGATAGGCCGTGAGTTTCTTTTCCTGATCGTCCATGACCATCGAGCGTCGCTCGGTACCCATGATGAGCTTGTCCTTTGCCTTCTCGAATTCTTCCATGGTGACGGTACGACGGTTCTGGCGGGCAGCGAACAACGCCGCTTCATTGACCAGATTGGCCAGGTCGGCGCCGGAGAAACCGGGTGTGCCACGGGCAATCATCTGCGGCTTGACATCCTCTGCCAGCGGCAGCTTGCGCATATGAACCTTCAGAATCTGTTCGCGGCCGCGCACGTCCGGCAGCGGCACAACCACCTGACGATCAAAACGGCCCGGACGCAATAATGCCGGGTCCAGCACGTCGGGACGGTTGGTGGCGGCAATGACGATGACCCCTTCGGTGCCCTCGAAACCATCCATCTCCACCAGCAACTGATTCAGTGTCTGTTCGCGTTCGTCATGGCCCCCACCCAGACCGGCACCGCGATGCCTGCCCACTGCGTCGATTTCGTCGATGAAGATGATGCAGGGTGCATGCTTCTTGGCCTGCTCGAACATGTCGCGAACGCGCGAAGCGCCCACGCCGACAAACATTTCCACGAAATCGGAACCGGAGATGGTGAAGAACGGCACCTTGGCTTCGCCGGCAATGGCGCGCGCCAGCAGCGTTTTACCGGTACCCGGCGAACCGACCATCAACACGCCCCGTGGAATCTTGCCGCCGAGACGCTGGAATTTGCCCGGATCTTTCAGGAATTCGACGATCTCGAGCACCTCTTCCTTGGCCTCATCGACGCCCGCCACATCGGCGAAGGTGACCTGCACCTGATCCTCATTGAGCAGGCGCGCGCGCGATTTGCCGAAGGACATGGCGCCACGGCCACCCGCGCCGCCTTGCATCTGGCGCATGAAATACACCCACACACCAATCAGCAGCAGGATCGGGAAAGACGAGACGAACAACTGCATCAGGAACGACTGGCGTTCAGGCGCGGCCGCACTGAAAGTCACGTTATGCGCCGACAGCGTGCCGATCAACGCCGAGTTGTCGGTTTCCGGACTGTAGCTGAGAAACTTTTCGCCATTGCTGCGCGTGCCGGAAATCATGTCGCCCTGGAAGGTGACCTGCGACACTGCGCCGTTTTTCACCTGCTCCAGAAACGTTGAATAAGCAATTTCCTGCGGAGCGCCGGTGCGACCACTGAAATTGCTGAATACCGCCGCGAGAATGACGGCAATCACCACCCAGAGAATCACATTCTTGGCTAAATCGTTCAAGACAAGCTCCTAACCACCGGCCCGGCCTGATCAGGCAATTCCAAGGCGGTTTTTGCAACAGAAACCAGCATCGACACTACACCATCCGAAACCCACGCGCCAACACATAAAGTTCCGCGCTGCGCGCCCTGGAGGCCCTGGGCTTGCGCGTCTTCACAGTTCCGAACAAACGCCGCAGGCGCTGCATGAACGGCTGGAAATCGCGCCCCTGAAACACCTTGACCAGATAATCGCCGCCGGGTTTCAAACTCCGTTCAGCAAAATCCAGGGTCAGCTCGACCAGATGCATCGCACGCAGGTGATCCACATCGGGCATGCCTGACATATTGGGGGCGATGTCGGACAACACAAGGTCAATCTTGTTGGCGCCCAGATGGCTCATCAGGGATTCGAACACTTCGTCGCTGCCGAAATCGCCCTGAATGAATTCCACATTCATGATGGCGTCCATGGGCAGGATATCCAGCGCTACGATCCGGCCCTTGCCCTGCAACAGGCGCGCACAATACTGACTCCATCCGCCCGGCGCCGCGCCCAGATCGACGATATTCATGCCCGGCTTGAGCAGGCGGTCGGTTTTCTGAATCTCCTCCAGCTTGTACACCGCCCGCGAACGATAACCGGCGGCGCGCGCCGCTTTTACAAACGGATCGCTTTCATGTTCTTCCAGCCAGCGAGCGCTGGATTTGGTGCGTTTTGGCATGACCTGTTGATCGATTTTATTAGGGGCTAAGCGTTTGAGCGACTAAACTGCGCGCTGTTCTGCATTCGTCAACTCTGGCAAGTCTGCATGTCACTCACTGAAAATCAGAAAAAACATCTGCGTCGTCTGGCCCATCCGCTGCACCCGCTGGTGATGGTCGGCAATGCCCTGGGAGAACCCGGCAAGCTGGAGGCCATTATCAAGGAACTGGACGGCGCCCTGGAGGCCCATGAGCTGGTCAAGGTGCGCGCCCGCCTGGGAGACCGTGAAGCTCGTGACGCAGTGTTCAGCACTCTGGGTCAGGGCACCCATAGCGAACTGGTGCAGCGTATCGGCAATGTCGGGGTGTTTTACCGGCTGCGCAAGGACAAACCCGGAATCATCCTGCCGGACGCGTAACCGCCGCACGCCAGACCAGCACTCCGACGGCGGCACAGGCGACCAGGAACAACAGGCTGGCCACTCCATGCAACTGACCGAAGCGCGCCATGTTCCCGGCAGCACGCGCCGCATCCATCAGCGGCCGCAATCCTGTAAAAAACAGCATGGGCGCACCAACCGCCAACCACAACCATATGCGCGTATTGCGCGTCAACTGCCGGCGACGTAACGCCCAATACATCATGCCGAACAACAATCCCAGAAAAGTCTCTGCATAGAAAAACCGCGCAGCGATGGAGCCGGCCTGCTGATGGTCGGGCATCAGCCAGAACAGTCCCGGAACCACGATGCCGCACACCGTCCATAAACCGCCGGCCCAGGCGCTGAGGATCAATTGCGACAGTCCTGCGCCTCTGTTCATGAATTGAATTGCTTATTCATAGCGAATCGCCACGATTTCATAGCTGCGAATGCCGCCAGGCGCCGCCACCTCCACGACATCGCCTTCGCTCTTGCCCACCATGGCGCGGGCTATCGGCGAAGATACCGAGATCAGACCCAGTTTGATGTCCGCTTCGGCGTCACCGACGATCTGGTACACCACGCTGGTACCACCGTCTTCCGCTTCCAGTTCCACCGTCGCACCGAACACCACACGTTCGGTGACAGTGATGCTGGCTACATCAATGATTTCAGAATTGGACAACAGCGATTCCACTTCCTTGATGCGACCTTCAATGAAGCTCTGCTGTTCGCGTGCCGCGGCATATTCGGCGTTCTCGCTCAAATCGCCATGACTGCGCGCCTCGGCGATGGCCTGAATCACCCGTGGCCGGTCTTCGGATTTGAGCCGCTTGAGCTCGGCACGCAGTTTTTCGGCGCCGCGCGCGGTCAGTGGAGCCCGTTTCATGTACCCACCTCTTTGTGCAAGTCCTGGAGCAGGTTGACTTCACCCGAGTCCAGATGATCAAGCGCTTCGCAAGTAGCGAATGCAGCGTTAATGGTGGTGTAGTAAGTCACCTTGCGATGCACGGCTTCGCGACGGATGGAACGCGATTCCAGCGTCGCCTGCTTGCCTTCGGTGGTGTTGACGATCAACGCGATTTCATCGTTCTTGATCATGTCCACAATGTGGGGCCGGCCTTCACGCACCTTGTTGACGGTGCGCACCGCCAGGCCTGCTGCGGCGATGGTAGCCGCCGTGCCGGTGGTCGCCACGATTTCAAAGCCGCGTCCAATCAATTGGCCGGCCAGACTGGCTACCAGTTCCTTGTCGCGCTCGCGCACACTGATCAGACACACGCCACGGGTGGGCAGCACCACGCTGGAAGCCAGTTGCGCCTTGGCATAGGCCTCGCCGAAACTGCGTCCGGTGCCCATGACTTCGCCGGTGGATTTCATTTCCGGACCGAGAATGGGATCGGCCTCGGGGAACTTGGCAAACGGGAATACTGCTTCCTTGACCGCAAAGAACTTTGGCGCGCGTTCCTTGATCAAGTCCAGCGCCTTGAGCTTCTCACCCGCCATGACGCGCGCCGCCATCTTGGCCAGCGGCACACCGGTGGCCTTGGACACGAACGGCACCGTACGCGACGCGCGCGGATTGACTTCCAGCACGTAAATGATGCCGTTCTGGATGGCGAACTGGATATTCATCAATCCGACCACCTTCAAGGCCAGCGCCAGCTTGCGCGTCTGCACTTTCAGCTCCGCCTGCAATTCAGCACTGAGGCTGTTGGGCGGCAGCGAACAACTCGAATCGCCGGAATGCACGCCGGCCTGTTCAATATGTTCCATGATGCCGCCGATGTAGACATCGTCGCCATCGCAGATTGCATCCACATCGACTTCGATGGCCACATCCAGGAAACGATCCAGCAGCACCGGGCTGTCATTCGACACGGTGACCGCTTCGGTCATGTAGACACGCAGATCGTCTTCGGTGAACACCACTTCCATGGCGCGGCCGCCCAGCACATAGGAAGGACGCACGACCAAAGGGAACCCGATTTCACGCGCCGCCTGGATAGCCGCTTCTTCAGTACGTGCCGTGCGATTCGGCGGCTGCTTCAAGGCCAGTTGCGTCACCAGTTGCTGGAAACGCTCACGATCTTCAGCCACGTCGATGGCATCGGGCGAGGTACCAATGATAGGCGCTCCGGCTGCTTCCAGCGCCCGGCACAGCTTGAGCGGCGTCTGGCCACCATACTGCACGATCACGCCAACCGGTTTTTCCTTGTCGATGATCTCCATGACATCTTCAAAGGTCAGCGGCTCGAAGTACAGGCGATCCGAAGTATCGTAATCAGTCGATACGGTTTCCGGATTGCAATTGACCATGATGGTTTCATAGCCGGCATCGCGCAGCGCAAATGCCGCATGCACGCAGCAATAGTCGAACTCGATGCCCTGGCCGATGCGATTCGGACCACCGCCCAGGATCATGATCTTCTTGCGATCGGTCGGTTGCGCTTCGCACTCTTCCTCGTAGGTCGAGTACATGTAGGCCGTCGAAGTGGCGAACTCGGCCGCACAGGTATCCACGCGCTTGTATACCGGACGTACGCCCTGACGCAGCCGCCGGCGACGCACTGAGGTTTCATCGGTGCCAATCAGTTTGGCCAGACGGCTGTCGGCGAAACCCTTGCGCTTGAGCTGACGCAGGCGATCCACTGCCAGTGAATCCAGCCCTTCCGCCGTGACGCGCTGCTCTTCCTTGATCAGATCTTCCAGTTGCACCAGGAACCAGGGATCGATATGCGTCAGCTTGTTGACTTCTTCCAGAGACCAGCCGGCGCGGAACGCATCGGCCACATAGCGAATGCGTTGGCTGCCCGGCATGCGCAGTTCTTCACGCAGCAGATTGGCATCGCCATCCGACAGCGGCAGATTGATGATCGGACTCAAGCCATCGATACCGACTTCCAGACCGCGCAATGCTTTCTGCAGCGATTCCTGGAAAGTACGGCCCATGGCCATCACTTCGCCCACCGACTTCATCTGTGTGGTCAGGCGGGTGTTGGCGCCGGGAAATTTTTCAAAGGTGAAACGTGGCACCTTGGTGACCACGTAATCGATGGTCGGCTCAAAGGATGCCGGCGTAGCGCCGCCGGTGATGTCGTTCTTCAGTTCGTCAAGCGTATAACCGACCGCCAGCTTGGCCGCGACCTTGGCAATCGGGAAACCGGTGGCTTTCGAGGCCAGCGCCGAAGAACGCGACACGCGCGGATTCATTTCTATGATCAGCACGCGGCCATCATCAGGATTGATGGCGAATTGCACGTTCGAACCGCCGCACTCCACGCCAATCTTGCGCAGCACCGCAATCGACGCATCGCGCAGACGCTGGTATTCACGATCCGTCAAGGTCTGCGCCGGCGCCACGGTAATCGAGTCGCCGGTGTGCACGCCCATCGGGTCGAAATTTTCAATCGAGCAGACGATGATGCAGTTGTCCTTGCGGTCACGCACCACTTCCATCTCGAACTCTTTCCAGCCGATGACGGATTCTTCCAGCAGCACTTCGCTGGTGGGTGATGCATCCAGGCCGCGCTCGACAATGGCCACGAATTCTTCACGGTTATAAGCAATGCCGCCGCCCGAGCCACCCATGGTGAAAGACGGACGGATCACAGTGGGATAACCGATCTCGGCCTGTACGGCCAGCGCTTCTTCCATGGTATGGGCGATACGCGAACGCGGGCTTTCCAGACCGATCTCGCGCATGGCATTGCGGAATTTCTCGCGGTCTTCGGCCATGTCGATGGCTTCGCGCGACGCGGCGATCAGCTCCACGCCGTATTTATCCAGCACCCCCTCACGCACCAGATCGAGCGCACAGTTCAATGCGGTCTGCCCGCCCATGGTGGGCAGCAGCGCGTCGGGCTTTTCCCTGGCGATGATGCGTTCCACCGTACGCCAGTGCACCGGCTCTATATACACCGCATCGGCCATGTCCGGGTCGGTCATGATGGTGGCCGGATTGGAGTTGACCAGGATGACCCGGTAACCCTCTTCCTTCAGCGCCTTGCAGGCCTGGGCGCCCGAATAATCGAACTCGCAAGCCTGACCGATCACGATGGGACCGGCGCCGATGATCAGAATGCTGTTGATGTCAGTACGTTTTGGCATCTTCTCACTTCAGTAGGCAGTGTTCATTCAGCAGCCGCACGACGCTGTCGGCCATTGCCGCCGGAGCGCTGCTCAATCAGGTTCATGAACTTGGCAAACAAGACCTGCAATTCATGCGGCCCGGGCGCCGCTTCCGGGTGTCCCTGGAAGCTGAACGCAGGACGATCGGTGCGCTCCAGACCCTGCAGGGAACCGTCGAACAACGACCGGTGGGTTGCCCGTACCTGCGCCGGCAGGCTGGCTTCATCCACGGCAAAGCCATGGTTCTGGCTGGAGATGGCCACCCGGCCGCTGTCCAGATCAATGACCGGATGATTGGCGCCGTGATGACCGAATTTCATCTTCACGGTCTTGGCGCCGCTGGCCAGCCCCAGCAACTGATGCCCCAGACAGATGCCGAATACTGGAATATCGGTTTCCAGAAAGCGCTGAATGGCTTCGATGGCATAGGTACAGGGCTCGGGATCGCCGGGACCGTTGGACAGGAAAATACCATCAGGATGCATGGCCAGCACTTCCTCGGCCGGAGTCTGCGCCGGGACCACGGTCATGCGGCAACCGGCATCGGCCAGCAGGCGCAGGATGTTGCGTTTCACGCCGAAATCGTAGGCCACCACATGCCTGCGCTGACCCGGACGAGTCGGTGGACCGATCTCGCTGCCCCAGTGCGTACCGTCATTCCACTGATAGGTTTGCCTGGTGCTCACCACTTTGGCCAGATCCATGCCTTTCAGGCCTGGAAATTTTTTGGCTGCAGTGATGGCCACCTGAGTGTCGATCTTGTCGCCGGTCATGATGCAACCCGCCTGCGCGCCCTTCTCGCGCAGGATGCGCGTCAGCTTGCGGGTGTCGATGTCGGCAATCGCCACTATCTTGCCGCGCTGCAGGAAGCTCTCCAGCGATTCGCTGGCGCGCCAGCTCGAATGCAGCAGCGGCAGATCGCGAATGATCAGACCTGCGGCATAGATGGCCGACGATTCCATGTCTTCCGGGTTGGTGCCGGTGTTGCCGATATGCGGATAGGTCAACGTCACGATCTGACGTGAATAGGAAGGGTCGGTAAGCACTTCCTGATAGCCGGTCATGGCGGTGTTGAACACCACCTCGCCGGTTGTATTGCCCTTGGCGCCAATCGAACGGCCGTGAAAGACCGTGCCGTCCTCAAGCGCAAGAACCGCAGATGCAGAGCTCATTCAGTGCAGCCCCTTTATTAAGAAAGCAGTCAGAAACCGGTTTGTCAGCTCAAACCCTGGAAGCAGGCATACGGAAATCGAGGCAGGTAAACACCGACCCCGTGCATGGAAAATCATCCGCGTGCTAAGCGGCGCAGTCTACGCGAGTAGGCCAGTCGGGTCTATCGGAAAACTTGTCGCTGATGTGTTGACAAGTGTGCAACTCAGCATGCGGGACACGCAGGCAAGTACATAAACATTGACTGCTGAGTGATTACTTGAGGGGCAACGCTGCGATTCCGGCCGCAGCGATCAGATCATCCTCGCCCGGCGCCGCCGCACCGGACACGCCTATCGCTCCCAGGCAATGACCTGCATGCTCAATGGGCACGCCGCCCGCCAGCGCACACATGTAAGGAATACTCGCAAAGGCCGGATTCTCGCCCATGCGTTCCATCCAGAACGCCGTCGTGCGTTGACTGGTGGCTGCACAGCGCGCCTTGCGGATGGCCAGTTCTGCCGTCAGACCGCGCGCACCTTCAAGACGGGTCAACGCCAAAGGTTCGCCGGCTTCGTCGGCAATGACAATGGCCACCGGCAATTTCAGTTGCAAGGCACGTGCTTCAGCCGCCGCCAGCATCTGTCTGGCGTCTTCAAGGGTCAGTATCGTTCGATTACGCATGATGATTCGTTCGTCGTATTTAATTTTACAGACCCAGCACATCCCGCATCGAGTAGCGCCCCGGCGCCTTGCCCACGGTCCAGCGCGCCGCATGCAACGCACCGGAAGCAAAGGCCATGCGATCATGCGCACGATGTGTCAGCTCGAGGCGTTCGCCCGGCCCGGCAAAGGTCAGCGTGTGATCACCGACAATATCGCCGGCACGCAGCACCGAAAAGCCGATCTTGCCCGGCACGCGGGCACTGGTCTCGCCATGACGCGCCCATACCGCATCTTTTTCCAGCGTAGTGCCGCGACCTTTGGCCACTGCCTCGCCAATGCTCAGCGCCGTGCCCGAAGGCGCATCCTTCTTGTGGCGATGATGCGCTTCGAATACTTCCGCATCGTAGTTCACATCCAGCACACCCGCCGCCAGTTCGGCCAGCTTGAACAACAGGTTCACGCCCAGCGAAAAGTTGGAAGCCATAACAATGGGAATCTGTTTTGCCGCCGCCTCAATCGCCGCCAGTTGTTCAGCATTATGGCCCGTGGTGCCCAGCACCAACGGCACCTTCGCTGCAGCGCAAGCGGCAACAATGGCTGGCGTCCCTTGAGGCAACGCAAACGCAATCGCCGCCTGTGCACCGCGCACCGCAATGCCAGGATCGGCACTGATCAAAATGCCCGCCGCTGACGGCCCGGCCAGCGCACCCGCATCCTGATTGATCCAGCGACTGTCAGGCGAATCCAGTCCGCCACTGAGTTTCAGATCAGTGGAATTGTCGATGCCGGCAAGCAAAGTGCGGCCCATACGGCCGCTGATGCCGAGAATGGCGATGGAAGTTCGGGACAGGGACATAAGGACAGATGTCTCAATTGAATTGATGAACCGGAATGCTACCAGCTCGCATCGTGCCGCGTGTACAGCATCACCTCTCAGGCAGGATGGATGCGGCATCCACCATCCGCTCTACGAGTGGATGGTGGACGTAGCTCTCCATAACCGAGGCCGTCACTGCCGCTCGATCACAACTTCCAGATACTCGCTCGGCAGCACCAGTGTTGCATCACCCGAACGATTGTGCCGGGCGATCAGCGCCAGCAGATCTGCAGTCAATGCATCCTGCTGCCGAGTATCCAGCGCCGCGTAGGTCTTGTTCATCGGACCGTAGTAGGTACGGAACACATCCAGCCAGTGCTGCGGCGAGTGGTAGCGAAAGGTGAAATCGCGGCCGGTGGTTCGGATCGACCTTGCCGTGCCGCCAAACAACTCCTGCAACCTTGCTTGCGTCCCCCACAGCGCCGGCGATTTGACGCCGGGCGCAGGAGGCACGTACTTGCCGATGGTCTTGAATACCTGTCCAATGAAACTCTCTGGTGTCCAGTTCGCCAGGCCGATGCGACCGCCGGGTTTGCAGACGCGCGCCAGTTCGCCCGCAGCCTGTTCCTGATTGGGCGTGAACATCACACCAAACGTCGACATCACAACGTCGAACGATGCACCGGGAAACGGCAGGTTCTCGGCGTCGGCTTCCTGAAACTGAATCGAGTGGCCTTCCGCAAGCGCGCGCACGCGGCCTGATTCAAGCAGCGAACCTACATAGTCGGTGGACACTACCTCGCACCAGCGACGCGCAGCGGCGAGTGTGGCATTGCCGTTACCGGCGGCCACATCCAGCACGCGTGCGCCAGAACGCAGGTCGAGCGCTTCGCACAGAGTTTCGCCGACAATCTGCACCGTGGTGCCGATCACAGCATAGTTGCCTGTAGACCACGCCACCTGTTGACGAGTTTTGATGGCGGACAAATCGGTTGAAGGGGAATTGGCAATCACTGCTGACATGGTAATACTCCTGGTATTAACTTGAATGGGCTGTTCGACTGCTTATTCGGCAATAACCACGCCAGAACCGCCCATTTCCTGCGGCAGATCCTTGAGCTTCGGTAAGCCATCCCTGATATGCAGCCGGGTCTCCTGATAGTTGACGTGCACGCCGGGCTGGTAAGGAAACTCCGGGATTACGCCTGCATACACATCGGTCAGTTGCCAATGCGGATGCTCGGTGAACAGATGGCCACCACAGGTCTTGCACCACTTGCGTGAGCTTTTTGGCGTTTTGTTGTAGGTGGCGATGTTGTCTGCGCCTCGAGTGACCTGCACCGCATCGGGCTTCCATAGAGAGAAGGCGTTGACGGGCGCGGCGGCCCAGCTCCGGCAGGATTCGCAATGGCAATAGCCCATTGCGGCGGGTTCGCCCGTGACCGTGAACTTGACTGCGCCGCAAAAGCAGCTGCCCTGATACGTTTTATCGTTGCTCATGATGTAATTCCTCTTGTTGAATCGGCTGCGCGTGAATGGCTGAACGCCGCAGCGCAAGCGCAGTATCGGCAGGGTGCGCTGCACCGGCCATGACCGATCCACCTGTCTCTTTGCGCGAGCCGCCTGATTTACCGATAATCGCCGCAATGGACGCCCTCTCCGATGTATTGCAGGTACTGCGCTTGTCGGGCGCGGTGTTTCTTGATGCCGAATTCACGGCGCCCTGGTGCGTCACGTCCAACTCGCACCAGGGCAGCGACAGCGAACACATCGTGTTCTTTCACTGGCTGATTGCCGGAAGCTGCAAGGCGCGGTTGAAATCCGGCGGCGACATCTTCGAGGTTGCGGCAGGCGATCTGCTGATGATGCCGCGCGATGACATGCATCTCATGGGCAGCGATCTGCACATGCAGCCGATTGATGCGGGGTCGCTGGTCAACCCGGTAGTGAACCAGAGTCTGCAGCGTATCGAGCATGGTGGCGGGGGAGAAACCACGCGCTTTGTGTGTGGATTTCTATCCTGCGACAAGCGCCTGTGCCGCCCGTTGCTGGAGGCCTTGCCCGGCATGCTGCGCGTGCCCTTCGGCAACGATCCGACCGCCACGTGGTTCAGAAGCCTGTTGCAACTGGGCACGGACGAAACTTCGGCAAAACGTCCCGGCAGCGACACAGTGCTCGCGAAACTCTCAGAGCTGTTGTTCGTGGAAGCCATCCGCCGCTATGGCGAAGCCCTGCCCGATGCACAAACCGGCTGGCTCGCCGGATTGCGTGATCGCTACGTAGGCAAGGTGCTCACGCTCATGCATCAGAGCCCCGGACATCCGTGGACCATGGAGCTACTTGCCGGCGAAGCCGGACTGTCACGTTCCGCACTCGCTCAACGTTTCACCGATCTCATCGGTCAACCGCCCATGCAATACCTCACCCGCTGGCGACTGACCGTTGCAGCGCAACGCCTGCGCTCCGATCAGGTCACTCTCGCCACCATTGCCGAACAGATTGGTTATGACTCGGAGGCCGCCTTCAATCGTGCCTTCAAACGTGAGTTTGGGATGCCGCCTGCTGCGTGGCGTCGGCAACAGGCTTAAAAACAGCAAAGCTCTTTCAGTTCACTGGCGGCCGGCTGCAACGCTCAATCACTGCTTAGCGGTGAACTCTATCGCAGCGTTGCTGCGCATAACGGTCATTGAGTTTTCGCAGTCGTTCGTTTAACCGCTCACCCTGCGTACCGTTGTAACCACTGCGCATATGGCTGTGTACCGTGTCGATCTGATCGCGAATCCGGTTGCAAGCCAGGCGCTGCTTCGACAAATCAATGTAGTTGGATCTACGTGGTGGATGCGTCGTCGCGGGTTTATCGGTTGTATCTTGCGCAACCATCCTATTTGGCGTGTCGATCTCGCGCTGTCGGGCGTCGGCAGCGCAACGTTGATCGCTAAACATCCGCTGTCCATTGACGATGCACTCGTACACCGATGTCGAATGAGCAACGTTGCTGACGATACTGCCGCCGATGCTCGGCAACAAAATACAGCACCACAATTGCCATGCACGATACGCACAAACAAACATATGCTTGACTCCCTGTTTCCTTGCGATTCCGCTGTGCCCTTACTCCAAGGGGTATGGAGCGTCAAAACCAGGCGTCCACACCTGATGCCATGTAAATTTGGCGTCGGCAGTAAGGCATTAATGCGCCGCTCTACGATTTGAAAAACTCTTTCACGCCATCCAACCAGGAAGTTTCACGCGGACTGTGTTTGCCGCCGTCCTTCTGCATGGACTTCTCAAACTTGCGTAACAACTCTTTCTGCTCTTCATTGAGACTGACCGGTGTCTCCACCATGACGCGGCAGAACAGATCGCCGGTGGCGCCGCCCCGAACTGGCTTGACGCCTTTTTCCTTCAGTCGGAACACGCGACCGGATTGGGTTTCGGCCGGAATCTTCAGCACCACATTGCCATGCAGCGTGGGCACTTCGATGCTGCCGCCCAGTGCCGCAGTGACAAAACTCACCGGCACTTCGCAGGACAGGTTGGCGCCTTCACGTTCGAAGATCGCATGTTCCTTGACATGCACTTCGACATACAGATCGCCGGCGGGACCGCCATTGGCGCCGGCTTCGCCTTCACCCGACAAACGAATGCGATCGCCGGTATCGACACCGGCAGGCACTTTCACCGAGAGCGTCTTCTTGCGACGCACGCGACCCTGACCCAGACAACTGTCGCAGGGCTGGGTAATCACCTGACCACGGCCTTTGCAACGCGGACATACCTGCTGCACGGCAAAGAAACCCTGTTGCATGCGCACCTGTCCCGTGCCATGGCAGGTATCGCAAGTGTTCACTTTCGAACCCGGCGCCGCACCCGATCCCTTGCAGCTTTCGCATTCGCCCAAGGTGGTGAAATCAATGTTCAGAGTATCGCCGAACACTGCCTGTTCCAGCGTCAGCTCCAGTTCGTAACGCAGGTCGGCGCCGCGATACACCTGCCGGCCACCACCGCGACGACCACCGCCGAAAATATCGCCGAACACTTCACCGAAGATGTCGCCGAAGGCATCGCCGCCAGGACTGAAGCCGCCGCCACCGCCGCGCTGCGGGTCAATGCCGGCGTGACCGTACTGATCGTAAGCCGCACGCTTGTGGGCATCGGTCAACACTTCATACGCTTCCTTGGCTTCCTTGAACTTGTCTTCGGATTCCTTGCTGTCCGGGTTGCGATCCGGATGATGCTTCTGGGCCAGCCGCCGATAGGCTTTCTTGATTTCGGCTTCGCTGGCGGTTTTTTCGACGCCCAGAATTTCGTAAAAGTCACGCTTCGACATGGCTGCCATTTAAATCTGATAAGACAATTTCAGGATCGCGATCATCAAACATGCACAAGCCGCCACGACTACGAACAGTGGTGGCGGCCTGTCTGAAACGACGGTTACCGGTGATGAAACCGGCAACCACCGCCATTCCAGCAATTACTTCTTGTCCTTCACTTCCTCGAACTCGGCATCGAGCACGTCATCCTTGCCTGCATTGGCACTCGCCTGTTCGCCGCCGCCCGCTGCCGCGCCTTCGGCGGCGGCTGACTGCGCGTAGGCCTGCTGGGCAATCGTCGCCGACGCCTCGGCCAGTGCCTGGGATTTCTTTTCGATGATGTCCTTGTCATCGCTGCTCAAGGCCGACTTGAGATCGGACATGGCCGCTTCCACCTTGGCGCGATCTTCCGCCGCGACCTTGTCACCCAGATCTTTCAGCGCCTTGTCGGTGCTGTGAATCAGGGCATCGGCCTTGTTGCGCGCTTCCACCACTTCCTTGAACTTGCGGTCTTCTTCCGCGTGGGCTTCGGCATCCTTCACCATGCGCTTGATCTCGTCTTCCGACAGACCGGACGATGCCTTGATGGTGATCTTCTGTTCCTTGCCCGACGCCTTGTCCTTCGCCGACACATGCAAAATGCCGTTGGCGTCGATGTCGAAGGTCACTTCGATCTGCGGCAGGCCACGCGGCGCCGGCGGAATGCCTTCCAGGTTGAACTGGCCCAGCGACTTGTTGTCGTGTGCGCGCTGACGCTCGCCCTGCAGCACATGAATGGTCACGGCGTTCTGGTTATCGTCGGCGGTGGAGAAAACCTGCGCTGCCTTGGTCGGGATCGTGGTGTTCTTCTCGATCAGCTTGGTCATGATGCCGCCCAGGGTTTCAATACCCAGCGACAGCGGCGTCACATCGAGCAACAGCACGTCCTTCACTTCACCGGACAGCACGCCACCCTGAATC
Organism: Steroidobacteraceae bacterium; assembly: GCA_050248275.1. Taxonomy (GTDB): domain Bacteria; phylum Pseudomonadota; class Gammaproteobacteria; order Steroidobacterales; family Steroidobacteraceae; genus CAILZL01. The sequence goes on from JBFWSR010000002.1 coordinate 129,520, forward strand.
GCCGCGCCCACGGCCACGGCTTCATCGGGGTTCACGTCCTTGCGCGGTTCCTTGCCAAAGAAGTCCTTCACGGCCTTCTGCACCAGCGGCATGCGGGTCTGCCCGCCGACCAGAATCACTTCGGAAATGTCACTGATCGACAGACCGGCATCCTTCAGGGCAATGCGGCAGGGATCGACAGTGCGCGTCACCAGTTCTTCCACCAGCGACTCGAGCTTGGCGCGGGTCAGCTTGATGTTGAGATGCTTGGGACCGGATGCATCGGCCGTGATGTACGGCAGATTGATTTCGGTCTGTTGCGAAGAGGACAGCTCGATCTTGGCCTTTTCAGCCGCTTCCTTCAGGCGCTGCACGGCCAGCGGGTCTTTGCGCACATCGACGCCGCTCTCTTTTTTGAACTCATCGGCCAGATAACCAATGATGCGGATGTCGAAGTCTTCACCGCCCAGGAAGGTATCGCCGTTGGTGGCCAGCACTTCAAACTGACGCTCGCCATCGACATCGGCCACTTCGATGATGGACACGTCGAAGGTGCCGCCACCCAAGTCGTACACGGCAATCTTGCGATCGCCACCCTGCTTGTCCATGCCATAGGCCAGCGCGGCCGCAGTGGGTTCGTTGATGATGCGCTTGACGTTCAGGCCGGCGATGCGACCGGCATCCTTGGTAGCCTGGCGCTGCGAATCGTTGAAGTACGCCGGCACGGTGATTACCGCATCGGTGACCGTTTCGCCCAGGAAATCCTCGGCCGTCTTCTTCATCTTCATCAGCACGCGTGCCGAAATTTCCGGTGGCGACAGCTTCTTGCCCTGCGCCTCCACCCAGGCATCGCCGTTGTCGGCCGCCAGGATCTTGTAAGGCACCATGCCGATGTCTTTCTGCACCACATCGTCCTTGAACTTGCGGCCGATGAGACGCTTCACCGCAAACAGGGTGTTGTGGGGATTGGTGACCGCCTGGCGCTTGGCCGACTGACCGACCAGCACTTCGTCGTCCTTGGTGAAGGCGACGATGGACGGCGTGGTGCGATCGCCTTCGCTGTTCTCGATCACGCGCGGCTTGCCGCCTTCCATGATCGCCACGCACGAATTGGTCGTGCCCAGGTCAATGCCGATTACTTTTGCCATGTTGAAGACTCCACGAAATAAAACTTGATTCAAAAACCGTTGCGCTGTTTATGTGGGTGCTGCGCCGGGATTCAAGCCCGCGCCGGGTCCACTTGCAGCTCCTTCAGTCAGGGGCGCGCGCGACAATCACCCGCGCAGGCCGCAACAGGCGACCATTCAGGGAATAGCCCTTCTGCACCACATTGATCACGGTATTCGGTGCCTGTTCGGCCGACGGCACCATGGCCATGGCCTCATGGAATTCCGGGTTGAACGCCTGCCCCTCGGGAGTGACTTCCACTACACCGGCCTTTTCAAAGGCCCTGGCCAGCAGCTTCAGGGTGGCATCACTGCCCGAACGCAGGTCTTCGGCGCTGGCATTCTGTAGCGCCAGCCCCAATTCCAGGCTGTCTTTCACGCCGATCAATTCACCCGCGAACTTCTCCAGCGCGTACTTGTGGGCATTCTCCACATCGCGCGCCGCACGCTTGCGCACGTTATCCAGTTCGGCCATGGCGCGCAGCGCCTGATCGCGGCCTTCAGTGGCGCGGGCTTCGGCAGCCTGCAGCGCCGCCTGCAACTGCTCCAGCTCGCTTTTTCCCTGCTCTTCGGCCGGATCGGCCGTCGGGGCGTTCTCTTCGGGGATGCTCATTTTCAATCAATGCTCCGGACACAACGCCGTTCCGCCCACAGCTAGCCCACGGGGCTGGACTGAAGAACCGGAACAGCAAAACCAAAAGGATGGCGGCATTGTGGGGATGAATTCAGGAGATTCAAGCCCAAAGATTGATTGACAATCGGTCTCGCTCGATCAGGCGGTCAAACCGGTGTCTTGTTATTCAGCGCCGCGCCCAGCAGTTTGGCGGTCAAATCCACAATCGGGATGACGCGCTCATAGGCCATGCGGGTCGGGCCGATCACGCCGAGCACGCCAACCACTTCCTTGTCGAGGGTGTAGCGCGCCGTGACGACGCTGCAGTCATCAAAGATGGTATGTCCGGATTCGTGGCCGATGAAAATCTGTACGCCGTCGGCGCGCAGGCTCTGGTCGAGCAGATGCAGCACATCGCGTTGCTGGTTGAAGGCTTCGAACAGTTTGCGCAGTTTTTCCACATTGGACAGCTCGGCGAATCCCATCAGGTTGGTCTCGCCGGCGATCACGTATTGCATGGACGGTCCAGTTTCAGCGGGCGCAACCACCTGCTGCGCCAGCATGATGGCGTCCATCATGCCCTGATTGAGGCGTTCGCGTGTCTGTTTGAGCTGCATCACCAATTGTTCGCGCACCGCGTTGAGATCGCGGCCGGAAAACTGCTGGTTGAGGTAATTGGCGGCGCGACGCAATTCCTCTGCGGCAAAGTGACGGTCCAGATGCACGATCCGGTTCTGCACTTCACGACCGTTGGTCACCAGCACCGCCAGCACGCGGTTGTCGGACAGCGGCAGGAATTCAATCTGGCTGAGTTCGGCATGCGTCTGACGCGGCAGGGTAACCACGCCGGCCAGTTGCGTGATTGACGACAGCATCCGGGAAGCGGCGGCGATCAATGTCTTGGGATCATCCGCACGCTGCGCCAGCCCCTGCTGGATGACCTGTACTGCCTCGGTTTCCAGCGGTCGCACTTTCAGCAGCATATCGACGAAAAAACGATAACCCTTGTCGGTGGGAATGCGGCCGGCCGAAGTATGCGGCGAGGCCACATAGCCATGATCCTCCAGATCGGCCATGACATTACGGATGGTGGCCGAGCTGAGATTCAAGCCGGACTCGCGCGTCAGAGTGCGCGAACCCACCGGCTGGCCATCGCGGATATATTGCTCGACCAGAATGCGCAGCAGGTGCTGGGCACGGTCGTTCAGGATGTCATCAAGGGGTTCAAGGCTCATCGCAGCGCACACGGCGGGTGGACCCCGGTGAATAGGTCGGTGAATAGGTCAAAGGTAAGTAGACCAGGACAATTCATGCACAACTCCAATTCAGGAATATTGTCGCCCTACCGAAGCAAGCTATTAAGCGCACTGGCGAGTGTCAAGCACACGATACAGCAAGCGCCGGCAATACCCGCTACAGTAATGCGCCTTGCAGAGGGTTACTCGCTTCCATCCGCCCATCACCCCATCCATAACCATGCCTGCTGCCAAACGCTCCGCCCCGTCACGCGCCACAGGTCCGGCTAAAAGCAACTTCCAGACGGTTGCCTTACTGGGGCCGTCCGCCGATCCCAGGGTCGCGGCCACACTGACCACACTCACCCAGCACCTGGTGCAGCTTGACCGTAAAGTGCTGCTGGATCCGGAATTCTCCGGCAAATTGCCGCCACAGGCCGAAAGGGTCAGCGAACTGGATATTGCCGCCCGCAGCGACCTGGTAATCACCGTGGGCGGCGATGGCACCATGTTGCGCGCAGCACGCCTGCTGGCAGGATCAGGCGTACCGGTGCTGGGCATCAATCGCGGCAGGCTCGGCTTTCTGGCCGACATCAGCCCGCAGGGCATGTTCGAGCAGATCGATGCCATTCTGGCAGGACAATTCGAACGCGGCTCACGTTCGTTGCTGCAGGTGACGCTCATTCCCGCGCAGGGCAAGCAGCAACAGCGGCTGGCGATAAACGATTGCGTGCTGCAGAAATGGGAAACCGGTCGCATGCTGGATTACGAAACATGGATCGACGGCCATTACGTCAATACCCATGGTGGCGACGGTGTGATCGTCGCTTCAGCCACGGGCTCCACAGCCTATGCCCTGTCCTGCGGCGGCCCGATCATTCATCCCAGCCTGGACGCCATGGTCATTGCCCCCATTTGCCCGCACACCCTTTCGGACCGTCCCATTGTCATTGCCGCCAGCAGCACGGTGGAGATTCGCCGCGTCCAGGATCGCGCCACCAAGGCGCAGGTCACCTGCGACGGCGACATGCTCGGCGACCTGAATGTGAATGATCGCTTGCTGGTCGGTCCGGCCCATGTGCGCGTGAACCTGCTGCACCCGATCGGCCATGATTATTACCGCATCCTGCGCGCCAAGCTGCATTGGGGACGGGGTGCGCTGGACAAGCGCCAGCGTAGCGAGGTTGAGGACGAGGAATGAGCCCATGCTGAGCCATATCCAGATCAAGGACTTCGCCATCATCGACCGCATCGAGCTGGAACTGGCCGCCGGCATGACCGCCCTGACCGGCGAAACCGGAGCTGGTAAGTCCATCATGGTCGATGCGCTGCTGTTCGTGGTGGGTGGCCGTGCCGGCACGGAAATCATCCGTCATGATTGCGACAAGGCCGAAGTCACCGCCAGCTTTGCCATCGGCCGGAACCCGCTTACCTCAGCCTGGTTCAAGGAACAGGATATGGAGCACGAGGGTGAATGCGTACTGCGCCGCCTGATGGGCAGCGATGGTCGCTCACGCGCCTGGGTGAATGGCCAACCCATGCCGGTGCAGGCATTGCGGCAATTGGGCGAAACCCTGGTCGATGTGCATGGCCAGATGGAATATCAATCGTTGATGAAACGTGCGGCGCAGCGCGAGTTGCTGGACCAGCACGGCAATCACGGCGAACTGCTGGCCCGGGCAGCCGACAGTTGGCAGGCGCTGAAGCGCTTGCGTCAGCAGCGCGCCGACACCGAACGCAGTGCACAGGATCGCAGTGAACGCCTGAATCTGCTGCGGTATCACCTGAGCGAACTCGATGCCCTGGCGCCACAGGCTGGCGAAGCGGCGGAACTGACCGCGGAGCGGCAGCGTCACGCGCACAGCGGCAAACTGGCCGAGGGCGTCCGCGAACTGGCCGAACTGTTGCGCGAAGCCGATGACCACAACGCCGAACAGCAACTGTCCCGCGCCCTGTCCGTGGCGCGCCAACTGGGCGGCATCGATACGCGGCTTGCCGGCATCATCCAATTGCTGGATGAAGCCCTGATCGCCTGTCGCGAAGCCGCCGCTGCGGTACAGCATTACGAGTCCGAACTGGATGCCGATCCCGCCCGTCAGGAGTGGGTGGAACAGCGTCTGGCGGCCTTGGAAACCGCCGCGCGCAAACATCGCACGGAAGTCGATACCTTGTTGCAGGTGCAGGAAAACTGCCGTCAGGAAGTGGCGCGCCTGGAAACGCTGGAATTCACGCTGGAACAACTCGATTCGCAGCTCGCCGCCGCGCGCAAACGCTTCGCCGCCGACTGCCAGAAGCTGAGCGCCGCCCGCAATCAGGCCGCCGCCATATTGAGCGAACGCGTCAGTAACCTGATGCAGGGTCTGGGCATGCCTGGTGGCCGTTTTGCAGTGCAGATTCGCGCCCTGAACGAGGACGACGCCGGCGAGCACGGCGCCGATGAAGTGGAATTCATGGTCAGCGCCAATCCGGGCCAGCCGCTGAAACCGCTGGCCCGGGTGGCATCCGGCGGTGAGTTATCGCGCGTCAGTCTGGCCATCCAGGTGGCCGCCGTGGAATCCACTCCCTGCCCCACCCTGGTATTCGATGAAGTGGACGCCGGCGTGGGCGGCGGCGTGGCGGAAATGGTGGGACGGCAATTGCGCGCCCTGGGCGAGCGTGCGCAGGTGTTATGCGTGACGCACTTGCCGCAGGTGGCCAGTCAGGCGCATGCGCAGGTGCGAGTCGCCAAGCTCACCGATGGCAAGCACACTCGCACCCGCCTTGAAACACTGAGCGCTGCGGCGCGTATCGAAGAAATCGCCCGCATGCTGGGCGGCGCTCAAGTGAGCGACGCCGCACGCTCGCATGCGGCGGAAATGCTGAACGCAGCGGCAACGCCCCTTAAAAAACCGGCCCGGGCGGCGAAGACAAAAACCATGCAGTCCTGATTTTTTTATTGGCCTGCAAGCCCTATCGCACAAAGCGCTTCAACGGCGGCGCGACCCCTTGTCTGCGCAGTCGGGCTTCTGGCAACGGCCGTAGAGAATCGTGGAATGATCGGTCAGCACGTAGCCCTTCTCCTCGGCAATATCCTGCTGACGGGTTTCAATGTTGCTATCGATGAACTCCTCCACCCTGCCGCAGTCCATGCATACGATGTGATCGTGATGCGCGCCCTCATTCAGCTCGAACACGGCGGTCGCGCCTTCGAAATGATGGCGCTCGACCAGACCGGCAGCTTCAAACTGGGTGAGCACGCGATACACCGTGGCCAGACCAATGTCTTCATGCGTGTCGAGCAGACGGCGGTAAATGTCTTCCGCGCTCATGTGCCGAGGCTCGGCCGCTCCCAGTATGTCGAGAATTTTCATGCGCGGCAGCGTGACTTTCAGCCCGGCCTTGCGTAGATCGTTGGTTTCCACAAGTGGTTCCTCAATACATTCTTCCGGCTGACGGCGAGCCTGACCGGATGCGCTGCTCGTGGCTGCGAGCGCGCAGTTCGGTTAATCCCTGGGTTCGGTTATCATCGCGGCGCATTATTACGTAATCCCCATGCCACTACCAATGTCTGAAACAATGCGCACACGAAATTTCCGGACTCCCCTGACTTCCCGCCTGCGCAGCCTGCTGCTGTGCGTCTGTGCGCTGGGCGCTGGCGCGTGCGTGTATCGTGTACCCATCCAGCAAGGCAACTTCCTGGAAGCCAAGGACATTGATCAGGTGGCGGTAGGCATGACCCAGGCGCAGGTCCGTTACGTACTGGGCACTCCCATGGTGCTGGACCCTTTCAGCAAGGACCGCTGGGACTATGTCTACTATCTGAAAAAAGGCCGGATGCGTGCGCCAGAGCAGCGTCACTTCGTGGTGTATTTCGAAAACGGCAACGTCAGCCGGATCGAGCGCTCGGACATGACGAAAAGCTGAGCCTGGTCAGAATCAGATCAGACTCAGGATTGGGCACTGGCCGGGCCATACAGCGCCCGCGCCCGCCTGGTAAAGGCATCCACCAGCGAACCGCAACTTACTTCAAACGCCTTGCCCATGAGCATCTCGAGCATGGCGTTCTTGAATTCGAAGCGGATGTCCAGATCAACCCGCGTGCCGCGGGGCTTGCCTTCGGCATCGCAAATGGCCGTAAAGCGCCAGCAGCCATCCAGCATCTTGAATGGCCCCTCGACCAGTTGCATGGCCATCTGCGTCGGCGGCTGCAGCCGATTGCGCGTGGTGAAATGTTCCTTGATGCCCAGCCGCTCCATTTCCAGACGCCCCACCAGTTCATCGCCCTCACGCGACAATAGTCGGGCGCCCGACACCCAGGGCAGAAATTCCGGATAGCGCTCGAAATCCTCCACCAGCGCAAACATCTGCGCCGGTGTATAGGACACCAGCGCGTTACGTTTGACTTCACGCATGTTTGCTCACAGCCGCTTTCATCAAGCTAGTTTAACGGCATGTAGCCATGCTCTGTACAATGCCCGGCCTTGCGCCCTCCCCAATACAGGCGGCTTCGCGCGTACCGACCAGCATGAGCAAGAAAAAGTCCGACAACCACAATCCTTCGATTGCCGAGAACCGCAAGGCTCGCCATGAGTATTTCATCGAGGAAACCTACGAGGCCGGCATTGCGCTCCAGGGCTGGGAAGTCAAAAGCCTGCGCGCCGGTCGTGCGCAACTGAAAGAAGCCTATGTATTCGTGAAGGACGGCGAGGCCTACCTGTTTGGCGCGCACATGTCCGCGCTGCCAACGGCTTCCACGCACATCGTTCCCGACCCGATCCGCACCCGCAAGTTATTGCTCAATCGCGCCGAATTGAATCGGCTGATCGGCGCGGTGGAACGCAAGGGTTACACCCTGACGCCCCTGGAGCTGTACTGGAAGAATGGCCGCGTCAAACTGCGCATCGGTCTGGCCAAGGGCAAGAAGGAGCACGACAAGCGCGCCACCGAAAAGGACCGCGACTGGCAACGCGACAAGGCGCGGCTGATGCGCAAGGGCGCGTAGGGGCGAAGCTACAATTGCTCCTCGATGAAATAACGCGGCCGGCGTTTGGTCTCGAAGTAGATCCTGGCCACGTACTCGCCCAGCACGCCGATGCTCAGCAACTGAATGCCGCCCAGAAAATAGATCGGGATCACCGAAGATGCCCAGCCGGGTAATGCCGCCGTGGTGAAAAACTTGATCCACAACACCCACAGGATCATCGCCAGACTGATCATCGACACCAGAAAGCCCATGAACGAAATCATGCGCAACGGGAAGGCAGTGAACGAAGTGATGCCGTCGAAGGCCAACATCAGCATCTTCTTCAATGGATACTTGGACTCGCCCGCAAAACGCCCGGCCCGGTCGTAGTACACTGCCGTGGAACGAAAGCCGATCAACGGCACGATACCGCGCAGGAACAGGTTCACTTCGCCGTATTGTTTCAACGCCTCGATGGCACGGCGACTCATCAACCGATAGTCGGCGTGATTGAACACCACCTTGACGCCCAGCAAACCAAGCAACTTGTAATAGGTCTCGGCGCTGGAACGCTTGAAGAAGGTGTCGGCACTACGCTGCTTGCGTACGCCATATACCACTTCATGGCCACTTTCATGGGCCGAGAGCATGGCCTCGATGGCGGCAACATCATCCTGCAGATCGGCATCGATACTGACGATGACATCGCCTTCGGCAGAAAACAGACCCGCCATCAACGCGATCTGATGGCCGCGGTTGGCCGATAGCTTGACGCCCTTGATACGGGTATTCGCCGCATTGAAGTCGCGAATCAGCTGCCAGGTGGCATCGCTGCTGCCGTCATCGACATACACCACATGACTGGCGTCCGCGATCCGCCCCGCGGCAATCAGTTTATCGAGCAAGGCCACCAACCGGCGCGTGGTCTCCGGCAGCACTTCCGCCTCGTTGTAGCAGGGCACCACAATGACGAGTTGGGGCTTCATATCAACACTCCGTTTTTTTGTTCGGGCAGGTCAGCAGCAAGAATCATTGCCATCTCATTTATCGGAATATTTATTCGGATACGGCAGGCCTGGCTACCCTGCCAAATACATACCAGCGCAGCAACACATAGCTCAGGCCTGAATAAGGGAGCACACCCGCTGTCTGTGCCAGATAACTATCCAAGTGTAGCTGCCGAATGCAGAAATGCACGCAGGCAAGATTGGCGAGGTAGGCAAGCAGCACTACCGCTGCGTACTGCGGCAGAACAGGCAAAAGTGATTCGCGGTAACGAAATGTCCAGCGCGAATTGATCACGTAACTGACCACCAGTCCCACGCCATAACCCAGCAGATTGGCGGTGGTGTCGCCCATGGCAAAGAACCACTTCAGCGCAAAGATGGCGCCCAGTCCCACCAGCGTGTTGAGCACACCGGTCAGGACAAAGCGGACCAGCGACAGCCCGTAAAGATAGGAAATAAATCGTCGCACGCGCAGCTTACCTGGCCCTTGTTCCACAGTGGATTGAGGCGATGTCGGCGCGTTGACACGCTCATGTACGCCGCACACACTGCCGTATCATAAGTGACAATCGTTGCACTGTGCCTGCATCAATGCCCACACAATCCAGTTCTTCTGCCGACCCGATGATGCCGCACCCGGCATTGCAGCCGGTCAGCCAATCGAATAACCGGCTCAAAAGCGCCCTGTGCTACCTGGTGGTATTCGCCATTGCCTATGTCTGCTTCATGATGCATCGCGCCGACCCGCCCCACATTTTTTGGGACGAGAATTATCACGTCACCTCTGCCGAACGCTATCTCGAAGGCGTTGCTCACTTCGAGCCGCATCCACCATTGGGCTTGATGCTGATTGCAGCCGGCGAAGCGCTGTCAAACGCCAATGCCGGCATCGACAAGCATGTGCTGGTCACGACCAAGCAAATCAGCGGCGACGCCCTGCCCAAGGATTTTTCCTTTGCCGGCATGCGCTTGATGCCCAGCCTGTTTGCAGCCTTTGGCGCGCTGGCGTTTTTCGGATTGATGTACGCGCTGTTCGAAAACCGCCTGTACGCACTTTTGTTCAGTTCCCTATATCTGTTTGAAAATGCGTTTACCGTGCACTTCCGCGCCGTACACCTGGATAGTTTCCAGATGTTCTTCAGCGTTGCTGCGCTATGGCAGTTTGTGCGGCTATGGAAACAATCAACACCACTCCACCCCCTCGACTATGCCGCGCTTTCGATCCTGTGTGCGCTGGCGATCATGATCAAGGTCAATGCTGTCTTTCTGCTGGCGTTGTTTCCCATCCTGTACCTCAAGGACGCAAGCACTCAGAACCGGCAACGCCCACCGCCATGGCTGACCGATTTCGCCAGTAAAAGCGGCGCCGCCATCGCTGCCCTGGGACTGGTGATTTTCAGCGTGTTCTATGTACATGCACTGGTCACCCGCAACCTGCCCGAGCTTGATACGCCTGCAGCGCGTCAGGATCTGGCCAACATGTCGCCGGAATATCGAACCTATCTGGAACAGCATCAGGCGCTCACCCCCGGGATGGTGATCACCATTGCCAGCGATTACTTCAAGTTCATGGAAAAAGATCACGAGGGCGTCCCCAAACTCGATACCAGCAAACCCGGCGAAAATGGCTCGCATCCGCTGCACTGGCCATTCCACGACCGTAACATCAATTACCGCTGGGATTCGGCCAATGGCAAGACTGCCTATGTGCAACTGGTGGGCAATCAGCTCTCCTGGTATTCGGGCACGGCGGCCGTCATTTTCTGCTTCGTGCTGATCATCAACTACCGCCTGTTTGCCATCCCCCTGCGCGGCAGCTTGCGCACTTATCACCTGATCGAAGTCTTTTCAGGCCTGTATCTGGCCTTCATGCTGCTGCACCTGTGGATCATCACCCAGCGCGTCATGTATCTGTACCATTACTTCCTGGGCCTGATGATCAGCTATGTATTGCTGGCGCTGCTGTGGCAATACCTGTGCGAAGTGCATGCCGCTTTCGCCCGACACCGCACCGCCATCCTGGCCGTCGCCTGCGGTGCATGGCTGGGTTCGTATCTGTTCTTCCTGCCACTCAGCAACCACTGGCCCCTGACCAAGGAACAGTGCGAACGGCGCAACATCAGCATCTCGCACATTGTTGATTGCCGCTGATGCAATTGCCCTTGTTATTTCCAGATACGCCCCTACACTAGCGCCGTGACCCGACTGCTTGATGGTAGCGGCCGGGACATACTGGGGGCGACCGGTTTCGACGTGGGTTACGAAACTCCAGGTGCATGCCGAGGTGTAAGATTCCTCGTTAAACCGCTTACAAACTTATAGTTGCAAACGACGACAACTACGCTCTGGCGGCTTAATCCCGCCTAACCCTCGCCTGGCATGTGCTTGTGCATACAGAATCGGGGGACGCGCTCACAAGATCGCATTTCAGTGTGCTGAGGGCTGACTTGCTAAACGACTCCTGAGCTGGCTTCGCGTCTTCCCTGCCCGTTGGGTAGCGCGCGGCGAGATACAAAAACGATGGCTAAGCATGTAGGTCTTGTAGCGTAGGACTTGCGGACGCGGGTTCGATTCCCGCCGCCTCCACCAATACCCAAAATCCCAACCCTTATCGGTTGGGATTTTTTTGCCCGGAATGCCAGTATCAGCGCCGGCCGCTGCCTCAGGGATGCGTGCACTCAATTGCAGACATCAGCCTGCCCATCACGTAATCCTGGACAGTCGCCCGCCATGGCAATGCAGGGTGAATCCCCATCAGCCGCTACTATTCCGTTTCGTAGCTGGCCTCCAGCACGCGATCGCGTGGATAGCGTATCGAATAGTAATGACGAATGGCGGTGGTCTGCTGCGGCTGGGCAGTAAACTGCCATAGCAATACGCCTGCCTTGCCGTTCAAGTCTTTCGTCGTAGGTTCGGTGGCGCCTTTGAGGATTTCCACTTTCACATCGGCATTGCGACTGACCGGTACACGGTCGATGACTTCGACTGGAATGCTGCTGGCGTGATAGCTGGTGATCTCGAAGCGCTGTCTGGTTTCCCTGGTCATCTGTTTGCTCAACACACCGCTTTCATTGGATTTGGCAGTTTCATCGCGCACCGCCACCTTGATGCGTTCATCCACGCCGAACGGCATGCGCACTTCAGCGCCGGGCAGAAATGCCTGCGTGGCAGCCTCGCCGACAAATGCGCCATCTCGATATAGCTGCAATTGGCCGGCTTCAATCGGCACATCGCGCTCATATTTGAATGTGGCTTCCAGATGCGCGCGCCGGCTTTCGCCGGGCATGACACGGGCAATAATGTCGGCATCGAAGGCATCATCGGCGATGGGATACATACGCACCTGACGATCGGCATTCAGGCTGACGCGCGCAGGAACCTGATATTCGACCAGATACTGCGTTGCGGCCATAACTACCGGGCTTTCCGCAACAATCCGGGTTTCCACCGGTGGCGCAGCGGCCATCGCAATACCCACCGCAGATTTATCAAAATTACGGCGAGCCATCGGCTGCGGCGGCTTAGGAACTTGCAAGTCAAGAAATTCCGCAGCTACGGTCGGCGTGCTGACATCATCTTCGGGCTGCGTGGTGGTCAACGTCAGTTGCACATCGTTCCAGTCTTCACCGCTGCCCTGTTGCACCTGACCCTGACGTTCCAGACTGAGTTTCTTCTTGTTGGTATCCAGACGCGCCTGATACACCCAGCTCCAGCTGGCATCGTTGATGCGATAGGTCACCGTCACGGGCGCAGTCGTCGCGGCACTGACTTCAATGGCGGTGCTGACCTCGGTGGTTTGCTTGCGTTGCGTAGCCACCTTGGCCAGTTCCGCCTTGAGGGTTTCGATGTCGCGATCCAGGGCGCGCTGACGCAATCTGGCGTCGCGCACCTTGCTGCGGGCCGCAGCGGCGCTGCTGCCCATGGCTCCCAGCACCGTAGTGAGATTGGCGCCATTCACTGCTGCGGCGCCATTGGCGTTACCGGCTGGATTGCTCGCCAGCGAGTCCAGCAATTTCAACTGGGTTTGCGCGGTGTCGATCTCATCCTGAACTGCAGCGCGCTGATCGGTTTTCGTTTCCAGTTGAGTGCGCAGCTCGCGTTCTCTGGCAGTGACAAACTGGCCTTCATTCACCGTGCTGACATCGACACTGCCCAAACGCACGGACGCTGACCCCACATTGACCCGCAACAAGCGGCTGTCGATGCCGGCTGGCAGGCCGCGCACGATCAGCCGATGCGAACCGGCCGGCAGATTGACTGAACCGCTGCGCGTGATCATCGCACCCTGTATGTACACCGTGACTTGATCAATGCGCAGTGCGGCAGGAATGTCGGCCGCCATCGCGGCGCCGGATACCCACCCCAGAAACAGCAACGCATGAATGCAGCGCATGTTGAATTCCCCCAATGTCCCTGAACAACCAGACGCAAAACTATCAGAGCAGTTCAGGCGGCACTAGCGTGAATAACATCTGGCGCAGACCCGGCCACCGACGGGCGCAATGAATTACGCCCGATGGTACGGATGCCCCTTGATGACCATCACTGCGCGATAAAGCGCCTCGGCCACGATCACGCGCACCAGTGCATGCGGCAGGGTCAATGGCGACAGGGACCAGCGCATATCCGCACGCGCATCGACAGCCGGCGTCAGTCCTTCCGGGCCGCCGATGCAGAACGCCACCTGACGTCCTTCGCGAGCACGAATTTGCAGAAACTGCGCCAGTTGTTCGGTGGTCAATGCCTTGCCGGTCACTTGCAGCGCCACTACATAAGGATTGCCGTTCATGGCGGCCAGCATGCGTTCGCCTTCCTTCTCGGTGGCGCGCACCGCATCGCCACCGCTGCGCTGGCCCAGTGGAATCTCCATCAGTTCCAGCTTGTAGTCCTGCGTCAGCCGCCTGGCGTAATCGCCATAGCCTTCGTTCACCCAGGAAGGCATGCGGGTACCGGCGGCGATGAGACGGAGATTCATGATGAGTGGCAGAAACAGATCTGCATGTCTGCCCTTCCATGAGCGGGCGCACACAGGTGCGCCCCTACGGCAGCGCCGCCTCGCGGCGCGCCGCACTGATGTCCCACAGACTTTCCAGACGATAGAACTCGCGCACGCGCGGCAGCATGACATGCACGATGACATCGTTCAGATCGACCAGCGCCCACTCGCCATCGCGTTCGCCCTCCACGCCCATGGCGCGGAAACCGGCCTGTTTGGCTTCGTAGGCAACCCGTTCGGCCACTGACTTCACATGCCGGTCGGAGGTGCCGCTGGCGATGATCATGGTGTCGGCCACATCGGTCAGGCCGCGCACATCCAGCACCGTGACATTCACGGCCTTCATGTCTGCCAGCGCTTTTTCGACGAGTTTCACCAGCGGCGATGCGGCGCTCGGCGGACGTTTGGTGGCTGCGCTCTTACTGACTACCTTTTTGACAACGGTTTTTTTTGCAGGAGCTTTGCTGACGACTTTCTTGACGGCTGTTTTTCTGGCGCTGCGCTTCACGGGCGTTGTCGGCTTTTTGGCAGCGCGCTTTTTGGCCGCAACTCTAGATTTGCTGGACTTCTTTTTGGCTGTTGCCATGCTGACCTCTGTGACGAACCTGTTTCTATGGTGATGAATCGATCAACGCGTGTAGCACGCCGATTGCTGAATGATGTCGCGCACTGCATCGGGCATCAGATAACGCGGATCGCGGCCGGAGGCCACCAACTGACGCACTTCAGTGGAAGAAATTTCCAGTTGCGTCACGGCGTGAATGAAGATGCGGCCGGCCGTGGCCTCATGCAGATCGTCAACGCGTCCGGTGCCGCCATCCACCAGCAGTTCGCCCAACGGCCCCATGGTGGGCGCACGCCAGCCGGGACGATGCGCCACCACCAGGTGCGCAAGCTTGAGGATGTCCTGCCATTGATGCCATTTGGGCAGCCCCAGGAATGCATCCATGCCGACGATCATGCATAGCGGGCGCTCCGGCATTTCGGCACGCAATTCGGCCAGGGTATCCACCGAATAGGAAGGCCCGGCGCGGCGCATTTCGCGATCATCAACATTGAAGCCCGGCTGCTGACCGATGGCCGCCCTGACCATTTGCAGGCGCAGCGCCGGACTGGCGATGGTGACATCCCGATGCGGCGGATCGCCAGCCGGCATGAAACGCACTTCGCTCAGGCGCAGGGCTTGCAGGAGTTCAAACGCGGTACGCAGATGACCATAGTGAATCGGGTCAAAAGTGCCGCCAAAGATGCCGATGGGATGCATTGAGATAGGTTGTTCGATGGGCCAAAGTGGCTAGTGTAAGAAAACTCGGGCGTTTGCGCCGCAAAACAATGGGGAGATGCGGGCATGGCTCTGAAAGGAAGGCATCAAAAGAACCGTTCACGCCACTTTCGGACGTACCAGCTTCACGCCGGCCAGGCGTGCCACCAGTCCGCGCAATTCCGCCCACGGATCGCGACGGTTCACGCCCTTGATGGCCGCATCCACTTGCGCGGCATCCACCAGCATGGCGCGCAGCGCCGGCAATTTCAGGCGTGTCAGCGCCTGTTTCATCGCCGCCTGGCGCGGTTTCCACACCCCGGCGGACTGCATCGCCGAATCCGCGCTCTGGCCCCTGGCCACATTAAAGGCCACCCGCGCCAGCCATTGCAGATCCTTGTTCACACCCCACAGCACCAGCACCGCGTCGATGCCTTCCTGCTGCAGGCCATCGAGAATGTGCAGCGCGCGCGCCGCGTTACCCTGCATGGCCGCCACGCCCAGTTGCAGCACGTCATAGCGCGCGCTGTCGGCGACCGCATCCAGTACATTGTCCGTGGTCAGCGGTTTATCGCCGTGCAGCAGCGCCAGCTTGTCGATTTCCTGCTGCGCGGCGAGCAAATTACCTTCCACCCGTTCGGCCAGCAGTTGCGCCACGCCGGCATCGGTCTTGAGCCCGGCGCGCTGCAAACGCCGTTCGATCCAGACCGGCAACTGCGCCATTTCCACCGGCCAGACCTGCACCAGCAGGCCGTGCCTGTCGATGGCCGATACCCACTTGGTCGAGAGCGAACGCGCATCCAGCTTGTCGGCGACCACCATGATCAGCAGATCGGTCGCACCTTGCGCGGCGATATCGCACAATACCTCGCTGCCTCCATTGCCCGGACTGGCGCCGGCCAGACGCACTTCAATCAGTCGCTGTTCGGCAAACAAGGACATGGCCTGAGTGGCGGCGCGCAATTCCTGCCAGTCAAAGCCGCGTTCGACAAAGAACACCTGGCGTTCGCTGAAGCCACGCGCACGCGCAGCTTCACGTACCTGGTCGCAGGCCTCGCCCAGCAGCAAGGGCTCATCGCCGGTAATCAGGCAGATGGTGGGCAATGTTTTCTTGAGCTGCGCCGCCAGACTGTCGGGATTGAGTTTCATGAAATGACCGCGGAAAACTATCGGGCATGATACCGGCCCGGAGACCCCGGTACCAAATCAACGCAAAGCGCTTGCAATATTGTTGCTTGCACGGTTTAGTAACGGGACGCTTGGTCATCGACTGGCCGCCCCACTTCATGTCCCTGTCCCGCCTCCGACAAGCACCCTGGTTATGCATCGCACTGCAAGTGCTGGTGCTGTGCTTTGCCCTGGGCACGCTGGCGCATGCGGGCCACACCCACGAACTGGGCAGCAGCAGTACCGAAACGCATTACAACTGCGATTACTGCACCAGCTTCGGTGGTTTGATTGATGCGCCGACCGTCCCGGCCGTTGTCATCCATAAAACAACGACCACCACCAGCGTCGTGGCGCCCAATCGCCTCGTTGTCGCTCGTCTGATCGGGCTGCCACAAGCCCGCGCGCCTCCTGCCCTCTAAGCCACGTTCGAACTAACTTTGCAGCCGCACCTGCGTGTGGTCTGCGTCCATTGGTGGTTTGCGCCGCGTTTGCGTGCGCGTTCAGCAGGATTTATTCATGTCTACCTTCAAATTTATTCGTCTATCCAAGGCGCGTTTTGCGCCGCCCGTTCTGGCACTCGTCACAACCCTGAGTACAACTTTGGCCAGCACTGCGGCTCATGCCGCCGATGAGCGTCTGGAAGAAGTCGTCGTCACTGCGCTCGCGGTGCGCAGCAGTGTCGATGACGCCATCCAGCCCGTTGAAGTGTTGAGCGGCGACAAACTGCAACAACAACTCTCCAGCAGCATTGGTGAAACGCTGGCGAAGCAACCCGGCATCACTGCCACTTACTTTGGCCCCTCTGCCAGCCGACCCATCATTCGTGGCCTGAGCGGCGAACGCGTGCAGGTGCTCGAAGACAGCCTGAGCGCACTGGATGTGTCATCACTGTCGGAAGATCACGCGGTCAGTATTGAAGATTCACTGGCCAAACAAATTGAAATCGTCAAAGGCCCGGCAGCGCTACTGTACGGCAGCGGCGCAGTCGGCGGCGTGGTGAATGTGCTGACCAACCGGATTCCGGATCGCGCCGGAACGCAGCCTGTCAGTGGCTCGGTAAGCTTGCGTGCGGACAGCGCCACACAGGAACGTGCCGGCGTTGCTGTACTGGAGCTAAGCAACGAACGCATCGCCGTGCATCTGGATGGTTACAAAAAACAAAGCGATGACGTCACGGTGCCCGGCTCAGCCTTTTCACCTGCGGCGCAGCAAGCAGCTCTGGAAGCCGACCCTGATGCTTTCATTCCGCACGGTCGCATCTACAACTCAGCGAGTGATTCCAAGGGCGGCGCTGCTGGTGTGTCATGGCTGGGAGATGCCGGCTTTGTCGGCATGTCCGTGAGTGGCTTCAGCACTTTCTACGGTGCGCCACTGGCGCCCGGCGAGAACCCTGCCGATGGCGGCACGCACATCGACATGCAGCAGACCCGCTATGATCTGAAGGCGCAGTTGAATGGCGCAGCGGACAACAGTTTCAAAGCATTGCGCATACGTGCTGCACACAACAACTATCAACACGCCGAACTCGAAGCCGGTGGCGCAGTGGGTACCCAGTTCGAGCAACAGGGCGATGAAGTACGCGTGGCGGTGGATCATCAGTTCGGCATCGTGCAAGGCAGCGCCGGTGTGCAATACAAACATCTCGACTTCGCCGCGCTGGGCGACGAACGCTTTGTGCCACCTTCGGTGACCAGTAACACCGGCGTATTCCTGTTTGAACAAGTACCGCTGGATCCAGTCACGCTGCAAGCCGGAGTGCGCGTCGAACGGCAACGCATTACGCCCGACGCTGAAAGCGGCCTGCCCGACTATGGCAAGACCGCGGCAAGCGCTTCGCTGGGTGGCTTGTGGAAATTCAGCAACCGGCAATCATTGGCCGTGAACGTGACACGCTCGCAACGTCACCCCACGGCCACCGAGCTGTATGCCGATGGCCCCCATGAGGCCACTGGGCAGTTTGTGATCGGCAGCACTGCGCTGCGCACTGAGTCCGCCAATACGATGGATGTCATCTGGCGTGGTGGCGATGTCGTCCACTGGCACGTCAGCGCGTATCTGAACCAGTTTCGTAACTACATCTATCTGCAACCGACTGGCGATGCTGAAGATGGCCTGCCTGTCTACGAGTATCGCCAGTCTGATGCACGTTATATTGGTGTTGAAGCTGCGCTGCGCTGGCATGTGTTTGAACAGGGCGAGCAGCACTTTGACGTGCAACTCAGCAGCGATGTAGTGCGCGCCACGCTGGCGGATGGCAGCCCCGTGCCGCAGATTCCACCGTTCCGCATCGGCGTTGAGTTCGATTATGCGCAAGGTCCGTGGCAGAGCACGCTGTCGGCCTTCCGTTATGCCAGGCAGGACCGCGTCGCTGCGAACGAATCGACTACAGACGGTTACACCTTGCTGGATGCCAGCGTGAATTATCAGTGGGATCTGAGCGACACCAGCACGCTGCAGGCGTTCCTGAAAGGCAGCAATCTCACCAACACGGAAGCGCGGCGTCATACCTCGCCGCTGAAGGAGTACGCGCCATTACCGGGGCGGTCGGCGACGTTGGGAATGACGCTGAAGTTCTGATCGTTGCTTGATGCTGGTATCTTCGTAGGAGCGGACCCGCGTGTCCGCCCTCTTGCTTCTGTCTATTCCTCCACATGGACGGACACATGGGTCCGCCCCTACGAGAACTCATCATGTCTACTGCACTGCGCACGCTCTATCCCACCATCGAACCCAACCGAAGCGGTTATCTGCGCGTTTCACAAACACATGAAATCTATTGGGAAGAAAGCGGCAATCCCAAAGGCAAACCGGCGGTGTTCGTGCACGGCGGCCCCGGTGCGGGCGCAGGCACGCAGGCGCGGCGCTTCTTCGATCCCAATGCCTATCGCATCATCGTGTTCGATCAACGCGGTTGCGGCCGCAGCCGTCCGCGCGCCAGTCTGCTGGACAACACTACCTGGCATCTGGTCAGCGACATGGAGCAGTTACGCATCCATCTGGGAATAGAAACATGGCTGGTGTTCGGTGGCTCATGGGGCTCGACGTTGGCGCTGGCCTATGCACAGACACACTCCGCACGGGTCAGCGAACTGGTGCTGCGCGGCATCTTCCTGCTGCGACAATGGGAATTGCAGTGGTTTTATCAGCAGGGCGCCAGCGCCATTTATCCGGATCGTTATGCCGATTACATCGCGGCGATTCCCGAAGCAGAACGCCATGACCTGATTGCCGCGTTCTACAAGCGGCTGATCAGCGACGACTACACCCAGCAATTGCAGGCGGCAAAAGCCTGGGCCATCTGGGAAGCGGCCACCAGCTTCCTGCACCCCAATGAAACCAACATCAATAACTGGGGCGAGCCGGATTTCGCCATCGCCGTGGCGCGCATCGAGTGCCACTATTTCGTCAACAAGGGATTCTTCGACAGCGACAATCAGTTACTGCAGAACATCGGTCGCATCAGACATATTCCCGCCGTCATCGTGCAGGGACGCTACGATGTAGTGTGCCCGATGCAAACCGCCTGGGAACTGCACCAAGTCTGGCCGGAGGCCGGATTTCACGTTACAGCCGATGCCGGTCATTCAGCCTATGAGCCCGGCAATACCGATGCGCTCATCACCGCGACGGATCAATTTCGCAGATGAGTCAGAGGCGTGTTTGAAACCCGCCCTTATGAAACACATCGCCATGCACGGCACCACCAAATGAAAAGGGGCAAATACCGGCTGTATTTGCCCTCCCTCAGGTCATGCAGAGCATGTCCTGCTTTCCGATAACGGCAGCTTACGGCGTAGCCGGCGACGAGGGTGCGCCGATATCGCTGCACAGAACGATATAGTGACGATTGCCGTGGCGCCCGGATGGCTGAGACCAGGTCCGGATGATGCGGTGCGTGGACATGCGCATGTTGGTGCACATCTTGAATGCCGCCTCGGCATCGCCTTCGGGACTTTGATCCGGTGTGCGGGCCATGAATGCCGCCGTCACCTTGCATGCGCCTTCGCATGACAATGAAACCTTGGTGCCCTG
This sequence comes from Steroidobacteraceae bacterium, assembly GCA_050248275.1. GTDB lineage: Bacteria > Pseudomonadota > Gammaproteobacteria > Steroidobacterales > Steroidobacteraceae > CAILZL01. Next base: position 149,921 of record JBFWSR010000002.1, read on the forward strand.
TTCGATGGAGAGTCCGGCAGCCGCATATTGGCTGAACGAAACCAGCAGGAGTGTCGATGCCGCAATCAAAAACTTTCTCATTGGTCATGTCCCCTAGATCATGCAGCGCGAGCGATACAAAAAGGACAAGGCCGGTGCGCCACGCTCCCAACCTCGCCTATTCGTCGAGCACATGGCAGCTTGCCGGTCCCATCCGCACAACAAATGTGTGCCGCAAGGTAAATGCCGGTGCGTACTCCTACAAGATAGGGGTTCCACGCAGGGCATCGCGAATGCGACCCATCACAAACGCTGACTTGAGACGCGAAGCAGCATGGGCAATGCAACGAAAATGCACAGTGAAATGCTTATTGGTGACTCACTCTGGTGCATTCAGTGCAAAACCGACACGAGAAACCGGCTACTGGAACATCACGGTAAAACGCAGCAGATGGCCATGAATGCGGTAGAACCGCCTCGCTATGCCATCCATGTACTATCAACCCCGCTGTCCCGCAGGAAATGGCGTCCATTTTGCAGTGCTTGATCTCTGGCTGATTCGGCGCGTCCTTAATACTGCGAGAGGCTGTGCAAAGTGGGCAAGATTCCTCCAGGCGTTGGCCCGAAACATCCCCAGGTTGTCGTTCTCGTGGGCGCCACTGGCGACCTTTCGCGGCGCAAGTTGCTGCCCGGCCTGTTCCATCTGACGAATGCCGGGTTCATTCCTGGTTGCCGCATCATCGGCGTTTCGCTGGATGACATCGATTCGGACGGCTTCCGCCAGATCGCGCGCAAGGCGCTTGATGAGTTTTCCAATCGCAAGATGGCGACGACGGAGTGGGATGCTTTTGCCCAATGCCTGGACTATGTACCGCTGGCTGCAGGGGCGGCTGCGCTCAAGTCAGCGGTGACACAGGCCGAACAAACCTTTAACGGTGAATGTCGCAGATTGCATTATTTGAGCGTGCCGCCCAGCGCAGCGCTGACGGTGGTGCGGATGCTCGGCGAAGCCGGGCTTGTCGAACGTTCGCGCATCATCATGGAAAAACCCTTCGGCACCGACCGGATGAGCGCAGTGTCACTCAACGCCAGATTGCACGAAGTGTTCAACGAGGAGCAGATCTTCCGGATCGACCACTTTCTCGGCAAGGAACCGGCACAAAACATTCTCGCGTTCCGCTTTGCCAATGGACTGTTCGAACCGATATGGAACCGCAATTTCATCGATCACGTGCAGATCGACGTACCGGAAACGCTGGGGCTGGGCCAGCGCGGCGGATTCTACGAACAAACCGGCGCGTTTCGCGACATGGTGGTCACCCACCTGTTCCAGATACTCGCGTTCATGGCCATGGAACCGCCGACCTGCCTGGAACCGAAACCCATCAGCGAGGAAAAGAACAAGGTTTTTCGCAGCATGTTGCCGATCGAACCGGCTCATGTTGTCAGAGGCCAATACACCGGTTACCGCGCCGAGAACGGCGTCACCCCGGACTCGGACACGGAAACTTTCATCGCTTTGAAATGCTCCATCGACAACTGGCGCTGGGCGGGCGTGCCGTTCTACCTGCGCACCGGCAAACGACTCGCCGAGGGACAGCGGATCATTTCCATTGCCTTTCGCGAGCCGCCCAAAAGCATGTTTCCTCCCGACTCCGGCGTCGGCGCTCAGGGGCCCGATCACCTGACGTTCGATCTGGCGGATGCGTCAAAGATGTCACTGTCGTTTTACGGCAAGCGCCCCGGCCCGGGCATGCGGCTGGACAAACTGAGCTTGCAGTTCGCCATGCACGATACGGGGCTGATCGGCGATGTACTCGAAGCCTATGAGCGGCTGATTCTCGATGCGATGCGTGGCGATCACACCCTGTTTACCACTGCCGAAGGTATTGAGCGGTTGTGGGAGGCGGCAACGCCATTACTGGAAGCGCCGCCACCGGTGCGCTTGTACGCACCGGGATCGTGGGGACCAAACGCCATTCACCAGCTCATCGCACCTCATGCATGGCGGCTTCCCTTCGAGCGGGTCTGGCGGGACCCCAACCCCCTGGGCAGCTGAACCTTGATCAACCTTCCAACGCCACCCAACTCAATCGGGCATCATCGGGACTGAACCTGGAACAGCCATGAAACAAATCGCCGCCGCTTCCACCATCACGCAGAACGCGGACATCCGCTTCCTCGGCAAATTGCTGGGCGACGTGATTCGCGAATATGGCGGTGAGGCGCTGTTCGAACGCATCGAATACATCCGTTCGACCTCCGTCGATCGCCACCGAGGCATTGCCGACGCACATCGCGCCGATCCCGGTCTGGACGCGCTCTCGCTCGACGACACCGTGGCGTTCGTGCGCGGCTTCATGTTGTTTTCGATGCTGGCCAATCTGGCTGAAGATCGTCAGGGCATTCCTGCCGGCCACGAGGACGATCTGGCCGCAGCGCTGCAACGCCTCGCTGCGCAGGGCATCGATGCCCAGCAGGCCGCCAGCCTGCTGGATGGCGCACTGATTGCGCCGGTGCTCACCGCTCATCCCACTGAAGTGATGCGCAAGAGCATGCTCGATCATCGCAACCGCATTGCCGAATTGATGCGACAACGCGATCTGGGGCGCAGCGAAACGCCTGAAGGCGACTTGATCGAACCGGCCATCGTGCGACAGATCGCACTGCTGTGGCAGACGCGGGCGCTGCGTCGCGAACGCCTGTATGTCGCCGACGAAGTTGAAATCGCACTGGCCTATTTGCGCGATATCTTCCTGCCTGTATTGCCGGCACTGTATGCACGCTGGGAACGGCTGTTGGGCCATCGTCCCAAAAGTTTCCTGCGTCCCGGCAGTTGGATCGGCGGCGACCGCGATGGCAATCCCAACGTGACTGCCGAATCGTTGCACCTGGCGTTAAACCGCGCCTCCCAGACAGTGCTTGCCGACTATCTCGCACAACTGCATGCCCTGGGCGCCGAACTGTCGATTTCAAATGAACTGGCCGAGGTCACGGAAGCAGTAAGCGGGCTCGCAGCACACAGCGGCGACGCCAATCCCGCGCGCAGCGACGAACCCTATCGGCGCGCCATTACCGGCGTCTATGCGCGCCTGGCCGCAACCTATAAAAACCTTATCGGTCATGCGCCGCCGCGCCCGGCCGCAGTGACTGCCGAGCCCTACCCTGATCCGGCCAGTCTGCGTGCCGATCTGGTGGAGATCGCCCATTCGCTGGCCATCAGCAGCAAAGGTTCGCTCGCCACCGGCGGTGCATTGGGACGATTGATCCGGGCAGTGGAAACTTTCGGTTTTCATCTGGCAACGCTTGATCTCAGACAGAACGCCGATGTGCATGCCCGCGTCATTGCCGATCTTCTGAAAGTCGCCGGCGTAGAGGCCGACTACCTGTCGCTGCCGGAACCGGCGCGGGTTGCCTTGCTGCGCCATGAACTTGCCAACGAACGGCCGCTGGTCAGTCCTTTCGCGCAATACAACGAGGAAACCATGTCGGAACTGGCCATCGTGCGCGCCGCAGCCAGTGCGCATGCGCTGTACGGCCCGGCCGCAATCACCACTTACATTATTTCCAAAGCCGAAAGCGTTTCGGATCTGCTTGAAGTCAACATCCTGCTCAAGGAAGCGGGGCTCTACCGCGGTCACAATCCGCCGCGCGCCTCGATCATGGTGGTGCCCCTGTTCGAAACCATCGGCGATCTCGAGAACTCCGCGCATGTCATGCGGCAGTGGTTTTCATTGCCGGAAGCGATGGCGGTCACTGCGGCACAGGGTTATCAGGAAGTCATGGTGGGCTATTCAGACTCCAACAAGGACGGCGGTTATCTGACATCGGTATGGAGTTTGTATCGGGCCACCCAGACACTGGCGCGGGTATTCAAGGAATTCAACACCACCATGCAGGTGTTTCATGGCCGCGGCGGCGCGGTCGGCCGCGGTGGCGGGTCTTCGTTCGCGGCGATTCGCGCGCAACCACATGGCACCGTGCAGGGCCACATCCGCATTACCGAACAAGGCGAGGTCATTGCCGCCAAGTACGGCACCCGCGAAAACGCCATCAACAACCTGGAAGCCATCACCTCGGCGACGTTGCTGGCGTCACTGGAACATCCCGTTCTGTCCGCCGAGAATCGCGTGCAATTCCTGACCAGTATGGAGACCCTGTCGAAAGAGGCATTTCGCGCCTATCGTTCGCTGGTCTACGAGACTGAAGGCTTTCGCACGTTTTTCCGACAGATGACGCCGCTGACGGAAATCGCCGAGCTGAAGATCGGCTCGCGCCCGGCGTCGCGTACCCGATCCGACCACATCGAGGATCTGCGCGCCATCCCCTGGGTCTTCAGTTGGGCGCAAGCACGCGTCATGTTGCCCGGATGGTATGGCGTTGGCCAGGCATTGCAGGCCTTTCCCGACAAGGCGCTACTGCGCGAGATGGTCGATGCTTGGCCGTTTTTCCGCGCGACGCTCGATAATCTGGAAATGGTGCTGGCCAAATCGGATATGAACATCGCCGCACGCTACGCTACGCTGGTCGAGGATCGTGCACTTGCCGATGCGATATTCGATCGTATTCGCACCGCTTGGCTGGCGACCCATGACAACCTGCTGTCCATCACCGGGCAAAGCCGTTTGCTGGAAAAAAATCCTGCTCTCGATGCTTCGATCCGCCTGCGCCTCCCTTATATCGAGCCGTTGAATTTTCTCCAGGTCGAACTGCTCAAGCGTCATCGCGCCGGCGAAACTCACCCGCAGGTGCGTGAAGGCTTGCAACTGTCAATCAACGCAGTCGCAACCGCCCTGCGCAACAGCGGCTGAGTGTGCCGTTGATCCGGGCTCAGCGCCGCACCTGCCAGACAGGCTGTGCGACAGCGGCGATCAATCCCTCGCGCAGCAACCATTGCCGGGCATCGTCGGCTTCCTGTTCAAACCAGGCGCGCGCCGAACCGAGACGAAAGGTATAACCCCAGGCATCCATGTCGGCCAGCATGCGTTCACGGCCGAAACCGGCCACATGATCCGCCAGCAGGATTTGCAGATAACAGACCGCATTTTCCTCGTCATGGTCGCCACCAGCGTCACGATCCAGCGCTGCACGCCGCGTGGCATCCATGCAGATGTAGTGACAGGCTTCGTGCAGCACCGAGTGCAATGGCGTATCGCGGCGGAAATACAGCACATCTCCCGACAGTCCCGCTTCGCTTTCGCCCCAGTAGGAACCGGGAATTTGAGCATCTGCGGCCACCTCGATGGATTGCATGCCAAATCGCGCCAGCATGTCAATCAACCGTACTGATAACACATCGCCGACACGCATGACTTCGTGCGCATGACTATCGGCAAAATCAGACTGCACGGGCACTCAACCTTCGCCAGACGCTGTCGGCGCTCTGGCCAGTTCGTCATCCATGGCTTGCAGTTGCTCCATGATCGTCAGCCATTCCGCCGCGCCCGGCGCGAATTCAGCGCGACGCAGAACATTCTCAATCTGTCTTGCCGATTGACTGATGGCTTTGAAACCCAGCATGGCGCCGCTGCCACTGATGCGATGCGCCAGACGCTGCATTTCCAGCAGGGCTTCGCGATTCCCCTGCTGCGCAGGCGGCACCTGCGCACGTAACAACAGCAGTTCTTCGCGAGTGCGAACCAGAAACTGTCCAGCGAGCTGTTTCAGTCTGTCGCTCAGCACGGTGACCCCTAATTGGCCGCATCCGTGCGCGGCAGCATGCTCAGACGTCGCAACACCTGATCGGCCAGTTCCTCGGCCAGCCGGTCGCGCAGCGACCATTCTTCGCGTTGCTTGGCCAGCGCCAGCAGCTTGTCGTAAGTCATGGTGCGCGAACCATTCAACGTCTGCGGCGCCAGCAAATTATTCGCCTGCCGGTCCAGCCGGTACACGACGTTGTAGTACACCTCGTACTGCTGCGGCTCATTCAAGGCGGACACCGACGAGACGTGATGACCGTTGTCGTCCCTGCTGACGCTCAGAATGGCTTTTGCCTGCTGCCGGTCGCGCGTGACGCTTACGCCTGCGGTACGCAAGCGCTGCTGCAGGGCCTCGGCAAACGGCGAATGTCTGTCTGCCAGATCGAGATACAGCGGCGTCACTGCCTCGGGTACGCGATGAGCGCCCTGCAACTGCCAGCCGCACGCCGACAGCAGCATGCAAAACAGCGGCAACCAGCGGAATCTGCCCATGTTCCTGTTATGCACTCAGATCACCACGTTGATCAGCTTGCCCGGTACATAGATGAACTTGCGCACCGGTTTGTCCGCCACCCAGCGGCTGACATTGTCATCGGCCAATGCGGCAGCCCGCGCCTCCTCTTCAGTCGCCCTGGCGGCAATGACCACCCGGCCACGCAACTTGCCATTGACCTGCACCACGATTTCCAGCGTGTCCTGCTCCAGCGCAGCGGCATCCGGCCTGGGCCAGGGCTGATCAATGATGGCATTGTCATGTCCCAGTTCACGCCACAGGGCATGACTGGCATGCGGCACGATGGGCGACAGCGTCAACACCACCAACTCCAGCGCTTCCTGCACCACGGCACGACCCTGCGCAGTCGCGTCACTGAATCTGGCCAGCGCATTCATCAATTCCATGACGGCGGCAATGGCGGTATTGAATACCCGCCGACGCTGAATGTCGTCGGTCACCTTGCTCACGGTCTGATGGGCAATGCGGCGCAGGTCTTTTTGCGCTGCATTCAATTCGGCCACATCCAATGTAGCGACCGGGCCGGCGCTCACATGTTCATAAACGGCGCGCCACAAACGTTTCATGAAGCGATGCGCGCCATGCACGCCTTCGTCCGACCACTCCAGGGTTTGCTCGGGCGGCGCAGCAAACATCATGAACAGGCGCGCGGTATCGGCGCCGAATTCTTCCACCAGCTTCTGGGGATCCACGCCATTGTTCCTGGATTTGGACATGGTGCCGATACCGCTGAAGTCCACCGGTTGACCATCGGCTTTCAGTGTCGGGTTGGTACGCTGGCCCTTGTCATCGGTCTGCCAGTCGATCTCGGTGGGATTGAAATACTGAATGCGTCCGGCCGCCGGTTTGCGCAGGAAAATTTCGTTGAGCACCATGCCCTGTGTCAGCAGGTTGCTGAACGGTTCCTGCACCCTGACCAGCTTCAGATCGTGCATCACGCGCGTCCAGAAGCGCGAGTACAGCAGATGCAGGATCGCATGTTCGATGCCACCGATGTATTGATCCACCGGCAGCCAGTAGTTCACGCGCTCATCGACCATCGCTTTGTCATTGTCGGCGCAGGCATAGCGCAGGAAATACCAGGACGAATCGACGAAGGTGTCCATGGTGTCGGTTTCACGGCGCGCATCGCCGCCACACTTCGGACACTTGCAGGCATAGAACGCAGGATCTTTGCCCAGCGGATTGCCGCTGCCATCCGGCACCTTGTCTTCCGGCAGCATCACCGGCAATTGCTCATCCGGCACCGGCACATCGCCGCAACTCGGACAATGAATGAGGGGGATCGGACAGCCCCAGTAACGCTGACGCGAAATGCCCCAGTCACGCAGACGCCATTGGGTTTGTTTGTCGCCGAGGCCAAGGGTTTTCAAATCGGCGGCAATTGCATCAATGGCCTGTTCGTAGTTCATGCCATCGTATTTGCCGGAGTTGATGCAGATGCCATGCTCGGCATAAGCCGCCCGCCACGGCGCAGGCACGGTATGGCCGGCTGAATGACGGATCACCGGCTTGATCGGCATACCATATTTATGAGCGAATTCGAAATCACGCTCATCATGCGCCGGCACCGCCATCACGGCGCCTTCGCCATAACTCATCAGCACATAGTTGCCCACCCACACCGGCACTTGTTCCTTGGTTAATGGGTGCGTAACAAACAACCCCGTGGCCATGCCCTTCTTTTCCATCTGCGCCAGTTCCGCTTCCTGCGCGGTGCCCTGTTTGCATTCTTCGATGAAGGCCGCGAGCGCCGGGTTGTTCTGCGCCGCATGCGTGGCCAGTGGATGCTCGGCCGCCACGGCGCAGAAGGTTACGCCCATGATGGTGTCGGCGCGGGTGGTGAACACCCACATCTTGCCGTCGCCGATCAGCTTGCCGTCAACGCCCTTGATGTCGTGCGTGAAGGCAAAACGCACGCCGGTGCTCTTGCCGATCCAGTTGGCCTGCATGGCGCGCACCCGCTCGGGCCAGCCTTGCAGACCATCGAGCGCCTGCAACAAGTCATCGGCATACCTGGTGATGCCGAAGTAGTACATGGGAATCTCGCGCTTCTCCACCAGTGCGCCGGTGCGCCAGCCACGACCATCCACCACCTGCTCATTGGCCAGCACGGTTTGATCCACCGGGTCCCAGTTCACCGTGCCGGTCTTCTTGTAAGCGATGCCTGCTTCGAGCATGCGCAGGAACAGCCACTGATTCCAGCGGTAATACTCCGGCCGACAGGTGGCCACTTCGCGCTTCCAGTCGATGGCCAGACCCAGCGACTGCAACTGCTTCTTCATGTAGGCAATGTTGTCGTAGGTCCACTTCGCCGGCGGTACGCCATTCATCATCGCTGCATTCTCGGCGGGCAGACCGAAGGCATCCCAGCCCATGGGCTGCAACACGTTTTTGCCCTGCATGCGCATGAAGCGCGACAGCACGTCGCCGATGGTGTAGTTGCGCACATGGCCCATATGCAGCCGCCCGCTCGGGTAAGGGAACATCGACAGGCAGTAATATTTTTCCCTGGCGGCGTCTTCCCTGGCGGCAAACGCCTGATGCTGGTCCCAGTATTGCTGGGCTTGTGGTTCGATGACGGAGGGTTCGTAGCGTTCTTGCATGGCGGATATCGATGCGGGCCGGATGACGGAAAGCCGCAAGGATACCGGAGCCACCGACGCTTCGGGATGGCGAAGGCGAAAAAGCCGGTTTATGCGCCGAGCGCGGTGCGCAATTCCTTCAGCGCCGCCGCGCCATCGACGCGAACCTGCTGCAGCGCGCGGGCATCCAGCCCCAGACGCTGGCAGGAACCGTTGCACACCAGCAGTTCGGACAGCGGCTGATCCGGCTGCTCCAGATAGGGATACAGTTGGCTGGCCACATTGAGCACATCGCCCAGATCCGCCTGACGCAGCACCCGCTCCTGGTCTTCGTAGTCACCGATGGCGGCGGCGATATGCGGCGCAAACTTCCAGCTTTCGACGATGGCCTTGCCGACATTGGCATGCCAGTCGCGCACGATCGCCGTGGTGTCGGCGATGTGGAATGCAGCATCGCTCTGCCGCTGACTGCGCGACAGGATGTAGACCTTGCCGATGTTGTGCACCAGCCCGGTCAGCATGGCTTCATCGGCGTTGATCTGCGGCGTGCGCCGGGCAATGACATGGCACAGCGATGCCGTGCCGGTGGCTTCCTTCCACAACAATTCCAGTTGATCGCGAATGGCCTGCAGTTCACCGGCCTGGCGCAGCTTGGCCACGGCATAGGCCACCGACGAGGCGCGCACATTGTTGTAGCCGATGCGCACGATGGCGCTCTTGAGTTCGGTAATGGGCGTACCGGAAGGATTCATGATGGCCGAATTGGCCATGGTCATGAGTCTGGCGGCCAGTCCCGCTTCGGAGGCCACCACTTTGGCAATCATCGCCGGCGTTACATTCTCGTCCGACAGCGCTGCCTTGACGCGCGCCACCGCCTCGGGAAACGCCGGCAGATCCACCTGTCCCTTGCTGACTTCGCCCGCCAGCAGCGCCACAAAACGAAATGCAGCGGACTGGGCGCTGAATTCGGCGATGATCGACGGCGAATGGGTTGCCATGGTTTCAGTCTGATAATGATGAACGTGACGATTGCTTGAATGATTCGATCAGGCGTTGTTAGCCTGTTTATTCTCCAAGCGCCGAACGCAGTGCATTGATTTCTTCAACGCAATCACGCATCACCTGTGCAAACTTTTCGTTGTCCAGACCCAGACGGCTGAAGGCGCGCACGCCCTGCATGTTGAGTTCCAGATCGACGCCATCCTGGCCTACATAAGTTGACGCCAGCACGGCAATGGTCAGCACATCGGTCAGGTCCGCATAGCCCACCGAACGGTCGCTGTCTTCATGTTCGCCCACGGCATCGGCGATATGCTGACTGAAACCCCAGTTCTCGATGATCGCCTTGCCGACATTGGCCTGCCAGTCGCGCATGATCAGGCCCATCGCTTCGGGATCGGCAAACAGTTCCTCATGCTTGTGGGCGCGCGCCAGAATGTAAATCTTGCCGACGTTGTGAATCAGTCCGGTGAGCATGGCTTCATCGGAATTGATGCCGGGCGTGCGCGTGGCCAGCGCATGACACAGCGCCGCCACCATGGTCGCTTCGTGCCACAAACCTTCCAGCTCGCGGCTGATGGGCCGCAGTTCTTCGGCGCGACGCAACTGCGAAATGGCGAAAGCCACGGCGGCGGTGCGCACATTGTTATGGCCGATGCGATTGATCGCCGTCTTCAGCTCGGTAATGTTCTTGCCGCTGCGATTCAGCGCTGCCGAATTGGCCAGCGTCATCACTCGCGCCGCCAGTCCGGCTTCCGAACCGACGACGCGCGCAATGTGGTCGGGCGTGAGATTCTCATCCGCCAACGCCTTGCGCACACGCGTGGCCACGTCCGGAAAAGCCGGCAGCTCCACGCGTCCGGCGGATACTTCGGCCGCCAGATCGGCAACAAACTGGAAGGCGACAGCGGAATGCCTGTCGGTGTCGTCACTGGCAGGGACGCTGGCCGAAGCGGTAACTTTTGACATGATTCAATCCTCAAAAAACTCAATAAACCATCTGCAACCGTTGCAGGTCGGGTTTTCGCCCGATTTGTATGGATGTCGGACTGAAGCCCGACCCGCTAGCTGCCATTGGCAACCGCCTTGCCGCGTGGCGCGCTGGTCAACTCCAGCATCACCTGAGCAATCCTGCTCAGCGGCTCGACGCGTTCACAGGCATTCAATTTGACTGCACTGCCCGGCATGCCCCAGACCACGCTGCTGGCCTCGTCCTGAGCCAGGGTGTGCGCGCCCGCCTCCAGCATTTCCTTGAGACCGCGTGCACCGTCATCGCCCATCCCGGTGAGAATCACGCCCACTGCATTCGGACCGGCTTTTTGCGCCACCGAACGGAACATCACATCGACACTGGGGCGATGACGATTGACCGGCGGTCCATCGCTCAGGCGGCACAGATAACGTGCGCCATCGCGTTCGAGCAGGAGATGCCGATCGCCGGGCGCCACATACGCATGTCCCGGCAGAATGTATTGCCCGTCCTCGGCCTGACACACGCTCATGGCGGAAGACTTGTCCAGACGCTCTGCAAATGGCTTGCTGAATGCGGCCGGGATGTGTTGCGAAATCACGATGGCCGGCGCATCCGGCGGCATGGCGCTCAACACCGCGCGCAGCGCCTCGGTGCCGCCCGTGGAAGCGCCGATGGCAATGATGCGTTCGGTGGTGCGCAACATGCCCGAACCCTTCTGCTGATTCGGCAGCACCGCATCGGCGCTCAGCTTGGGTTTGATGACGGCATTCACTGGCGCAGTCATACGTCGATGCACATTGGCGCCCGCGGCCATCTTTACCTTTGCGATCAGTTCGCCAGCGTAATGATGCAACGTGCCGGCCAGATCCACGGTGGGCTTTGAAACAAAATCGACAGCTCCCAGTTCCAGCGCGCGCAACGTAACCTCGGCGCCCTTCTGCGTCAGCGACGACACCATCACCACCGGCGTCGGCCGCAGGCGCATCAGGTTTTCCAGAAAGGTCACGCCATCCATGCGCGGCATCTCCACATCCAGCGTGATCACATCGGGATTCAATGTCTTGATCTTTTCACGCGCCGCAAACGGGTCGGTCGCCGCGCCCACCACTTCCAGATCGGGGTCGCTGCGCAGCATTTCAGTCAACAGCTGGCGCACCAGTGCGGAGTCATCGACGATCAGTACTTTTTTCTTGGTCATGTCGCGATCTTCTTCAGAACAGATCAATGGAACCGGCCACCGGCTGCTTGTCCAGCGTCTTGCTGTAGGACACTTCTTCCGAGATCAACCTGGCCGACTGCGAATTGCCCAGATGCTTGACCCGCACCTTGCCAGTCAACGGAAAATATTGAATGTGACGCGGAGTGATATTGCCCACGTCCTCGGAGGACACTTTCAGACCTTCCTCCTTGAGGAAGGCGCGCACGAATTCCACATTGTGCTGACCGACATCCGTGGTGGCGGCCAGCACCCGGGCGCCGCCGAAGATCTTCACTTCCAGATCGGCGCGCGTGCCGCCGGCGCTGAGCACCTTGTTGATCAACTGTTCCATCGAGGCGCTGCCGTAACGCGTGGCGCTGCCGGTCAACGATCCCCAGGAATCGGCATGTTCATCACTGCGCGGATGCGGCAGCATGAAATGATTCATGCCGCCCACTCCGGTCCTGGGATTGCGGATGCAGGCCGATACGCATGACCCCAGCACGGTGTCGAGCACTTCATCCTCACGGGTCACATAGAAATCGCCCGGCAACAGCTTGGCGATTACATGCCCGGAAGATGGATCGCGATAACGTCGTAATTTCTCGAAACCCGGCATGGCCTTGGGTAGCGGGGACTTCGGATCGGCTACTTTTGACAACACGAACTAGCCCCCGTTTTTCTTGTAGATGGTTCTGCCGACCAGTTTGAACTGTGCGTGCTGCAGATGTATCGACTCGGAATGCCCCAGACAGAGATAGCCGCCATCGGCCAGCAATTGCGCATAGCGCAACAACAGGCGTTCACGGGTGGGCTGATCGAAATAAATCATGACATTGCGGCAAAAGATCACGTCGAATGGTCCATGCATCGGCCATTCGCCCATCAGATTGAGGGTGCGGAACGTAATCATGTTTTGCAGTTCCGGCTTGATGCGCACCTGACCGCCGCTGCCCGCCAGAAACCAGCGCTGCCGGCGCGCATCTGACACGCCCTGCAAACGCTCGGCCGCATACTCGCCCCGGGCCGCAGTGTTCACTATCTCGCTGTCGATGTCGGTGGCGAGGATTTTGAAATCCCAGCCACGCACGCCGGCCAGCGCCTCTGCCGCCGTCATCGCAATCGAATAGGGCTCCTCGCCGCTGGAACAACCGGCCGACCAGATACGCAGACGATGACTGCGCTCATTGCGTCCCATCGCTTCCGGCAACATCACCGACGCCAGTGAATCGAAGTGATGGCTCTCGCGGAAGAAGGAGGTCACGTTGGTGGTGATCGCATTGATCAATCCCACCAGTTCCTCGGGACCGCCGTTGCGGATGACATCGCAGTATTCCGCAAAGGTTCTCAGTCCCAGTTCGCGGATGCGCCGCGCCAGACGACCCTGCACCAGTTGCCGTTTGGTGGCATTCAGGATGATGCCGGCATTCTTCTCCACGACCGTGCGGATGAAATTGAACTCCTGATCGCCCAATTGAATGTCAACTGTGGCGGAAGTGACCGGTTTTTCAAGCTGGAATGGCAACATGCAATGCGATACTCAGTGAGGTTCCTGATCTCTTTCCCTTCAACGTGGCGACCGGAATGCAGCATTCAGGCAGTCACGCATTTCCTAAGCCACCAGTGCGGCGTTATCCATGATGTCCGCGCTGATCAGGCGGTCGATGTCCAGCAGCATGACCATGCGCTCGGCAATGGTGGCCAGACCCTGTATGTATTCCGTATTCACCTGCGAACCGAGATCCGGCGCAGGTTTCACGTCCTGGGCCTGCACATTCACCACATCCGACACCGCATCGACCACCACGCCCACATCGCGCCGTCCCTGGGACGACTGGATTGATAAAACGATAATCACCGTGACGGCGGTGTATTCGGCAGTCTCGAAATCAAGCCGCATGCGCAGATCCACGATCGGCACGATGGAACCGCGCAGATTGAGCACGCCCAGCACATGTCGCGGCGACTGCGGAATGCGCGTCACCGGCGACCAGCCGCGAATTTCCTGTACGCGCAGAATATCCACGCCGTAGGTTTCATCGCCCAGCACGAAGGTCAGCATCTGCTGGGCATTGCCGTTTGCCGGGCCCGCCGGTTGATCGTTCTGTTTGACAGCAATTGCATTCATATCGCTCTCCAATACCTGTTCATCCAACTCCCCTTCCTGCCCGCCGCCGCCCACGGCTGGCGGCGGGAAACTCAGCACCTGCTACGCAGGGTTGAGTCAGGAAGGGTCATTCATTCAATGTCGCACCGGCCGATCAGAATTCCTGCCATACGCTGTCATCGCCGCTGGCTCGCGCCATCGGACGACTGGGTGGCGCGGCAGCGGGCCGCGGCGCCGGACTGTGTACTGCCTTGGGACGCTGCGCCGGCTTGGCGCTGGCAAAGGTCGGCGCATGGGGCGCAAAGCTCTGGCCGGGAGACTTGAAGAAATTGATTTGCTGCACCAGCGAAGTCGCCTGCTGCTGCATGGCCTTGCTGGCTGCGGAAGCCTCTTCGACCAGCGCGGCGTTCTGCTGCGTCACGCCATCCATCTGCGTAACTGCATTGTTGACCTGCTCGATGCCGGCAGACTGTTCCTGACTGGCCGCGGCAATTTCCGCGACGATGTCGGTGACCTTCTTGACGCTGTCCATGATCTCCGAGAGCGTGTGACCGGATTCATCGACCAGCTCGGAGCCGGCCTTCACCTTGTCCACGGAATCGTTGATCAGGCCCTTGATCTCCTTCGCTGCGCTGGCGCTGCGCTGCGCCAGATTGCGCACTTCGGTCGCCACCACGGCAAAGCCGCGACCCTGTTCTCCGGCGCGGGCCGCTTCCACTGCTGCGTTCAACGCCAGCAGGTTGGTCTGGAAGGCGATCTCGTCGATCACGCTGATGATGTCGGCAATGCGCCGGCTGGCGTCGTTGATTTCACCCATCGCGCCGATGGCGCGCTGCACCACCTGGCCACCACGTTCAGCCTGCTCGCGCGCACCGGCAGCCAGTTGATTGGCCTGCCGTGCATTGTCGGCATTCTGTTTCACGGTGGCCGTCATCTGCTCCATGCTGGAGGCGGTTTCTTCCAGGGCGGAAGCCTGTTCCTGAGTACGGCTGGACAGATCGTCATTGCCCTGCGACAACTCGCTGGCGGCGCTGCCCACCGCATCGGCGGAGGAGCGCACCGAAGACACAATCTCCACCAGCTTGGTGTCCATGACCTTCAACGACCGCAGCAACTGACCCAGTTCATCATTGCTGTTCACTTCAACCTGATTGCCCACCTGACCCTGCGCAATGCGATCGGCAACGCCCACCGCCACGTTGATCGCATGGATGATGGAGCGCACCAGCATCATGCCGAAGAACGCCGCCAGGCATACGCCCAGCAGGATCGAGCCGAGCATCACAATGCTTTGCGTGCGGAACTGCGCCTGAGCCGTATTCCATGCGGTCTGTGCTGCACCGATCTGAGCTGCTTTCAACGCATCGACGGTGCTGGTCAGTTGCTCATACTTGGGACGGGCCTGTTCGAGCATGGCCTTTTCCGCCTTGTCGAAGCCGCCCGACTGCATGCTGGCAATGGCTGTCTGATTGATGTCGAGAATGGCATTGCTCAGCACACCGAAGCTCTGGATCAATTTGTCTTCGGCTTCCGAACCATGGGCGGCCTGCAGCTTGTTCCAGGTTTCCTTGATATGGTCGCTGTTGCCCTTGACCTGATCGACGGCCGCCGCCACCGACCCGGCATCCTGCTTGATGGTGGCCAGCTCCACCGACTCGATGCCCTTGCGGTGCATGGTCGCGAGATCATCCACCCAACTGGATGGTGTCAACCGACCGTTGAACATGAGATCAAGGTTCTTGTCGCTGTTGCGCAGCCCGACAATGCCCATGATCCCCACCACGCTCAGGATCGCCGCCAGCAACCCCAGGGTTGCGAACAATCGAGCCTTGATGCTTAAGTTTGCAAATTTCATAACCATGTCCACCTGATAAAAAAGTCCACCTGAAAATGACTGAATTGATTTCCTGATAAATGCTTCAAGCAGCCATCCGCTCCGTTCCCACCCTGATGATTCCCGGAATATCCAGAATCAACGCCACCGAACCATCGCCGAGGATGGTGGCGCCGGACACGCCATCCACACTGCGATAGTTGGTTTCCAAAGACTTGATGACCACCTGTTGCTGGCCGAGCAGGTCGTCAACAAACAGACCCACCTTGCGACCATCGCCTTCCACCACCATCAGCAGACCTTCAGTCAGCTCGGCAGCGCGCGGCCGCACGCCAAACAATTGATGCAGACGGATGATCGGCAGATATTCATCGCGGAACTTGAATACTTCGCTGCGACCCGCCACCAGATTGACCATGGACGGCTTGAGCTGCATGGATTCGATGATCGCCGTCAACGGCACGATGTAGTTTTCGCCGCCCACCGATACCGACTGGCCATCGACAATGGCCAGCGTCAGCGGTAGCGTGATGAGAAAACGCGAACCCTTGCCGGGCTGGGTGCGCACTTCGATGGAACCGCCCAGTTCCTTGACGTTACGACGCACCACATCCATGCCGACGCCACGGCCGGACACATCGGTGGTCTGTTCCGCCGTGGAAAATCCCGGCAGGAAAATCAGATCGCAAATCTGGTCGTCAGTCAGCAGTTCGTTGGCGCCGACCAGACCGCGTTCGCGCGCCTTGGCCAGAATGCGGTCCTTGTTCATGCCACCGCCATCGTCCTTGACTTCGATGGTGATGTTGCCGCCCTTGTGATACGCATCCAGATGGACCGTGCCGGTGGCCGGCTTGCCGGCAGCGATACGCACTTCGGGCTTTTCAATGCCGTGATCGATGCTGTTGCGCACCAAGTGAATCAGGGGATCGCCGATCTTTTCCATGACCGTCTTGTCGAGTTCGGTGTGCTCGCCGGTCATCTTCAATTCGATGTCCTTGCCGAGACGATTGCTCAGATCGCGCACCATGCGCGGGAAACGGCTGAACACGAAACTGATCGGCAGCATGCGCACGCGCATGACGCTTTCCTGCAACTCGCGCACATTGCGTTCCAGTTGCGCCAGACCCGAACGCAGTTGTTCGGCCGAAGGCCCGTCGAAACGCGCGCCCATCTGACCCAGCATGGACTGGGTGATCACCAGTTCACCGACGGTGTTCAACAGTTCATCTATTTTTTCGATGCTGACGCGAATCGAACTGGAATCGCCGACAGCCTGACGAGTGCCTTCCGCAGCGGGTTCGGCAGCAGCCGGTTTGGCGACGGCGGGCTTCATGGCCACCACATTATTCGTGCTGGTTGCAGGAGCGGTGGCAACCGGCCCGGCTGTCGCCGGCGCGCTGTGCTGCTGCATCGTTTCCAGTTGCCTGATTTCCAGATGGCAATCGCCTTCGGCCCAATCGAACACCTGGGCAATGACATCGCGCGTGACTTCGGTGCTCAAACGCAGCTTCCATGACAGGAAGCAGGATTCGGCATCCAGATCCTGCAGGCTGGGCAGCGCATCGAGATCGGCAACCACTTCCAGCTCGCCCAGTTCGCGCAGCTCGCGCAACATGCGCAGCGGATCATTGCCGTGTGCAAACAGTTGTGGGTACGGACGGAAGACAATCTGCCAGACCGGCAGGTCAAGGGCAGCATTTACCGCTGGACTTTCTGCAGCAGCAGGGTGCATGACAGCGAGCGGCGCTTCGATTTCAGCAGGCACTGCAGCAGCGCTGTCCTTCTGCATGATGGCTACTTCCAGGTCGAACTGCAGATCGGCCACCCGCTGCGCATCGACCGTGGTCTTGTTCTGCACGGCGCGCAGCATGTCGCGCATTACATCCACGGATTTCAGCAGCAGGTCCATGATGCCCTTGCCGACCTGCATGCGGTTGCCGCGCAGTTCATCGAGCAGGGTTTCCAGCGTGTGCGTGAACGAAGCGATCTCGGTGAAACCGAAGGTGGCGCTGCCGCCCTTGATGGAGTGCGCCACCCGGAAAATGGTGTTGATCAACTCAGGTTCAGGCGAACCCGGGTTGAGCTTGAGCAAAGCAGCTTCCATCGAATCCAGTGCCTCGAAGCTCTCTTCGAAGAACGCGTCGTGGAATTGTGCTAAATCCAGTGCCATGCCAACCTCACCCCAATATCTGATCTGGTCTGATTCGTTCTGCCGAGTCGCCCTGCCTGCGCAGTGGCATCACGCGGCCACACTCACATCTGGAACCTGCAACGCTGCCTGCAAACCGAGCGCCGCAGCCGCCTCGACGAATGCCGAGTTGGCCGCCTCAACGTTCAGCCACGTAACCCGCCTGCCCGCACGGCTGCGTACAAACGCCAGCAGCACCTGCATGAAAGCCGTATCGATGCGCTCCACTGCCGCGACATCAATCTCGACGTCATCCGTCTGCAGCCAACCCAGCAACTGCTGCCGATAGCCGGCGGCATCGCGCAACAGACATTGCGCCGGCAGGGCAATGACGCCGCTGGCCGATGCGGCAGCCACTTCGGCAACGGCTTCTGCGGAGGCCGTGGTCGTGACTGCCGCTTCGGCATCGCCCGAAGCCAGCAGCAACTGCTCCACATAGGCCGCATCGGGCAACTCATGCGCAACGCCAACCATCCCGGCTTCGGGGGCGGGCGCTGATGCTGATTTCTTGCGTTTACCTTGCTTCATGCCGGTCACTGTTCGCTGGTTTTGCCTTGAGGATTCACGTCGTCTGCATGCATATCGGCAGAGAAGGCGTGTGCTTTAGGTGCAGCAGGTCTCATTGACGACCAGGCAGCAGCGACGACGCTCATGAATGCATGGTTGAACAGATAAAGCGGCAGCGAACCGGCGCGTGCGGCAAACGAGCGCCGCTCTACTAACCTGGTACTCAAATAGGTCTGGTTTCCGTTCGTCCCACGGGGATTTCCTTCGGTCATGGTGAGCTTGTCGAACCATGTTTTGGCGATATTTGTCCTTCGACAGGCTCAGGACGAACGATGTATTTGTCCGCGGGGTTAATACATGGGCAGAAACACGTCATATTTAAGTCAAAGCGACTGACTGCCGATGAATAGGTGAACACGTTCACACTTGGAAACCGATCAGCCCTCCATGCGTATCGACCTGCTCTCGGCCAACGATCCCCGCACGACCACGGCCACGCCGCTGCGGTCGATGTGGCGCGTCGGTGCGATTCTGGAGGCCATCGCAGTGCGCGATGTCGCCACCGGACAGCTGTGGCTGCAACTCGACAATCAGAAACTGCCCGCCAGGCTGGCCTCCGGACACAGCACCGGCCCGCTGGACGGTGAACATCTGAAACTGCGCGTGCTGCGCGATACACCAGTGCTGGCGCTCGAAGCGCTGGATGAATCCACTGCGGACCATACGACTGACAATGCACTGCGCCGCTATCTGCCCCGGCAATCCTCCCCCACGCCGCTGCTGGCCAATCTTGGCTGGCTGGCGCGCAATGCGCCGCAAGTGCAAAGCCTGCCGCGCGCCGTGCAACAGGCATTAGCGACGCTGTGGCAGGGCATGCCGGATGCAGCCACGCTGCAGGAGCCCTCGCAACTGCGGCAGGCCTTGCTGCATTCCGGCACTTTTCTGGAAGCGGGGCTGGCCAGAGAAACCGGCGGACAAGCGGTCACTCAATTGCTGTCGCAGGACTTCAAGGCCGGCCTGCTGGCGCTTCGCGAACAGTTGCGCAATCTGCGCCTGGAATCCGGCAATACATCATTACCGCCGGGCCCGATGCCGACCCTGCATGCGCCGCTGAGCGCCATGGCCACCGGACCTGCCAGTCTGGCAGTGCTGGATGAGGTGGCCGGTCAACTGAGCGAACTGAAGCAACAGACCGACGGCAGCCTGGCGCGCATCACCACCAATCAATTACTGAATGCCGAAGCTGCCCAGCAGGGTTTGCTTGGCTGGCTGATCGAATTGCCGGTCAGGCATGAAGACCGCGCCGAACTGCTGCGTTTCAAGTTCGAGCGCGAACCGCGTCAACAAACCGGCGGCAGTTCATCATGGACAGTGGAAGTCGCACTGGATCTCGGCACCCATGGCGCACTGCATGCGCAGATCCATCTCACCGGCAAGCGTCTGAATGTACAACTGCGCTCTGAGTCCGCCACATTGATCACCGCCTTGAACAGACAACTGGCCACCCTGCAAGCCGCATTACGTTCGCAAGGCCTGGAAGTGGATCGTGTCGTCTGTCTGCATGGCAACCCGGTGGACGATGCCAACCCGCGCCTGACGCGCCTGCTGGATCTGCACGCATGAGCGATGCCAACCAGAAGGAAAAAGCGGGCGCGCCCAACCGAAATCTCGCGGTAGCCCTGCATTATTCAGGACGAGGCGCGCCCCGCGTCGTCGCCAAAGGCGGCGGCCTGATCGCCGACAACATCATCACCACCGCCCGCGCCCATGGCGTGCCGCTGGATGAGGATGCGACATTGGCCGGCGCCCTGTCGCGCGTAGACCTCGGCCAGGAAATCCCCCGCGAACTATACATCGCCGTCGCGCAGGTACTGGCGTTTGCGTGGGGTGTGAACAAGAAGATCGACGACAAATAATGGCAGCGACCATTACTGCATCAGCATCTGACTACCCGCCATCCGGGCATCCCGGGCGACAACCCGGATGGGCAGGCATGTTCATCAGTGCACATTGACGCTGATCTTCCTCGGCTGGGCTTGTGCTGCCTTGGGAATATGCAGTTTCAACACGCCGTGCCTGAATTCGGCGGTCACCTTCTCGGCATCGAGCTCCTTGGACAGGGTGAACACGCGGCGGAAACGCGGCAGGCTGATTTCGGCGTGCAGCGCTTCCATGCCTTCCGGCACGGTCAGACTGACTTCGCCTTCGATGCTCAGCGCATCGGCTTCCACATGCAGATTCAATTTGTCCTTGGGCACGCCCGGCAGATCGGCGTACAGCGTGATGCCGGCAGCGTCTTCAATCACATCCACAGGCGGCGTCATGTAGACGTCGTTATGCGCAGTATTGGGCGTGCGGTTGCTTACGTTGGTGTCACTCATGATGTAATCCTCGCAAATTCGTGGCTGATCATTACCCGTTACTGAACGGCGATGCGGCGCGGTTGCGCAGCCTTGCGGCGCTGTACGCTGACGTGCAGCACGCCATCGCGATAGCTGGCCTGCACGGCATCGGGATCGACGTCTTCCGGCAGGGTGACTACACGGCGAAACTTGCCGGCAAACCGTTCATCAATATGCAGGTTGGCCTTCTCGTCTTTGGTCGGTACAGCAGATTTGCGTTCGCCGGCGATGGTCAGCACGCCTTTTTCGATCTGCACTTCAATGCTGCCGGGCTCGATGCCGGGCGCGAAGCAGTAGACCTCGACGGATTGCGGCGTGGTCCCAACATTCATCGCCGGAAATCCGCCGCGCGCCAGACCGCGAATGCTCGGCGAGACATCGAATGCCTGTTGCATTTCGCGCTGCAAGCGGTCAAGTTCCGCGAACACATCGCGGGGAAACAGAGATCTGTACATGATTGGTTCCTCCATACGGGTTGACGGCAAGGCGTGGGGTAACACGCCTGATGCCGTCGATTTAGGGCTGGCGCAAAATTTTTCAAGGGATTGAAATCCGGGAGTGCCGCCCTCATGTGCCGGACCATTCGATCCAGTGACTGAAATTACTGATCACACTGCGGGAACCTACATGCAATTCAAAGATTACTACGCCAGCCTCGGCGTCAAACGCGACGCCTCGGCGGAGGAGATCAAGAAAGCCTTTCGCAAACTGGCGCGCAAATATCATCCGGATGTATCCAAGGAACCGGATGCCGAAGTGCGCATGAAGGAAATCAACGAAGCCAACGCCGTGTTGTCCGATCCGGAAAAACGCGCCGCCTACGATCAGCTCGGCAGCAATTATCAAAGCGGTCAGGATTTCAAACCGCCGCCGGACTGGGATGCGGGCTTTGAATTTTCAGACCGCAATTACTCGGCGGGTCATGGCGAAGACTACAGTGACTTCTTTGCACAATTGTTCGGCCAGATGGGCGGTGCACGCGGTGGTTTCCATACGCAGCAAGGCGGCTTTCAGATGCGCGGCGAGGACCATCACGCCAAGGTGCTGCTGGACATCGAAGACAGCTTCACTGGCGCGACCAAGCAGATCACGCTGCGCGCTGCGCAGATCGACGCACAAGGTCGGCCCATCGTGGTGCCGCGCACGTTGAACGTGAAAATCCCCAAGGGAGTCAGCGCTGGTCAGACGATTCGACTGGCGGGACAAGGCAGCCCCGGACATGGCGGCGCGCCCGCCGGCGACCTGCTGCTGGAAGTGCAATTTCACGACCACGCAGCATTGCGTGTCGATGGCCGCGATCTACACATGAATCTGAAAGTGGCGCCATGGGAAGCGGCTTTGGGTACGGCGCTGGAAGTGAAGCTGCCCGACAGCACCATCAAGGTTCGCATTCCCGCTGGCGCACAAACCGGCCAGCAATTGCGCGTGCGCGGCAAGGGCCTGCCCAGCAATCCGCCCGGCGACTTGTTGCTCGATCTGCAAGTGGTGCTGCCACCCGCAGATACTCCACGCGCACGCGAGCTGTATGAACAGATGGCCAAAGAACTGAACTTCAACGCCCGGGAGACCCGCCATGCGTGACGAAGACATTTTGATCGGCGTGCTGGTGGAAGAAACCTGGATGCCGCTGGAACAAGTCGCCGCCGCATGCCGCGTCGAACCCGAGTGGTTGCTCAAACACATCGAAGAAGACCTGTTGCCAGGCGTCACCAGCATCGGCGGCACCTGGCACTTCTCGCAACCCAGCGTCCTGCGCGCCCGGCGCATGCGGCAACTGGAAAGGGATTTTGATGCAGGACCGGAACTGGCTGCGCTGGTGAGCGATATGCTGGAGGAGATGGATCGGTTGAGGAGGTTGGTGCGGGGTTGATCCTCCAGCAAAGTAGGTTGAGCTGAGTCCTCGAAGCCCAACATGCGTCCGGTCGGTCCAGTTCCTTGTAAAATTATTCCAGATCGCGCATATTGACGCAATGAAAAAGGTTGTGTGGCAAGGAAGCAGCAGGGCTGATCTGAAATCGTTTCCAGTAGCGATGATGGATGCAGCCGGGTATCAACTGTTCCGCGTGCAGTCCGGACTTGATCCGGATGATTGGAAACCGATGCCAAGTATCGGTCCGGGCGTAAAGGAGATTCGCCTGCGTGACGCTACGGGCGCATTTCGAATCATCTACATCGCCACGCTGCCGCAAGGTGTTTATGTATTGCATTGTTTTCAGAAGAAGTCGCAGAAAACCAATGCACAAGACATTCAGTTGGCGCGTGCGCGGCTGAAAGCAATATTGAGGTGAGTGTGATGACCAAGAAAGCCAAACCGAAAGCCAAGAGCGTCTTTCATGATTTGTACGATCCGGACCAGGCAGCCGAGATGGAGATTCGCTCCACCTTGATGATCGGTTTGTCACAATGGCTGGCGCACTCCGACATGACACAAGCCGCAGCCGCCAAAGTGTTGGGCGTAACGCAAGCTAGGGTGTCGGACATCAAGCGCGGCGCAATCAACCGCTTTAGTCTCGATTTGCTGGTACGTCTGGCTGCCAGGGCCGGGTTGCGTCCCAAGCTCAAGCTTGTTGCTCGACACAGGTTACACAATAGTTCCGATCCCCCCGGCCGGTCCCGGTCAGCGCAAGTGACTTGTGCTCAGAGTTCAGTCTTGAATCGGTCAGGGTAAGACAAGGAACTAGTTGCTGAAACGCAAGGGCACGTTTGAGATATGAACTCGATGATGCGGCTCTCTTACACCACGCTTGGCCAGAGCTTCCGAAAAGGATGACAAGAGCGAATCGGGGAACTGTGTTGGCCCAACAATGACCCGGTCCAGCCCCTCAACAATATTCGCACCATGAAACCCCTCATCTGGAATATCACGCAATGGAATTTTCTGAACGATTTGAGGCAATCCCCGAACCGTCTCAACAGCATGAGAGACATGAGGCGAAATCTCTGTCCAAGGCTGATATATAACTCGCCACTCCCGCTCTTCCTTAAACGCCGGGTGCTTTGTCGATAAAACCGCGAAGCGCAGTGCATTTGAGAGAAGCCCCATAGCAACATCCGAATATTTCAAAAGTAACTCCCGCTCAGCGCTTATCCTTTGAGCAAGGGAGACTATCTCATTACGCATTCCCTGCGCATCCAAATAGGCAACGGGACTCGAATAGATTTTCAGTGCATTGGATTGACTAAGTAGTGCGCGTCCATAAAAAACCAGCGCCACTCCATTTGCTCCACCGTATGCCCGCCACATAGACAGACGACCATATGCATCTTCTTCGGGGAGATGTTCAGAAAAACAAACGAGATATGTTTGCTTGTGATGCAGAATGGAGTGGCTGTCCAAGCCCTCAAGAACTTGCTCTAAGAAATCTGGAAGGATTGGCGCAAGCGCGTCGGAAAGAGCTTTTCTACCGCCTTCCCTGAGAGCCCCGATCAAGCATTCTCGGCCGTGCAGTATCTCCGAAAAATCGTTCATGACTGTTGCGCTACGCATCCATAGCTCGCCTCTCTCAACTATTTTTAGCGCGGTATCGGCAGTCGTGTAATACACAAATCTTTGATTTGAATTCTTCGCGGTATTCTCACGCCTTCGCGCGTAAGCAAAGAACACTTCTTGGAGTCGTTCTCGTTCTTGGTCATCAGGATTCATATCGGTGGATGGTGCAGGCTTGTGTAACTTTGATCAACGTCCGTTTTGGGCATTCTATACCAGCCACAGGAGAACCACGCGTCTACCCAATGCTGTATATCGGTGAAACACAATCTGCTGCATGGTTCTCCACCCTCCGCGGGGATGACAAACTCAAGTTGTTTACTCCATTCCTGACATCTCTGTGCAGAGTCTATCCTCAACTCGATCAGGAACGGCCACCCAGTCCAGCCACAATACATCCCTGCTTCAAACTATGGATTCAAACAAATCCAGCCAATGTGGATTCTTTTCCTCAATCAATCGCAACTTCCATAGTCGATTCCATTTTTTCAATTGGCGTTCACGCAATACGGCGGCGCGCATGTCGGCATGTAGCTCGAAATAGACGAGGCGCGTCACTGAATGGTCTTTGGTAAATCCGGGGACCAGTCCCTCACGATGTTGCCAGATGCGTTGTTGTAAATGACTGGTGCAGCCGATGTACAGCGTGCCGTTGCGGTCGCTGGCGAGGATATAGACGGCGGGTTGTTTCATGGCAGTCCTTTGCCTGGGGGATTCTAAGGATGTTTTTTTACTGGATCCCCGCCTGCGCGGGGATGACAGGAATTGAGTGATGCACCGAGTTTTCGTCATCCCCGCGCAGGCGGGGATCCAGTCCAATAATAATCAATCCCACGCCTTCAAACTTGTGCATCCATTGTCAATCTACGCCGCCACACTGGCCTTCTGCTCCGGTGCCGAAGTACGAATCAGATGATCAAACGCACTGAGTGCGGCCTTGGAGCCTTCACCCATGGCGATGATGATCTGCTTGTACGGCACGGTGGTGGCGTCGCCGGCGGCGAAAACACCGGGCACCGAGGTCTGGCCCTTGGCGTCGATCTCGATCTCACCGCGCGGGCTGAGCGCCACTGTGCCCTTGAGCCAATCGGTGTTGGGCAACAGGCCGATCTGTACGAACACGCCTTCGAGTTCGAGGCGATGAATCTCGCCGCTGCTGCGATCCTTGTACGACAGCGCATTTACTTTGCCATCTGCGCCGTGTACTTCGGTAGTCTGCGCCGAGACGATCACGCGCACATTGGACAGGCTGCGCAGCTTGCGTTGCAGCACTTCGTCCGCGCGCAGCTTGCCGTCGAATTCGATCAGCGTGACGTGGGCAACCACGCCCGCCAGATCAATGGCGGCTTCAACGCCGGAGTTGCCGCCCCCAATCACGGCGACGCGCTTGCCCTTGAACAGCGGGCCATCACAGTGCGGGCAGTACGCCACGCCACGACCGCGATACTCGTGTTCGCCGGGCACATTCATTTCGCGCCAGCGAGCGCCGGTGGAAATGATCACGGTCTTGCTCTTGAGTGCGGCGCCGTTGGCGAGGTTCACGGTAATCATACCGTTGGCATCGGCGGGCACCAGGCTCTCGGCGCGTTGCAGGTTCATGATGTCCACTTCATAGCTCTTCACGTGCTCTTCGAGCCCGGCGGCGAGCTTGGGACCGTCGGTTTCCTTCACGGAGATGAAGTTCTCGATGGCCATGGTGTCGAGCACCTGGCCGCCAAAGCGTTCTGCCACCACGCCGGTGCGAATGCCCTTGCGTGCGGCATAAATGGCAGCGGATGAACCAGCCGGGCCACCGCCCACCACCAGCATATCGAAGGCTTCTTTCGCGTTGAGCTTGGCAGCATCGCGGGCGCTGGCATTGGTGTCGAGCTTGGCGATGATTTCTTCGATGGTCATGCGGCCCGATCCAAATGGCTCACCATTCAGATACGTGGCGGGCACGGCCATGATCTGCCTGGCGTCGACTTCGGCCTGGAACAGCGCGCCATCGATCATGGTGGCGCTGACATTGGGGTTCAGCACGGCCATCAGGTTCAGCGCCTGAACCACATCGGGACAGTTGTGGCAGCTGAGTGAAATGTAGGTTTCAAACTTGTATTCGCCCGGCAGCGACTTGATCTGCTCGATGACGGCGTCATCGACCTTGGGCGGATAACCGCCCACTTGCAGCAGCGCCAATACCAGCGAAGTAAATTCATGGCCCATGGGCAGGCCGGCGAAGCGCAGCTTCATGTTCGAGCCGACGCGGTTCAACGCGAAGGACGGCTTGCGTTCGCTGTCGTCGGTGCGCTGGGTGAGAGTGATCAGACTGGAGGCGGACGCCACGTCCTGCAGCAGCTCCAGCATTTCGCGCGAGGCATCGCTGTCATCCAGCGAGGCCACGATCTCGATGGGTTGCGTCACACGTTCGAGATACGTTTGCAACTGTTGTTTGAGATTCGCGTCGAGCATGAGTCTCTCCTCATTTCCATAATCAGGCCGCTGAATCACGCCCCTACAGAAGTAGGTCTGTAGGGGCGAAATTCATCGCGCCCTCAATCAGTCACTACAATCAACTCAGATCTTGCCGACCAGATCGATCGACGGCGTCAGGGTCTTGGCGCCTTCGTTCCACTTGGCCGGACACACCTGGCCAGGATGCGAAGCGGTGTACTGGGCAGCCTTCAGCTTGCGTACGGTTTCCTTCACATCACGGGCGATTTCGTTGGAATGCACTTCCATCGTCTTGATGGTCAGGTTCGGATCGATGATGAATGTGCCGCGCAGCGCCAGACCTTCTTCCGGGATATGCACGCCGAAGGCATTGGTCAGCGCATGGGTTGGGTCACCCACCAGCGGGAACTTGGCCTTGCCTACTGCCGGGCTGGTTTCGTGCCACACCTTGTGCGAGAAGTGGGTGTCGGTGGTGACGATGTACACCTCTGCGCCGGCTTTCTGGAACTCGGCGTAGTTGTCGGCGGCGTCTTCAATCTCGGTGGGGCAGTTGAAGGTGAACGCGGCCGGCATGAAGATCAGCACGGACCACTTGCCCTTCAGGCTGGCTTCGGTCACTTCAATGAACTTGCCGTTGTGGAAGGCCTGGGCCTTGAAAGGTTGCACCTGGGTGTTGATCAATGAACTCATTCGTATATCTCCATGGAAGTTGACAAGGATTGAATGCCTTGTGGATGTGAACAATATAGAGCCCGGCGTCCAAGAGCCAATTGATAGAACAGCGCATGTCCATAGGCATTCCCTATCGGCGCCTGGGCGCAGGACGCGTCTTGCATATCGTGCCGGCTCAAGTTGACTGAACTGTTAAGATACAGCTCCATTTTCCGACCAGATTGCCCCTTGTCCGCCACCCGACCGCACCGCCCCGTCCTGGGCGTCTCACTGAAACTCGCCTCGGTCGTCATGCTGTCGAGCATGTCCGCCTGCGTGAAATTTCTGGGCACTGACATGCCGATGGGCGAAACCATCTTTGTGCGCAGCCTGATCGCAGTCATTACGCTGGCGCTGATCGCGCGTTTCACTGTGGGTATGCAGGTGCTGAAGACCGATCACTGGCAACGCCACGCGCGCCGTTCGCTGTTCGGCACCATCAGCATGTTCTGTCTGTTCACCGCGCTGACCCTGATTCCGCTGGCGGATGTCACGGTCATCGGCTTCACTTCGCCGATGTTTGTCACCGTGCTGGCCATGCTGTTTCTGGGCGAACGCATTCATGCCTTCCGCTGGACCGCACTGGGCATCGGTCTGGTCGGTGTGCTGATCATGATCAGCCCGCATCTGCATCTGGGCAGCGGCCAGACCTTGGGCCTCAGCGCCGCCTTCGCCGCCACCCTGTTCTCGGCGATAGCCATGATCTTCCTGCGCCGCATGAGCGGCGCCGAGCATGCCATCACGATTACCTTCTACTTCATGCTGACTTCGATGGCCTGCGCCTTGCTCACGCTGCCCTGGGGCTGGATCGTGCCGGATGGTCGGCAATTGCTGGTATTGCTGATGACCGGCGCCTTTGGCGTGCTGGGTCAGCTGCTGCTGTCTTTCTCGTATCGTTATGCCGAAGCCTCGACCATTGCGCCGCTGGACTACAGCAGCATGATCATGGCGGTGCTGCTCGGTTATCTGTTTTTTGCCGAGCTGCCGAACTGGTCCATCTGGTTCGGCGCGCCCCTGGTGATGGCTTCCGGACTGATCATTTTCTGGCGTGAATATCGTTTGCAGCTGCTGCGGTTGCGGGACGAAACCGCCTGAATCCGTTCACAGACTGCGCCACACCATGCGCACAGCCATCAGCATCAGGAACAGGCCAAACGCCAGACTGAGCTGACGACGCGTCAGGCGATGCGCCCACTGTGCGCCCAGCGGCGCGGCCAGCCAGGTTGCCGGCGCAATCAGGGCAAAGCCCAGGCAGTTCACGTAACCCACATTGAACGGCGGCATGGGCAAGTGAGCCACATCCGCCAGCAGGAAGCCCAGTGTGGCCGGCGCCGCGATCCACAAACCGAGCAACGAAGCCGTCCCCACGGCGCGATGCATGGGCTGATTGCATAAGGTCATGACCGGCACGCTCAGCGAGCCGCCGCCAATACCCATCAACGTGGAGACACTGCCAATCAGAAACGGCAGCCACGAGGCCCGCCAGCCCAGCGGCAAATCGCGGCGCAGGGTCACATGATCCAGCGGCAGCAACATTTTCAGGGCGACCAGCGCAGCGACACCCGCGAATACCAGACGCAATACCGCGCCATTCAGACGGGCCGCCAGCAGGGCCGCCACCAGCGCACCCACCACAATGGGCAGCGCCCAGGCACGCACCACCTGACGATCAATGGCGTCGCGTCGTGCATGCGCCCGCGAGGAAGAAATGGCGGTGGGAATGATAGTGACCAAAGAAGTTGCCACCGCCACCTTGATGCTGAGATCAGCGGACACGCCCGTCAGCGACAGCACCCACTCCAGCACCGGCACCAGCACGATGCCGCCACCCACACCCAGCATGCCCGCGATCACCCCGGACAGGGCTCCGGCTGCCAGCATGGCCAGCGCATACGGCAATGCGAATGACAGCAGCGTGTTCCAGCTTCCCTGCATCAAGTCCAGACTCCCGGCGCGGCTGCAGAATCCTGCAGAAACGAGGCGTCACGTCCGACAACATTGATGACAGGCAAGCTGGCCACTCCACAGTGCAATCGCGGCACCATAAGACCAGCGGCGGCAATGGGTCAACCGGCAAGAATCTCATCAACTACCGGCCAGTAACGATTGTTTTCGGATTGAGTGGGCACACGCACCACGCGCTGCCGTGTGTATTCGCGCAACGCTTCCAGGCTGCCTTCCTCGCGGCCATAGCCGGTGGCCTTGGTGCCGTTGAATGGCATGGCGGTGTAACCAATGCATTGATAATTGTTCAGATAGATTGTGCCGACTTCCAGCCGCCTGCTCAGATGGGTAGCAGTAGTGGTGCTTTGCGTAAACGCCACCGCCAACAATCCATAGCGCGAGTCGTTCGCCATGGCGATGCCTTCATCAACCGAATTGAAGGACATGATGCAGGCGACCGGACCAAACACTTCCTCATGCACAATGCTCATGTCCGAACGTACATCCGCCAGCACAGTGGGCGGTACGAAATAACCATTGCACAGTGGCTCACCCATTGGCACGGATGCCTGCGCGGCAATGCGCGCACCGGCCGCACAGGCCGCGGCGATCTGCTGCAGCGCCAGTTGCTGACGTTCACGGCAGCTCAACGGTCCGACGTGCGTGGCCGGATTCATGCTGTCGCCCACTTGCAGACGTGGTACGGCGCTCGTCAATTGCGACAGAAGCCGCTCATGGATGCGTCGCTGCAACAACACACGCGGCAACGCAGTACGCGCCTCACCCTGGTTGGAATAAGCGCCTTCAAGAATGGCGCGTAACGCCAGATTCAGGTCAGCGTCGTCAAACACCATGATGGCGTTGCGGCTGCCCAGTTGCATGATGGCCGGCATGACCTTGTCCGCTGCCGTGTGCAATACCGCCCTGCCAACGGCAGTATCGCCGGTAAAGGACACTTTGCTGATCAATGGATGCTCCACCAGCGCCTGTCCCACTGACGTACCCTGGCCCAACACCAGTTGCAACACGCCACTGGGAAAAATCGGCGCAATCAATTCGATCAAGCGCGTTACCGGCAGGCTGCTGGCACAACTTGGTTTAAGCACCACCGTATTGCCCGCCACCAATGCCGGAGCCAGCTTGGCGCTGGCGTACAGCAACGGCCAGGCAGTGGGAGTCAGCGCAGCCACGACGCCATAAGGCTCGGCCATGATGCGGTCGTGATAAGTACCGCCGTCCACAAAGCCATTGGGCATGGTCACGGCGGCGCTGCCGAAATAACGGAAGGCGTTGATGCATTCTTCCACATCAATGCTGCGCGACAGGCCAATCAGCATGCCGGTCTGAATGGTAGTCAGTTGCGCCAGCTCTTCCGCATGTTGCCGGATGACACGCGCCGCCTCATGCAGCATGTGACTGCGCTCGTTGACCGGACGCCAGCGCCAATCACGCTCGAAAGCAGTTTTCGCCGCCAGCACGGCGCCATCGACCTCCGCGAGGCCGCTGCCCTGAACCATGACAATCATCCGGTCCGTGGCCGGATTAAAGACTGGAAACTGATCTTCTTCGCGACTGGATGACCAGCGCGACAAACGCACAGTTTCATCGTCTCCAATCATGGGTCGGTCACGAAGCATCGTTACCCCTGTTGTCGCTGTCGGCCATTTACTCACTTGTACACAGGGCAAAACCCTGCGCATGTCACCGTAAGTCAACTCTGCGCGCAGCCCGGCACACGGACATCGGTACTATCCGCGAACGGCAGCGCGCCACTGGATGCAGACAAAACTGCTACCATTCCCGGCCTGAATCACCGCATCATGATCCGGCAATACGCATGAACAAAATCACTGGTTACTCGTTACTGATCGGCCTGTCCGGCCTGACTCAAACTGCTCATGCAGCGGACTTCGCCGCCTACTCCGGCGAACAATTGTTTCAACGCCTGTGCGCTTCATGTCATGGCAGCGGCGCGCAGGGCAACGGCCCCGTTGCCGCCTCCCTGAATGTCGCCGTCCCCAATCTGCGCGAGCTGACCAAGCGCAACCGCGGTACTTTTCCGATGGAAAAAATAGAAAAGATCGTCGATGGCCGCATCAGCCTGGCGCCGCACGGCACACGCATCATGCCGGTATGGGGCGATGAGCTGCTGCGTTCAGAAGCCGGCGATCCTGAAGCCGAACGCGCCACCGCCAATCTGATACACAAGATCGTCGAGTATCTGCGCGACATTCAAGGCGTCCCGCCAGAACAAGACTCAACCGGCAAGTAACCAACAAGACCGACTGGATAATCCAGTCGGTCTTTGGCCTTATGATTGAGCCCATTTCATTTGTGGCGTAGTCGAACGCCGTAATTACGGCGATTCAATCTCGACTCGTTCTGCGGCCAACCCTACGCCCGGAGTCCATGCGGCCTGATTCGCGCCGCGCGCATTCACCATCACACCATTGGCAGTCGCAGCCGAAAAGAACGCCGCCTGCGAAATATTATTGCCGTTGATATCACGAAATTCGGTCACTCCCGCCGTGGTATTCACGGTGGCCGTCAGCAGATCAAACTTGGGGGATGTAATCGCCTGCGGAAACGCGCGAATTTCCAGGCGATTGGTAGCCGAGGCAGCACGCCGCTCAATCGTCACGGCGGTCATCGCCGTATGTGCGGCATTCTCATAGCCACGGACTTCCAGATAATTACCAGACTGGATGTTGCTCAAACCAAAGCTCGAGTTGGATGAGCCCAACTTGTCCACGTATTGTGTAGTCGAAGTGGTGCTCACCGTGATGCCGAACATCTTGAATGTTCCCGCACTGGCATTCGGCGCCTCGTCCACAAATCCTGTCAGGCGCGTGTTGGTGCCCTGCTTGAACTCGATCTTACTCGCCATCAGTACGCCGCTGCTGTTGAATGTGCCTTCAACCTCCACTTTGGTACCGGCGATCAGATTACTGGCAGCGCCATTGACATACCGGGGTGAGCTGGCAGTACTGACACTGACCGAACCCATCGAGAAAACATTGCCTGAAACGGTGGTGATGATCCCTTCGATTTCACCCAGCCCACTTGTGGCGGATATGCCGCAACTCTTTACTTCAACACTGGTTGCATTAAAGACCGTGCCATTAAAGCCGCCCTTCACTTCAACGCATACATTGTTATTGCCAGGCGAACCGTTGGGCAGTTGTGCGCCAGTGAAATCAATCAGGGTGGAGCCAATAGTGAAGGTCACACCCGACAGGTTTGTTACTTTACCTGTCAGCTCATAGCCATTACTGCCCACGCCAGTCTTCACTTCCACGCGCGTAGCTTCCACCTGATCCAGGTTATTTACAAAGCCACTGATTTCGACCACCACGGTATTGGCTGGTTGAGCAGCGAGCGCATCAAGATCGGCAATACCTGCAAACACCGTCGCGCCGGTTACTTTCACGGTTTGTCCCAACACGGTGAAAGTGCTGGCAGCCGTGTTCACGCTGGCCACCGGCCCCTGCAGATTGTCACTAAACTCGACGCTGGTCGCGGTACCCCTGCCGGTAGTGGTATTGATGCCGCCATTCACAGTCACGACCTGACCGATGCGCAGATCGGACTGGTTTAAGCCACTGATACCTTCCACCTTCACGGTGCTGCTGGATAAATCGAACTCCACGCCATTGACGAAGATGCTGCCGAACGCGGTGATCGGTCCTACCGCCACACCGGGCACGCTGCTGCCGCCATTGGTGATGCCGCTGCCGTTGATGCCGGCGGTGGTGCTGTCAGACCCGCCGCCGCAGGCCACGAACATGCTGGACAGAGCCAGCATCATTACTGATAAAAAATGTCGGGCATTCATTTTCGTCCCCTCGGTTTGAAATCCTGAATGTGATAAAGCCCGGCACCCAGGCGAATGCGCCGGGCTTCGGTGTTGTCGGCATCGACTTGCTGGTGCTGCGTCAACCAATCGTCAACGCGTTCGAGAAAACCCTGCCCTTCGCGCGCCAGGAAGGTCTGGAAGGCGGGCAGATGACGCGGATCGATGGCGTCATTTTCCGCACGTCGCTCGAAGCGACGCGGTTCGCTGCCGGCGCTGGCAAGGTTGTGAACCAGCACATTGCCGAGATCTTCCAGCACGCTGCCGGCGCGCAGGGCGCTGTCCGCTTCAATCGGCTGCGGGATATAAACGCGACTCAAGACCTGCAACCGGCCGTCTGCCTGCTCGGCTACCGCTGCAACCGCTTTCAGTTCCTTCAACAACGCAGTGGCCGGCATGTCGCCGGCATGGCGCAGACACAGATCGGCAAATGACGGCGCAGCGCCCTCGGCAGGCAACAGCAGCGGTTGCCCGGCAACGCAGTAATCGGCGTCCTGATACCAGCCCGACAACACCCGCTGGGCTGCATTCAGATATCGCGGTTCTTCAGCTTCATCCGTCCCGCTGAGTTCACGCAGACGGGCGACTTCGCGACGGTTGATGCCGGTAAGGATGGCGACTCGCGCCAGATTGGTGGGTCTGCCACGAATGCCGAATTCATCGGTGGCAATCTCGACAAACGCCTGTTTGGAAACGTCGGCGAATTCCTTCCAAGGCACACCGCTTTTGATCAGCAGGCGGGCCAACGGCCGCAGCAGACGGCGGCAGGCGATCAGGAGGGCTTGTTTGGAATCAAAAACCATATTTGGCTCCATTTAAACCAAATATGATCTTTCAGATAACGAATTGCAAGCCCCAAATACAGCGCGATGTAATTTGGTGACAGCGCAGCCGGACCCGTCTTGATGATTGTTACTTGGCCACGGGAGCTGCTGCGCCTGGAAACTTGGCAAACATGGCTGTAACGACGGTATTGATCCGCGCTTCGGCATTATTGCCGGTGAGATAAGTCAGATCCTGCTCAACCGACGCATGCCAGATGGGTTGACGGGTTTTGGCATCGAACAGATCCACCGCAATGCGGCCTTCACGGTAGGCATACAAGCCATCATTGGTCCAGCTCACGGACCCCATCATGCCGGGATGCCACCAGCCCCAACCCACGCCGACCCGCACGGGTGTGCGGTCTGCTTCCAGCGTCTGCCGGTTGCCGATCGCCACGGTGACATAGCAATCTGCGGTGACGCCTTCGCCCGCGGGTTGCAAACCCTGTTTCGCCAGATTGCTTTCAACCGCATCGCGCAGGCGTTGCTGATTCAACGGGTTCTCGAATGCGGGACCACCGGCAGTGAAATCGTCCGCCGACTGCTCCCATACATAGGTGTGGTAGTTGCCGATGTTGAGGCGGGAGTTGTAGTCATGACGCACGCGCGGCGTGGTGCTGCAGGCATTCAGCGCCAGCGCGGCAGTCAACAGCAAGGGAAATACGGCAAGGCGTTTGATGAACATGACATTCACTCCAGCGAGTTTGTCGGCAGCATGAAACTTATAAATTAGCCGAAGCTTAAGCTTAGTGCATGCCGCCCGCGCAGAAGTTCGCCGCGCCGTTACCGAAAACGGACATTCACGCATTCGACCGCCACCGTATTGAGGCGGACTATTTCCGGCCGCGCGGTGCGCCCTTGCTGAAGGTTTTCTTCGGGCCATGTGCAGCGCCAGCGCGTGGCGCGCCACGATCCTTGACTCCCAGGGTACGTCGCGGCCGTTCATCGCCGTGATCGAAACGCTTGATGCTGCTGCGCTCGGGACGGGCGCTTCTGGCCGGATAACTGCTGTTTTCGGTACGTTCAGCCACACCCGGCCGTTGTTTCGAAATGCGCAACTCCTGCCCTGCCACCCAGACCTTTTTCAGGTGCTGCAGCACTTCCTTGGGCATGCCTTCGGGCAGGTCCACCAGACTGTAGGTATCGAAGATCTCGATACGACCGATGTACTTGCTGTCGATACCCGCTTCGTTGGCAATGGCGCCGACAATGTTGCCGGGCTTCACCTGATGTTCACTGCCCACGGCAACCCGATAGGTTTCCATGGTCACATCATTGTCGCCGCCCCTGGCAGGACTCCTGGTTTGGGTGAATTCACGACCGGCTTCGCGACGCGCTTCACGACGTTCATCGGGCACTGCAACGCCTTCGCTGCGTTCGACAGGTCTGCGTTCACGCACGAGTGCAGCGCCGGCTTCAGCCTGGAATTCTTTTTTCTTGAATTCACGCTTCTCGGCACGCGGACGTTCGCCTTCAGATGCTGCAAAAGCAGGGGCACGAACCGGCACTGAACGTTCCTGATCGCGCTCGGCACGACCCTCGAAACGCCCTTCAAAACGTGGTTCGAACCTGGCCTCAAAGCGTGGCGACTGACTTTCGCGCGACCTGCCGTCACGCGGCGCATCGCGGTCTGCATGACGTTCACGCGAACCGGTGCGCAGCAACAGCGGTGTCTTGCCCTGAGCCATCTTCGCCAGGGCGGCGGCAATTTCGATGGCCGGTATGTTCTGTTCCCGCTCGAACTGTTCCACCACTTCGCGGAACAACTCCAGCTCACCGTTTTCCAGCGTTTCGGTGATGCGCGTCTTGAACTTGACGATGCGCTGATTGTTCACCGCTTCCACGCTCGGCATTTCCATATGTTCGATGGGCTGACGCGTGGCGCGTTCAATCGCCGCCAGCATGCGGCGTTCGCGCGGCGAGACGAACAGAATGGCCTCGCCGCTGCGGCCGGCACGGCCGGTACGGCCGATGCGATGCACATAGGACTCGATATCAAGAGGAATATCGAAGTTCACCACGTGACTGATGCGCTCCACATTCAAGCCGCGGGCCGCCACGTCGGTGGCCACCAGAATGTCCAGTTGACCATCGCGCAGGCGCTGCACGGTGCGCTCACGCTGTTGTTGCGGCACATCGCCATTCAATGGCGCCACGGCGTAGCCGCGTGCTTCGAGTTTTTCCGCCAATTCTTCGGTGCTGATCTTGGTGCGGGCAAAGATGATCATGGCATCGAAGCTTTCCACTTCGAGCATGCGCGTCAGGGCGTCCAGCTTGTGCAGGCCGCTGACCATCCAGTAACGCTGGCGGATATTGGTCGCCGTCGTGGTCTTGCTGCGAATCAGTATTTCCGCCGGATCGCGCAGATAAGTCTGGGCAATGCGTCTGATCTGCGGCGGCATGGTGGCCGAGAACAGCGCCACCTGACGCTGCGCCGGCATCTGCTGCAGAATCCATTCAACATCCTCCAGGAAGCCCATGTTCAGCATTTCGTCGGCCTCATCCAGCACCACCATGCTGACCGTGCCCAGATTCAGCGTGCCGCGCTTCAGGTGATCCATCACGCGACCGGGCGTGCCCACCACCACATGTGCGCCGCGCTTCAAGCTGCTCAACTGCGGCTGATACGCCTGCCCGCCGTAAATCGGCAGCACATGAAAGCCCGGCATATGCGCGGCATATTTCTGGAATGCTTCGGCCACCTGGATGGCCAGTTCACGTGTAGGCGCCAACACCAGTGCCTGCACCGCCCGATTGCCGACATCAATGCGTGACAGGATCGGCAGGGCAAAGGCGGCGGTCTTGCCGGTACCGGTCTGCGCCTGACCCAGCACATCGCGGCCGGTCAACAGGGTGGGAATGGTCTCGGCCTGGATCGGCGAAGGATTTTCGTAACCGACATCCTCCAGCGCCTTGAGCAAAGGGGCCGGAAGATTCAGGTCACGAAAGGTGATCGACGTACCGGGCGTCGCGGCAGATTCTTGAGCAGACATAAGGCCTCAAACATCCCCAGCGGCCGGGGATCGGGAAAAGGGGGCGACTTCTACGCTGTTAAGCGCGGAAAGTCACGCACTGATTATGGGCAAACGGCAGCCAGCGCACTCACAACACCCTGCCGGCATTCAACAACACCAGCACGCCCATCACGGCAAACAGGATGGCACAGGTAATATGAATCTTGCGCACCGGAATACGCTCGGTCAGCCATTCACCAAAGATGACCACCGGCACATTGGCCAGCATCATGCCGACGGTCGTCCCCGCCACCACCCAGAACAGCGATTGATACTGTGCCGCCAGCGCCACGGTGGCGACCTGGGTTTTATCGCCCATCTCGGCGAGAAAGAACGCGATCACTGTGGCAACGAACACGCCTGCCTGACTTCTGGCAGGCGCATCGTCATCGAGCTTGTCGGGAATCAACGTCCACAGCGCCATGCCGATGAACGACAGCCCCAATACCCAACGCAGGATATCCGGACTCAACAACATTGCGACCCAGGCGCCGACTGCACCGGCAAACGCATGATTGGCCAGCGTTGCGACGAGAATGCCCAGCACAATCGGCACGGGCTTGCGGAACTGTGCGGTCAGCAACAACGCCAGCAACTGGGTTTTATCGCCCATTTCGGCGAGCGCGACGATGCCAGTGGAAACAAAAAAAGGATGAACCACCATTTGAACTCCGGCCGGTTGAATACCCATGATCGCACGCTCCCCGGCCAAACGGAGGCATACGATCAAAGGTCTCAGCAGATCCGGAAATCCGCCTGCGCCATGCTCGAATGAGCAAGTCTGTTGACGCAGGCCACGCTATCCAGAACAAGATTCGGGATGCGAGCGCTTACTCCCCAATGACGGCGCGCATTCTATGCAAACCCGCCGCATTCGCAAAGCGGTTTGCGTCGTAGGGGCGGGTTTTAAACCCGCCCGTTCCGGGAATGCATCGGAAGGGCCGGTTTGAAACCGGCCCCTACAGGAGATCATCCCGTTTCAATCCGGCCGTCCTTGTCGGGTCGTAGGGGCGGGTTACAAACCCGCCCTCTTTCCCCACGCAACAACCGTTAAACGCCTTATCTCTAACGTTTCTTCAACGCCTGTGCCAATGCATCGGCCATCAAGCCGCTGCCCACGCTGACCACGGGTTCCGGCGCGCGCTGCGGCTTGCGCATCGGGCTGCCCTGATCGCGATTGCGATCCTGACTGCGATCATTGCGCAGCGCCCGTGCATTGGCCTCGCCGCTCGCGGCGATGCGTGGCGCGCTGTCATCCAGACGCATGGTCAGGGCAATACGTTTGCGCTGTGCATCGACCTCCAGCACCTTTACTTTCACTACATCGCCGGCCTTGACGACTTCACGCGGGTCCTTGATGAACTTGCTGGACATCATCGAGATGTGCACCAGCCCGTCCTGATGCA
The DNA here is from genome assembly GCA_050248275.1 of Steroidobacteraceae bacterium. Taxonomy (GTDB): domain Bacteria; phylum Pseudomonadota; class Gammaproteobacteria; order Steroidobacterales; family Steroidobacteraceae; genus CAILZL01. Next base: position 188,578 of record JBFWSR010000002.1, read on the forward strand.
CGCCAATGTCCACGAAGGCGCCGAAGTTGGTAACATTGGTGATCACGCCTTCCAGCACCATCTCGGGTTTGAGGTCGGCGATTTCTTCCACGCCTTCCTTGAACTCAGCGGTCTTGAACTCGGGACGCGGATCGCGCCCCGGCTTTTCCAGCTCCTTGAGAATGTCGCGCACCGTGGGCAGACCGAACTTGTCGTCGGTGTATTTGGCCGCATTGACCGAATTGAGTACGCCGGCGTCGCCCATCACCTGTTTGAGCGGCTTTTGCAGATCGGCCAGGATGCGTTCGACCACCGGATAAGCCTCCGGATGCACGGATGACGCATCCAGCGGATTGTCGCCATCGACCACGCGCAGGAAGCCTGCCGCCTGTTCAAATGTTTTGGCGCCCAGACGCGGCACCTTGAGCAACGCGGCGCGTGATTTGAAAGCGCCGTGCTGATTACGGAAGGTCACCACATTCTCGGCGATGGATGCCGACAGACCGGAAATGCGGGACAGCAGGGCGGGCGATGCGGTGTTCACATCCACCCCCACCGCGTTCACGCAATCTTCCACCACCGCATCGAGCGAACGCGCCAATCTGGTTTGGCTGACATCGTGCTGATACTGGCCCACGCCAATCGACTTGGGATCAATCTTCACCAGTTCGGCCAGCGGGTCTTGCAAGCGGCGAGCGATCGACACTGCACCGCGCAAACTCACATCCAGCTCGGGCAGCTCCTTGGATGCCAGTTCCGACGCGGAATACACCGAGGCGCCGGCTTCCGACACCACCAACTTGGTGATTTTCAGATCCGGCAGTTTCTTGATCAGCTCGGTGGCCAGCTTGTCGGTCTCGCGCGAAGCCGTGCCATTGCCGATGCTGATCAGATCCACCTTGTGTTTGATCACCAGCAAGGCCAGGGCATGCAATGCGCCATCCCAATCGTTACGCGGTTGATGCGGGTACACCGTGACGGTGTCGAGCAGCTTGCCGGTGCGATCCACCACCGCAACCTTCACGCCGGTGCGGATGCCCGGATCGAGTCCCATGGTGACATGCTGTCCTGCCGGCGCGGCCAGCAACAGATCGTGCAGGTTACGCGCAAAGACCCGGATGGCTTCTTCTTCCGCACGCTCGCGCAAGGCGGTGAACAACTCACTTTCAATCTGCCAGGACACTTTCACCTGCCAGGTCCAACGCACGGTCTGCGCCAGCCAGGCATCGGCAGGACGGCCTTGGTCGGTAATGGCAAAGCGCGCAGCAATCTTGCGTTCGCAGGCGTGTACCTGCATGGTCTTGGCCTCTTCCATGAGTTCTTCCGGCAGCTTCAGCGCCAGACGCAACACTTCCTCCGTGCGGCCACGGAACAGGGCCAGCGCGCGATGCGAGGGAATGTCCTTGATGGCTTCGTTGTAATCGAAGTAGTCGCGGAATTTGGCGCCTTCCTGTTCCTTGCCGTCAGCGAGTTTGGAGACCAGCACACCGTTCTGCTGCATGTATTCACGCAGATTACCCAGCAGGATGGCATCTTCGGCGAATTGCTCCATCAGGATCTGGCGTGCACCTTCAAGCGCGGCCTTCACATCGGGCACGCCCGGATTCTTGTCACCAAGATCATTGACGAACTCCGGCTTCAGATATTTGGCAGCTTCCACTTCCGGTGTCAGCGTTGGATCGGCCAACAAGGCGCCAGCCAACACATCAAGCCCCGCCTCGCGCGCAATCTGCGCCTTGGTGCGCCGCCTGGGCTTGTAAGGCAGATACAAATCTTCCAACGTCTGCTTGGTCTCGGCGGACTCGATGCTGGTCTTGAGTTCAGGCGTCAGCTTGCCTTGTTCGTCGATGCTCTTGAGGATGGCGGTGCGACGCTCTTCCAGCTCGCGCAGATACAGCAAGCGTTCCTGCAAGTTGCGCAACTGCGTATCGTCCAGACCATCGGTGACTTCCTTGCGGTAACGCGCAATGAACGGCACGGTGGCGCCCTCATCCAGCAAGCCGACCGCAGCCATGACTTGTGCAGGTTTGACCGAGAGTTCTTTGGCAATACGCGCTTCAATCGAGGGCAGCATGAAAACCTTGCAGGAGTATTGAAAAAGGTCAGACAGGAAAGGCGCGCACTATGCAGAAAGGAGGCAACGCCAACAAGACTTGCAATCTAATTGCCAATGACAGAGGGCGTAGGGGCCGGTTTCAAACCGGCCTTCCTGATTGGGCGGGTTTCAAACCCGCCCCTACGCACATCTAATGCCGCAGATCGACACGCTTGTCGGTGGGCACGCAGAAAATATCAATGGGGTTGTTGCGGCCGCGCAGCGTCAGCGGCGGCAGCGCCAGCATTGGCATGGCGAGATCGGCCTGCGCATCCAGCGACAGTTTCAGGGCATTGGAAAATAAAACCTCACCGGCGCGGGCGCGCTGACTCAGACGGGCAGCCACGTTCACCGTGTCGCCGATCAAGGTGTAGTTCATATATTGCTCGGAACCGATATTGCCGGCCACCACTTCGCCGGTATTGATGCCAATACCCAGACCGGTTTCAACACCGTATCGTTGTTGCCAGCATTGCGCCTGCTTGGCAAAGCCAGTCAACATCTCGCGCGCTGCACGCAAGGCGCGCATACCGCCATCCGCCTGGGCAATAGGCACGCCAAACCCCACCATCAGCGAATCGCCGGCCATGTTGAAAACCGTACCGTCATGACGAAAGGCTGTCGTGGTCAGTGCGGAGAAGAATTCATTCAACAGCTCGAACACTTGCGTGGGCGTCAGTTTTTCGGCCAATGCTGTAAACCCACGCATGTCGGCAAACATGACTGCTGCCTGCGCCCGCGCACCTGCGGTCATGGACTCCATGTCGGCATCCAGCCGGGCAATGATCTGATCTGCCAGTTGTGCCGACACATAACGACGAAACGCCAGACGTAGTTGTTCGCGTCCCTGCTCGGCCGCCTGCACCTGCCTGGCGGTCCACTGCTTGAAGAACTGGCGCTGCTGCAACAGGGTTTGCAGGCGCGCCAGAATCTCGGCATGGGTCGTGGTACGGACAAATGCCGCATCAACACCCGCCTCATAGGCGGATTGACGCCACCTATCGTTATCGGCCAGCACCACCTGGGGTAACAAGGCCGTTTCAGCCCGCAGTCGCAACTCCCGGCAGGCATCAAGGGTTTCGCCCTGACCAACATGCATGACGACCAACGGGCAGGTAGCCAATTGCGGATGCGACAGCATATCCACATGATTGCTGACGAAAGTCGCTTCATGTCCCAGTTGCGCCAGCCAGTTCTGTATGCGCTCGCGAGTCGGTTTGCGTGCCGCCAGCACCACGCATTGATTTTTCATTGTCGAAAGCTCTGCGCCAGACCAGATGTTATTTGCCGATGAGCGGCATTCTTGCGTTGAAGTGTGGCGTTAGCGTGACGCATGTGCAAGCAGGCAGCCACCTAAAACAATGTGGTTTGGCTTATGGAACATGCCATCCATCTAGACGGGGTTTCAGCCTGATTTCAGCGACCAAAATAAACAACGCCGATCTACAGCGCTGCCAGTACACCTTTATTATGGTGAGCGAAGTTGCAGTATCTCGCCTTTCTGGAACTCAAGCATACCTCTCGAAAACCAGACCTATTGCAATAATCCGCGCGAACCTCCCGCCCGCAGCACCCCCACTACCACGCCCTCAATAACCAGGGACTGTTCACGCATGTCCACCTTGATCGGCTCGAAATCCTCGTTCTCGGGCAATAACCAGACCATCGAGCCCACTTGCTTGTAACGCTTGACGGTCACATCTTCATCCAGCCGCGCCACCACCACCTGCCGGTTGCGCACCTCGGGTGTGCGATGCACCGCCACCAGATCGCCATCCATGATGCCGATATTCTTCATGCTCATGCCGTGCACTTTCAGCAGGTAATGCGGTCGCGGCCGGAACAACTTGGGATCGATCTGGTAATGCGCCTCGACATTCTCCTGAGCCAGGATCGGCTTGCCCGCCGCCACCCGGCCGATCAGAGGCAACCCGGTTTCCTCACGCAGCTCATCCTTCAACTGGATGCCCCGCGACGCGCCCGGCAATAAATCCAGCACCCCTTTGCGCGCCATGGCCCGCAAATGCTCCTCCGCCGCATTGGCAGACTTGAACTTGAACGCCTGAGCAATCTCCGCACGGGTAGGCGGCATGCCCGATTCACCGATGGAATCCTGAATGAAACGCAGAATCTGCGACTGGCGTGGCGTGAGATCGTCGGACATGGCTCTACCCCGGATGGGAAACAGTACAGAATTGCGCCAGCTCCTTGGCGAAATAAACAGGCTGGCTTTATATACAGGTTAATAAGAAGCTTGGCAAGTTTAGTGACTCATCACTCTTAGATCCATAATCCTGTTGATCGAATTGGCTTCGAATATCACAGCTTCCGGAAATCTGACGGTAGACCAATCTTAAGGAGTGACGGCATAAGCATTGCGTCGCAGAACGTCTACGAGGCAATGGCAGTCCATTGACTCGGAACGCAGCATGTGTCGTTATGTTTCCACCTCCCAATTCGGTTCCATCATCCAAGGAGCATAGTAGTTATGACCACGCAATTTAAAACCGCAATTATTGCTACGGTACTTTCACTTGCAGCTTCGCATGCCATGGCTGCCAGTATCTCGCTGGTCACCAAGGAGACGGGATCGGCAGGCAGCTCAAAATATACATACAGTTACACATGTGGCAATGGAACCAAGGGTACGATAAGCGTTTCCGCTGCAACGGATAATTCTGCGCAGAAATTGGCAGAGACCAAGGCTCGCAGGGTATGTGAGGAACCCTAACAGGCTGTTGAAAAACAATTAGTCATCGCTGCTGATGGCAAGATGACGCGGTACCAAAATCCAGGCTGGCGGAATGAAGCGGACTTGGCTAAGACACCGAAAGATAAAGCTGCCCCAGATTAGCCGCGCCCCTCACGCCACTTTAGACTTGACTAAATCAGCACCATTGAGCCGCTCGTCCCAATACAGAAGCCGTTAATCGGCTGGACCTTTCCGCCTCGCCACACTCGCCTATAGTGCCAACCCATGAAAAAGGCCAAGTATATCGCTCCCGACCGCCGCCAACGTGGCTTCACCATGATTGAGCTGATGGTCACCGTGGCGCTGGTAGCCGTCTTGGCAAGTATAGCCGTGCCAAGCATGCGCACTTACGTGCTCAATAGCCGTCTAAATGGCGCTTCGCAGGAATTACTACGGACGCTGCAAACAGCAAGAACGGAAGCCACCAAACGGCAACATAATGTAGTGGTCTGCGCATCAGCAAACCCCCAGGCAGGCTCTACTGCTGTTTGCACTACCGGCGCTGCAATCGGCTGGATCATGTTTGAGGATTTCTCCACCGATACCGCCAGTACGAATGACGACTGGGAGCGCGCATCAACCGAAGCGCTGATCGAATCCCATGTTTTTGATTCCAGCAAAATGTCCATGTTAGCCGACGGTAGTAAACGTGTAAGTTATCGAGCCACCGGCTTTGCAAATACAGCAGGCGCAACCGCCGCCACCCAAACACCCAGCACCGGCATCGTGATGTGTGACAGCCGTGGCAACGTGGACAGCAACGGTGGCAACGGCGCCACTTCAGTAGCCCGGGGGATCATCATTGAACCCACCGGGCGTGCACGCATTACCAATGTACGCAGCAGCACCACCCCCCCGGGCATTGACGTATTGCTGGCGGCAACTGGCGGCACTTGCTAACCATTATATTTTGCAACCTGAAACCCCATACTCAAATCTAACCAGCGCCAGCAAACTCATGCACAAACCAAACAACAAACAATTTGGCGTCGGCATGGTCGAAGTGCTGGTCGCGTTGGTGGTGATGAGCGTCGGCATGCTCGGTATCGCCTCCCTATATGTCACCACTCTGCAGGCCAAAACAACCTCTTTGTCACGCATGAAAGCCGTGAACCTGGCCTATGACATGGCGGATAGAATCCGCGCCAATCCAACTGGCGGTGCCGCATATGAACTAGCCATCAGTACAGTACCGACCACTCCTTCGCCCACCTGTAAAACCAGCAACTGCGACTCTACACAGATGGCAGCAGCCGATTTGTATCAGTGGGATGCACTGATCCGCAGTAACGTTACCGGTCTGCCTGGAAACGTATCTCGCAGCATCACCCGAACACCACGCACGACAGGCCCACCTGCCACACCGGAAATCTTCACTATTACTCTGAACTGGACCGAAGTGAACACCAGCGGCTCTCTCAGTTATGCATTGCAGGTGGAAGTACCATGAATATCCAGCAACTGCATAACCATCGTTCATTTTCATTGCACCATTATCAGCGCGGCGTAAACCTGATCGAAATCATGGTTGCAATGACCATCGGCCTGTTCCTGGTGCTGGGGGCCACCACCCTGTATGTAAACAGCAAAAAGACTTCTGATGTTGATGACTCCATTGCACGCCTGCAAGAGACTGCTCGCTACGCCATGAGCGTGCTTGAAGCCGACGTACGAATGGCCAATTACTGGGGACAGTTCAAGGACAGCAACAAAATCATCAATAAGGACTCGCAAGATCCCACATCAACTTACAGCGGTACCGCCCTGGCTGCGGCTGTCGGCGCTGCAGGATGCGGTGCAAATTATGCAAGCCATATTGAAATGTATATTGAGGCCACCAATAACCGGTACACCCTGGCCTGCAATCCTTTCGGCGGTGCGAACATGCAGGTCACTACAGCAGACACCCTTATCGTCCGACGTGCAGAGCAAGCCATTGCACCAGCCAGTGCCACCCGGTTACAGGTCTGCTCCAACCATGAGGACGGCTGGATCATTCCTTACGCAGCGGCTGACTGCACCGACAAAGAAACTCACAACTTGATTGCCAATGGTTACTACGTCGATCAGCGATCCCAGCAAAGTACAACCTACCCCGCATTGCGCAGATGGACACTGATCGATGGCTCGATCAGGGACGATGAAATCATTCCCGGCGTCGAAGACATGCAGATTGAACTGGGCTGGGACAACTCCAACAATTCAACACCCGGCGATGCTGGAGCCGTTCGCTACGTGCAACCGGAGGACGCCGCCATTACCGCCGCCGGAGAACCAGTGGGCCGTATCGTCGCAGTACGGGTCTGGCTGCTGATTCGCGCCGAGGCACCTGACCGCACATTTACCGATACCCGCACTTACGAATATGCCGATCGCGCAGCCACCAATGGTACTGTCAACACCTTGAATGCGACCGCTTCGGCAACCAAGGCCTACAGGCCCAGTGACAATTTCCGACGCCTGTTGGTATCACGCACGTTCTTCGTTCGCAACGTGACAGGCACATGAGTACGTCCATGCATACGTCCCTGAACAGTCCACAACGACAATCTGGCGCCGCATTGGTAGTGGCGTTGATCCTGCTGGTGGCACTGAGCCTGATGGCAATCTCCAGCATGAACACCGCCAGCCTTGACCTCATTATGGCCGGCAATGAGCAGTACCGAAGCCGTTCATTCGTTGCTGCCGAGGCGGGCATTGAACGCGCATGGAAGGGTGACAATGCCACCCATTACCGCAGCGACGCCGATTACAGCCAGGCCAGCGTCGGCACTGGCTCAGGTAGCGATGCGTATAGCTATGAGATCAAGCGGCCCAATAACGGTAAAGAGGAAAATGCCCCTGAATTCAACTCCATGAATGAAGGTCAACTGAAGAAAATCACCTTCCGCATCATTTCAACGGGGTCTTCTGAACGTGGCACCAGATCCAGAAACACCCAGGAACTGTACAAAGTGATAAAAGCCCCCGACAGCATCACTCGCGATGCCGACTGTGGTACCGCCAGTTTGGACACTACCACTTCAACCTGCTGAATGATCAACTTCACACTCAATACATTTGTTTATCTGCATCTCCATACCTGACCGCATCACATGAAATTCAGGTTGAGGACGAACAATCATGAAGACCAGTAAATTGCATTATTCCGCTACTGTGGCAGCAATCACTTTGTTGATCGGCTCACCCGCCTTGGCCGATGACACCGAAATCTTTTTCGGCACCAGCACCAGTGGGTCACCGGGTGCTCCGAACATCATGCTGATTCTGGATACTTCTGGCAGTATGGACACCAATGTAACCACAACCACCACGTACAATCCCGCTGGGAGTTACAGCGGCAATTGCAGCAGCAGTAAGGTTTATTTCAAAAGTAGCGGCAGTAAGGTTTATTTCAAAAGTAGCGGCAGTACGCTACCTCAATGTGCCAGCGACGGCACGGTATCGAACGATAGCTACAGAAAAGACCGCTATTACGGAACCTTAAGCGCAACAGATTTTTACTGCAGTCCGGCAACAAGTGTTGGCGGTTCGTTCTCGACTGCTGGTTACTATCAGGGTAATGCCATCCGCTGGACCCGCACCGGTATTTCCAGCAACAGCGGCTCTACGTGGACATACAGTTATGCCTGGCAAGGAGACCTGTACCCACAGCCCGATACCAGCGGTTCAAGCCGCACCAGCTATGTGACCACCACCATTGCCTGCGAAGATCACAATTATTCCGGCTCCTATCCGAATGGCGTTAACCCTAATTCCGGCGGAACCGGCACACCTTGGGTCGCGACCAATGGCAACTCATACTGGGCGCAGAACAGCGCCAGAACCAGTTACGTTTTCTATTCCGCCCACTATCTGAACTGGTATTACAATTATCGCACCACCACTACCAGCACTCGACTGCAAATCGTGAAGGATGCTGCCAGCAACCTGCTTGATTCGCTCTCAGGAGTGAATGTCGGCCTGATGCGCTATGACTCCAATGGTAATGGCGGCATGGTCGTCGCACCCGTACAGGATGTAACCACTGGACGTGCCGCCATGAAAAACACCCTAAACAGCTGGTACGCCAGTGGCAACACACCCCTTTCCGAAACCTTGTCCGAGGCTCACCGTTACTTCAAGGGCAGCGCAGTCAGCTATGGCAACAACTCTTATGAATGTGTAGCAAACGGCTTTGGCGGGTGCAACAACACACTCAGCAAGAGCGTCCCCAGTTCGCGCACGGGCGGAACCATTACAGACACCAATTACGATAGCCCGGCAGATTATTCCTGCCAGAAAAACTACACCGTATTTCTGACTGATGGCGAACCCAACGGCGATGACGGCGCCAACACTTACATTAATGGCCTTAGCTCCACCGATGCGGCATGCAGTGGTAACGGCGGGTGCCTCAGCACACTGACCAGCTACATGTATAACAATGATCTACGCGCTGATGTGTCAGACACTCAGAATGTGACTACATTTTTCATCGGTTTTGGCAGTGAGGTTTCCGGTGGCGCACCCTTTACTTATCTCGACAATGCAGCGGTTGCAGGCGGTGGCCACGCTTACGCGGCCACCGACCTGGACACCCTGACCAATACCTTGAATGATATTTTCCTGACGATCAGGAACGATTCATCAACCTTTGCCTCACCTTCGGTTGCTGTCAATGCCTTTAACAAAACCCAAGTGCTGGAAGATCTGTATATCTCAGTATTCCAGCCCACCCTGAAAACGCATTGGCCAGGTAACCTGAAAAAATACAAGCTGCGTAACAGCAAGATCGTGGGTCAGGATACCACTACCAGCGCGGTCAACACCTCAACAGGGTTCTTCGAAACATTTGCACAGAGTTACTGGTCCACAGCAGTCGATGGCAAAACCACCACAGCAGGTGGCGCGGCCAACATGATTCCAGCTCCGGCCAGTCGCAACGTCTATACCTACATCGGCAGCAATCCTGCAGTAGGCAGCTTTCCGGATCTGTCCAGCAGCGTTAATTACTCTGTAGATGACAGTAATACGAACATTACCGACACATTGCTGAACATTGGTGGCACCGGCGACCCCGCCAAAGCGACATTACTCAACTGGGCACGCGGCCAGGACACCAATGATGACAACAACAACGGCAGTACTACCGATGCACGTCATGTCATGGGCGATCCGATTCATGCACAGCCTGCAGTAGTAATATATGGAAACACCGGGTCAACCTTCACAGCGCAAATCAACGATGCGGTGACCTACATTGCCACCAACGACGGTTATCTGCATGCGATTGATGTCAGCAACGGCCAAGAGCTGTGGTCATTCATCCCTCAGGAATTACTTGGTCAACTGGCCACCCTATACACCAATCCGGCAATCGCCTCACCAGATAACAAGCATTATTCATTGGATGGCAACCTTCGCGTGCTGAAGTATGACGTGGATGGTGACGGTGTGGTGGATATCGCCGATGGCGACCGTGTATTTCTATATTTCAGCCAAGGCCGCGGTGGTGATCACTACTATGCGCTGGATGTCACCAACAAGACACACCCGAAATACATGTGGACATTAGGCTCCAGCGCTCTGGGCGGTATTGTCAATCAATCATGGTCAACTCCGGCCCTAGGCCGCGTAAAAATCAGTGGTGCCACCCAAAATCCGCAAAAGCTTGTGCTGATTTTCGGTGCAGGCAATGATCCTGCTGAAGATAATCAGGCATACAACTCAGTCAATGCTTACGGCAACGGAATTTTCATGGTGGATGCAGTACGCGGCACCGTACTGTGGAGTCAAACCAAGACCAGCAACGGCAGTGCATTCGACAAGATGACGCATGCCATACCCAGCAATGTAGCCGTTCTGGATACCAATTCGGATGGCTGGACTGATCGTCTGTATGTAGGTGATCTGGCAGGCCAGTTGTGGCGCTTTGACATCACCAACGGCAACACCGCCGCCAATCTGGTGGCTGGCGGCGTAATCGCTTCATTAGGACATCAAAGCGGTGATACCGGCAATGCTTCAAATCGAAGCTTCTACAACGAACCTGACATCTCCAAGTTCGTGGTGGCAGCGGGCGCCAATTACTACAACATCGCCATTGGTTCAGGTGATCGCGCGCACCCAAAACTCAACACCACTACCCAGGATCGCTTCTATGCGATTCGTGATTACATGTTGTCACCGATGACTCAAAGCGCTTACAACAACTACACCCCCATTGTTGATTCCGATCTAACTCAAGTGGATGGCACCACAGCCAGCACTATTGGTGTTCATGGCTGGAAATTGCCATTGAGCAGCGCGGAAAAAGCGCTGGCGCAATCAGTCACAGTCAACGGAATCGTGATGTTTACCACCTACATCCCGTTCGCCGCCGCCAGTTCGTGCAGCCCCTCAACCGGCGGCGGACGTGCTTACAGTGTCAATGCAGGGACCGGAATCAAGTACTTCACTAACCTGTATGAAACCTTTGCTACCACTGGCCTGCCTTCACAAGTCAGTATCGTCAATGAAGGGGATATTGTGAGAACCGATGGCACTACAGCCTCCAGCAGCTCATCCACTTCATCAGGTTCTTCCAGCAGTTCAAGCAGCACGCCCCCCCCCACAGGCACCTGCCTGTCTGGCGTGAGTATCCTGGGTAACTGCGTGGAATTCGGTAGTAGAGTTAAAACCTTTTGGACGGAACCTGGAGCCAATTAGCTCCAGAGTTCCCGCTCCACCCATATACAAGCAATCATCACCGAGATACTTATGCGCAACCGACAACAAGGTATAACCCTGCTGGAACTGATGGTTGTGGTAGCAATAGTGGCCATACTGGCTGCCATTGCCTACCCTAGTTATCGCAATCAGATCTTGCGTTCACATCGGGCGGAAGCTAAAGCTGCGTTGCTGCAGGTTCAAGTGGCGCAGGAAAAATTCTTCCTGCAAAACAACAGCTATGCCTCTGCCTTGAATGCAGCCAATCTGGGATTGGGTTATTCCTCGACAACACCCGGTACCACCAACAACTACTATCAGCTCAGTCTGAGCAACTTTACAGCGACCACCTATACAATCACAGCAACCGCACAAAATGGCCAGGCGGATGATGCGCATTGCGCCACTTTCACTATTGACCAAACCGGATCACGCGGCGGCACCAATTCAGACTGCTGGTAAATATCGGAATCCCTCCCACAGCAGCTTGCAAACACATGCAGGCCCCCTGATCGCCTGTCTCTCACGGCCGACGCGATTAAACAAAATCTTTTGCGACAAGTCGCATTCCTGTATTCTGTCGGACACTCATGCTTGACTGGGTCTCAAGACTTGGTGCAAGCATTCAAGGTTCTCCTTGAGTCGAGTGACTGGTTTTTTAACGTTTCCTTACCGCTAGAAAGAAGGGGAAATCCATGAACAAGATCGTTTCCAACACCCTGAAGGCCGGAGCTGCTGCACTGGTTCTGTTGACTGCTGCAGGCTGTCAGACCAAGCAGATCGACGAAATCCGCGCCATGGCTCAAAAAGCCAGCCAGGATGCCGCCGCTGCTCAGGCTGCTGCCACCTCGGCTTCGACCGCCGCCAACTCGGCTGGTAGCGCCGCTGCTGCCGCCAAGTCGGCTGCCGACAATGCGCAGAGCACCGCCAGTCAGGCCCTGCAGGCTGCTCAGGCCGGTCAGGCTTGCTGCGACGCGACCAACCAGAAGCTGGATCGCATGTTCAAGCAGTCTGTGTCGAAGTAATTCGCAGAGCGCCAGCTTGATAAAAAGGCCGCAGAAATCTGCGGCCTTTTTTATTGATGGACTCGGTATAACTACTTACCAGAACGCTGGGCGGCTGAAAAACTCTCTCAGGAATTTTCGGACAGGAGGTTTATTCCGACCTTGCATCAGGATGCTCACCTTCACGCCGCATATCGGTCATGAGCGCCGGCTGCAGCAACTTTACCGCCGATGGCACCCCTAAATTACTGCGAAATACCTGCTCTGCATCCTGCCAGTCCATCCGTGCAGGGTGCTGACGCGTGGCACCCACGAACATGCGCGTGAGATCGGTGGGATCCCGATCCCACTGGGCTTCGCCCAGTTCAAGCGGTTTATGCACTTCCATATACAGATGACCCTCTGACCAGCCCATCTTGTAAGGTTGATCCATGATCAACACCGGCGTGCCGATTGGCACCTGTTTGAAAAAATTTTCAATATCCTCCGGAAACATCCGGATGCAACCATGAGTGACGTCCATCCCGACCGCAATGGGTTTGTTGGTGCCGTGAATCAGGTACGAACCGCCGCGGATTCCCAGACGCATGGCAAATTCTCCCAGGGGATTATCCTTGCCTGGCGGTATCGCTGCGGGCAGATAGTCGCCACGCGCAGCATGCTCCTTGCGCACCGAGGCTGGTGGATACCAGGTCGGGTTCATGCGCTTGTCCGCAATAAAGGTCTGACCCAGTGGCGTTTTCCAGTCCATCTTGCCGATGCTGACGGGAAAGGTGTACACGACAGACGCTTCACCCGGTTTGGCTTTTGGATAGTAGTAAATGCGATGTTCGGACACATTGACCACAATGCCCACCCGTGGCGCATCGGGCAGCAGATATTGCGTGGGAATCAGAATACGCCTGCCCGCACCGGGCACCCAGGGATCAACACCGGGATTGGCGGCGACCATTTCTTCATAGCCGACCCCATACTGTCGTCCCAAAGCGAACAGGGTATCTTCATCACGGGTGGTGACATAGAGCACTTGCCCAATCAACGTATCGTGAGCGGCCGGCAAGGTGTAGACCGCCGCCTGGGCATGCCATCCCAGTAGAAGCAATGCGACAGCGAATAACTTGCGCAAATTGATCATGTGCCACTCATCGACGTTTGTCGCATGCACTTATATCCGCACCAGGGCGGAACCCCAGGTAAAGCCGCCACCAAAAGCTTCCAGCAATACCAGTGAACCGGGTTTGATGCGGCCATCGCGAATGCCCGTATCCAATGCCAACGGAACGGAAGCCGCAGAGGTATTGCCCTGATCCTGGATGGTGACAATGACTCGTTCCATCGGTAAATCCAGTTTCTTGGCGATACCCTGGATGATACGCATGTTGGCTTGATGCGGCACCAGCCAGTCGATCGCGCTCTTGTCGAGACGATTGGCCGCCAGGGTTTCGTCCACAATGCCGCCCAGCTTGTTGACCGCCACCTTGAATACTTCGCTACCCTTCATCTGGATGACGCACTGACTGCCGGCAGGCACATTGGGATTGAAATGCTTCGACGGGCCGGTGGGGTAATACAGCAAATCCGCATAGTCGCCACTGGCATGCAAATGCGTGGACATGATGCCCGGTTCCTGGGACGGCTTGAGAATGACCGCACCGGCGCCGTCGCCAAACAACACACAGGTATTGCGGTCATTCCAGTCGACCAGCCGGGTCAGACATTCCGCCCCCACCACCAGCGCGCATTTGGCATCACCGAGACGGATGAACTTGTCGGCGATGCTCAGTGCGTAAATGAAGCTGGAACAGGCCGCTTCCACTTGAATGGCCGGCGGACCGAATACGCCCAGACGCTGCTGCAGTAAACAGCCCGTATTGGGAAAAATCTGATCAGGCGTCGTCGTGCCGATGACAATCAGGTCGATCTCTGTGGCCGCCACCCCTGCCGCCTGCATGGCACGCCGCGCCGCCTGCTCCGCCATATCGCAGGTGGTCTCATTTTCTGCCACCACGTGCCGCCGTTCGATGCCGGTCCGGGTGCGAATCCACTCATCAGTGGTATCGACCAGCTTTTCCAGGTCGGCATTAGTGAGCACTTTTTCCGGCAAATATGAACCTGTGCCGACAATTTTCGAATAATTCATTGCACCTGTTCCTGCAATAACTGGCTGACTTGCAAAGGCACGCCCTTGCGCGCCTCAACAATGGCGACCCGGATGGCATTGGCAAACGATGCCGCATCCGCACCACCATGACTTTTGATGACCACATTATTAAGGCCAACCATGCTGGCGCCGTTGTGCCGCCCGGGATCAAAGCGCTTCTGCAAAGACTTCAACACCGGCATGGAGGCCAAGGCACTCAAACGACGCAATGGCGTTCGAGTGTATTCGTTCTTGATGGTTGCGCCCAGCATGCGCGCCAACCCCTCCATGGTTTTCAGCGCGACATTGCCGGTGAAGCCATCGGTGACGACGACGTCGACCTCCCCGCTGAAGATGTCATTGCCTTCGACGAAACCGATGTAATTAAGCGTGCTTCGCTGCAATAGTCTGGCGGCTTCCTGCACCAGTTCATTGCCCTTGATGTCTTCGGAGCCGATATTGAGCAGACCGATGCGCGGTTGCAGCGCGCCATGCAGATCGGCCGCCACCACACTGCCCATCACGGCAAATTGCAGCAGATTTTCCGGCGAACAATCGGCATTGGCTCCCAGATCCAGCATGTGGGTATGACCGTGATGCGCCGGGATACGCGAGAGAATGGCCGGCCGATCGATACCTGGAATGGTCTTGAGCACAAAACGCGCTGTGGCCATCAAGGCGCCGGTATTGCCGGCACTGACACAGGCTGTAGCTTGGCCGGCCTTGACCAGATCCAGCGCCACGCGCATCGAAGAGTCCTTCTTCTTGCGCAGGGCATCCTGTGGGCGCTCGCCCATTTCCACCACCTCGCTGGCGTGATGAATGTACAAACGATCGGCAAATGGACGCCCCTGCTGCGACCACATCGGGGCAACGATGGCTTCCCGACCTACCAGGATGAACTTGACGTCTGGCTGCTCGGCGAGCACTTCGAGCACAGCAGGCACCGCCGTTGGTGGCCCATGATCGCCGCCCATCGCATCGACCGCTATTGTCAGCTGCTGGGGTGACTGCGTGCTCAATGGACTGAAGGTCCGAAGGAGTGGCAGAAAACTGGACGCGCTCAGAATGATCCGGGCACGCCCGGTTGCTTATTCGGCCTGCTTGTCTTCGCGGGTCTCGATCACTTTCTTGCCGCGATAAAAACCGTCCGGCGTAATGCGATGACGGGTGTGCGTCTCGCCAGAAGTGGGATCCACAGACAGCGCGGGGGCCGACAGCTTGTCGTGCGCACGGCGCATACCGCGAGTCGAAGGGGTTCTACGGCTTTTCTGAACTGGCATGATCGTTACTCTCTACAAAATTCCAATAAGGGACTACAGCGGGACCACTCAGCACCTTATCAATTCAATCAAGTTCTAATCCCATCGCTCACGCGACAACGACAGACTTATTGCTTGCGCAACAAGTCGCGCAAATTACCAAACGGACGCTGCACTTCAGCCACTGCAACCGGCTCAATCACCGGCGCTGTCGCCATGTGTTTCGCTTTGGGTGACGCTGTCGTGTCCGACAGTACGGCACCGACATTCACACAATCGCGCGCATCGGCATGCCTGGCAATCAATGGCAGGGCCAACAGCAACTGCTCTTCGATCAGTTCCAGCACATTCAAGCGCGAGGAGTGGGCTATCCATGGTTCATGCGATTCCGGAACCAAATCCAGCTCGGCTTCGCTCTCGACCAGCATCAACTCAAACGATTCCGCCACCGGATACTGCATGGTGGCTATGCAGCGCTGACATACCAGTTCGACCGTGCCACGCATCTCACCGTAAATCACCGGCCGCTTATCCAGCATGGCAAACTTCAGCTTGATCGACACGCGTGGAGTAGCGGATACCGCCACATCGACCAGACGCCCGAAGCGCGTATCGTTAAACTCGTGCTCCCAGGTCAGCCCTCCATGCGCCAGAACCATCGCATCCACCACCAATTGTGTGGTCTGAGCGGTAGATTCGGCCGGGGGTCGCGACATGGGGCGCGTATCATAGGTGCGCGACCCTGCCCTGTCAAAAACCCTTTAAATTAACTTCCAGAGGCTTTAATCCTTTGTATTTTCAGAGGGATCAAGCCGGCAACCATCCAAGAGACCTGTTTCGGTGAATTCCCAACGTTCGACCCCCAACAGCCTGACCCGGTTGGTCCTGGCATCCACCTCCATTTACCGGCGTCAACTGCTGGAACGCCTGCAATTGCCGTTTACCGTGCATTCGCCCGGCATTGATGAAACGCCGCTGCCTGGCGAAGACATCACCAGTCTGGTTTACCGTCTGGCCAAAGCCAAGGCCGAAGCGGTGGCCACCCGCTACCCGGATAGCGTCATCATTGGTTCCGATCAGGCTGCCGTACGCGGCGCGACCATTCTGGGCAAACCCGGTACGGCGGAAGCGGCCATGGCACAGCTCAAGGCCGCCAGCGGCGCACAGATCGTGTTTCATACCGCCATTCATGTCATTGCACCCCAGCAGCAGCGGCACGAGGCCCATATCGACGCCACGATCGTCAAATTCCGCACTCTGAGCGACGAGGAAATTGCCCGTTACATCGCCGCCGAGAATCCGCTGGATTGCGCCGGCGCCTTCAAAGCCGAAGCCCTGGGCATCACGCTGTTTGAACGCATCGACTCCCAGGATCCCACCGCCCTGACCGGTCTGCCGTTGATCTGGCTGGCCGGCGCCTTGCGTCGGGCGGGATTTTTATTACCTTAAGGGCGGGTTTTAAATCCGCTGCGACGACTTCCTGCCGACTGCCTGCTGCAGATTGGTCAGCACCGTATTCAATTCCTCGCTGAGCGGTGCGGAAATGCTGAAGTGCTCGCCAGTGCCCGGACGGGCAAATTCCAGCGAATGCGCATGCAGGAACATGCGGCGCAGGCCAAAGGAGCGCAAGGCATCGTTGCCTTCCTTATTACCGTACTTTTCATCGCCTGCGACCGGATGACCGGCGTAGGCGGCATGCACGCGGATCTGATGGGTACGGCCAGTGCCGATTTCGACGGCCATCAAGGTCGCCAATTTGCCGAAATGCTGCTGCGGCACAAACGTACTGAGCGCCGACTGTCCTTCTGGATGCACACGCACCATGCGCTCACCGCCCTGCTTCTGGTTGGTGAGCAACGGCAGCTCGATTTTCTTCTTGCCCAGTTCCCAGCGCCCCCAGACGAGCGCCAGATAGCGTTTGGTCATCTCACGTTCGCGCAGTGCGGCATGCAGCTCGCGCAGAGCAGCACGGCGTTTGGCCACCAGCAGCACGCCGCTGGTGTCGCGATCCAGCCGGTGCACCAGCTCCAGTTCGGGCAGGTCCGGCCGGGCGGTGCGCAGCGCCTCGATCACGCCAAAGGCCAGACCGCTGCCGCCATGCACCGCGACGCCCGCCGGCTTATTGATGATCAGCAGATCCTGGTCTTCGTGCAGGATGGTGCCGGTGATGAATTGCTGCAATGACACCGAGGGCTTGCTCTGTGCCGGTTTCTCGTCCAGCCGCACCGGCGGAATCCGCACGCGGTCACCCAGCGCCAGACGGGTTTCCGGCTTGGCGCGTTTGCCATTCACCCGCACCTCCCCCTTGCGCAGCACCCGGTAGACATGACTTTTCGGCACGGCTTTCAGCAGGCGCATCAGGTAGTTATCGAGGCGCTGCCCGACATCGCCCACACCCGCTTCGGCATAACTGACGCCCCTGCCTGGCGTGGCACCAATCGTGACTTCGTCGTTCGCTCGCCCGGGCTGAACAGGATCATTCATTCGCATCCACCTGCGGAGCCATCTGCGAGCAACTCACAAACAGCTCGTTCAAGTTTACGTAAGCCATTGATTGCACGGAGATGCACTGATATAGTCGCTCCGCTTTCGTTCTCAGGTGACTTGCTGGCCAGCGCCATCAAGCGCCGCTTTGAACGATCAAACGCGGCCATCTGCCATTCCAGCCTGATTCAACCAATTATCAGCTGATCAAACGGGGGCCGCATCTTAGTTGGTTCTGTCTTTGCAGGCTATCTGGGTAGACCTAGGGGCCGGTCAGAACCATCGCTCGGCCGATTGGAACGCTGATGCCAAACCCGCAACTCGGGCGTTGGGTCAGCGACACAAGCGTACCGGGCGGGCCGCAAGATTCGGCAGGATTTTGAGGTGACGGAAGATCATTGGCTCATGCAGCAGTGCCCTTCTGATCGCCAGCCGGTTAACCCCGGCCGAGAGCGCTCCTGATTGAGCCCTTGTTTGAGCATTGAACTGAGCGCCTGCTCGTTCGCATACCAAACACCGAGCTGCACAGGGAGCGACCACCAAGCATCCTCCCGCGCCCGCGCACCCGTCCTCCGCCTTTCCACGGCCCCCATCTACAACGAGTAGGGGCCCATGAAAAGAATGTTAGTAAATGCGACTCAAGAGGAAGAGTTGCGCGTTGCTCTGGTTGACGGACAGCGTATTTATGACCTCGCCATCGAAATCCCGTCCCGGGAACAGAAAAAAGCCAATATCTACAAGGGTCGAATCACCCGCGTTGAAGCCAGCCTGGAAGCCTGCTTCGTCGATTACGGCGCCGACCGTCACGGCTTCCTGCCCCTGAAGGAAATCTCCCGCGAGTACTTCAAGGAAGGCAGCAACCACAGCAGCCGCAACATCCGTGATCTGGTCAGCGAAGGCCAGGAAATCATCGTTCAGGTCGAGAAGGAAGAACGCGGCAACAAGGGCGCCGCCCTGACCACTTTCATCAGCCTGGCAGGCCGCTTCCTGGTGCTGATGCCCAACAACCCGCGCGCCGGCGGCGTCTCCCGCCGCATCGAGGGCGAGGACCGCGAACAATTGCGTGAAGCCCTGGACAGCGTGCAGCTCCCGGAAGGCATGGGCGCCATTGTGCGCACCGCAGGCGTAGGTCGCTCCGCCGAAGAACTGCAATGGGACGTCAGCAACCTCCAGGAAGTCTGGAAGGCCATCCAGGAAGCCGCCACCCGCCCTGCCTCTTTCCTGATTTATCAGGAATCCAAACCGGTGATCCGCGCCCTGCGCGACTACCTGGCCGACGATGTTGGCGAAGTGCTGGTCGACAGCCCCACCGTGTTCGCTGAAGGCCAGGATTACATGCAGCGTTTCATGCCGAACAGCCTGCGCAAACTCAAGCTGTATGAAGACGAAGTGCCATTGTTCACCCGCTTCCAGATCGAGAACCAGATCGAATCGGCTCATGCCCATACCCTGAGCCTGCCTTCGGGCGGTTCCATCGTCATCGACCATACCGAAGCCCTGGTATCCATCGACATCAACTCGGCCCGGGCCACGCGCGGGACCGATATCGAAACCACCGCGCTGAATACCAACCTGGAAGCAGCCGATGAAATCGCCCGCCAACTGCGACTGCGCGACATCGGCGGCCTGATCGTCATCGACTTCATCGACATGGAGTCCACCAAGAACCAGCGCGCAGTGGAAGACCGTCTGCGCGATGCCGTCAAACAGGACCGTGCCCGCATCCAGCTCGGCCGTATCTCGCGTTTTGGCCTGCTGGAACTGTCGCGCCAGCGCCTGCGGCCATCAATCACCGAAGCCACCCATCATGCCTGCCCGCGTTGCGGCGGCATGGGTCGGATTCGCAGCGTCGAATCGCTGGCCCTGACCCTGCTGCGCCTGATCGGCGAAGAAGCCCGCAAGGACCGCACCGCCAAGGTCATTGCACAATTGCCGGTGGACGTCGCCACCTTCCTCATCAATGAAAAACGCGACGCGCTGCACGAGCTGGAAACCAAGACCAGGAGCGAGATCGTACTGGTGCCGAACAAATACATGGACACCCCGGCGTACGACATTCGCCGGGTCCGTGATGATGAAGTTCAGACCGAGGGCAATATCGGCGTGAGCTACCAGCTCGCCCAGCAGCCCATCGTTGACGTGGAAGCCATAGCCAACCGTGCCGAGCAAAAGCCGGTCACGCCGCAGGCAGCGGTCACCACCATTCTGCCGGCCGCGCCCGCTCCTCTTGCCAGTGAACCGGCACCACAGGCACAGCCGGAACAAGTCGGTATTTTCGTCGCCCTGTGGCGTTTCTTCTTTGGCAGGGCCGGCGGCATCGTTGAAAACAAGGAACCCCCAGCCAGCCTCCCGCCACGGCGTCATGAACGTGGCGAACGTCCACAGCGCGGCCGCCAAGACCGCAACGACCGCAGCCGCGGCAACCGTGGCCGCGACCGCAGCGACGTGCGCCGGGAGGAAAATCGCACCGAACCATCACGCAACCAGGAACAGCGTGGCGAGCAACGCAAGGAACAGCAGGCGCAGCGGCAACGCGAGCAACAGGAACGCCGCCGTGAACGAGACGCACAACGGACCATCCAGGGGGCAACGCTCCCGGCCATCGTTGAACGCACTGTGGCGGCGACCGATGCCAACGCACAATCCGACGCCTTCGCGACCGATCAGCCTCAAGGCGAGCGTGGTGTCCGTGGTCGTCGTAATCGTCGCCGAAGGGGAGGACGAGGACGCAGCCATGAAGGCCGTCAATTCAATGCAAATGAAAACCCTGGTGCTGAAAACGGAGCAAGCGGTCAACAGGAGTCTCATACCAGGCTTGAACCCACTTCCAGTCCAGCGTCAAATCCCGACTCTGCCCCGGTGAACAGTAATTGGCCCAGCCATGAGCCCGGTTCAAACTCTGCACTGAATCAGGGCCCCGTGCATTCATCACCTGTCGAGTTTGCACATACGGAAAAACCGTCCAACCCATCTCAGGATCTATAGGAGGCTCCTGAAAAAAACAGCTCTGCCCCGTGATGAGATCAAACATGAATTCGGCTGGAGAACTGGCATCGCTCATATCCCATGATTCTCCAGCTCAAGATCGGCGAATACGCTCCATCATTACGCAGGCATCCAGTCAACAATCAACGCACTGGTGCAGGTAGTGGCCGGCCACTCCATGATACATGTTGGTTCAAATCTCCAAGAAACGGCCGCCAGATTCCCCGCTCATTACCGGACATCTTTAAAAATGCGCTGAACAGTATTTTTTGTGGATTTGCAGCGCTGGTGGCGCTCCAACGGCTGACGTATCTCTTGCTCACCGCAAAACGAATCTGCCGTTCCATACTGCAAACTTGCCCAATGGTTTGCAATCTGTCGAGACAGAATGCTGCAAGAAGCAAGAGCAGACAGCATGCGCCATCGACCCGATTAAGATCATGAGATCAAATAGTGAAAGACGCTTGTAGAGGATTGGCGTCTGTTAAGAATGGCGTCCCCAAGGGGATTCGAACCCCTGTTACTGCCGTGAAAGGGCGGTGTCCTGGGCCTCTAGACGATGGGGACGCTGGCCTCAAACTTGAAATCTGGCTGTAAAAACTGGTGGAGCCAGGCGGGATCGAACCGCCGACCTCTTGCATGCCATGCAAGCGCTCTCCCAGCTGAGCTATGGCCCCACAGCAAGGGGGCGCAATTTAAGGGACAGAATGAGTGCTGTCAAGAAAAACGAGTGCAATTGCGCAAGGCCTGTTTCGCATGTACATCACCATGATCACACGCGTCACGCAAGCGTCATCGACAAGACATCACCTTACATCCTCGCAGCCAGTTCCAGTAATCTCACAAAGGCTGAGGCACCACGAAAACCCACATGAAAACATTGCAACCACAACCGTTGGATTGTCCATTGACAGTCAGCCACTGGACAGCATTGAAGGCAGATACTCACAGACAGTACGGCAGGTTCAGCCTGGGGCTGCTTATCAGGGCCCTATGTACACTAAGAACCTTTCGCCCCATCGCCACATTGCGTCTGTGCCAGTACGTTGCACAATCCGGCCATGCCATCCGCTGGACACTGCCGGCTTGCAAGCTTGCGCACAGATTTACGGCACATTGGGCCGGCATGGACCTGCCATGGGCAACTCGCATCAGTCCCGGAATAGCGCTGACTCATGGATGGGGACTGGTTATCAATGGCGGGACGCGCATCGGCAGCAATGTCACCCTGTTTCATGGCGTGACGCTGGGGCGTCGTGATCGCATCGCAGCAGACGGAACCCGTACGATCGGATTCCCCAAGATTGAAGACGATGTATGGATCGGACCTCATGCAATCATTGTGGGCGACGTTACCATCGGAGAAGGCAGCCGAGTTGCAGGCGGCGCTTTCGTAACGAAGGACATCCCGCCCCGCTCAATAGTTCAAGGCAATCCGGCAATCATCGTAAAGCATGATTGCATTCCCGATGTAATGAATCGGGCCGAGTTTTAAATCACTCGGCATGGCTGTTACGTATCACGTTGAATATCAGTGGATACTGTACGCCCTGTAACCTCGCCAAAAAACAACACTCCAGGCAAACTGGCCAGGCGTGCAACCAGGTGTTCCACCAATGACATGCTAACCGCCACCGGTGCAGCCACTCCGACCAACCCCATCAGTACCACATAGCCGGCATCCTGCACACCGATCCCACCGACAGTGATCGGCAGCATGACCACAACCCAGAGGATCGGAATCACCAGCATCAGATCAAGCCAGCTCACGTTGACATCACAGGACAGCGCAACTGCCTTGGCAAAAACAATTCGCAGGGCAAACAACAAGATTGTGACGGCAGCAACCTCGATACCCAGACGCCATTGATGCCGATATGCCAATGAGGCAGCGGCAATTTCTGCAACACGATGACGTAGCCGCTCAGGAATCAACGGCAGAATTTTCCACCTCATCAAGTTACGCACTGCCGGCAGCATTCCGAACGCCATCACGATCATGGCTACCAGCGTCAGTACCAGCACAAACCGGATGATGCCATGCGGAACACGCTCGCGCGCCAGAAAAATCACCGTTACCGCCCCCACCATCAAGGTTCCGATGGCAAGCGTGACCCGGTCCACGAGGGTTGCCGCAAACACTGGCGCAGCAGATTCACCAGACCGGCACAAGGCGGTAATGCGAACTGCATCAACACCAATAAATCCCGGCAGGAATGCACCAATAAAATTGGCCGCCAACTGCACCTTGAAAAGCCTGCCAAAACCAACAAAGACACCGCGGCCAACCAGCAATATCTGCCAGCGGTAGTTGGTAATCATGCGATCAGCAACCGCAATCAGCCACACAACTCCCACCCAGCGTAAGTCAACCTCACGCAATACTTTCCATACAGCCTGCCAATCAGCAAAGCCGATCACCAGCGCCAGCAGAACTATGGAAATCAGGATTCGGACGATTCGCGACATGAGTGATCCAAGAGTCAATGAATATTCGTCGGTAATTCACCATAGCGCTGACGCCACTGCCGGCCCAACTGAGCGCGATGCATGCGTTCACGCAGCATCTGCGCCCAGCCAATGCGACTTACGCCGGGCAATCGGCGTACAAACTCATCGCTGATGCGACAGATATGAAATGGCGAATCGCCCGGACGATTGAGAGATCGCCCTGTCAGCAAGCCCCAGTAGCAGGCCACGAAACCGAGTCCACGCGCCATGTTCACGGCTGTTTCACTACCCATATACATCGGGAAAGCCAGATGCTGAACGCCGACGTTCGGCAAGTGAGCGGCAATCTCGCTACATGATGCAGCAATATCCTGATCGAATGGCAACGGCGCTTGCCGACGCGAAGCTTCGATAACCGGATCACAGCCAGCAAGCGGCACTGGCATCGGCCAAGAGGGTATGTACCTGCTTTCAAGCGTATGCGACTGAAACTCTACAAGGCCAGACGCATTGATAATCTGAATCTCTTTCCAGTTCATTGGCCTGGCTTCGACATCATCGCCTTTACCGGCATCGGCATGCAGCCCTGGAGCAATGAATGCCACGGCTTTAGCTGCGTACTGCTGTAATAAAGGAAACGCCACATCGTAAAAATTTCGCGGACCATCATCGAAGGTCAATACGACCGCACGATCATCAATCATCAGAGAACCCCGCAGATAACTGACCAGTTCAGCGGCGCTCAAGGTGCGATAGCCATTTGACTTCAGAAAATGCAGGTCGGCTTCAAAAGTTTCGGCTTCGACCATGTGGTAGCAAAACACCGGCACCCCACCCAGCGGTTCGCTCGGTCGAATGGCTGTGACAAAATCAGGCAAGCCACCATTCGACCAGGCCACCACTTCAGGAATATTCTTGCGCCATGCATTTTTCAGCTTTTTCAAGATACCCATGTCCCCTCGCATGTCATGAAGCGAGCTCATGATAACAATCAAGCAACGCCACAACGTGGCGCTCCAGACTGAAGCGCTCCGCCTCCCGCATGCCGCGTTCACCATAGGCAGTCAATGTCTCAGGATGATGAAACATGTCAATGATCGCCTGCGCGAATGCCACCCGGTCACCCAAAGCAATCAAACGCCCGTCAACCCCATCACTCACCACTTCCGGCAAGCCGCCTACAGCATGGGCAACCACCGGTTTACCAACGGCCAACGCCTCGATAGCCGACAGACTCAAGCCTTCCTGCAGGGAAGGCACCACTACCAGATCGGATGCCGCCAGCAGCTCGGGGACATCATTGCGTTGCCCCAGAAATTGCACATGAGAAACAAGACCCAACTGACGCACCAGTGTTTCGCAGGCTGCGCGCTCGGGACCATCGCCTGCAAGCAGCAACAGGGCATCAGGATGAACCTGGACCACCCCGGACATGATATGCAGCATCTCACGATGTCCCTTGACGGGATGCATCCGCGCCACCATGAGAATGACTTTCCGTTCGGCAGGGATGCCCAGCTCAGCCCGGCGCGTCCTCCCCGCCATACCTGCAACGTAGCGAAGCCGCTCCAGCGCCAAGCCGTTGTAGACCACACGCAGCCGTTCAGGCCGCAATCCATACCCCGCTATCGCGGTTTCCCGTGCGGCTCTCGACACGCAAATGCCAAGATCATCCGCCCTTGCAAACAGGCCATGTAATGCACCGACCATCCAGCCCGGACGGTTGAGGTCATGCAAATGGACAATAACCTTTAGCCCTGTCAATCGGCCGACAATTCGCGCCACTAAAGTTGCCTTTAAACCCGCCGCATGAATAATGCGGCAGCCACGCTCGCGAGCGATGCATGCAACATGGTAAACGACTGCGGGGTTCATACGGCCCGCAGACAGGAATATGGATTCAACACCGGCATCCTGCAGCCCCATCGTGGCCGGATGCGGTTCCCGCAAAAAACATGCAGTGACATCAAGACCAGCCTGTTTAAGTGCCGGCAGCACATTCAGGAAGTAAACCGTCCCGCCATGCGCTACGCCTCCGGCATAGCCGAAATGATCGCCGAGCATCAATACCGGCGGTAGAGCAGTTTGCGTCCAGCGCGCCTGACTTACAGGTTTATCTGGCATGGCAACTACTCCCGATTAGTCGAGAACGACCTACTTTGACCCGCAGAACCTTTGACACAGTGGCCTCTGTTAGATGCTTCAATAAACACAGAAGCAGCAATACCTTCTTACTGCAGAATGTGCCGTATACCGCACTCATTACCGAAACCATTCTAGTAAGATGTTGCTTCAGGTCGATGTGACGTAATCGCATTTTCAATGGCTTTTGCTCAGGCATGCAGCTTAGAATAAGTTTGGAAACAGTCAGCATTTCGTCAAACCCTAAAATTCCATGTCGTTTTTCCAAAAAAAATCTCCTGAGAGACGCCAGCTCGCCTGGTTTGTGATAGCACTCATTCTGCTGACAATTGTCTTGCTCAATTTACCTCTGTATACCCTGATCTCACAGCTCCAGGGCGGCGGCTTAGTGAACACCTTGTTCTCGCATAAGCGACTGGTGGCGGTGGCCTGCGTCGTCTGCACGAGTGCATTCGCGGCCTGGAGCATCGTACGCGGGCACTATGGGTTGCTGAAAATCACCGCCGCTGTCGCTTCATCGGTGGTGGCAGCATTTGGGGTATACACATTCCAGCAGCACAATCCATATGCGGACCTGTTCAGTTTTGAGCGTTATCGCGACAACTTTGCCATTTTACTGGGTCATGATGTGTTGCTTTCCAAGTACGATCCACATCCCACCCTGGTCCTTAACCGCAAGTCAATCACGCGCGCCAAATATCCGGTCATTGACGTACATTTCCACTTCGAATCCCTGCCTGAATCAATTACTCCTGAACGCTTGGTCGCCGCCATGGACGCCGCAGGCATCGACAAAGTCGTCAATTTGGGAGGGCTCCCTGGCGGCATGTTTGAACATTTCGCCAAAACCTTCTATGCGAAATATCCGGATCGCTTCATCTTGTTCGTCAAGCCCGACCCTGGCGCACTCATGCATGAAAATGGCGTCACCCAACAAGTGGAATGGATGAAAAAGGCTGCACTCATGGGCGCCCGCGGCATCAAGGAGAACAAATCCTTTGGACTTGGTCAGATTGATAGCAACGGTAAACTGGTTGCGATTGACGATCCACGCCTTGATCCTTACTGGGATCTGGCGGGCCAGCTAGGCTTGCCGGTGCTGGTGCATACAGGTGAACCACGCTCTTTCTGGGAGCCGGTGGACGCGCACAATGAACGGTACGAAGAATTACTGGAGAATCCAGCCTGGAGCCTGCACGGCCGGCAAGTGCCCTCACAACAGGAGTTGATGCAACAGCGTGAACGGTTGCTGGCCCGTCACCCCGGCACCAACTTCATCGGCGCGCATTTTGGCATGAACCCCGATAATCTTGCTTATGCCGCTTACCTGCTCGACAAGTATCCCAACTACTACGTTGACATGTCTTCCGTGGTGCAAGAACTGGGCAGGGAACCCTATTCGGCCCGTAAGTTCTTCATCAAGTATCAGGATCGCATCCTGTTCGGCACCGATGGCGGCTTTGGACTACAAGCATCCGGTGATGGCTGGACACCTGAACGCCTGTTTCGCAGCTACCTTGAGTTCCTGGAAACCGACAACGAGTATATCGAATACCCGATGTTCGGCCTGACAAAGCAAGGTAACTGGCGCATCTACGGGCTTGACTTGCCGGACGAAGTGCTGGAAAAAATCTATTCAAAGAACGCCGCACGCCTCATACCCAGCCAGGCAGCGGTAATTGCGAAGCTGAACGAAGTTGACGTCCGTCCGCATCAGCACGATGATGCCATTCGTAATTAAAATAGCTGCGCTTCACCCCATTCCGATGCACTGAATCAACTTCGCTTTATCCGGGAGACAAACACCTTGTTTGTTGCCTCACGATTGCTTACGACAATACGTCTCGCGCTTGCAATACTTGTTCTGCTGGCAACCCCATTGCTCTGGGTTGCGCCGATTTTTTCATTCAATTTTTTCAGCCTGGATCTGGCCATTGCATTCAGCTTTCTAGGACCTTTTCTTGCTGGAATACTGTGTCTGAGGCTGCTGAATCGCAATACGCCTCCCACCCTGCTGATGACATGCACTGTCGCCATCGCAACATTCGCCCTCTGGTTCTCGCTATTGATCATCGCGCGGGCCTGGTTTCCCTCCATCATTCCGCCGGATTTTTCATTACCAGCTCTCACAACGAGCTTGTGTCTCGGCATTATCATGTTCGTGTTTGTGCACCGACCCGTACCCGGCGCACTAGGCGCTGGCGCCAGCGCCTTGATACTCGTCGCCGCACTCGGCGGGCATGCCATATATCGCGCCGGGTGGTTGCCCCGACCGGCACAGCCGTCGGTACAGACACGTCGCTACGATTCTTCCTTGTACCTTCTGGACATCACCACGTATTCCAACTGGATACCCGCACCGCAATTCAGCGGCGGCGGCATCGCCCGCTGGGAAGATGGACTGTTGTTTGCAACCGGGGGAGGAGAACTGTTCGTGGTACGCGGCATCGGCGATGCCACCGGTCTTCGCATCAATCGCCTGGCCTATCCCATTCCACTCAATATCGAGGATTTCAAACGCGGCGCCACCGAGTTACTCAAAAACACGCGCGGCAAAACAGCCGACTACAAACGCTTCCGGGTGACCGGGATATTGACAGTCCAGACCGGTAATCACATCACTCTTTATGCCTCCCATCATTACTGGGACTCAGCGAATCATTGTTTTGCGTTGCGCGTATCGACCCTGAGCGCCGAGAACGCAGCACTGGAAGCGGGCACAGCCGATGCCGGCTGGCATACGGTATTTCAAAGTTCGCCGTGCCTGAACCTCACCATCAATGGCGTGAAAGGCAAACCATTTGAAGGCTGGGAAAGCGGCGGCCGCATGGCGCTCATTAATGACCATGAATTGCTACTGACCGTCGGCGATCATGGCTTCGATGGAGTAGACCGACTACCGGCTCTGCCGCAGGATATGGCAAGTTCGTATGGAAAAATCATGCTCATTCCCCTCAACGGCGGCACTCCCACCCTGTTCAGCAGCGGTCACCGCAACCCGCAGGGATTGCTGGTCACCGCCGACGGCACCATCTGGTCAACGGAACACGGCCCACGCGGCGGCGACGAACTCAACCATATTGTCAATGGCGCAAACTATGGCTGGCCCCTGGTTACATTGGGCGTCGATTACGGCAATCGCATCTGGCCGCTGAACGACAAACCCGGGCGGCACGAAGGCTATGTGCCGCCAATATATGCGTTCGTGCCCTCTGTCGGCATTTCCAATCTGATCACTGCGCCAGAGCAACTGTTCCCGGCATGGGCCGGCGATCTTCTGGTTGGTTCGCTCGCCAAAGAAACCCTTTTTCGCATACGTCTGCTCAACGGCAACGTACAGTTTTCCGAGCCTATCTTCATTGGCGACCGGATCCGCGATCTAACCAGCACGCACGCTGGCGTCGTGGTGATTTGGACCGATGACGGCAACATCATCACAGTCAAGCCGCGCGACGAAAGCAAAGCGGAAAAACTTCTTACTGCATGCACCGCATGCCACTCCATGAACGAAAATGATCCATCTTCGACTGCCCCCAACCTTTATGGTCTGATCAACCGGCGCGTTGCCTCCAGAAGCGATTTCGGCTATTCCGCAGCCATGAAATCATTTGGCGGCCGCTGGACGCGCCAGCGGCTCGACCTATTCCTGACCCACCCGCAAAACGTGGTGCCGGGCACAATCATGCAGTATCCGGGCATCGCCAACGCCGACGATCGAGAAACCATCATCGATTTTCTTGAGAATCCGCCTAACTGATCCTTATAAACGACTGCGCAGGGCCGGAGCACTCCAGTGTTTTTTGCGACGCAATCACTGAAAAACCCGGTCTGACTCGGACACGATACGGTTGCGAATAAGGAACGTGGCCATGCAACTCGAACTAAATCCAAACAGATTCTTCCGCACTCATATATTGTGCATCACCACGCTCACTGCCGCCTATGTGGCAACCCAGGTGCTCCAATCTTGCGGACATCAGCGATTGCTGGGACTGGTGGCGCTATTCGACCTCAATGCCGAACATAACGTCCCCAGTTTCTTTTCCGCCATCGCCCTGCTATTCGCAGGCGGACTGATGTTTCTGGCCGGGGAGGCCTCCGTGCGCCAGGGTATCGCTTTGTCCAGATACTGGCAGGCGCTGGCAATGATCTTCGTATTTCTGGCCATTGACGAAGAGTGTTCCATACATGAAACCATCGGCCAGACGTTGCGGGTCGGTTATAACTCTTCAAGCGCTGCCTGGCATTACTCATGGGTATTCCTCTACCTGCCCTTCGTCCTGGCGATTGGGCTGGCCTGCCTGCCGTTTCTGCGACGCCTGCCGGCCGCCACCCGCAACGCACTGGTGCTGGCCGGCTGTTTATTCGTCGGCGGTGCGGCGGGTCTGGAAATGCTGGCAGGGTTCATCGCACAGCGTTTCGGCGACTCATGGTGGTACCGGATCGAAGTCATCGCCGAGGAAAATTGCGAAATGCTCGGCGTCGCAATCCTGATTCGCGGCGTACTGGCATATGTCACGCAACTGCAATTCGGACTGGCCATGACTCCCGGCGAACACGCTGCACCGACAGATGAAGAACGCGAGCATCCGGGAACTCGAACGGCGCGCTGGCAGGCGCCGTCGCGCTCAAGGTATTGAGGGCAACGCCGTTCGATCTTACGGCCAGCCCCATCCGAACGTGAATATCAGAGTTTACGTTCATGCTCCTGATCGACAATGTACGATGGCCGCTGCTTGATCTCATCGTAAATCTTGGCGATGTATTCGCCGATGACACCCAGGCTGATCATGATAAAACTGCCGATCAACATCAGCGTGAAGATGATGGTGGTAAAGCCCGAAACCGCGTCACCACGCAAATGCGACAGGATCGCATCGGTACCGACACCCGCCCCCAGCAAGAAGGTCAGCACGCCCAGCACGCTCACGATGCGCAGCGGTGCGCTGGTGAACGACACCATCGCCGTCAGCGACAACGCGATCAGCGAACGCAAACTCCAACCGCTGGTGCCGTTCTGGCGGGCCGCAACGTCAAACTCCAGGGTCACCTGCCTGAATCCGACCCAGCTTGCCAGACCGCGATAAAACCGGCTGCGTTCCGGCAGGGCCTTGCCGATGATGTTCACCACTGCACGGTCGAGCAATTTGTAATCCGAAGAATTCTGCACATTGATTCCGCCCATGGCAGTAATCAATTTATTCACAACATAGGCGCGCGCCGTCGCCAGCCAGGGTTCATCGCCCCGGTTGCGCTTCACGCCATGTACGATTTTTGCACCCTGCTCCCAGGCTTGAACCATCTCCGGGATCAGGGACGGAGGATGCTGCAGGTCGGCATCAATGGTAATGACAGCGTCGCCTTGTGCGCGTTGCAAGCCAGCCAGCAGACCCGCTTCCTTGCCAAAGTTGCGCGACAAGCGAATTGCCCGCACCGGGAAGCCGGCATCCGCCATCTCGGCAGCACGTTCGAAAGTGTCATCGCGGCTGCCATCATCGACCACTACGATCTCGAATGGATACGCCGTGGACCCTGCCACTTCGGACAGGGTCCGGATCGCGGCCTGAATACCGGCAGACTCATTGAAAGCCGGAACGACAATACTCAGTAGCTTGTTGCTGTGCTCGTTCACCTGAAGTTTTCCTCTACCGACAGTGCGACTTGTCCAGATCGGCATAAGAACTCAGCACGATCCGGTTTGCAGCCAACAACTTCACGAAATCGGCATTCATCAGTGCCTGCAATTCGCCTTCCCAGTCATGATAGGCAGCCAGTTTGGGTTCGGCCTGCGCCTGCGGATCCTGCCAGCCGGGATGACACATCAGCTCATAATCCTTGTGCCGTTCAAGCCGCGCAAATCGCCACTCAAAGTAGTCATGATCCAGGCGTCCGCTGGACGCCAATCCGATCAGCTCCGGCTCGGAACACGGCGGCTTCGGCACCAGCCCGCGCACCGCAGCAAACACCGAACTGCGCACACAGCCCGCCACGGTCCACTTCGGCCCCCACTCGGCGCGTGGAGCGCGCACATGAGGAATATTGAACTCGTTCGCCAATTCGCGCGTCCTGGAATACAGACTCGGCAACATGTGTATGTGCTCGTGCGAATTGAGAAACTCCAATTTGAGTCCTGCCTCGAGACAACGCTCGATTTGCGCGCGCCATTCCTGCAAGACAGTATCCATCGCAATCCGTCCACGCAGCACCGCAGCGACAAGCGTGCCTTTGCCGGGAAACTCACCGCGCCACGGCGCCAATGCCGACTTCATGCCGGCGGTGAGCGGCTCACCCAGGGTGACATTCAAATGCACGCCCACGCTGGCTGCCGGCAATGCCTTCAACCGCCCGACCCAACGCGCCAGCGCCGGGCCATTGGCCATCACACCGGTGGCGGTCACCACGCCCTGCTCCATGGCTTCGATGATGCCGCGCGATACCTGGTCGAAATAACCGAAATCATCGGCATTGACGACCATCCTGATCGCAGGCCGTTCCTGCAACCCGGCAGTCATCGTCTGAACGTCCACAAATAGTTCACGGCGAAATTCCATACCAGCACCGTTCCGGTCGCAAACAACTGTGCGATCAGATAGTAAACACCCAGAGACTGGGTGAACAACTTGACGATCAAGCCGTTGATGATGGCGCCGAGAAAAGCCACAGCCAGAAATTTCGGCAATGCATCCACGTGCGTCGCATCGGAATCGAAAGTAAAACGCCGGTTGAGGACGTAATTGACCAGTGCACCGACTGCAAAGCCGATGCTCGTGGCAACCAGCACGTGTACCGTACCGAACTCAACCAGGCTCCACAGCACAGAATAATGCGCAGCAGTACCACATACCCCCACTGCGGCGAAACGCACGAAATGCGCCAATGCGCTGCGCGACAACAAGGCGGCGATCACGGTGCGGCCTGGTGCTGCGCAGCATATGTATCCGGCTCATACACAATAAAGTGCCGCATGGCAGGGTCGTCGGCATACACGGGATGCCACCCGGGCAATCGCTGCCGCTCGATAAATGCGCCATCCGGTTGCACAGCGAAATAGGGCTCCAGCGCGCCGGCCAGCCGACGATTAGTGCCTGTCAGATATTCAGCATGCATCAGCAAGTACCTTACCTTGCGTTCGCGCAGGTAACGCAAAAAACCATCAAGCGAATCAGCGTCAGGCATCAGCACCACGCCTACCGGGCGCTTTACCATCCAGATCAGTCCATGAAATTCGCGCGTTTCGCCGATCATGATGCGGTCGCCAGATTCCAACGTGTTGTTGAGCCAGTCCACAAAACGCAGGTAGGAAGGCGAAGCCTCCATCAATGATTGCGGTCGGTTATAGGCGCCCTTTGCCGTTGTCCAGCCCAGTGTGCCCAATGTCGTCAGGCACAGAGCGCAGACAACCGCGATGAAAGCACGGCTCTTGAGCACACGCTCGCTCACCTGCCAGATCGTATGCGCGGCAAAAGCAATCCATACCGGTATCAATGGCGCCAGGTAACGAATCTCCGGGAACATCGTGTCCCAACTGAAGAACACCAGAAATGCTGCCGACCAGAAAAACACCAGGCAGGCATCCCATGACTTGCGGCGCAGCCACCAGCCTGCCAGAGCCAGCACGAACACGCCCATGCCTATCAATCGATAACGGGGTATCTGCAATGACGGTCCCAGCGCGCTCGGAATGACATTGGTCAGTTCGTTTGCAAAACCACTGCCCAGCCGCTTGACCACGTCCAGCAGCGAGTGGGTGCGGAAATAATCCGCCGCCGTCGGCATGCCGTTCGCTTCGATCGTAGTGACGCCATACTGGTCGTAATAAATGCTTGACTGCTCACTGCCAATGTCGGTCCACTTGTCGATCCACATGATGTGGGAATTGATGCCTTCGTAGAACGGTGTGCCAAAGCCGATCAGATTACGCACAACGAGCGGTGAAGACAGCAACGCGGTCACCAACAGGAACATCCACAAACGGCGGTCTGCAATGAAACGCGGGCGCGCATGCCACATACCGGCGACCACCACCGCCACGCCCATCAGCACTGCCGGCGACTTGGCCAGATACGCCAGACCCAGCCATAATCCCGCCAGCGCCCAGCGTGTCCGGGAGACTGGCATTGCATCGGACGCACCAGAACCTGGCGCCGGTTCGGTTAAAAACCACCATGTCCACAGCGTGCACAGCACAAACTGCATT
Source organism: Steroidobacteraceae bacterium (assembly GCA_050248275.1). Classification (GTDB taxonomy): domain Bacteria; phylum Pseudomonadota; class Gammaproteobacteria; order Steroidobacterales; family Steroidobacteraceae; genus CAILZL01. Next base: position 222,759 of record JBFWSR010000002.1, read on the forward strand.
TCGTTATCGACATGCGAACTGGCTATCACCAGCGAATTGCTGAGCGCGTACAGCATGCCCGCAATCAGCGCCGCGCCTCGGCCGTAACGGCGCGCCACCATCCAGATCAGCGACAACAGCACGGCCAGTCCGGTCCACAAATCGATCCACTTGGCCAGCATGAAGAAATCCGCCGTACGCTCGGCGAACGGCGCCAGCATCAGCATGTACAGCGGATGGCGTTCCGTAATCGGGAATGTGCCGGTAAAACATTCGCGCAGGAAACCCCAGAACCCACCGTGTTCGGCGATGTACAACGCATGAGCGAGATAACCCGAGGTATCCTGCCAGCGCGCCGACGTTGCATGCAGCAACTCGCCATAGGTCCAGACCAGGAATCCGCAAACCAATAGCGCGACAGCCGCCCACCAGCCACGCGCGCTGGCTACGCGGTCGATATTCCCATCATTCATACATACTTCCTGCAAGCAGCCAGCCCCCTACATGTTCCGGGGTCATGGCATGGATATTTGGCGGTCATGTCGCAAAACCAGGACAAAAGGTATTACAAGCAGGCTTAAGTGACTGTGATTCAGATGGCACAAATACTCACTACATTTCCCAGCACCTTGAACCGGCTGGCACTGAGCGGAGTACGGAACACGCAGAATCACGCCAGACCTTAAAGTGGTCGCTTATACTTGTACGACTTGCAAATTGCAAAAATGCGCCAAGACCATTACCAATGCCTTACGAAAAACAGCCCCGATTCCCATTCGCAATCGTCAGCGCGCTGCTGGTCGGTCTGGTATTGCTTTTTCATGTCCTGACCTTGCGTGCAGGACTGGACTGGGATGGCGACTATGCCCTGTACCTCATGCAAGCCCGCACCATCGTCGAGAATACGACTTACACCACTCCTTATCTCTTCAATCCTGATAACGCGATCAATCCCTCCCTTTACCCGCCCGGACTACCGCTGCTGCTTGCGCCCATTTACTCCATTTTCGGCAACGACCTTGAGGCAATGAAATGGGCAGGACTGGCAGCGCTGGCCGGATGGCTGCTGGCATTCGCATACATTGCGCGGAATTTCGTGGCATCGTGGCTCGCACTGGCTGCAACCCTGCTAATGGGCATCCATCCCTTCATCTGGGAACTCAAGAACTCGATCTATTCGGAACTGCCGTTCCTGTTATGGACCTACGCAACGTTATTGCTGGCCAATCGGCTGATTGAAGGCGAGGCGTCGCCCGGCGACACGCGATGGACAATGCTTGGCCTGACACTGACACTCGCACTCGCCTATCTGACGCGCACCGCGGCAATTGTGCTGTTTCCAGCCATTTTCCTGACGTCGCTGTACCGTACGCGGCGTATTGTCACTCCCGCCCTGTTCGCCCTGGCGGGTGGCGCAGTCCTCGCCATGCTGGTGCTATCGCGGTATCCAGCCGACTCAGCCACCTATGTAAATTATTTCGATCAATTCAGTCCATGGGGCATTCTTCAGTCGGTTCGAGCTTACGAGCTGTCGCTGGAAACGCTTGTGCAAGGTCATCCCTTGTCGTCCCGGCTGCTGGGTTTCACGGAAACCGCCTTCCTGCTGTCGCTGATCGCCACTGGCTTCATAGCCAGGGTTCGCAACAGGATTTCTGTATTTGAAGTATTCCTCGCAGGCTACGCCGCACTGTTGCTGCTCTACCCGATCCGCTGGGAAGCGGATCGTTACTCTCTGCCAATCTGGCCATTGCTGCTGGCATATGGACTGAAGGGTGCGCAGATAGTCGGCATCGCACTCCGCAGCGAGCGCTGGCGGCTGTTCCCTCCGGCACTGGTGAGCATCGCACTGTTTGGTTCCTACAGTTATGCCTATGCCGGCAAAGATTTCACACCGTTCGCCAATTCAGTCACCGATCCCTTGTCGCAAGAATTGTTCCGAGCCATCAGGAGCCGGGTTCCAGAAAACGGGGTGGTGTTGGCCCGAAAACCCACCATCATCGGCTTATACACAAGCCGCCAGTCTTCCACCTGGCCGCGCAATTTTGAAAACGATACAGATTTCTGGACCTGGGCACGCAGCATCAATGCTCGCTACCTGGTGCAGGATCTTTACCAGTTCGGTGACGGCGAATATGACCCGAACGACAGTCTGGACCGCTTCATAAAATCGAACCAACAAGCGCTAACCGAATTGTTTGCCAACGAATGGTTCAAGGTATACACATTTGAATTGCCGCTCATCAACCACGATGCTGGTCAGCCTTGAATAAGAACCCGGAATAGAGCCAGTCAGCAGTCAGGTTTGGCACGGGAACGACCCACGTACTTGTTTTATACCCCTTAACAAGCCAACGGGACGCGCTCCTCAATAAGCAGCGCCTGTATGCGCGCCGGACGGCAAGTCTGCAATCCGGAAATTGGTAACTATTGATCGCTGCGCGTAATCACCGCCCATAAGACCGACCGCGATACTGACCGAAGAGACGGCAAACGGCGGGCGATCCATCAGCGTAAAAAAGCGGCTTGGAACCCTGCATGACCCCTTGTCCTGGAGCGCCCTGGCTTCCGCCATTCCACACAGGAAAGGGAAATCCGGACCCACCCAAACGAGCATGAAAAAGCCGCACGTGATGCCTTCATCACGTGCGGCTCGCCTGCTTTCATTGGGTTATCGATTGAGGTTGATCGAATCCGTGAAATCACCCATCTCATTGACATCGTCGCCAATATTGAAGGTCACACCCTGACCCAACTGACCACCCTGACCGGTAATACCATTCCGGGACCCATTATGCCCCCAGCACTTCACCAGATCGGAGGAGAAGTGCACGCACTGGAAGAACCCGCCCGCAGTGAGTTCCACAGCGGTGCCGACGGCAAGACCCGAGCGCACATCGGTCGTGCCAAGATCAATGGCAGACAGGAGAGCCACGGTTTCACCGGCATCGTCGCCATACTTCGGCACAGTAGCGGTGTTCTCCTGGCCCAATTGGCCGTAGGTATTGTCACCCCAGCATTTGACCGCATCGTTATCGAGCAGCACGCAGGTCTGACGATCACCGGCAGACAGTTGCTTCACAGTGTGTCCAGCGCCGACGTCCACCAAATTGAGCGTCGCTTCACCGGGCTCGTCGCCGATACAGGAATTGCCCGGTTCGCAGACAGCCGGATTGGTCGGCGAACCATTGCCGCCCGCCACCATCACCTGGCCCCAACCGTTATTACCCCAGCACTTGAGCGAACCACCCACGAGCACGGCACAGGTATGGCCGCTGGCAGAAACCACCTGTAGCGGCTCGCCACCCAGATTGATTGCTGGGAGATTGTCGCCCATTTCGTTAGCTTCGTTACCCCGATCACCATGATCAAGCAGCGCCAGCCCATCACCCAGTCCCAACTGGCCAAATTCGTTGGAACCCCAGCATTTCAGCGATTTCACAGAAGAGAGCGTGTTCTGCAAGATAGCGCAGGTCGTGTAGCCGCCATAGGCCACCAGCCTGTTTGCTTTCAGATTCGTACCCAGAGAGATCGGCGTCAAACTGGCCATATCGCCCGGATTGCCGCCACGATTGGCGGTATCGCCCAACCCTAACTGCCCACCGATGTTGGAACCCCAACATTTTATGGCACCATCAGCGAAGCGTGCGCATACGTGTTGAGCCCCAGCCTCAATTTCAACCACGTGACTCACACCCAGATTGCTGACCGCCGTAAGGTTGGCAATTTGATTCGCATTGGCGTCACCAATGGTGGTGAAGTTGTCTTGACCCAGCTCGCCTTCGACATTTCGTCCCCAGCACTTTACCGACTCGTTCTCGAGTCGCGCGCAGGTGAATTCTTCGCCGGCAGTCAAGGCCAGCACCTTCTGTCCGCCCAGATTCACGAATGGCAAAGTGGGGGCAGGTCCTATCTCACCAGGATTGACGCCCCGGGGGTTGGTGTCGCCCAGGCCAAGCTGGCCATAATTATTGCTGCCCCAGCACTTGATGTCGCCTTCGTCATAACGGACGCAGGTGTGGTAACCACCCGTGGCAATTTTCTTGCCGGTATTGAAAGTCCATACCTTGTCGGCGGCCAGAGGATTGCCCGCCACATCTTTAATGGCCGTGGTCAGCTTCACCGTGTAATCGGTGTTGAACTGCAATCCCAGACCATAACCGGCAGCCGGGGTAAACACGGCTGTAGTGTTGCCATTGGTCAAGGACACAGTACCGCCCGTTACCGGAACGTTGCCGGGCCCGGTCACCGTGAAAGTGCTGCCCGTCACGGTCGAGGGATTCAGCGCCTCGGAGAAGGTGGCGCGGATCGTGCCATGCACGTCGGCGCCCACGGTGGTATCCAGCGGATAGACGGCGCTGTTGGCCACCGTCGGCGCGGTGGTGTCGTTGTTGACGCAGGTGACCGTCACGCTGGTGATGTTCGCATTGGTCACCGTACCGGAGCCATTACTAACCGTGCAGGTCTGGCCAGCAGGTGTACCAGCCGGAACCGTGGGATTGGTCAAGCGGGTTACGCTATAAGCAGCACTGCTGTTGATCGCGGTGGCAAAGGTGAACGAGCCATTGGCGCTCACGGTCAGGTTATTGCCGCCATTATTCTGCAGCACAACCGTGCCACCCGTGGCCAAACCGGACACTGTACCGCCTACCGTGTAAGTGTTGGTGGTACAGGTGACAGTCGCATTCGCGACGTCGCCTGTCACCGTACCACTGGCATTCGCCACCGCACAGGTCTGGCTTGGACTGGTGGGTTGCGTGGTGGGGGAAATGGTATAGGTGTCGCCATAAGTCATCGGAAAGCTGTACGACGTGGCATTGGCCGCAGGCGTCAATGTCGCGCCGGCACCGTTGTTCAGGACCAGTCCTGAACCCAGCAGGTTGCTGATTGAACCGCCGACGGTATGCGGGTTGAGGCCGCAATTCACCGGCACAGATACGTCCGCCAGGGCGATGGTGCCCGAAGCAGGCGATCCCAACACACAGGTCTGGCCCGTGGGCTGCGTCAGGATGGACACTGCATAAGGATTGCCATAGGTGACAGCCGTGGCAAAGCTGGCAGTGCCGTCAGCCGTGACGGTCAGGTCATTACCGCCATTGTTCTGCAGCACCAGGGTGCCGCTCAGACCCGTGACATTGATGCTGACCGTATGGGTTTCAGTGGTGGTGCAGGTGACCTGCACATTGGTGACATTGCTGGCGGGCGCCGTGCCGGAACCGCTGGCCACCACGCAATTCTGCGCGGGCGCCGTAGGTTGCGTGCCCACCGTCACCGCATAGGCAGCGCCGCTGTTGACTGTCGAGCTGAAAGTGAACGCGCCATTGGCTGTCACGCTCAGGTCATTGCCGCCATTGTTCTTCAGCACCAGCCCGGCGCCGGCCAAGCCGCTCACCGCACCGCCGATGGTGACGGGCGTCGGAGGGGGCGTGGAACTGCCACCGCCCCCGCCGCAGGCAGCAAGGGTCAGCAACCCCGCATACGACAATAAGTTCCTGACCATGCCAGATGCGCTCATTTGCAATCGCTCCATACCTTGAGAGGTATCACTTGTTGAATTCACCAAAAATTAAGCAGTAAAGATGTGGTCACAAGACATTCGTCATGCACGATGGCAGCGCAGTGTATTTAGTTTTAATGAAATTGTATTGTGTCGCACGTTTGCTAAGCCGACGGCAGTTTTATCAAATAGTAGTGTCGCCGATTTTTCCTGCCCGGTCATGTGAAGCGCATCACACTTGCAACGGGCTGCAACGATAGCCCGCTCAATATTTTTGCGGTGGAAGCCTCCTAACCCTGCAGACAACGTCCCCTGCTCTTGCGAAGACAATGGCTGGGCAAACCCGTGATCCATCCGTACCTTGCAGGTATCCGCACAGCACCGATCAATGCACTCCTTCCCAATTATCGTCGCCTGCCAGGTTAAGTTAATAACCAGAACCTCAAGTGAGCACAGCGAGGCACGGGGTTGCTTCCCGTGAAGCGGGACCATACAGGCAGGATGCCTAGGGAATGTCTGATTGATTCCGTTCGCGTTGAGGCTGTCGAAATGCTCTTGGTTTCGCGTTTTTGAAGAAAAGAACCTTTCGACAAGCCCAGGGTGCACGGCAAAGAACTTACGGGACACGGCACCAGAGTCTAACAAAATGCCCCCTGTTTAAGGACAAGGGCGCGATTCGCCGCGCCCTTATGTGACGAAGGGCAGATTTTTCGCTGTAAGCGCTCAATTCATTGAGCCTTTCCTGCAGGACGATCACTGGCAGAATTGTCTTTTTGTCAGACCCTAAGCAGACATCAGTCAAGACCGATGGCCCAAAGGGCAAACCGCACAATAGTTTCTTATCGGGCTAAAAACCGCGTCTTACTGGACTGGATGCTCACCTGTGCGGGCATGACGTGGATAGTGTTCGCTGTGAATTTTGAGGGGTTCTAGATCAGCCGCTGCTGACGATACCAGGCCGCAGTGCGGGTCAATCCTTCGCGCAGATCGATCTTGGGATCGTAACCCAGCAGTTCACGTGCTTTCGTAATGGAGAACGAACGGCTCATGGTAAAAAACTCAAGCCGACGGGGATAGAGCGGCGGATTGATGCCGAATGGTTTGCAGACGCCAACACACAGGTGCGCCGCCATTTCGACCGGCCAGGCGGGAATGCGCAGCCTGGGATGCGGCTTGCCCAAGACATCGGCGATAGTGTCCACCACTTCGCGGATGGTGACATGGTGTGCCCCACCAATGGTAAACACCTCGCCATTGGCGCGCGGATGGTTGCCGGCCAGCAGGAAACCATCAATCAGGTCATCTATGTAGGTGAAGTGATACAACGTCTGCCCGGTGCCAATCAACACAAACCAGCCGCGCTGGATGCCCTTGAAGAGCTTCAGGAACCGTGTGTCACCCGGCCCGTAAATGCCGGCGGGCCGGACCACCGCCCCTGGCAAACCGGCAGCGAAATACTCCCGCGCCGCCTGCTCCCCTTCCAGCTTGGTCTGCTGATAGTGGTCTTCGGGATGAAAACGATAGGTTTCACTTGCGGGCGGATCGTCAATACGACCCTGCACGCCAACCGTCGAGCAATGAACAAACCGGCCGACCCCGACCTGTTTTGCGGCTTCCAGCAGATTACGCGTCGCCTCGACATTCACGCGCGTAAAAGCAGAGAGGTCGGATTCCTCAGTACGAAACAAGGCGGCAATGTGGTACACCCGGTCGAACGGCTGGAACTCCCGCAACACTTCTTCGCGATTGGTAATGTCAACCGCCTTGCATTCCACTCCCAGTTGACGCAATGGTTCGGCGCGCTGCATGGAACGCACAAAAGTGGTGACCTGCGCTCCTTCCTGCAACAAACGCCTTGCCAGCGCCCCGCCTGTAAATCCCGTCGCACCTGTTACCAGAACTCGCATCAGTATCTCGCGTGATAGGTATTCAGAAACATGCAGTTAAAATCGTCGCCATCTTAGCAGCAACTGATTCCGAAAAAATCTTGATGCAGTCTCGGCAGAGCCATAGGCATGCAGTTCGCCAGCAGGCAATTTTGCCACGAGCGCGCGTAATGAGGCTGCCGGCGTATCAGCAGACAAAGAACCGGCAAACCAGGAACCAAAGCCGCCAACACGGTATTCCTCACCCGGCAGGGGCAGCGGATCGGAACCGCGCAGCAGCGGTCGGTCATGCAGCAGTTCAAAACGTCGCTCCGGCCAGAAAGCCGGCCGGCCGCCGTTGTCGGCTGCGTATACATTGAGTGCCGCTTGCGACCTGAACACCGCTTCCACCAATCGCCCTCTGGCGCCAAGCCACTTGCCCACGCCCCAAGGCAACACCACCAGCGCACCGGTCTGGCGTACGGCGTCAAGGGTGACATGAATATCGGCACCATCGGCAATATGGGCACAGGTGCCCAGCGCATGGACTTCGAGTCGCTCAGCCGTAACGATCTGGCGGCCCGCTACAATCGTCATGCTTGCTCCTGACGCATTGGCCTGCAAACTGATGGGTTCAGCGGGCGACCGGGTTACCCGCCAAGCCCCGACTTCACAGCCACCTGCCGCGCCGGCAACCGAACCGAACCAATCGACGCCAGCCACCTCGGTCAGCATCAGCACACCCCGCCATTCGCGTGCGCCAAGACGAGCGGCCGCCTGCTTGAAATTCTGCGCAGCAGCATCGAGCAGCCCCGACACATCCGCGCCCGGGTACACATGGACATGGGCATCGCACAATATGATCGGGCTCATGAACTAGACCACAGCAGCAAGATCGACTGCATTGCGCAGACGCAGGCTCGGCAGGACCGCGTCTATTTCCGCTTGACGACGTTGTTCGCTCCAGCTAAATCGCGTCGCCAGCGTATCCGCGCACCATTCAAGCTGACTGCGGGTCAGACAGCCGCGTTCGGCAAGATCGGTGGCGCGCAATACCGCATCGCGCAAGCGCATCACCATTTCGTTCTGAATGCCGTACAGCACACGGCAACGGAATGTATGCTCGGCGGCGGAGAAGCCGGCTGCCGGCAACAGACTGAACAGTTCGTATGCTCTTGCGCCGTATACCCGGCGAGCCCAGCTTGCATCATCCTGCATCGTGTCTTTGGCGGCCGGGTCCGTATCATGTAAAGGCTCGATGCGACCAGGCAGTGGACGCCAAAATTCCGTACGCAGACCTGGATCATGAGCGCGCTGCAACAACCGCTGAATGATCGGGATCACCGAGGCGGCAACGATTGGCGCTGTGGTGTATTTGATGCCCAGCACCGTGATCAGAGCACGCACGCCGTCGGTTTGTTCGTGATCAATCACCGTGCTGCGCTTGGAGCGTTTGACATCGTCTTCGGCCGGCGTCAACCCGCTATGTACATAGCGCACATCTTCCGCATCGAGATCCAACTGCGGCAACGCCTCGTTTACTTCCGCAATGAAATCAGCAACGTCTTTCCGTACATCATCCTGAATATCATGCTGCGTGCTCTGATGCCGGGTATGGCTGGTGCCTACCACAGAACAGTCCTGCCACGACGTCACAAAGAACAACCGCTGGGATTTTCCGATGGCTGCATCTGAAGGGCGTCTGCTACCCACCCCCACCGCGTCGCGGGCTGCAAACAATTTCCGCGTGACGATATTGACGTTGCGGGTCCAAACCAATGGTCGGGCGATCTTGATCGATCTTGGACCGGCTTTCAGAACGCTTTCCACAAACGGTCCGGTCGCATTGATGGTTACCCGCGCACGCACTTCAAACTCACGGCCCGTAAGATTATCCCGCACGACCGCCCCCTCCACCGCAGAGGCGGTAGCGCACAAATGCAATACCTCAACATGATTGGCCATGATGGCGCCGTGTTCGCCCGCATCCTGCAGACACTCCAGTGTCAGGCGATTCGCATCAAGCATCTGTGCGTCGTACCAATAAGCTCCTCCGGTCAAATCCTCACGCGCCAGTTGCGGATACTGCGACAGCAAGGAACGACGGGACAACACTCCCGACCGGGGCAGGCGGGATGCTCCGGACAAGCCTGCATTACGACGACCGGCAACTGCATGGAACGCACAAATACCTGCGGCAAAAGCCATCGGACCACGGGTTCCGTATCCATAGGCGGGTATGACACAGCGCATGGGCTGCACCAAATGCGGTGCAGCACTCAACCAGGCGCGTTGCGCCGCCACCGACTCCCAGATGCGCGGTAGATCAAAATGCTGAATGTAACGAAAACCACCGTGCACGATCTTGAGCGAGTTGTGCGAAACTGCGCCGCCAAAATCGTCCTTCTCCAGGAGCGCAACGCTGAAACCCGCTTGCGCCACCGTACGCGCGAGACATGCGCCGTAAATGCCGCCACCGATGATCAGTACCTCAAATTCGCCGTCCAGCGCACCCAGATCACGTTGCATATACGTCATTTGACACAGAAAGCCATGAGATGGTGACCAGTGGATCGCGTCAGCGATTGCGGTAAGGCATTGAAGGTGCCTACAAACAAGGTGTTGAACAACCGCGCCTTCAACCCTCCATGCACCTTGGTTGCGACCGGGAATCGCTCAGGCACGATGTCTGCCTTGCTAAAGCGAGACAGCATGTTCCTGAATTCAGTGATGGAATAGCGCCTGAATACCGGCGCATCGGGATAGTCGATCTCGACCTTCATCAGCTTCTGGAGCTTGAACAGCCAGGAACCTTTGTTGACCGTCATCAGAATGGCCTGTCCTCCAGGCCGCAGAACGCGATGAATCTCGCCGATCATGCGCTCCGGATTCGCCGTGAAGTGCAGCACGGTATGGCAATAAACCATGTCGAACGAAGCGTCCGGAAATTCGAGCGCCTCGCCATTCATGACCTGGAATCGCCCGATCAGTCCACGCTGGCTGAAATTGGCCTGCGCAAATTCTACCGCTCTGGGGGCAAGGTCGATTCCTGTAACCCGGGCGCCGCCACGCGCAAACCGTGCCGAATCGTTCGCCAGTCCACAACCGACATCGAGCACAAGCTTGTCTTTGAATCCGGCGAAATCGACCAGCATCGGCAGGTAATGGAGTTTCTCGAAACGATAGGCCTCGGTTTCCTCAAAAAACTCGCGGGTTCCGGGCGGCGATCTGGCAATCTTCCAGTCGTGGACATGCTCGTTCCAATATCGTCTCACTTCATCCAGATCAGCATCGAAAGTGGACAACGGCAAACCGGCAACTTGGTCATTCATGAGAATATTCAGCTCAGGCGCGCGCCCGACTTTCGCCGGGCAGTGTGTCATGTGGCGCACTCATGCCGGCGTGCTCCATGATCCGAGCGTAGAAGTCGGTCATTTTACGCAGGTACGCTGCGTCCGAGTATTCAGCATCGGACAAACGCCTGGCAGCATCGGACAGCAATTGTGCGTATGTGCTGTCATTGAGCACTTTCAATATACCCGCTGCCAGATCTTCGGCCGTGGGTGGCACCAGTTCGGCCACTTGCGGATTGAGCGTTTGTGTATGGGTGTACAAATTGGTGGCTACGATCGGACGGCCGGAGCGCAGATAGCCGTAGATTTTCAACGGCGTATTCGTACCACTTGATCGCGGTGACACGATCAGCTCGGATGCCTTGATGTAATGTGGTATCTGCGAAGGATGCACCTGGCCAACAAACGCAGTGAATGCGTCGATACCCAACGCTTGCGCCTTCGCCCGATATGCTTCGACCTGATGCGGCCGTCCACCGACTAGCACCAGTTGAACCCGGTCAATTTTCGGCCTTACCAGCGCAAAAGCATCGAGCAACAAGTCCAGCCCTTGGTATGCCTCGAAGGTACCGGTGTAAAGCACTACACGGTGGTCCGTGAAATCCATTATTTCGGCGCCATCAGCAGGTTTCGTATCACCGAACACCATGGCATCGTCTCCAGTGTTCTCAATCATGGCATGCGGCTTGTCCGTACAGCGGGGCAGCGCCACTTCCGCCAGGTCCTGGCAGATGGTGATGACGCCATCGCAAGTAGAGAGAACGTGGTTCTCCAATGTCGAAAAAACCTTGCGGATGGGACCGAAATTGAAAGATTTGAAATTGTCCAGTTGCTGCGGCAGGCTGCTATGCATGTCATAAACATGGATCAAACCAAATTTACGTGTCAATGGCGCACAAAAGAATGCCGCTTCTTCATGAGAATGCACCAGATCATAATGACGGGAACGCAGTGCTTTTAGCGTGGCGAAAAACAGCGGGATGTCGAGCAACAGTTTGCTGAACGATGGTCCGATCTTCACATCCCTGACTAATGGCACCCGCGCGCTACGCAGAATCGTCAGTCCGGGCATGGCGACGTCTTCGCCGAACGGATAGGTAATCAAATCGACCTGATGACCGAGCGCGATTAACGCGCGAATGCGATGCAACACGCTGAATGGCGTGCCTCGGGGCCGGAAAAAAGGCTGAGGCGCAACCATCAGAATCCGCAGTGCTGCGGAACCACCGCAACCCGGACGCGCGGCACGCGGATTATCATGAATATCAGGCATAGACTTCCCAGTATGTGATGTCACATTAAAGTGTTTCACGATTGCGTACATCCACTATGAGCCAATCATCCTTTGCGCCTTCTGCCGGTCATTGATCAGACCGCCCGGCACAAATTCGATTTTTACCGGCACTTTATAGGGCGCCAGTCGTTCGCGGCAGCGTGCGCGTATGGCTTTTGCGGCTTGCTTGCTGTCCGCGCCTTCGACCAGCGCAACACGCGCGGTGACAATCTGTCCCATCAGAGCGTGCCGCTCGCCGCTGACCACCGCTTCCTGGACGTTATCCACGCTTAAGATGACTTGTTCAACTTCCGACGGAGCGACTTTCTCGCCGCCGACATTGATTACATCAGAAACGCGACCGCGGAATTTGATCCACTCGCCATCAACATCCACCAGATCGCCGGTGCAGTACCAGCCTTCCGCATCCACCGGTGAAGGCGCATTCAAATAGCCAAGAATCGTTCCTTCGCTGCGTATCCACAACACGTTGTCCACAACCCTGGTCTCGACGCCATCATTCTTGAGCTTGAGCCACAAACTGTCCTTGCCGCGCGATTCGCTGCGCGGCGATCCCGTTTCGGTCGTACCGTATTTCTGGCTGATCTGTAGTTGTGGAAAACGCTCGTTGAGCCGCATCAGCGTGGCCGGGTCCATGGGTTCAGACCCATAGGTAATGACTTTCAGACTCGATAGATCGTAATCGCCTGCGCTTCCCGCCAGACACAGCAGCCGCAGGAAGCTGGGCGATGCCGGCAACACTTCCACCCTGGCTCGGTGGATCAATGCACAAATCGCCGCAGGATCGCGTTTGCGCGTCACCACCAATACTCCACCGCTGGAAAGGGTATAGAACAACGTATCCAGGCCGGCGACATGATCGAACAGCAGGAACCCCAAGGTTCTGAAACGCCTGCCCTGACCTTGGAATTTGTATAGAAAGCGCTCCAGACTCTGCAACGCCGCCTTGGGCTTGCCGGTGGAGCCTGAAGTGAAGATGACCACGCCGGCATCACCGCTGGTACGCAATCGCTCAAGCAACTCATGCTGCGCGCCGGAGACCAGCAGCGCCTGCCACTGATAAGTGCCGTCGTTATGGACTTCGAGCAGTCCGTTCGCACCACCGTCCTGGAGGTAGGGCGCCGGATCTCGATCCCGCGGAATCAAGGCCGCAACGCTGCCGCGGGCAAATAGCGCCAGCAATGCCGCGGTCGATGCCAGTGAATAATCCGCTCGCAGACCCACCACCGATCCGGGCTGGATATTGAGCTGCTCCAGCCGGCCCTGCCACGTGGCGAACTCCTTCAGCAGATCGCCGTAGCTGAACGTCCGGTCACCGCTGTCCATGCACGGCAGATCGGCATAACTATTCAGTTTTTTCAGGAAGAGATTGAAGCGATTCACGACGCCGGCATGTCCTGTCAACTGATCCCGCCGAGAAAAACGGTCTGTCCGGTAATGAAGTCGCTTTCCCTGGAGATGAAAAAATCAATAACGTTGGCAATATCGCGATGCTCGCCCATGCGCTTGATTGCCTGCGTACCGATCAGGGCATCCATCTTGTGCTTGGGCACTGTGCGAATCAGATCCGTCATCACCGGCGTCGGGCCGACGGCGTTCACGGTGACATTGAACGGCGCCAGCTCGCGTGCGGCCACGCGCGTGAACGACTCCACCGCCGCCTTGGACGCCGCGTAACCGGCCTCGCCTTCCAGATTCAATGGCGTGGCCACCGTCGCAAAATTCACTATGCGGCCATATTTGGCCGACATCATGACCTTCGCCACTTCGCGCATGGCAATGAAAGTACCGAATACATTAGTGGAAAAAATACGCTGCACCGTGGATAGCGGCGTCAGCACCAGATGGTTCATGGAAGCGATGCCGGCGTTGTTGACCAATACCGAAATGCCACCCAGTTTTTTCTGCACGTCGCGAATCATGGCGATCATTGCCTTTTCATCGGCGACATCTGCGATGTAATGATGATAATTGTCGGGCGCCGGTCCGTCGAATGGATCGCGACTGCAACCGGCCACCACGTAACCCTTGGCCAGATAGTAATCCACCAGATACCGACCTATGCCCTTGCGGGTGCCGGTAATCAGCATGACTTCAGGCATTGGCGGCTCCAATCTGCTCCTGCAGCAACTCGCTCAAACTGCCGACCGTGCGGAAAGGACTGTTGCGTCGGGACATGGCAAGCTCGTCAGCCAGCACAACCTGCCTGCCGAAAGTGTCCTCCGCCAATCGTTCAATATCCGCAACCAGACGCACCAGCGTCAGCGAATCCACGCCTTGTTCGCCGCCAAACAGGGGGGTTTCCGGCGTAACCTTGCGCAACTGGTCGTACCCGAGTTCGGCGGCCAGCTCTTCAATGGCTGCCTTCACTACCTCAAATGCCTTGTCACTCATCTGTCACACTCACCTTGGTTTCACGACGCTGAAGAATAACCTTTGCGGGATTGCCCTGGATAATGGAATTGGGTGGAAACCGGCGGTTTACCAGGCTGTTTGCCACCACGATTGAATTCTCGCCTATCACCGAGCCATCCAGAATAACCGAATTGGCGCCGATCCAGACATTGCGCCCGATGCGAATACCCACCGAAGTATGACCCTGCTGTTCCAGCGGTACGCCAAGCGCCTCATATTTGTAGTTACTCGCGATCACCACCACGTTCGGACCGCAAATGACGTATTCGCCCATCTCGATGCCGCCAGCGCCTGCCGAAACAAAACATCCGGTGCCAAAGCCACAATGATCACCGGTAATCAGCGCGCCATCGGTCACCTTTATTTTGGTGAATGAACTGATGGTGTTGTGTCGTCCCAGCCGCAGGTTCGAGGATAACTCCACTTCCGCACGGGTGCTGATCCCCGAACGCCAGCGCAGGAATGCATACAGCGAAACAACAAATGACGGCACCAGAAACCGCCGTGCGATCAATCCAACGCTTCTCAATGTTGAAGTAGCGACGGCTTGCCCTTGATTACTCATGCTCTTGCTCGTGCCTGCCTACAAGGTAAGATATTGACACGTAATAATTGCCGCTTTCTGGACCGAAGTCACACTCTTTGGCCGAGTGGGCCGGTATCGTTCATGCCCTGTGTGCCGGCCTCACAATGATATCGGCGCCGCAATATCAAGATTATGAATGAAATCACTCCAGTGACAGACCGGCAGCCGCCCAAACTTTCGATCATTGTGCCGTTCTACAACGAGGAAGAAAATATTGCGCGCATGCATGCCGCCATTGTGGCCGCGATTGAACCCATTGGCGTCCCTTTCGAGATGGTATTCGTGGACGATGGCAGCAAAGACGCCACCGCCAGACTGGCTGTCGAAATCGCCAGAACCGATTCCCGAGTCCGCTTCGTGCGCTTTCGGCGAAATTACGGACAGACCCCGGCGATGGCCGCCGGTATCGAACATGCGCGTGGCGAGATTCTGATTACCATGGATGGCGATCTGCAAAACGACCCGGGCGACATTCAGAACTTTCTGGCAAAGATTGACGAAGGTTACGACATTGTCGTTGGCTGGCGTTTCAACCGTCAGGACAAGCTGGTCTCGCGCAAGATTCCCTCGCGCATCGCCAACCGCATCATTGGCAGCGTCACCGGGGTGCCGATCAAGGATAATGGATGCTCTCTGAAAGCATTCCGCGCATCGCTGATCAAGAACATTCCGTTGTATTCGGAAATGCACCGTTTCATTCCCGCCATGGCGTCCATCGCCGGACCACGCATCGCCGAGATCAAGGTGCGGCATCACGCACGGCAGTTCGGCAAATCGAAATACGGCTTGTCGCGCATTTACAAGGTGCTGCTCGATCTTCTGGTCATCAAGACCGTATCATCGTTCACATCGCGGCCACTGCTGTGGTTTACGCTGCTGGCCATACCGTTGGCGGTGCTGGGCTCGATTGCATTACTGGATGCATTTTGGGTTTGGGCAACCACAATGGATACCCTGCCGCTGCCGGTCGCCGGCACCGGCATCATGCTGTTGATGGCGGCCTTCATGCTGATCTGCGGCGGCGCACTGGGCGAGCTGATCTACAAACTAGGCGATGTGCGCGAATATGAATTCGCCGGCTTAACTGAGCGCCTGTGGGGCGCCGATTCGACCAAAGGTCAAGGTACCTGAGCTCATGGGAACATACATCAATCCAACTGAAATTTCCGTCATCGTACCCGTGGGTGAACGGCATGCCGACGCCGGGCAATTGCATGCTGAGTACCGACAGGGATTGGCCGCGCTCGGGCGCAGCTATGAGCTGATCTACGTACTGGACGGACCGCAGCACGAGTTTGCAGCGGGCCTGCAGAAACTGCTGGCAGACGGCGAGCGCTTCACCGTGGTCGCGCTGGCGCGGGTATTCGGCGAAGCCACCGCCATCATGGCCGGTTTCTCGAAGTCTCACGGCAGGGTCATCGTGACCTTGCCCGCATATCATCAGATCGAGGGCGCGGAAATCGACAAGCTCGTCGCCGCGCTCGACAACAGCGATCTGGTCGTCGGGCGTCGCTGGCCGCGCGTCGGCGGCAGCTTCGAGCGGCTGCGCCGCTGGGCGTTTCACAGCCTGCTGGCGCGTGTCACAAAACTGAAATTCAACGATCTTGCCTGCGGCGCGCGCGCCTTTGTTCGTCAAGTGCTGGAAGAAATCCATCTCTATGGAGACCAGCATCGCTTCCTGGCAGTGCTGGCTGATCGTCAGGGTTTTCGCGTCACGGAGGTAAACCTGCGGCAGTCAGCGAAAGATCGCTTTCACGGTGTCTACCGCCCACGTGAGTATGCACGGGGATTTCTGGATATTTTCACGGTATTTTTTCTGGTTCGCTTCACCAAGAAGCCCTTGCGATTCTTCGGCATGATGGGCATCACCACGTTTGGACTCGGGGCGCTCTGGACTCTGGTGCTGGTGGTGCAACGCCTGTTTTTCGAGCAGGCGCTGGCGGACCGCCCCGCGCTGCTGCTGTCTTCGCTGTTGCTCGTGCTGGGATTGCAGCTTTTCGCTCTGGGACTTCTGGGTGAACTGATCATTTTCACCCACGCCCGTAACCTGAAGGATTATCAGGTTGCCGAGATTGTGCAGTTCGCGCCGCCACCGTCTGCCGCGCTCAGCGATGCTTCTTCGCAAGGCATGCATACGGCAACCAACTGATCGCCTAAAGATGGGCAGATCATGATCATATTGGATATCGAACGAACCCAAAGTTTGACAGGAATATTGCAAAGATGAGCTGGACACCCCAAATAGCCGTACTGGTACCTTGCCTCAATGAGGAAGCCGCCATTGGCAAGGTCATCGCGGATTTCCGCGCCGCGCTGCCCGATGCGCTCATCTTCGTTTATGACAACGGTTCGACCGATCGCACCATCGAAGTGGCCACCCAAGCCGGCGCCATTGTGCGCAGCGAAACACTCAAGGGCAAAGGCAACGTCATGCGACGCATGTTCGCAGACATCGAAGCTGACATCTACGTGCTGGTGGATGGTGACGACACCTACCACGCTGCCAGTGCGCCGGCGCTGATCGACCGCCTGCAAAAGGACTGTCTGGACATGGTAAACGGGGCGCGCGAAGAAAAATCCGAGCTTGCCTATCGTGCAGGTCACCGCTTCGGCAACCGACTCCTGACAGGCCTGGTGGCATGGTTCTTCGGTGAACGCTTCAACGACATGCTGTCGGGTTACCGCATCATGTCACGGCGTTTCGTCAAGTCGTTCCCCGCTCTGGCGAGCGGCTTTGAAATCGAAACGGAACTCACTGTGCATGCATTGCAATTGAATCTGCCGATTGCCGAGGTGATGACGCCATACCGCGAACGCCCGCCGGCGTCTTCCAGCAAGCTGCGCACCATTCCGGATGGGATCCGCATCATGCGCTTGATCATGCGCTTGATACGCGAGGAGCGTCCGCTTGAATTCTTTTCCAGCGTAGCCGGCATGCTTGCCCTCGCTGCCATCGCACTGGCGGCGCCCATCATTGGCGAATACCTGAGAACCGGTCTGGTACCGCGTTTGCCAACCGCCGTATTGTCAATGGGACTCATGCTGGTCAGCTTCCTCAGCGTCACCTGTGGTCTGGTGCTGGCCACTGTCACCCGCGGCCGCATGGAAGCCAAGCGCCTGCAATACCTGAACATCCCGATCCGTTCCAAGCGTCCGTAACCGGGCTGAATTGAT
>JBFWSR010000003.1:0-191869 GCA_050248275.1 Steroidobacteraceae bacterium
AGAGAGGTAAGGCATTGCTGACTACTTGGCTGCCCTGCGGGTCTTGACTGCCTTGCTCAGCACATCCAGTACGGACAGGGAATCTTCCCAGCCGATGCAGGCGTCGGTAATGCTCTGTCCATAAACCAGCTTCGAGGGATCGTCCTTGCCGGCGCTGAATTTTTGCGTGCCGGCTTTGAGGTGACTTTCCACCATCACGCCGAAGATGCGCTGCGAGCCGTTGCTGATCTGTGCGGCGATGTCGCGCGCCACATCGATCTGCTTTTCGTGCTGCTTGTTGCTGTTGGCATGCGAACAATCCACCATCAGGCGCGGCGTCAGCTTGGCGATTTCCAGATCCTTGCAGGCCGCTGCCACGCTGGCGGCATCGTAGTTGGGCTGCTTGCCGCCGCGCAGGATGACATGACAGTCCTGATTGCCGTTGGTGGCGACAATGGCCACCTGGCCGTTCTTGTGCACGCCGAGAAAATGATGCGGGCGCGCTGCGGACTGGATGGCGTCGGTGGCGATGCGGATGTTGCCGTCGGTACCGTTCTTGAAACCGATGGGCGCCGATATGCCCGAGGCCAGTTCGCGATGTACCTGGCTTTCGGTGGTGCGTGCGCCGATGGCGCCCCAGCTGATCAGGTCGCCGATGTACTGGGGCGAAATGGTGTCGAGAAATTCGCCGCCGGCAGGCAGGCCCAGCTTGTTGATGTCGGACAGCAGCTGACGCGCGATGCGCAGGCCTTCGTCGATGCGATAGGTCTCATCCAGGCCGGGGTCGTTGATCAGTCCTTTCCAGCCTACCGTGGTACGCGGTTTCTCAAAATAAACGCGCATCACCACTTCCAGCGTGTCGGCATATTGCTCGCGCTGGGCGCGCAGTTTGTGCGCGTAATCCATCGCGGCAATGGGGTCGTGAATGGAGCAGGGACCGATCACCACCAGCAGCCGGTCGTCCTGGCCATTCATGATGCGGCGGATGCGCTGGCGGGTGTCGGTGATGAGCGTTTCCACGGCAGTGCCGCGGATGGGAAAGAAACGCACCAGGTGCTCGGGTGGTGGCAAGGGTCGTATCTCTTTGACTCGTTCGTCGTCAGTTCGTCCGGTCTTGTCCGGTGCAAACCAACCCTCGTTGCTGGTGGCAGTGGTCATGCTGAATTCCTCGATTAACTTCTTACAAATCTGATACAGGCTGCTCCTGCGCATCCTGCGCCCGCGGCATTCGTACATCCCTGTACATCCGCTGCTCCCGCACATCCTGTGCTTCGCAGCATTCGTACATCCGTGTACAGCAAAAAAAACCGCCGGTTTTGAGGCCGGCGGTTTGGTGATTCGATGCGTTTCTACAGGCTACGCGCTCGTCTCTCCCCCGCCGGTACGGTTCGAGAACCAGAAGTAGCCATAAAAATAAGAAATGTAATGCATGGGTGGAGCCTAGCACGGCGCAGGGCCGTGGCGTCAAGCATGAAGCGACCTGATGGAGCTAGATGTCCAGCGTGATGCTCACCGGACAATGATCGCTGCCCATCACATCTGCATGAATCTCGGCAGCCTTCACGTTACTTCTTAACTGTGGCGACACCAGCACGTAATCGATTCTCCAGCCAATGTTCCGTGCCCGTGAATTGGCGAAATGGCTCCACCATGTGTAATGCCCGTTGCCTTCCTTGAACAGGCGCAGCGTGTCGACAAAACCGGCGTCCACGAAATTCTGAAATCCCTCGCGCTCTTCGTCGGTGAAGCCTTTCTTGCCGCGATTGGGTTTCGGGTTGGCGAGGTCAAGCTCGGTGTGGGCGACGTTGAGGTCGCCGCAGAAGATCACCGGCTTCTTTTTCTCCAGTTGCTTACAGTAGGCCAGAAAGGCCGGGTCCCAATGCTGATGACGCAACGCGAGACGACTGAGATCGTCCTTGGCATTGGGTGTGTATACCGTTACCACATAAAACTTGTCGAACTCCGCCGTAATCACCCGGCCTTCATCGGCGCTGTCGCGTTCCAGTTCATCGGCAAACTTGAAACGTTTGGCGAAGTCATGAGGGAAACCGTTAATGACTTGAATGGGTTCTTGCTTTGTGAAAATGGCCGTGCCCGAATAGCCTTTCTTGATGGCTGAATTCCAGTATTCGTGATAGCCGGGCAAATCCACTTCCACCTGCCCGCGTTCCGCCTTGGTTTCCTGCAGGCAGAGAATATCGGGCCGATGCGCTTCCAGAAACGGATAGAAATTGTTCTTCTTCAACACGGCGCGAATGCCGTTGACGTTCCAGGAATAGATTTTCATTCACACATTACTCATGGCTGTTGAGATGATCAGTGGTTTTGAGAAATTTACAAAAGGGGACAGTACCTGCGTATTGCTCAGGACGGCAATGATTTTACTGTGCCTCCCCGTAACTTTTAGGCATTCCGCTTTTGATTCCAAGGGGGCTTACCCACCATGGAGGTTTTGTTTTACAGTGAGCGTCCGGGTTCTCAATTTAAGGAAAAATGCTCGGGAGACAAGCATGAAAAAATATGGCGCGGAAATTTTCGGGACTTTCTGGCTGGTGCTGGGCGGTTGCGGCAGCGCCGTGCTGGCGGCGGCGTTTCCCCAGGTGGGCATCGGCCTGCTGGGAGTATCGCTGGCGTTTGGTCTGACGGTGCTCACCATGGCGTATGCGATCGGTCATATCTCCGGTTGTCATCTGAATCCGGCAGTGTCGGTGGGTCTGTGGGCTGGCGGCCGTTTTCCGGCCAGCCAATTACTGCCTTACATCCTTGCGCAGGTATTGGGTGGCATTGTCGCGGGTGGAGTGCTGTATCTCATTGCCAGCGGCAAGGCAGGCTTTGATGTGACGGCGGGATTTGCTGCCAACGGTTACGGCGAACATTCACCGGGCGGTTATTTGCTGCAGGCGGCGTTGATTTGCGAAGTGGTGATGACCGCCATGTTCCTGATCGTAATTCTGGGTTCTACGGACAAGCGTGCGCCACAGGGTTTTGCGCCGGTGGCCATTGGTCTGTGCCTGACACTGATTCACCTGATCAGCATTCCGGTCACCAATACTTCGGTGAATCCCGCGCGCAGCACCGGCGTGGCGATATTCGTCGGTGATTGGGCAGTCTCGCAGCTGTGGCTGTTCTGGTTGGCGCCGATTGCCGGGGCGTTGCTGGGCGCGGTCATCTATCGCTTTATCGGTAGTATTGAAGAATAACAGTGACTGACGCGCTTTGAGTAGTGGTGCCCGTTATCGCGGGCATCACTTCAGACTGAGGTGGGATAGGGAATCCCCAGGTCCTTGAGCCGGTCCAGATACTGCTGCCATTTCTGTTCGTGAGTGCGGCCCAGTTCCTGCAAATAATCCCAAGTATACAAACCGGAATCATGGCCGTCATCGAAGATCAGCCGCAATGCATACTGGCCGGTGGGTTCAACAGCCTTGATCATCACGGCGTGCTTGCCCAGTTGCAGGGTTTCCTGTCCCGGTCCATGACCGCGTACTTCGGCCGAGGGTGAGTACACGCGCAGATATTCAAAGGGCAATTCATAGCTGGTGCCATCATCGAAATTGATGGCCAGCAGACGGGATTGCGTGCGCAGTTTGATGACAGTGGGATGGGGCATGTGTGGAAGGTCAGGCGGCAGACGATAGGCTACAGGTCAAACAGAAAAGCAGTGAGTTCAGAGTCTACAGCCTTCTGCCTTTACAAGATGTACCGTGACAAATCCTCGTTCTTTGCCAGCTCGCTTAGATGGCGGTCCACGTAGGAGGCATCGACGGTGATGTTTGCACCGCTCTTGTCCGCAGCGTCGAATGACAGCGTTTCCAGCAGCCGTTCCATTACAGTATGCAGACGGCGTGCGCCAATATTTTCGGTGCGTTCATTCACCTGAAAGGCTACTTCAGCCAACCGGCGTACGGCGTCCGTTGTGAACTGGACATGCACGCCTTCGGTGGCCAGCAGGGCCTGATACTGCGTGCATAGCGAAGCGTTCGGTTCAGTGAGAATGCGCACGAAGTCATCGACCTTGAGCGCTTCCAGTTCCACACGAATGGGAAAGCGGCCCTGCAGTTCGGGAATCAAGTCCGATGGCTTGGAAACATGGAATGCGCCTGAAGCGATAAACAGGATGTGATCGGTCTTGACCATGCCGTACTTGGTATTGACGGTGCTGCCTTCGACCAGCGGCAGCAGGTCGCGTTGCACGCCTTCGCGCGATACATCGGCACCACTGGTTTCCTGGCGGCGGGCGATCTTGTCGATTTCATCAATGAACACAATGCCGTTCTGTTCGGCATTTGCCAGCGCACTCAGTTTGAGTTCTTCTTCATTGATGAGCTTGGCCGCTTCGTCATCGGTGAGCAGCTTGCAGGCTTCACGCACTTTGAGTTTGCGTGTCTTGCTGCGGGCGCCGCCCAGATTCTGGAACATGCCCTGCAGTTGTTGCGATAGTTCTTCCATGCCGGGCGGCGCCATGATTTCCATGCTGACCGGCAGGGCGCGGGTTTCGATCTCGATTTCCTTGTCGTCGAGCTGGCCTTCGCGCAGCATCTTGCGGAATTTCTGACGCGTTTCCTGATCGCGCGGTTGCTCGTCGGGCTGATCGGTAAAACCCATGCCGCGAGGTCGTGGCAGCAGCGCATCCAGTACGCGTTCTTCGGCGGCATCCATGGCGCGTGGACGCACCTTGCTCATTTCTGCTTCGCGGGTGAGCTTGACCGACACATCCATCAGATCCTTGATGATGGAATCCACTTCGCGGCCCACATAACCCACTTCGGTGAACTTGGTGGCTTCCACCTTGATGAAGGGTGCATGCGCCAGTCTGGCCAGACGGCGTGCAATCTCGGTCTTGCCCACGCCCGTGGGGCCGATCATGAGAATGTTCTTGGGTGTGATTTCCTGGCGCAGTGGTTCAGGCACCTGCATGCGTCGCCAGCGATTGCGTAGCGCGATGGCTACCGCGCGCTTGGCGTTGTGCTGGCCGACAATATGCTGGTCGAGTTCCTGGACGATTTCACGAGGGGTCATGGAGGACATAGGTAAACCGGGTGAGTTTGATTGGTTGCGCATAGGCCAGGTGATTCACCCGGCATTCATTGGGGAGGATGTGGCATCCACCCTACGAGAGTGTTTCAATCGTCAGATTGCGATTGGTATAGATGCAGATGTCGGCGGCAATGTTCAATGAACGTTCGACAATGCCGGTGGCATCCAACTCGGTGTTCTGCAACAACGCCCGTGCGGCGGCCAGTGCGTAGGAACCGCCTGAGCCAATCGCCATGAGGTCGTCCTGCGGTTCGATGACATCGCCGTTGCCGGAGATGATGTACAGGCTTTGGGTGTCGGCGACGCTGAGCAGGGCTTCCAGCCGGCGCAGGGCGCGATCGCCGCGCCAGTCCTTGGCTAGTTCAATGGCCGCACGAGTGAGGTTGCCATACTGCTGCAGCTTGGCTTCAAAACGTTCAAACAGGGTAAAGGCATCGGCGGTGCCGCCGGCAAAGCCTGCGAGCACCTTGCCGTCGTACAGACGACGCACCTTGCGCGCATTGCCTTTCATCACGGTGTTGCCGAGCGTCACCTGGCCATCGCCGCCAATGGCGACCACGCCATGGCGACGCACAGTGAGAATGGTGGTGCCGTGGAATTGAATGGCGCTATCGGCTGCGTGTGATGACATATGCTTCAGTTCTAACCGGGTTGCATGGGTGCCTGAATCGGCAAGCAAATCAAACTCTGCTCAAGGCTTGCGGCGCGCACGCGGATGCGCCGCATCATATATTTTGGCGAGGTGCTGGAAATCAAGGTGGGTGTATACCTGCGTGGTGGAAATATTGGCATGGCCCAGCAGTTCCTGCACCCCGCGCAGATCCTGGCTGGATTCCAGCAGATGCGAGGCAAAGGAATGGCGGAACATGTGCGGGTGTACATGCTGACCCAGGCCCTGCTTTTTGGCCCAGTTCGCCACGCGCAATTGAATGGCGCGCGGTGTCAGACGTTTGCCTTGCCGGCTGACAAATACGGCGTCGGCATCCTGCAAGGTGATAAAACTGCGTTCCTGCAACCAGTGATGCAGCGCGGTGATGGCGAAGCGGCCGATGGGCAGCACGCGCATCTTGTTGCCCTTGCCCAGCACGCGCACGGTGCGGTCGGTCAGATCGAGATCGGACAGATTCAAGCCCACCAGTTCGGCCAGGCGCAGGCCGCTGGAATAAAACAACTCCATGATGGCCTTGTCGCGCTTGTCCAGTTCGGCATCGGCGCGAAACGCCAGCAAACGCGACATCTGATCGGCGTCAATGGTTATTGGCAGGCGTTTGGGTGCCTTGGGCGCACGCACTTCCAGCGCCGGATTGGTTTGCAACTGCACTTCGCGGATCAGATAGTTGAAGAAGGTGCGCAGCGAGGACAGGCGTCGCTGAATGCTGCGTGCGCCGATGCCGCGCCGATGTTCGGCTGCGGCAAACTGGCGGATGTGCTGGTTGTCAATCTCCCGCCAGTCGGTCAGTCCCTGCTTGTCGCAATAAACGGCGAACTCGTCCAGGTCATGTTGATAAGCGGCTGCGGTGTGCGCCGACAGGCGCCGTTCGCTGTTGAGATGCGCGATGAAGCGCTGCATCCAGTCCTGTGCGGAATCGTTCATCCGCACGGCTGATCACAGCGCTCCCACTGCGGCACTGACCAGCTCGCCAATGCGAGTGAGGAAGTCCGTGCTCATGCTCGACTGGAAACGTTCGGTTTCGTTGCTGCCGATGGCCAGCAGGCCGTACTCGGCGCCTTCGCCGAGCGGCACCAGCGCGGCCGAGCCAATCTCGGGTGCGTCATTGCCGAACAGATATTCGCGCTGGGTATCGCGAATCTGGCCGCAACGAGGCTTGTTGGATTCGAAGAATGTTTCGAAGGGTTTGAGTTCGCCGGCGCCGCGATCAATCAGGCGCAGATGCCGGGTCATCAGCCGCGACAGTTCCGGCACATCGCTGCGCAGACATACCATCAGCCAGTGCGAAGCGCCGAAGTCTTCGCGCAGCGAGGCCTCCAGTGCTTCGAATACCTGTGCTGCGCCATGTGCGCCCACCAGGCGGCAGGCCAGACGGTGAATCTTGGTGGACAGCGCATCGTTGGACTGGGCAATGCTGACGAACTCGTGAATCTTGGCTTCCAGCTGCTGGTTTTTGTCGCGCAGCGCCTGTACCTGACGCTCCACCAGGGAGATGGTGGCTTCGCCGCGCTCATGCGGAATGCGCAGCCGGGTGAGCACGCCGGAGTGACGTTCAAAGAAATCCGGATGGCGCAGCAGATAGTCCACCAGGACTTCTTCGGAGACAGCAGCCATATCCAGTTCGCGGGCAGTGGTTTTTGTCATTGGTTGGTCGGCGTAAGCCGCCTCGGTAGCAAGACTGTAAATTCAAATGTCTATCTGGCCGGTGTAGACGGTCACCGCCGGTCCGGTCATCCACAGCCTGGCGCCGGGGCCGGGCCAGCGGATGTTGAGCGTACCGCCGGGCAGATCCACCCGGACCGATTCAGCGAGCAGACCACGTTGACGACCCACCGCCACGGCAGCACAGGCGCCGGTGCCGCAGGCCTGGGTTTCGCCCACGCCGCGTTCGAATACGCGCAGGCGGATGTGTTCGGGTGACAGGATCTGCATGAAGCCCACGTTCACCCGGCGGGGAAAGCGTGGATGGGATTCCAGCGCAAGGCCGATGGTGGCCACGGGGGCGGAGTCCACCGAAGGCACGATCAATACGGCATGCGGGTTGCCCATCGACACGGCGCCGATCTCCACGGTTTGACCGGCTGCCTCGATTGAGTAATGCGTTGCCGGTACAGTCGCGACGAACGGCAGGGCGGCAGGCGTGAAATCGGGCTCGCCCATGTCCACCGTCACCTGACCATCGGCCAGCAGTTCGGCATTGACCAGTCCACCCGGACAGTCCATCAATAAATGTGGTTGTCCGCGCCGGCTGGCGACCAGGCTGGCGACGCAGCGTGCGCCGTTGCCGCATTGCTCGACTTCCGAGCCATCGGCATTGAAGACCCGGTAAAACACATCGGTGGTTGCCCGCTGCGGCGGCTGCACGACCAGGGCCTGATCGAAGCCAATGCCGGTGCGGCGATCCGCCAACTGGCGCAGCCGTTCGGCATCGGGCAGTTCGGTATCGCTGGCCTCGAACACGATGAAGTCGTTGCCCAGGCCATGCATCTTGGTGAAGGAGCGCAACATGCGGCAAGAATAGCAGCTTGTTTGCCAGTTGTTTGCCGGGATGACGGCGCGACCCGCAGGTATCTGACGTCACAGATGCGTAGACAATCTGCCTGATGGCATTTAAGTTATCCGACTCATTGGGATTTGTTTTCCCGCCGGCAGCCGGATTGCGTTGCCAGTGCAGACTCCATTCAAAGCAGATGAGGGATTTCGTATGCGTCATGTGATGGTGATGAATGCCAAGGGTGGTTGTGGCAAGACCACGCTGGCCACCAATGTAGCCGCGCATTTCGCGCAGGAAGGCTACAAGGTGGTGCTGGCGGACTACGATCCGCAGCGCAGCAGTCTGGACTGGCTGGAGATGCGTGCCGAAGACCTGCCCAGGATCACCGGTGTGGCGGCTTACGATGACGGTTTGCGTGCGGTGCCGCGCGATACCGAAGTGGTGGTCATCGACGCACCGGCGCGTACTCATGGTGCGGAAATGAATGAACTGGTGCGTCGCGCTGAGACCATCCTGGTGCCCATCCTGCCCTCACCGATCGACATGAAGGCCTGCAACCATTTCCTGGGCGAGATCCTGGAACTGGGCAAGGTGCAGCGCGAGCAGGCCAGGTTGGCGGTGGTGGCCAACCGGGTGCGTGAAAACACGCTGGTGTTTGAAGAGCTGGACAAGTATCTGGGCAAGCTCAAGGTGCCTTACTTGAGTGCGCTGCGCCAATCCGCCAATTACCTGCGCGCCTATCAGCGCGGCATGGGCGTACTGGAGCTGCCGGAATATCTGGCCTGGCCGGACTGGCAGCAATGGGAACCGATTACCAAGTGGCTGGGCAGCAAACGTAGTCAGCCGGCCTGAGCGCTGACTGTTACTTGGGGTTGGCTTTAGCAGTACGCCAGTGTGCGGTCTGCTCTTGCAGGCTGGCAGCTATGCCTTGTTGGAGGTCGGGATAGTGCAACTGCACGCCCAGGTCATTGCGCATGCGGGTGTTGTCGATACAGCGCGACTCGTCCAGATAGGACAGGTATTCCGGGCTGAAACTCAGTTGCGCTTCTTGCAGTGAAATTTCCGGCGGCATGGGCAATTCCGCAAGTTGCGCCACCAGACGCAGGTACTCGGTCATGCTGCAGCTATTGCCATCGCTGATGTTATAGACACCACGCGCTGCCGGATTCAGCGCCGCCGCCAGACATGCCTGCACCAGATCATCGACATGGATGTGGTTGGTGATGGGCGCCTCTTCGGCACGAATGACCGGCTCGCCCTTGCGCAGCCGTTCCAGCGGCAGGCGTCCGGGGCCGTAAATGGCGGGCACGCGCAGCACCACGCGGCGCACGCCGTTTTCAGTACACCAGATACGGCTGATGTGTTCGGCGCTGAGGCGACGGCTGGCCCGCTGCGTCTGCGGATTCACCGGCGTGCTTTCATCGACGCGTGCGCCATTGGTATTGCCATAAACGCCGGTGGTGCTGATATAAATCAGCGTGTGGGGTCTGGTCTCCAGCAGGTTGAGGAAGTGGTGCAGGCGGATGTCGCTTTCGCCTTCGGCGGGCGGCGGCGCAAAGTAGAACAACGTGCAGTCACGGAACCATACGGGGGACAGATCGTGCTTGTTGAGCCTGTCCAGATTCAGGACGATCGGTTCGGCCCGCACCGCACGCAATGACCTGACATGCATGGTGGTGCGCACCAGTCCGTAGATGTTGTAGTCCCGGCCCAATTGTTGGGCCAGCCGCCGGCCGACATAGCCGCAACCGACAATGAATACCTGTTTTCTCCTTTTGACCAATTCCTGTGCTCCTGTCGCCTTGGTGTCGCGCATCGTGTTTATCGCATGAATGGCATGCTGCGACCGATGCCGGTTCGTCTGGCGTCCGGAGGAGGGTCTTCTTGCTGGCGTGCAATGATCACGGATGCGTCTTTTTTAGCTTTAATCGTCGACTTTCAGTGAGAACGACGATCAATGCCCTGACGGCGTTCGACCATACGTAGTGCACGTAACCGCGGCAGATGGGCCTTGCGGCCGACCGCCTGCACCAGCGCTTCATTGAGCAGCTTGAAGGCATGCTCGCGTTCACCGCTCAACTCCAGCAGTTTGGCCAGCATCTGATAGGTTTCCAGCCGGGGGCGCAAGCCGAGACTGGCTTCCAGATAACTGCGCGCCTTGCCGTACAGTTCATTGCGGATGCAGCAACGTGCGCAGGTCAGCAGCAGCGCCGGATCCTGCGGCCGGTCATTGAGCCACTTTTCCACGGTATGCAGCAGGCTCAGCGGCTCAGCCACACCGGGATCGCACTGCGCCAGTTCGCCATAGGCCAATACCGCTGCTTCATCCCATTGTTCGTTGAGCAGCTCGCGCAGCGCTTTCTCGGCCTGTGCGTGTGCATTGCAGGCGATGGCCGCGCGCGCATAGCTGACGATCACATCGGGACGTTTGCTCATCGATTTGGGCACTTCGCGCCAGGCGTGTTCCAGTTGTTCCTGATCGCCTGCGGTACCGGCAGCCTTGAGCATGTCGAGATGCACCTGCGCCAGGATCTCATCGACGGCAGCGGTTTGTATGCCTGCCGCGCTGCGTAAACGCGGCTCCAGCAGCTTGAGTTTCTGCCAGTCGCCCTGTTGCCGATAGATGCGCGCCAGCAAGCTGAGACCACGTGCATTCTGATGACCGCTGGCGTCCAGTTGTTCAAGCGTGGTGAGCGCCGCGCCCAACTGGTTGTGCCGCAACAGCATTTCCGCCTGGGTGATATGGATGGCGGCACGCTGTTCGGGGGCGACATCCAGTGCCTTGGCGAGCCATTCATCGCGGCGTGCCGCCGCGCCCTGCAATTCTGCGGCACGCGCCGCCGCCAGATAGTGCACCAGGGGCTGACTGGCGCCGAAAGCCGAACGCGTCAGGGTCTGTTCGGCGCCAACCCAGTCGCCCGCCGACAGTTCAATGAGGCCCTGCGCCAGTTGCTGCTGGCTGCGTTCGCGCTGTCGTGCGGCGCGTTCGGCGGCACTGCGACGTGGCGCACGTATCAACCGCAGACCCAGACGCACGGCGGCATAACCGGCCAACAGCAACAGCACCGCCACAGGCAATGACATTTCGACGACATAGCCGCGCAGGCTCAGCACCACGCGGCCTGGATCATTGAGGAGCAGGCTGGCCAGCAGACCACCCACGAGCAAGGCCAGCGCCAGATAGATGCCGCGCTTCATGGCGTGACTGCACTTGCGCCGGGCAGGTAGCGCGTCAGTGCTTCGATGCTGGGTGACAGATCAAGTATCGCCGGAGCGATGTTGATCTGTGTCATTTGTGCAAGCTGCGCATGCAGTTTGCTGACCGCCGCATCGGTCATGTCGAATGTCCTGTCCAGCCAGTCGCGCGCTGCCTGTACCGCGGCGACATAGCTGTTCTGGTCGTGGACAAAAATGGCCAGTCGGGCATTCAGCAACAACAATTGCAGATGACGCCGTCGCAGGGTTTGTTCATCGCTGTCGAGCAGCGCACTGTTGGCGCCGCCGGACTTCCGGATCGTGAACAGGCTGCTGATGCTGCGCCTGAGCAGTATCCATGCGCGCTCGATGCCGGTTTCGGACAGCATGCTGTTGTCGGTACCGGATGGGTCGAGTGCAATGCCTGCCAGTTTCAGGGTGCTTGCCTGCTGTTCTGCGACGCTCAGTTGCTGCTCAAGCGTGCTGGTTTCACTGCGCGGCAGCGCCTGCAACTGTTCGAGCGCAGTGCGCACCTGCCGGTGAATGGCGTCGATCCGCGCATCGCCGGTATCGCGCAACAGCAGTTCAGCCGCAGTCAGGGTATCGCTGGCGTTGTTCACGTCATGCGCCAGACGCAACTGATCGTTGGCCAGACGCAGCAGGTACAGGGCTTCGCTGCGCGTCGAATGACGCTGCGCCTGTTCGGCGTGATTGCGCAATTCCCCGAAGTTGCTGCTGAGGGTGCCCAGATCGGTTTGCAGCCGCAGCAGCTGGCTGTCGATTTTTTCGCTGTTGGTGTGTAATTCGTCAAGCCGGGAGCGCAGCGCGCTGTTGCTGTCTTGCAGCGTTTCCATGCTGATCTGCAAGGTGACGATGCGCGCCCGCAGGATGTCGACGCGGGCGATGGAATACGCGAGTCCCATGAGCGCCAGCACGCCGACAATGATCAGTGCGCTGCGGCTGGTGCCCCGGGCTGAAGAAGTGGGTGTGTTGGAATGCGCCATGCGAGTATTGCTTGTAACCGTATGACCATCTTAAGTCGGTGGAACTATCGGGGCTAGCGTAACAGTTCGCTGCGGGCGCGGGTGTGCCAGCGCGTCAGTGCACTCATCAGCGCCGCATCTTCCGGACTGCCGGCAATGATGTATTCGCCGTGCCAGTTTGATTGCCGCGCGGCGGCGGCGATGCGCGCGCTGCCGGTCAGCAGGACACAGGCATGCGCCAGCGTTCTGGCTTCGGCATCCAGCATGGCATCCAGTGCCTGCAGAATGTCGATGCTGGTGACGCTGATGATGTCGATCTCGCCGGACAGCAATCCTGTTTTTACGGCTTGATATTGTCCGGGATCGGGATCGGCAACAACGCGTGCATAGACTTCAGCGACATCTACCTGACTGCCGCGCGCACTAAGCGTGTCGCGCAGCAGTTCGCGGCCACCCGCACCGCGCACGATCAACACCCGTGCAGGCGGCGTTTGCAGCAGTGGATGCGCCAGCAGGGCTTCGCTGTTGGCCGCCTGTTCTTCCGGTGCGACATCAACTGCATGCCCCAGCGTCTGCAAGGCATGCGCAGTGCTGGGACCTACGGCGGCAATGCGCGCCTGTGGTTGGGTCAGCAGCAATGCCTGTCCATGTTGGACCGCATTGCTGCTGATGAAGATCAGCAGATCATAGCTGGCGGCAGGCGGCACGATAGCCATGGCCTGGATGGTCAACGCCGGCAGACGGACCGCCGATCCGCCCAGATTGACGATGCGCTGGCACAGCCCTTCTGCCTGCAAGGCAGGGCGGGTAACCAGCACCTGCAGGCCGGTCAGCGGCGGAATCAGTAGTGGGATCATGCGTGCCGCAGGGCGGCGAGCAGTTTATCTGCACCCAGCGCCAGTACCTGTTCAGCCAGTTGCACCCCGAGTTGTTCGCCTTGCTGGCGCGCCCCACTGATCTGCTGGCGGATGACTTGCGCGCCATTGGGTGCAGCCACCAGACCAGTGAGTTGCAGTTGTTCACCCTGCACCGTGGCGAAGCCGGCAATCGGCGCCTGGCAACTGCCCTCCAGGTGAGTGGCGAAGGCGCGCTCGGCGCGCACGCAATGTTCGGCATCGCGATGATTGAGGGTTGCACACAGTGCTTGCGCGCGGGCGTCGTTGCGACGGCATTCGATGCCGACTACGCCCTGACCGGCGGCTGGCACCGAACGCTCCACGTCCAGATATTCGGTGATGCGTGCCGCCAGTCCCAGGCGAGTGAGCCCGGCGCTGGCCAGCACGATGGCGTCATACTGGCCTTCGTCGAGCTTGCGCAAACGGGTTTCGACATTGCCGCGTACCGGCGACACGCACAGATCCGGACGACAGGCCAGCAATTGACTCTGGCGACGCAGGCTGGCCGTGCCCAGGTGTGCGCCCTGAGGCAATTCCGCAAAGTGTTTGTACGTGTTCGAGACAAAGGCATCGCGTGGATCGGCGCGTTCCAGCATGCAGGTCAGCATGAGCGGCTCAGGCAGGACGCTGGGCACGTCCTTCATGGAATGCACGGCAATGTCGGCGCGATGTTCCAGCAGCGCCAGTTCCAGTTCCTTCACGAACAATCCCTTGCCGCCGACTTGCGCCAGGGTGCGATCCAGCACCTGATCGCCCGTGGTGGTCATGGGCACCAGCACTACTTCCAGTCCGGGATGGGCCTGACGCAGCAGGGCGGCGACATGTTCGGCCTGCCACAGGGCCAGGCGGCTCTCGCGCGTGGCGATGCGCAATGTAGTCATGATCAAGGGTCCGGTGAAGTGGAATGCAGTTGTTCTGCTTCCCGTTTGGTTTCCAGTGCGAATTGAATCAGCGCGATGGCCAGCGCCAGCACTACCGGTCCCAGAAACAGGCCAATCGCGCCGAAGGCAGTGACGCCGCCCAATACACCGATGAATATCGTGAGGGTGGCGACTTCGGCGCGACCGGAAATCAATAACGGCTTCAGAAAATTATCAATCATTGACACCAGCAACGCACCCCAGACCAGCATAAAGGTGGCGGCCACCCAACGGTCCTGCGCTGCCAGTATGACGGCAGCGGGCAGCCACACGATGGCGGTACCGCCGAATGGCAGCAACGCCAGCAGCGCTGCCAGCACGCCGAATACCAGTGGCGAGGGGAGCTGCACGATCAGGAAGGCGAGGCCGACCAGCGTCCCCTGAATAAGCGCCGTCAGCCCGGTGCCGATCATCACGGCGCGGGTTACGGCGGCCAGATGCTCATATAGCGCCTGACGTTTGGCGGCAGGCATGGGAATCAGCTCACGGGTAATGCGCAGCATCTGTCCGCCATCACGGATGAAGAAAAACATGAAAAAGAGGGTCAGAAACAAACCGGCTGCGGTGCCCAGCGCGCCCAGGAATAATTGGCCGCTGAGATTGGCCAGCAACTGCAGCAAAGCACCAGTGGCCTCGCCCAGCCAGCCGCGCATCTGTACGGCGCTGATTCCCAGATTCTGGTTCAGCCATTGCAACAGGTTTTGCAGTAACGGGTGTTGCGACAGTTGTTGCAAATCATTGCGTGCTTCGCTGCCGATCAGGCCCTGCAGGTATTGCAGCAGGTTGCTGGCCTGATGCACGAATGCGCCACCAAAAGCCGCCAGCGGACCCAGTAGAGCCACTAGCGCCAGGCCGGTGAGCAACAGGGCGGAATGATCGCCGCGATTGCGCAATTTGCGCGTCAGGCGCACATGGGTGGGGCCCAGCAGAAAGGCAAAGAAGATCGCCCACAGCAACGGGCCGAGAAATGGCGTGACGATGCGATAGCAGGCCAGGCCGATCAGCAGCGCGGTGCTCAACGCAAATACGCGGGCATAAAAGCGGTTGGTGCTGAGGGCTGATTGCGGTCGTTGTGCCATGGTCGGGCGCCGCCTCCGTGGAATGAGGTGCGCATGGTAACGGCTAACGTCAAGTTACGCATTGGGCATGCTGCTTTGCGGGAACCCGAGCTTGCTGCATGGTTACTGGCGGCATACCATCGGTTCGCCCCCATGCTGTTCAGCGCATCGGGTGTTGAATGAACTACCGCCGTGTTCAGGCACGCGCAAGCGAGGACCCATGTCTGATTCCATGACCACCGCCAAATTGTTTGAAAATCTGCAAGCCGTGGTGCGCGATGCCGAAGCCTTGCTGCATGCCACCGCAAACCAGACCGGTGAGCGTATTGAAGCCGTGCGCGCCCGTGCCGAAGAATCGCTGCAACAGGCCAAGTCGCGCCTGGCCGATGTGCAGGATGAGGTAGTGCAGGGCGCGCGTGATGCTGCCGAAGCCACGGCAGGCTACGTCAAGAAGAATCCCTGGCAATCGATTGGTATTGCGGCGGGTGTGGGGCTGCTGATCGGCCTGTTGCTGCAGCGGCGTGATTGAGCAGGCCGGTTTCATGCAAGATTCAAAGCCGGCCAGCGGAATGCCCAATGCAGCAGCCAGTGGGCCCATTGGCGGTTTGCTGCAATCGCTGACCCAATTGCTGGCCACGCTGGTGGCGATGGCGCAGACCCGCATCGAATTGCTGACCACCGAGTTGCAGGAAGAAATCCAGCGTGCCGCCGCCTTGCTGCTGTGGGGATTCATTGCCTTGTTTGCCGCCGGTATTGGCTTGTTTCTGGCCGCACTGGTGGTGATCTTTGCCTTCTGGGATACGCATCGTGTGTTGGCGGCAGTGCTGGTGACCGTGGTGTTTTTTACCATTGCGCTGCTTGCTGCGTTGTTCCTGCGCAGCAAACTGCATGACAATCCGCGCATGCTGGATGCCACGCTGACGGAACTGACGCGTGACCGGCAGCGTCTCGATGAACGTGTCAGGGGCGGTCTGTGAGCGGCGAGTTGCAGTCCAGTTCACGCCGCGCCGAGTTGCAGGCTCTCTGCGAGCTGCAACGCATGGCGCTGGCTGAACAGGTGGCAGGCATCGAGCGGCGTGTACAGAAAACGGATACAGCGCTGGGCGCAATACGTAATATATTGGCCAGGCCCGCGATGCTGGCAGGTGGGCTGGCCTTGCTGTTCACGGCCAGGCGTTCCAGATGGTGGTCGATGCTGAGTCGTGGTCTGATAACGCTGGCCACTGCGCGGCGGGCTTATCAGGCATTGAAGCGCAAATAACCCCTCAGGCCTGTCAGCGCCTGCTGTGATGACCCTAATCCGTATCGGTTCCGCCGCGCAGACGGCGTAATACCGTGGAACTGTGCCGTCTGCTGATTTGCAGGGTGACGTCGCTGTCGCGCAGCAGCGCCTTGTATTGTCCTTCAGCATCGCGTTCGATGCTGGCGATGGCGCGTACTGCCACCAGTGCATTGCGATGGATGCGAATGAAATCGTCATTGAACTCGACGCTCAGGTCCTTGAGCGATTCGTCGATCAGGTCCGTGCCCTTGTTGTGATGCACCGTGATGTATTTCTGTTCGGCGATGAAGTAGCGAATTTCGCTGACCGGAATCAGACGCAACTGCTCGCCCAGACGCGCGCAGATATGTTCGCGATGCATGTCGGCACCGGTTTTCTGCTTCAGGTGCTGAATGCGGTTGCTGGACAGTCGCGCTGCATGGCGTAGCGCTCGCGCCAGTTTTTCCTTGCGTACCGGTTTGAGCAGGTAGCCGATGGCTTCAGTCTCAAAGGCATCCAGCGCATATTCATCGTAGGCGGTGGTGAAGATCACCGCAGGTGGTTCTGCCAGGGCATTCAGATGTTGCGCGACATCGATACCGGATAGGCCGGGCATGCGCACATCCAGCAGCAGTACATCAGGTTGCTGTTGTTGACACAGCGTGAGCGCCTCCTGGCCATTGCCGGCTTCGCCGCTCAGCTCGCAATCGTCCAGTTCGGCCAGCAATCGCTTGAGTCGTTCACGTGCCGGCGCTTCATCATCCACGATCAGTACGCGCATGCCTCAATTCTCGATGCGATCTTGATAGGGAAAACGCAGCACGACCCGATACAGCCCGGGTTCCTGCTGCAGATCCACCTGCGCCTTGCCGGGCCAGGCGAGTTCCAGACGCTGCTGGATATTATCGAGCGCAATGCCATGACCGTTGTGCTTCAAGATCACGTCTGTCGGTGTCGGATTGCTGACTGACAGTTCGATGCGCTCGCCGTCGCAGTGGCCGGCAACGACAATGCTGCCGCCTTCCGGCAGCGACTCGATGCCGTGGTAGACGGCATTTTCCAGCAGCGGTTGCACCAGCAGGCTGGGCACCAACGCGCGCATCGGCAGCTCGGCGATCTGCCACTTCACGGCCAGGCGCTCGCCGAGACGCAGTTGTTCGATGCGTTGGTAGATGCGAGCGATCTCCAGTTCTTCCTTGAGCGGAATCCAGCTGCGTGCTTCGCTCAGGTTGGCGCGAAACAGATCGGCCAGATCCTCGACGGCCTCTTCGGCGCGTTCCGGGTCGGAGCGGGTCAGCGAGGCGATGGTGTTCATGCTGTTGAACAGGAAGTGCGGCCGGATGCGCGCCTGCAACGCACGAATGCGCGCCTGCGCTTCCAGCTCCACGCTATGGCGCCATTCTGCGGAAACGTGGAAGTATCGCAGCGCCAGACAACTGACGATGAAGGCGATGGCGTAGGTGCGCAGCAGAAACTGGGCATGATTGTTCGGAAACACATCGGACAGGGTGCCAAGCCCCAGGCCGAAGCGATCGCCCAGTTGATAAACCGCTTCGGCCACCAGCAATGCCGCCGCCAGCATCAGCGACAGCGACAGCGCATAGGCATGCCGGGCCGCAAGCTGTTTGAGGTATGGACGAGCCCGACACAGTACCGCGGCGCTGATCAGGCCTTGCCACAGCAGGAACAGTGAGGTGCTGGCCAGGTCCACCCAGAAATTCTGATGAAATGGCTGGCGTGCAGTAGTCAGTATCAGCGCCACCAGTTCAACAATCAGCACCACGGCCAGCGTGGTGCCGCCTGCGCAAAAATCCGGCAGATGGAAGCTGCTGTGACTACGCGCTGGCGCGGTGCTGCTCATGTCGATGAGTTGAAGAGTGCGGTCTTCAGGCGAAACAAGGCGGAGATGTCTTCCTCGCCGTGGCCTTGTTCGATCAAACGACGATATTGAATCAGGGTCATCTCGATCAGGGGCAGCTGTGCGCCATGTTGCCGTGCCATGTCGCGGCAGATCTTCAGATCCTTTTCATGCAGGCGCACGCGGAAGCCGCCATCGTAATTGCCATTCATCATGTTGGGCGCGCGGTGAGTGAAATACCAACTGGCGCCCGCCCCCTGACTGAGCGTGGCCACCAGCTTGTCCAGCGGCAGCCCTTCGGCTTTGGCAAAGGCCATGGCTTCGGCAGCCGCTTGGATCGCGCCTGCACATAGAATCTGGTTGGCG
Source organism: Steroidobacteraceae bacterium (assembly GCA_050248275.1). Lineage (GTDB taxonomy): Bacteria > Pseudomonadota > Gammaproteobacteria > Steroidobacterales > Steroidobacteraceae > CAILZL01. Next base: position 18,718 of record JBFWSR010000003.1, read on the forward strand.
GCTTTGGCCGCCTGCCCGCAGCCACTGTCGCCGAAATGAGTGATGGTTTGGCCCATGGCCTGCAGAATGGGTTGCGCGCGTGCGAAAGCAGCGTCTGTGCCGCCTGCCATGATGGCCAGCGTGCCCAGTCGGGCGCCTTCCACGCCGCCGCTGACCGGCGCATCGACAAAATCGCACTGACGTTCGTTCAATTGCCGTGCGCATTGCCGTGCTGTCGCCGCGCTGACAGTGGAGCAGTCGATGAGCAGGGTGCCGGGACGCAATGCGGGTGTCAGGTGATCAATGACCTGCAGCAGATCCTGGTCTGCGGATACGCAGATCACCAGTGAGTCACATTGATCGGCCAGCTCGGCCGGCGCGGTTGCTGCGAAACAGCCCAGTTCGCCAGCCAGTGAGCGCGCCTTGTCGGCATGGCGATTCCAGACACCGGCAAGCAAGCCATGCTGATGGAGGTTGCGGGCCATACCCACACCCATCGCGCCCAGTCCAATAAATCCGGTTTTCATGTTCTTGAAACGAATGTGGCGGCCAGTCGCCGCCACCGAGTGTAGCTTGAGCTGCCTGTTGACGGTCAACAGACCCTAGTTACACCACATGTCCACTTGTTCCTTGGCGGTTGCACGTGCCTTGTCCAGTTGCTGACTGTCCATGTAGACCCGCTCGCCCTTGGCGTCCAGTGAATACACCCGATCCGTGGTGGTGACGCTTTCGTAACGGCCGCGCGCCTGAGTACAGCGATTGGCCTTGTCGGCAGCAGTCAGTTGTTCGGCTTTTTGTTTGTCAGCGGCCGCTTTATTGGCGGCTTCCTGGGATTTGGCGGCGGCATCACGCGCTTTCAGATCCGCAGCGACACGATCTGCCAGTGCGGAGTTGTCGGTGCGTTGGGATTTGATCCTGGCCAGCAGTTCTGCCGGCAGGGTTTCCGGACGGTCGGTGTATTGCACCTGCCCCTTGCTGTCGACAAACCGGTAAACGTCGGCTTGGCTGACGGAAACGGCGATTATGCTCAGGGCAAGGACAGCGGTAAGACGTGACATGAGATCTCCTGTGCAACCGACAGAGGCCGGGTCGGCCGGCGGGTGAACTCTGTCACAGAAAACATTCCGGCGGCAATTCTGGCAAACCACACGATTCATGCATTGACCGGCTTCACAAACTGGGCCTTGGTAGGGACGAGGGGTTGATGCAAGTTGCAAATAAAAACGGGCGCCTCCTGGCGCCCGTTTGCTTGACTTGAATTCCAGTCGTCTCGACTGGAATCCGGCGGTCCTACATGTTGTAGGCCTTTTCGCCGTGATCGGCCAGATCCAGACCTTCTTCCTGATCTTCATCGCTGGCGCGCACACCGATGGTGTACTTCAGAGCCAGCATGACGACCAAGGCGACCACACCAGACCAGACCAGTGCGGTGCCAACTGCCCAGAACTGCGCACTCATTTGCGCACCGAAGTCATAAGGCGCTACGGCATCGGCGGTGTAATCCCATACACCGGTGCCACCCAGGGCCGGGTTGACAAAAATACCGGTGCCGATCGCACCAATGATGCCGCCAATGCAATGCACGCCAAAGGCGTCCAGCGCATCGTCGTAACCCAGCATGTGCTTGAGCTTGGTCGCTGCGAAGAAGCACAGTACACCTGCCACCGCACAGATCACGAATGCGCCCATCGGGCCCACCCAACCACAGGCAGGGGTAACGGCGACCAGACCGGCCACGATGCCGGAACATACACCGAGCAGACTGGGCCTGCCCTTGACGATCCATTCGGTAAGCATCCATGCCGTACCTGCTACAGCAGTGCCAAACAGGGTATTGAAGAATGCCAGACCTGCAGTAGCGCCTGCTTCCAGCGCTGATCCGGCGTTGAATCCAAACCAACCCATCCACAACATGCCGGTACCAATTGCCGACATCATCAGGCTGTGTGGCGCCATTGAAATCTTGCCGTAGTTCTTGCGCGGTCCAAGCACCAGCGCGCAGACCAGAGCGGCAATGCCCGCATTGATGTGCACCACGGTGCCGCCAGCGAAGTCAATAGCGCCCTTCTGGAACAGGAAGCCTGCATGGCCAAGCGCGGTCGCGGCTGCATCGGCATCACCCGTGGGATAGGCATCCGGGCCATCCCAGTACCAGACCATGTGTGCCATGGGAATATAGGCAAAGGTGAACCACAAGACGCTGAAAATCAGCATGGCAGAGAACTTGAAGCGTTCGGCGTAGCCACCGCAGATCAGTGCCACCGTAATGGCGGCGAAGGTCAACTGGAATACGCAGAACACCATGTCGGGGATGTACACACCCTTGCTGAAGGTGGCGCCGGCCGTGTTCAGATCAACGCCGCTCATGAACAGTTTGTCCAGAGTGCCGAAGAATGGATTATTGCCTGTGAATGCGGCGCTATAGCCGTACACAATCCACAACACGCCGATGACACAGAAAATAGCGAAACTCTGCATTACGGTGGACAGTGAGTTCTTGGTACGGACCATGCCTGTATAGAACAGCGCCAGACCTGGCACTGTCATGAACAGTACAAAGGCGGTGGCGGTCATCATCCAGGCCATGTCGCCTTTATCAAAGCTGGGTGCAGGCGCCGCTTCGGCTTCTGCAGGTGCCGCGTCAGCAGGTGCGGCGGCTGGCGCTTCCGCACTGACTGCTGCAGCGTCAGGAGGAGGGGTTTCCTGAGCGAAAGCCAGGTCGGTGCCCAGCATCGCCAACGCGATGAGTGCGGCGCTCCACAAGGGAGTCAGCACCCTTCTAAGTGCCAGAGGTTTTTTCACTGTCGTTCTCCTGCGGGATGAGTATTGCTGCAAAACGGTTTGCCTATCGCCTGTTGTTTCAATCATTTCGTTCCGATACCAAAATGGCCAGGATCGCCTGTTCCCGACGTCACACAGCGTCGATACCCGCCTCGCCCGTGCGGATTCGCACCGCTTGTTGGAGGTCGATAACGAACACCTTGCCATCGCCGATCTTTCCCGTCCGGGCGACGTTGGTGATGGCTTCCACTACCTGTTCCGTAATCGAATCGTCTACGGCGAGTTCGATTTTGGTCTTGGGCAGGAAATCCACCCGATACTCCGCACCGCGATACACCTCGGTATGGCCGCGTTGGCGGCCAAATCCCTGTACTTCCGTTACGGTGATGCCTTGAACGCCAATGTCCGCCACGGCCTGGCGAACGTCATCGAGCTTGAACGGCTTGATGATGGCGGTGATCAGCTTCATCGTGAGTGCATTCCTTGTTTATCGTGATGAGGAACTTGCGATCCAAGCTCTCGCCCTTTGGCGCTGAGCCTTGGACGAGAACATTTGCATCTTCTGTGCCACGTACGCTGGGCTTTCCGATCCACAAAAATTGGGGATTGGGATCGACACTGAGTTCTGTTTTGCACAATTCTGGGGCGGATTGCGCTTTATTTTGTACAAATTTGGTGCATTGCGCCGGAATGACAAATTAAAGGTTCGCCAGATCGCCTCACTGTGGCGCAAGAACTGCTGGACTATGCTTCGGTGAAGTGATGGATATGGACTTGAGCCAGGAGCATCAGCCCCGTACAGTCACCTTTAATTAAGGCCGTTGTTGTGGGAGCTGCTTCAGATGGATGCGCGCACGATTGATGAGAGGGTGACCGAATTGGCCCGCAAACTGTCGGCCTCGCTGCCGGAGGGCGTGACTGCCTTGCAACGCGATGTCGAACAGAATTTCAAGGCCGTGCTGCAGTCGACGTTGGCCCGCATGGATCTGGTGACGCGCCGCGAATTCGACGTACAGGCAGGCGTATTGCAGCGTACCCGCGAAAAACTGCAAGCCTTGGAGCAGCGGCTGGTGCAACTAGAACAGTAAAGTCGCTAGATTTTTTCCTCCAAGACAAGGAAGTCCGAGATGACCATTGCCACCATTCTCAGTCGTGCCCAGTTCGGCATGGACGCGCCGCAGGTCAGTGTGGAAGTGGATATCGGCAGCGGGTTGCCATCGTTCACCATTGTGGGTTTGCCCGAAGCCGTGGTGAAAGAAAGCAAGGATCGGGTGCGGGCGGCGCTGCTGAATTGCAATTTCGAACTGCCTCCCGGACGTATCACGGTCAACCTGGCGCCGGCCGATCTGCCCAAGGAGGGCGGGCGTTTCGATTTGCCGATAGCAATTGGCATTCTGGTGGCTTCCGGTCAATTGGTGGCTGGTTTGTCACGCGATTGCGAGCTCTATGGCGAGTTGTCACTCAGCGGAGAACTGCGCCCCATCAGTGGCGCACTGATCGCCGCGCTGGCTGCAACGCGCATGCGGCATGTGGTGATCGTGCCTGATGCCAATAGCGCAGAAACACGTTTGATTGCCGGCTGCCAGTCGATTGCCGCCACTCATCTGTTGCAGGTGTGCTCCCATCTGAATGGTGCGCGGCAATTGCCTTTCGGCGCACCCTTTGCGGAGCCCGGGACCCTGCCGCAAGTGCCGGATTTGAGCGAAGTGCGTGGACAGGCTCAGGCCAAGCGCGCTCTGGAGGTGGCTGCGGCGGGTGAGCACAGCCTGCTGTTCATGGGACCACCGGGCACTGGTAAAAGCATGTTGGCGCAGCGATTGCCTGGTGTCTTGCCGGCGCTGAATGATACGGAAGCGCTGGAGACAGCGGCGATCCGTTCACTGATCGGTCGCGGCATTGATCTGGCGCAATGGCGGGTGCGGCCGTTCCGCGCGCCGCATCACACCGCATCGGCAGTGGCGCTGGTGGGCGGCGGTTCGCAGCCGCGTCCGGGCGAGATTTCCCTGGCGCACAATGGCGTGTTGTTTCTGGATGAGCTCCCCGAATTTGATCGTCGTGTGCTGGAGGTGCTGCGTGAACCCCTGGAAAGCGGCGTCATCAGCATTTCACGCGCTGCCCGACAGGCGGAATTTCCAGCCCGGTTTCAATTGATTGCCGCGATGAATCCCTGTCCCTGTGGTTATCTGGGGGAGGCGGCTGGCAAGTGCCGGTGCACTGCCGAACAGATCCAGCGATATCGCATGCGCATTTCCGGTCCTCTGCTGGATCGGCTCGATATGCATGTAGAAGTGCCGCAGATTACAGCCCAGTTATTGCAGCAACCCCCAGAGCCGATGGAAACCAGCGAACAGGTGGCATTGCGAGTGTTGCAGGCACGGCGAGTGCAATGGCAGCGCCAGGGCAAATGCAATGCACGGCTGTCGGCTGCCGAAGTGGAACGTTGCTGCCTGCCGGAGGCTGCAGCACAAAACTTGTTATCGCGGGCAATGCAGAAGTTTTCGTTATCGGCGCGCGCCTATCACCGGATTCTCAAGGTTGCGCGCAGCATTGCCGATCTGGAAGGAGTCGAGCGGATCAGTCCGACGCATGTCAGTGAAGCCATTGCTTTGCGCAGACTGGATCGGGGCAGTTCGGCTTGAGCCGTAGTTAAAGGCAGCGATGAGCAAAAAAGCCCGGTTTCAGATGCCTGAAACCGGGCTTTTTGCTGGAAATAAACGGCAGGGTTACTTGGACTTGCTGACCATGTAGTCCACTGCGGCGATGATTGAAGTATCGGTGACCGAAGTCATCCCGCCTTTGGGCGGCATGACGCCCGCTTTGCCGGTAAAGCCTTGCAGCGCGTGCTGGTGCAGCGTATCGCTGCCTTGGGCAATGCGCGGTCCCCAGGCGGCTTTGTCGCCAAACTTGGGGGCGCCGGCCAAGCCGGAACCGTGGCAGGCAACACAGGTGGTGTTGTAAACCTCGTCGCCTGGTATGTCCTTCAAGGCTACCGGCGCTTCAGCTTTTTCCTCAACAGCGGAGTTGTCTTCGCCGGAAATGGCCACCTTGCCCACCGGCCGGATGCGTTCGGCCACGCTGGCTTGCAGCAAGGGGTCTTCCAGTACCTGAACCTCCTGAGTGTGGGAGGAGATGGCGCTGGCCCCGAAATACAGGCCGAAGGCAATGGCTACCAGAATGCCGAGAACCAGCATAAAGGTGTCGAAAAAATGCTTATCGTGGGAAGGTCCGCTCACACCGACTCCGAATTACAAGCCTGAAACAGCGCGCAAGTATAGCCGTGACAGCGTCAGGCCGAAACTCCCGGATTAAGTGCCTGGGTTTACACCTTGGGTGAGCTGGTTCATCACGGTATGTAAATCCTCTTGGGCCATTGCCCATGACGGTTTAGACTGCGCGCCCTCTATTACGCGCCCGTAGCTCAGCTGGATAGAGTGCTGGCCTCCGAAGCCAGAGGTCGTGGGTTCGAATCCCGCCGGGCGCGCCACTTCACTTTCCGTATGTAGTAAGTATTGTAGAGCCAGCTGAGCCTCGCTCGACAAGGCCTGCCCGCTACTGTTGTACCAGTTCTGGTCTGGTACTGATCAAATTCAAATAGGCAGCATCGTTGCATGCAACCAAATGATGCGTGAATGATTTCCGCTCGTGCCACCCTGGTGCCGTTTTATCTGTTTTGCAATGCATCTGCTGCGCACTCCCGTCTCCTTGATGATGGTAGGCGCAAACCATCAGTCAAACGCTGATTGGCAGGTATATCGATGCCGCAATGCTGTTGCAAAATGTGCCGCGATGTTGGCAATTGGCATGCAGCAAGATAAAAGTTGCTTGTCGGTGATCATGTTGGCACGTTGTTTTCATGTACTGTTTCACGGAACTGGTTCCGGATCGGAGTAGTCTCAAGCTTAAGTCAAGTAAATTCCGCGCGATAAATTCGTGAATCAACGTTGATTTCGATTCCAGGGAAGGGTGAAGCAACAAGATGGCGGTTGTGGTTGGGTACGGCTTCGCAATGACGGAGGAGTGACCATGCAGTCCGACATCGGTAACAACGCGACTGGCCGCCAGTCGAAGTTTGTTGAGTCTCTGAGCGCCTTTGGCAGGCAGCACAAGGCCAAGCACTGGGAAGGTACTTTCGGCGACTTTCTCAATGACGTGCTGTCGCAGGCGGCGCGTGGGCTGGCGCGAACCAGTCATCAATACATCTGGGACATGCTGCGCTGGTACGGCAAATCTGCTGCCAGTACCGATGAAACCATCAAGTCCCGTGAATTGTTCCAGCGAGAATTGTTCGGCATTGACGAACCGCTGGCGCGAGTGATTGATTACTTCAAGGCTGCTGCAGCCGGTTCTGATGTAGGACGGCGTTTGCTGTTATTGCTTGGGCCGCCTTCCGGCGGCAAATCGACCATGGCCATTCTGCTCAAGCGGGGGCTTGAGGAATACAGTCGTACTGATGAGGGTGCGGTGTACGCCATCAAGGGCTCTCCCATGCACGAGTCACCGCTCAATCTGATTCCCACCAGCTTGCGCGCGGAATTCCGTGAGTCCTATGGTGTGGAACTGACGGGCGAGCTGAGTCCCTGGGCGCGTGACAAACTCCAGCGTGAATATGAAGGCGACTATCTGCGTGTGCCGGTCGAACGTGTGTTCCTGTCCGAAGCCATGCGCATGGGAGTAGGGACATATGCGCCGCACGATCCCACCACGGCTGATATTGCCGATCTGGTGGGCTCGGTCGATCTGTCGAAGGTGGCTGAAGTGGGTGATGAAGGTGATCCGCGCGCCTGGTCCTGGTCGGGCGCCGTCTATGCGGCCAGCCGCGGCATGCTGGAAATGATCGAAATTCTCAAGGTCAAGCGCGAATTCCTGTATCTGCTGCTGACCCTGACGCAAGAGAAGAACGTGAAGGTATCGCGCTTTCCGTTGATCTATCTCGATGAAACCATCGTCGCGCATACCAATCTGGCCGAGTTTCACAAGTTCTTGCAGGAAAAGGAAAATGAGGCACTGCTGGATCGCATGGTCATCATCAAGGTGCCTTATGCGCTTTCATATAAGGACGAGTCGCGCATCTATCAGAAACTGGTCTCCGGCGCGCCCGCGTTCCGCGATGTGCACCTTGACCCGCACGTGCTCAAGCTGGCTGCCGTGTTTTCGATTCTGACGCGCCTGCAAAAGCCGGAAAAGGAAGGTCTGGATCTGGCCAAGAAGCTGCGTATCTATGCCGGCGAAAGTGTCGAAGGGTTTGGCGAGAATGAAGCGCAGCGCCTGCGTGCCGAAGCGCCTGATGAAGGACTGGGCGGCGTTAGTCCGCGTTTCATCGTCAATGCCATTTCCAATGCAATTACCCGCACCGATGCCAGCAGCCTGACCAGCATGGAGTTGTTGCTGGCGCTCAAGGATTCGGTGGAGAGCGATGCGCGCATGGATGCCAAGCAGAAGAAACAATGGATCGATTTTCTGGTGCTGGCGCGCAAGGACTTCTACAACCGCTGGGTCAAGGAAGATGTGCATCGCGCATTGTTTGCCTCGTTTGAAGAAGAGGCGCAGCAATTGCTGGAGAAATATCTGGATGAAGTCGAGGCCTCGCTGGATCACCGTGAGGTCACCGACCCCATCACCAATGAGGTCCGTCCGGCGGATGAACGGTTCATGCGGCAGGTGGAGGAAAAGATCAAGGTTTCCGATTCCGGCAAGCATTCCTTCCGTCAGGAAGTGGTGCGCAAGGCCATGGTGGCCTTCAAGGCGGGCGAGAAGTTCACGCTCAACAGTCATGCGCGCATGCACGAAGCCATCGAACAATACCTGTTTGAGGAGCGTCGCGATGTGTTGCGACTGGTGACTTCCAGTTCGCGACCAGATGACGAGGCGCGCAAGAAAGTATCGGCCGTGCAACAAAGACTGGTGAACGAATATGGCTATGACGAGCACAGTGCCAAGGAAGCACTGAACTATGTAACGACATTGTTGGCTCAGGAGTAAGACATTCCCGGGTCAGGAGGTTACGGTGAGCGAACACGATGCCACACTGACGAGATCCCATATCAATGGCTGGTACGAATTGTTCTCGCGCGGCGCCAGGGACTGGTTGCGACACAACGAGAAAGTGCGTGATGCAGTCCGCCAGCATCTGCCTGAGATTGTGGCGGGCGCCGATGTCATGGGCAGTGGTGGACGCACAGTGAAAGTGCCGGTGAAAATGCTCGAGCATTATCACTTCCGACTGAGTCAGCAACCGCAGCGCCAGGGTGTCGGTCAAGGGCAGGCCAGGCCGGGCGATGTGCTTGCAGAAAGATCGCCGCAGGGCGCCCCCGGCAAAGGCAAGGGTGGTAACGACGGGGGTGGCATCGAATTCACGCTGGAATTCAAGATTGACGACATTGTCGATTGGCTGTGGGAAGAGATGGAGCTGCCCAACCTCAAGGCGCGCGTGGGCAAGTCCGAATCCACCGATTGGGCGCGCGAGGGCTGGGATCGCAAGGGCGCACGCTCGCGCCTGGATCGTCGCCGTTCGTTGCGCGAATCGGTCAAGCGTCGCGCGATTCAAACCGACGGTCCCAACTTTACCGATGATGATCTGCGTTTCCGGCAACTGAATCAGCGTCAACAGCCGTCCATACAGGCCGTGGTGTTTTTTCTCATGGATGTGTCGGGCAGCATGACCGATGCCGATCGCAAACTGGCCAAGACGTTTTTCTTCTGGGCAACACAGGGATTGAAACGCCAGTACCGGCACCTGGATACGGTGTTTGTGGCGCATACCACCGAAGCCTGGGAGTTCAGCGAGGAAGAATTCTTCCAGGTCAGCGGTAGCGGCGGTACCGTGACATCGACGGGCTTGAACAAGGTGCGTGAAATCATTGCCGAGCGTTACAGTCCGGCGCGCTACAACATCTACTTGTTCTATGCCTCGGATGGCGACAACTTTTCTGCAGACCGCGAAGCGTCTGAATCGGCCATGCAGGAACTGACGACGCTGAGCAATTATTGTGGTTATCTTGAAGTATCGTCAGGCACGCAGCAAAACCTGGCTACCGAAGTGGGTTATCTGTTCCGCGAGTTTGCCGAGCGTGGCCGGCCGGTTGGCAGCTTCGCCATCGCAGAGCTGGAAAACACCTGGGATGCGGTACGGCATTTCTTCAGGCATCAGGCAAGCGCATAGGTGATGTTAATGAGTGGCGAATGGCGCGATTACCTGCCGAAAGTCGAGAAGCTGGCCACTTCATTGGGGCTGAGTTTCAATCCGGTCGATTTTGAGGCTGTGCCGCAAAGTTTCATGATGGAAATTTCAGTATATGGCCTGCCGGTGCGCATGCCGCACTGGTCGTTCGGCGTGCGCTACATCTATCAGTTGATTCAGCATCAGATGGGCAACTCGCGCCTGTTTGAGGTGGTGTTTCCCGGTAATCCCGGCCACGCCTATCTGGCGCAGAACAACAGTCTGGCTGAGAATGTACTGGTGACAGCACATGTGCTGGGACACGCGGACTTCTCGCGGAACAATCTGCTGTTTCATCGTGCGCAATCGCAGATCAGCGAGCATATCGTCGAGCATGCAGCGAATCATGCCCGCCAGATTGCACGCGCCATTGAAGAGTACGGCGCCGAGCGTGTTGAAGTGGTGCTGGATGCGGCGCTGGCGCTGGAGCAGCACATTGATACCAATCATCGCCTGCGGCGTGAACGTTATCCCGAATATCTGTCTGTCAAGCCGTTACATCGCGATGGCGAATTTGCCCGTCGCTTTGCCGCGCTGGATCCGGAGCTGGCGGCTCAAGGCACGGCAACTCCACGACAGCGTGCGCCCATCCCGCCCCACCCGGAGCGCGATCTGCTGTGGTTCATCGCGCAATATGCACCGGAGCTGGAAGGCTGGGAGCGCGATATTTTCCTGGCAGTGCGCGAGGAGTCGTTCTACTTCTATCCGGTCTTTGCCACGCAGATCATGAATGAAGGGTGGGCGTCATACTGGCATGCACGCCTGCTGCGCGAAGCGGATTTCATGCCGCAGGCAGCTTATCTGGATGCCATCAAATGCCACTCGGATGTGGTGCGTCCCTATGCGCCGGATCAGCACATTGCCCTGTCCATCAATCCCTATCATCTGGGCTTTACCATGTGGGAGAAAATCATCGAGCGCGATGGCATCGAGGCGGCGCGCGCCATCATGCAGCAGGATGATGATTTCAGTTTTGTGCGTAATTATCTCGATGAAAATCTGGCGGATGAACTCAATCTGTTCAAGTTCAATGCCGAAGCCAATGGCCGTGTTGAAGTGAAGGAAGCCAAATTGAGTGATTTGCATGAAGCCCTGCTCGCACCCAAGTACAACTTCGGTGCGCCATCCATCGCCGCCTCGCACATTCATGTGGATGGCAGTCTGGAGCTGCAGCATGACTATCAGACCGATGGCCGCGGTCTGGATGTGGAGCGCGGCCGGAAAGTGCTGGAATACATCCAGCGAGTCTGGCGCCGGCCCATCGTCCTGCATACCGTGGATGACGAGGACGCACCCCTGGAGCTGCGCGATACGCACTGAAGCGATTGCTGCGTGACCTGTCTCCCTGCTTTGGCTACGATCCGGTCAGGCAATCCGTCAGAGTGGTTTCATGCTGGAACAGTCATTGAGTGGTCGCGTCATTGCCGTGCCGGAAGCGCGGCAACTGGATGTATTCGCCGGTTTGCTGGAACGGCGTGGCGGCCGTGTATTGAGATGTCCGCTGGTGTCGATCAAGGATGCGCCCGATCCACAGCCGGTGTTGGCCTGGATCGAAATATTCACGTCTGGTGGCTGTGACGACCTGATCCTGCTCACCGGGGAAGGCCTGCGGCGCATCCTGTCCTGTATCGAACAGCATCAACCCGGTTGGCGCGCTCAATTCCTGGAGAGACTTGCTCAGGTGCGAACCGTCACGCGCGGTCCCAAACCTGCGCGGGTGCTGCGTGAGCTGGGATTGCAGTCGCATCTTGCCGCCACCGAACCCACTACGGCCGGCGTGATTGCAGCGCTCAAAGCGCTGCACCTGCAAGGATGCCGTGTCGGTGTGCAGTTGTATGGCGCCGAACCCAATCTGCCGTTGATTGACTATTTGCGCAGTGCAGGTGCACAGCCGCTGGTAGTGGCGCCCTATATCTATGCCGATGCGATTGACGATGCACAGGTGCGTGACCTGATTGCACGCATGGCCGCCGGTGAAGTGGACATCATCGCTTTCACCAGCATGGCGCAGGTGAGTCGCTTGTTTGCCGTGGGCGAGGCGACCACCTTGCAGGCGGCCTTTGCCCGGGTGCAGGTGGCGGCGGTCGGGCCGGTGGTGCGCGATGCCCTGGCCAGACAGGGGGTGACTGCCAATTACATGCCGGAAGAGGCTTTTTTCATGAAGCCGCTGGTCAGCGTAATGGCTGGCGGTATGGCAGACGGTAGCGGAACGGCGATGCCATGAGGTTCGAACATCTGATCCAGGTGAATGACCCGCTTAGCCTCTTGATCGAACCGTTGACCCGGGCACAACTATGGCGAGGCTTGATGTTGCGTGCCGAACAGCCTTGCATATTCATGGAGCATCTGGACGGGGCGCGTATTGTTGCCCGTGGCGAATGGTCGCTGGCGCGTGAACTGGACTTTGGCTCTTTCAAAGTACGCGACCGGGTGCGACTGGAACCGATGCAACGTATCGTGATTGAAACCGAGGCCGCCCAGGATCGCGGTGTCGGTACGCTGAGCGTCAGTATCGAGGAACCGGGCAACGGGCTGCTGCAATTGCGCTTCGAATACCGGCTGGAGCGCGTGCGCATGGACGATGCGGCACAGGAAGCCATGTACGATCAGTTCATCAAGTCGGCCTACATCGCAGCCGACATTGATTGCGTGCGCATCATTCGCCAGCGCGTGGCGGAAGAAGCGTGGGCGCCTTGACGACAGGCCCTAGGCCTTGACCCACAGGAGTTTCAATCGGTCCAGCGCCAATGAGCGAATGTGCTGTACCGGATTCTTTTCCCAGGCGAAACACGGCGGATCGCGCCGCAGCAGCGGCCAGCGCTCGGTGCGCAATATCTCTTCCAGATAACTGAGGTGCGATTCGATGGCTTCGATGTACGGGTTGTGGCCGTTGAACAGCAGTTCGAGATGGCGGTAGACGCTGCCGAATTCGCCATCCAGGTGTGAGCGCCTGATCGACTGCACAAACTCTGGCGTGCCGCGCAGCACGTCCAGGCCCGAGCTGTACCTGACCTTGGTCTGCCCCGTGTCCATGTCTTCCGCCACGGCGATGCCGCCCAGGATGAATTCCGGATACAGGCGGTCGCGGCATTTTTCCAGATAACAGCGGTCCGACATCTGGGCAATCAGATCTGCGGTGCCCAGCAGATGGCCGGTGGTGCGATCCAGCGCACTGTCCAGATGAATCAGATCGAAACTCAGTTCATAACCCGTGAAGTGGATGATCTGCGTGGCCACGGGAATCCAGTCGCCCAGGTCGATGACGCGCAGGTAGCGTGCCAGAAATTCTGCGCCGCGCGATACATGACTCAAGGTCAGTTCCGCGCCATTGCGCACTGCCGTGTTGTCGAGTTCGCGGATGTAGCCGGCGTCGTGGAACAACGCGCAAATTACGCACAGCATGGCGCGTTCCGGGCCGATGCGTAGTTCGCTGCGTTGCGCACGATCATAAGCAACGCACAGACGCGCAGCGGCCAGCGTGCCGTCCAGCGAATGCTGCATGTCATGATAAACCGTGTCGCAGCCGTGGTAACCGGGATATTCGCCCTTGTACAGCCGGGCAAAATCGGCGAAGGCCGTATCCAGACGGTCAAAGGAAAAATACGGCCAGGTCTGCGCATACAACTCGCGCACGGCACGGCGCACAGCATCCGGTGAGCTCACCTGAATGGTATTGGTAACGTCGTAATCATTGCGCCGGTATTGCATTGGTAAGCGACAGGGGTAAATGCACTGCAGGTGCCAAGAGTCTAATCTCCTTCGATAGGAAGTCTACGGCGCACCGGAAACAGGCAGGCCAATTTGCGCGGTAAATTTCAAATGCGCGAAGCGCCGCACATTTGGCATTGCCCGTTATGCAAATTCGGCAATGACCGGTGTGTGATCGGAAGGGCGCTCCTGCTTGCGGGGCTCCTTGTCGATGACACACCTTGCACAGGCCTCAGACATTTGCTGACTGGTCAGAATCAGGTCGATGCGCAGGCCTGCGTTACGACGGAAACCCGCGGCGCGATAGTCCCACCAGCTGAAGCTTTTTTCAGCCTGTTCGAATTTGCGGAATACATCGCTCAATCCCAGTTCCAGCAGGATGCGCAAGGCGCTGCGTTCCGGTTCGCTGACATGTACCGAGCCTGTCCAGGCCTGCGGGTCATGCACGTCGCGATCTTCCGGCGCGATATTGAAATCGCCCAGCAACACCAGTTTTTCATGTTGCATGAGTTCGGCGCGCACATAGTCCGTGAGCGCATTCAGCCAGCCAAGCTTGTACTGGAACTTGTCGGAGTCCAGGGCCTGGCCATTGGGCACGTACACATTGATGATGCGCACGCCATTGATGGTGGTGGCCAGTACTCGCTTCTGTTCGTCGGCAAAGCCGGGAATGCCAGCGACTACATTCTCAGGTGGAGCCTTCGACAGGATGGCCACGCCGTTGTATGTACGTTGACCGCTGAATGCGGCGTGAAGGTCCAGCGCTTGCAATGCATCAATGGGGAATTCGCTGTCCTGGAGCTTGGTTTCCTGCAGCGCGATGACATCGGCCTGACCGGTCTGATGCCAGGCATGCAATTGCGGCAGGCGCACCCGCAGCGAATTCACGTTCCAGGTGGCAATGCGCATCGGGGAAAAGACCTCATTAAAATCTTGCTGACGGTGTTTCCGGCGGAGTGTTTGGCTGTCACCTGGTTACACGCACAAGTCTTGTGATAAAGAGAATCGGGACATGATCTCGTCACCGCTGTTTTCAGCATGGTACGTGCCCTGGCAGCGGTCAGCCAGCCATTGCCAGCGTCGCCAGACTCCATACGATGAATACGATGCCGGCGATGCGTCCGGTCATCGCGCCATGCGGCGCGATCTTTTCAAGCGACACCAGCAGCGAAATCAGCGCAATCCAGACGAGGTTCATGATGCCGCCTACGAACAGCAGCGCCATGAGAATCCAGCAGCAGCCGATGCACCAGATGCCGTGTTCCAGTCCCATGCGCAGCGCGCCCAGACGCCCCTGACGCATGTGTTCGGTGAGGAACGCAACCGGGCCACGGCAATGTTTGAGACAGGCATGTTTGAGGGGCGAGAGCTGATACAGGCCGGCAGCGGCCAATACCACGGCGGAGAGCGTGGCGCTTTGCGACCACAGCATCATCCGCGAAATCAATCCTGCGTATTGCAGGGAATATTGCAGCAGGGTTGCTGCAATCGAGAATGCCAGCCAGGCGACGAGATAACCCGTCATCAGAATGGCGGTATGAACATACGGGGCGGTGCGTTGTGGTCTGCCGGCATGACGCATCACGCGCCCGTAGAGCAGCACCAGCGGCGCTGCACTGGGCGTCATCATGGCGATCATCATGATCCACCACATGAATACCACTGTCAGCCAGGTGATGGGTGGCATTGTCATGCCGGGCATGGGTTCGGCAATCAGATGCGGAAACAGCGCCAGCCTGGTCATGGCCGGCGCTGTCATGCCCATGCCCGCTCCCTGCCAGATGTAGAACCAGGCGAGAGCCGTCAGCATCGCCAGTGCCGTTGCTGTTGCGGCACGTTCGTGCCGCAACAGCTTCTCAACAATGACGCTCACGCCGCCGTTCGATGACGGATCAATCCATGATTGTTCATGTGCAGATGCGCGAACTGCGCGTAGCTTTGTTTGAGGTCGATGGCAACATTGCCATGTGAGCGGCTGGTGCCTGAACCGACTTCGGCAATTTCGTACTCGAAGCCATGCGTCAATTCAATACGCGCACGGTGTTCTGCGCCCGTGATCGGGTTGCGGATGGGTTCACCTTTGACTTCCATGGCATTGCCCACGGTGATCTTCCCCTGGCGCGTATTGATATCCACATCGAAAGAGATGGGCGCAAAGATCGGATCGAAAACCTTCTCGTAGGTGGTGGCGAATACCGAAAAGATGGTTGTGCCCGGATCGGTATCCTGACCAGACAGGATTTTTAGCAATGCTTCACGTTGCTTGTCGGTGGCTCGGGCATCGACAAACGGTTGGCACTGGCCCTTGCCTTCATGGATGGGGCCGGGCCATTTCATTGCCATGCCGACGCTCAGGCCATCCAGGGAGACATCGCCGTAGTGGCCTTTATCAATAGTGATCGCGCCGACTGCTTCGCAGTAACCCTTGGTAGGCAGCGCGTTGAACTGACAGGGACAGCCGTACGCGCAATTGCAATTGATGAGTTCGCGACCTTGAATTTCCCAGGGAGTCATAAATGCCTCCTGATGCAGACTGATTGATTTGTCCGGTCACGCTACTCCTGCGGTCTGAGAGTGTAAAGCGTAGAAGCCGGGGTGCGCCTCTGATTATCCGGTCGGCTGTTTTTGGCCGACTGCCCGCATCACGCGGCCAGTCCCAGTTGCTTCAGCAGCGGTTCGATCTGCGGCTTGCGGCCACGGAATTCTACAAAGGCATCCATGGCATCACGGCTGCCGCCGATTTCCAGAATCGAACCGGCAAAGCGTTGCGCGATTTGCGCATTGAACACGCCGCTTTCTTCAAAGGCGGCGAAGGCATCGGCCGCCAGCACCTCGGCCCACTTATAGCTGTAGTAACCCGCCGCGTAACCGCCCGAGAAAATGTGCGAGAAGCTGTGCGGGAAACGGTTGAAGGCGGGCGGTTTGACCACGGCCACCTGTTCGCGCACTTCGGCCAGCGTCTCCAGCACGCGCGCGCCGCGCGCCGGGTCGTACTCGGCATGGAGGCGCAGATCCAGCAGGGCGAATTCCAGTTGCCGCACCGTGTGCATGCCGGCATGAAAGGTCCGTGACGCCAGCAGCTTGTCCAGCTCGGCGCCAGGCAGTGGTTCGCCGGTGTCCACATGTCTGGAAATCAAGGGCAGCACTTCGGGCTGCCAGGCAAAGTTTTCCATGAACTGGCTGGGCAGTTCCACGGCATCCCAGGGCACGCCATTGATGCCGGCAACGCTGGGATAATCGACGCGCGTCAGCAGGTGATGCAGGCCGTGGCCAAACTCGTGGAACAGCGTCACCACTTCGGCATGCGTCAGCAACGAGGGGTTGTGGTCATTGCCATTGGCCAGCGGCGGCATGAAATTGCACACCAGGTACGCCACCGGCAGATAGCTGCCGTGTGCCATGCGCATGCGGCCGATGCAGTCGTCCATCCAGGCGCCGCCGCGTTTTTTGGGGCGTGCGTACAGGTCTATATAGAAACTGCCGCGGCGCGAACCGTCGGCATTCAGGATGTCGAAAAACTGCACGTCCTGGTGATATTTCTCCACCTCATTGCGCTCGACAATCTGTACGCCATACAGGCGCGAGGCGACCGCGAACAGTCCCTGCAGTACCTGCGGTGCGGGAAAATAGGGCCGCAACGCTTCTTCGGACAGATCGAAACGCTGCTGCTTCAGGCGCTCGGCGTAATAACTCACGTCCCAAGAGTTCAGCTCACGACCGGCGAAGGCGGTCAGTTCGTCCATCTCGCGCTGCGCCGGCGCCTTGCTGTAGGTGGCGAGCTGATTGAGAAATCCGGCGACTTCGCTGACCGACTTGGCCATCTTGGTGGCCAGCGAATAGGAGGCGTAATTATCGAAGCCCACCAGACCAGCCAGTTCATGACGCAATTGCATGATCTGTTCGATCAGGGCGCTGTTGTCCCATTGCGTGTTGGCGCTCTGGTCCGAGGCCCGTGTCGCCCAGGCTTCATAAAACTCGCGGCGCAGATTGCCATTGTCGGCGTGCAGCAGCACGGCCATGTAGTTGGGTGCATCCAGCGTAAACAGCCAACCCTCCTGCTGCTTGTCCAGCGCAGCCGAGCGGGCGCGTTCGACGATGGGCGTGGGCAGGCCGCTCAATTCGGTTTGATCCGTGATGGTTTTGCTCCAGGCGTTGGTGGCATCCAGCACATTCTCATCGAATTTGGCCTGTACCTGCGTCAGTTGCTCCATCAGCGTCTTGTAACGCGCCTTCTGGCCGGCTGGCAGCGCCACGCCGCTCAGGCGAAAATCGCGCAGTGCATTGTCAAGCAGCTTCAACTGCGCCGCATTGAGTGTATTGGCTTCGTTGTTACGCACCTGCTCGTAGGCGTGATACAGCTTTTCGTTCTGGCCCAGATCGGTATGCCAGGCGCTCAGCAAGGGCAGACAGGCGTTGTAAGCCGCGCGCAGCTCGTCGGAATTCATCACCCCATTCAAATGACCCACCGGTGACCAGATGCGCGATAGCCGGTGCTGCATCTGTTCCAGCGGCGCCACGGTGTTGTCCCAGGTGGCCTGCGGCTGCGCCAGGATCTGCTCCAACCGGGCGCGCTGCTCGTCCAGCAGTTGCCTGATGGCAGGTTCGATGTCGCTGGCCTGGATATGGTTGAAAGGTGGCAGGCCGGTGAAAGACAGCAAGGTATGGGTCATGGTGAGTAGTTGAGATCCGGTGAGTGACTTTGGAATTCAAGGAAGGCGCAGTCACGATATACGGGCTTGAGCCGCCGGGTTCAAGTTGGTCACAATGCATGCTTTCTATCGTTACCCGGCCAGTGATCTATGAGCATTCGTCCGTTCCGCAATATTCAGCCCCGGCTCGGCGCGCGGGTGTTTGTCGATACCAGCGCAGTGGTCATCGGCCGGGTGACGCTGGGTGACGATGTATCGGTCTGGCCCACCACGGTGATTCGCGGCGATGTCAACGACATCCGCATTGGCGCGCGCACCAATGTCCAGGACGGCAGCGTACTGCATGTCACCAGCCCCTACACGGAAATGCCCAACGGCATCCCGCTCATCATCGGCGAAGACGTCACCATCGGCCACGGCTGCATCCTGCATGCCTGCACAATCGGCAACTTCTGCCTGATCGGCATGGGCGCCAGCATCCTCGACGGCGCCGAGCTGGAGGACCACGTGTTCATCGGCGCCGGCGCCGTGGTCACCCCCGGCAAGAAGCTCACTGCACGCGGCCTGTACCTGGGCAGCCCGGCGCGCCGCGTGCGTGATCTGAGCGATCAGGAAATCGCTGAATTGCATGAATCGGCCGCGCATTACGTGCGCTTGAAGGACGAGTATCTCTGACTGGCCGTAACTGAGCGCGTTATCCCGCCTCTTTTTGGTTGACTCACCCCGGTCCGGCCGGTTTAATACGCGCCCCTGTCGCGCCTCCGGCTCATCCCATGACCCGCGCGACCAAGATGGCCAAGTAGCTCAGTTGGTAGAGCAGCGGACTGAAAATCCGCGTGTCGCTGGTTCGATTCCGGCCTTGGCCACCATCTACTCATCCTGCCGCGCCTGCCGAACGGCGCAAAAACTTCTGACCATGCATGCTAAGAAAACCGCTTCGTTCTTTGAGGCTCGTGCTTGCCCATGGTGATCCAAGAATGAATCCTGCCTCGACGTTTCCTGGCAGGTTTTTGAAAAAAGACCCTTCTGGCTTTTTCAACGTCGCAGCGCAACAGGCGTGACTTTCTGCTCGCAAACACAGGCCGGTGAAAATGAGACTTTCAACGGCCTGCTGGAATGCCGGCCGTTTATTTGGCCTGGATGTTCTTGTTGCACTTCTCGAGATCTGCTTCGTTAAGGCTGCCATTCTGCGAGGTGAACGCAGCAATGATGCCGAAACGCCTTGCCACTTCGTGGCAGGCGACTACGTCTGGATCCTTGGGCGCCGAAGTGCTCGTGCAGGTCGTGTCTGCGCAGCGCCAGATGACCGAACCGAGTATCTGTTTTTGCGCGATGGTTGGCGCGGCCAACGTGGCGACCATCGGCGTATCGGCGAGCGCGCTGCCTGAGCATGCCATGGCTACGGTGGCGGCAATGATGAAACGACGTGACATTGGGCTTTCTCCTGATCTTACATGACGAAAAATTGTCTTGAACCGTTCAACCGAAGCCACTGCATCGCTTCGTGATGTGTTGCTTCATTGCGAGCTGCATCGCTCTGCCGCGAGACGCACTGGTCCAGGGCCCGGCATCATTTCACGCAAGAAATGTGTTTCGGCGGATGGGTGGAAAGCGCGGACAGATAGATGTCAGTGCAGAGGTTATCGCGCGAACCGATGCAAACTTTAGGGTGTCTGGCAAAATGAACTGCGCTGGCTATCTTGCGTCCGTGCAGCGCCCGGAATCCTCACGGGGTCTTCTGTGTGCGTTCCGGTTCCAGCACTCGCGGCGGGGCGTGCATTCTGCTGACATGGCCGGATTTCACGGGGTTTTGCTGGTGGCTGCTGCACTGTTTTGTGCGCCATTTGACCGAGGCCGGCTCTGGTGAAACGGGGGGGTAGCCATTAAACTGCATGGCCTCACCGCAACCGCATTGGGCGCCTGCACCGGTTTGGGTGAGCACTGTTCATGGCACTGCGGTGTGCGGTCGGCGCACCGGGATTCACGAGGAACTTATGTTAGAAGCTTATCGTCAGCATGTAGCCGAGCGCGCTGCGCTGGGTATTCCGCCCCTGCCGCTCACCGCGCAGCAGACCGCCGAGGTGATCGAGCTCATCAAGAACCCGCCCGCTGGCGAAGAGGCTTTCCTGATGGACCTGCTGACGCATCGCGTGCCGCCGGGCGTGGACGATGCCGCCAAGGTCAAGGCCTCGTTCCTGGCCGCCGTGGCGCACGGCGATTTCAAGGTGGGGCTGATCAGCAAGGCCAAGGCCACCGAATTGCTGGGCACCATGGTCGGTGGTTACAACGTCAAACCGCTGATTGATTTGCTGGACGATGCCGAAGTGGCTCCCGTCGCGGCCACCGCCTTGAAGAAAACCCTGCTGATGTTCGATTTCTTCCACGACGTCGCCCATAAAGCCGAAGCCGGTAATGCGCATGCCAGGGAAGTCATCAAAAGCTGGGCCGATGCCGAGTGGTTCACCTCGCGTCCTGAAGTGGCGAAGAAGATCACCGTCACCGTGTTCAAGGTGCCGGGCGAAACCAACACCGACGACCTGTCGCCTGCGCCCGATGCCTGGAGCCGCCCGGACATTCCGCTGCATTACCTGGCCATGCTCAAGAACACGCGCGCCGGCGCGGCTTTCGTGCCGGAAGAAGACGGCAAGCGCGGCCCGATCAAATTCATCGAAGACCTGAAGAAGAAAGGTCATGTGGTCGCCTATGTGGGCGACGTGGTCGGTACCGGTTCCAGCCGCAAGAGCGCGACCAACAGCGTGATCTGGGCCACTGGCGAAGACATTCCCTTCGTGCCCAACAAGCGTTTCGGCGGCGTCACGCTGGGCGGCAAGATTGCGCCGATTTTCTTCAACACCCAGGAAGACTCGGGCTCTCTGCCCATCGAAGTGGATGTGTCCCAATTCGAGATGGGCGATGTCATCGACATCTATCCCTACGACGGCAAGATCGAAAAGAACGGCGCCAAGACGGTCGAGTTCAAGCTCAAGAACGAGGTGCTGTTCGATGAAGTGCGCGCCGGTGGCCGCATCAATCTGATCATCGGTCGTTCACTGACCGCGCGGGCGCGCGAATTCCTGAAGCTGTCGGCTTCCACGGCATTCCGTCTGCCAGTGCCGCCGGCAGGGTCCAAGAAGGGCTTTTCGCTGGCGCAGAAGATGGTCGGTCGCGCCTGCGGCCTGCCGGAGGGTCAGGGCATGCGCCCCGGCACTTACTGCGAACCGAAGATGACGTCGGTGGGCAGTCAAGACACCACCGGGCCCATGACCCGCGACGAGCTGAAAGACCTGGCCTGCCTGGGTTTCTCCGCCGATCTGGTCATGCAGAGTTTTTGTCATACCGCTGCTTACCCCAAGCCGGTGGATGTGAAGACGCATCGTGAACTGCCGGCCTTCATCAGCAATCGCGGCGGTATTTCCCTGCGCCCGGGCGATGGCGTGATTCATTCCTGGCTCAATCGCATGTTGCTGCCCGACACCGTGGGTACGGGCGGCGACAGTCATACGCGTTTCCCGATCGGCATTTCCTTCCCGGCCGGTTCGGGTCTGGTGGCCTTTGCTGCCGCTACGGGCGTGATGCCGCTGGATATGCCGGAGTCGGTGCTGGTGCGCTTCAAGGGCAAGATGCAGCCCGGCATCACGCTGCGCGATCTGGTGCATGCGATTCCGCTGTATGCCATCAAGAGCGGCTTGCTCACCGTGGCCAAGCAGGGCAAGAAGAACATCTTCTCCGGCCGCATCCTGGAAATTGAAGGTCTGCCGGATCTGAAAGTCGAACAGGCCTTTGAGCTGAGCGATGCGTCCGCTGAACGCAGTGCGGCCGGTTGCACCGTGCGCCTGAACAAGGAACCGATCATCGAGTACATCAAATCGAACATCGTCCTGCTCAAGCACATGATCGCCAACGGCTACCAGGACAAGCGCACCATCGAACGCCGCATCAAGGGAATGGAAGCTTGGCTGGCCAAGCCGGAACTGCTGCAACCGGATGCCGACGCCGACTACGCGGCCGTGATCGACATCGATCTGGCCGACATCAAGGAACCCATCGTCTGCTGTCCGAACGATCCGGACGATGCCAAGTTCCTGAGCGAAGTCTCCGGCGCCAAGATCGACGAAGTGTTCATCGGTTCGTGCATGACCAACATTGGCCACTTCCGCGCGGCCAGCAAATTGCTGGAAGGCAAGAAAGACATCGCCACCCGTCTGTGGGTGGCGCCGCCCACGCGCATGGACCAGGCCGAGCTGACCAAGGAAGGCCATTACTCGACACTGGGTGGCGCCGGCGCACGCATGGAAATGCCCGGCTGCAGTCTGTGCATGGGCAATCAGGCACAGGTGAAGGAAGGCGCAACGGTGATGTCCACCAGCACCCGCAATTTCCCGAACCGTCTGGGCAAGAACACCAATGTGTATCTGTGTTCCGCGGAACTGGCGGCGATTGCATCCAAGCTGGGCCGTATTCCCACCCTCGCCGAGTACAACGCCGACATGGGCGTGATCAACAAGGATGCCTCTTCGGTCTATCGCTACATGAACTTCGACCAGATCGAAGAATATGCGGATGAGGCGAAGAGCATGGTGGTGTAGCCACACCGTTACCCCGCGTGACCATCATGGATGGTGGAAATGCTGGGAAATGCAGGAGCAATTTCCAGCATAACCCGGCATCTTGAGGTCTTGAAAATGAAATAGCCCGTCGAGAAATCGGCGGGCTGTTTTGTTAAGCATATACTCAGTGGCGTAACGTTACGAGCAGGTTCCCGACTGGTCTTGGTCCCGATACTTGTTTCAGAGAAGGGATCCATTGTCATCTTCGTCAAGGATGTGCATTTGTTCGCCTTGTTCAACATGCATCCATCCGTCTTCGAACCCATTTTCATCATAGTGATGTGCCCACTTAAGCTCGCCGTCGCTATCGCGAATCTCTTCGAGTGTATTTGGCTTGCCGATACGGCGTCCCATGCCGATTGTACTGTCATTCCACGCCTTCACTTGTGCGCTCAGAGGTTCAAACATCTCAATAAGACTTCTTCGGTATTCCTTGGATTCATCGCTTTCATTAATATCCCAATCGATTTTGGGTAACTCATTGAAAATATTAACGACCATTCCGGCTACAAATTGCATGTAGTCTCCAATAAGCGCTTCTTCTGAAGAAAGAACTTGGGTCAATCTCTCACGCTTGCGATGCAGAGCATCAAGCACACCCTCTGCCATATCAATTGGCTCAAAGTCATTTGAAGGGGCGGCTGATGTTTTGGTAGGGTCACGAACGCTTGAGGCCTTGGCTTTCTCGGAAAGACTTCGCAGTTGCGCAATATGCTTAGGTAGGTTTCGTAGTTCTTCTTCTAGTTCGTGGCGATACGACTCAATATTTGCCTGATTTTTTTTCATCGGCCGTCATAAGCATTTCTCTCTTTAACTGTCTTCGGAAATATTACAGGGCCGCAGATTCGCAGGTATCTCTGGGTGGATGCGGTATCCATCCTATTAAAGATGCATCACGCCGCCATCACTTCCTTCAATACTTCCGGATGCCGAGCCACGATCTTGAGCAGCGTTTCTGCGGCACCGGAAGGTTGACGCCGGCCCTGTTCCCATTGTTGCAATGTGCGCGGTGAAATCTTCAGTGCCGCTGCGAATTGAGTTTGTGAGAGTCCGCTCTTCAAGCGTGCGGTCACCACATCATTGGCTTGCACTTTGTACTTGGCGCCATGCTTGCCGGCTTTCACGTCGCGAATGGCCTGCAGCAGTTCTTCGCCGATGTTGCGTTTGGCATCATGCTTGAGCAGTTCTTTTTCACGACGTGGCATGGCCCATCTCCTCTGCAATCGGGCGCAGGATGTGCGCCGGAATGGTTTCCTGCGCGCTCTTGGTATACATCACCAGCAACACGATGGTGTCGTGCTTCAGGCGGGCGGTTTAGATAACTCGCACGCCACCACGTTTACCACTGCCTGACCGACTCCAGCGAATCTTCCGGCAACCACCTGAACCCGGAATTACATCGCCCGCATCCGGATGGTTGGCGATAAAGGCGGCAAATTCACCACGTTCGTCCTCGGTCCAGTAATCCGGCCAGAGTTTGCTGAACAGCGGCGATTCGATGATCGTAAGCAGGGCGTCACTATGCGCCATTGGCGTATCCCTCCGCAAGCGTGATTTAACCTTGCCAAACTATCTAGTTTCTTGGGTTGGAGCTTAACGTGTACCACGGAGTTGTGGGATATAGCCAACGCGTAAGGTGGGCCCATTGTAGGCCGGGTGCCGCACCCGGCATCTGAAAGTGGATGCCGCATCCACCCTACATCCATCGCCGGGATGCAAGCAAAATTCCCGTGGAGCAACCAGTCAGGAATGGCTAAGCTACCTCTTCAATAGTTGCCTGAGTTCTGGCGTTTCCCATTGGCTATCTCAATGCGTATTGGCCTGATTTCCGACACCCATGATCTGCTTCGCGAAGAAGCGCTTGCGTTCCTGTGGGGTTGCGACCAGATCATTCATGCCGGCGACATCGGCAGGCCGGACATTCTGGCAGCGCTTCAACGTATCGCGCCGGTGGCGGCGGTGCGTGGCAACAATGATACGGGCGTCTGGGCGAATGTGTTGCCAGAAGTGCTGCAATTACGGATGGAATCAACATCTATTTACGTGCTGCATGACATGGCGCAACTCGATCTGCAGTCATTGCCTGCTGGTATTTCCGTCGTGATTTGTGGGCATTCGCATCGCGCCATCGTGCAACGACGGGATGGCGTCATCTATATCAATCCCGGCAGCGCCGGTCCGCGTCGTTTCAATCTGCCCATCAGCGTGGGTGAGCTGATCATCCACAAGCACAAACTCACGCCGCGCATTATTTCTCTGGATGTTGCTGCCGACGCTCGGCGCAGAATCCGCCCTGCGGTCTGCCAGCATTCATTCATCTGAATTCTTGGCCGTGAGGCGATGCTGTCAGCTTGAAGGCAACCTGCCGTGCGTGACAACGGATATCAAATGGCTTTCGAGAAAGTTTGCTCGCGAGGCTTGTGCAGGTAGGCGTCGAACTCCATGGCAATGTGTCGCAGCAGTAATCGTCCCTTTGGCGTGGCAAGCAGGCCGTTGTTGTCCATCGCCAGCAAGTCATCGCTGGCCAGTACGTGCAATGCTTGCAGCTCGGCGGCGAAATAGCGTTGGAAGTCGATACCCAGCGCGGCTGACAATTCGGCAAAGCGCAACTCGCCGTGACACATGATTTCCTGAATTACTGCATGCCGAATCCGGTCGTCGCGCGTCATGGCGATGCCGCGCTGGATCGGTAACTGATTGGCAGTCAGTGCCGTATAGTATTCCTCCAGCGTCTTGGCATTCTGCACATAGGTGTCCGCAACCTTGCCGATGGAGCTGACGCCCAGACCGATCAGATCGCATTCCGCACGCGTCGAATAACCCTGGAAATTGCGATGCAGGCTGCGCGCCTGCTGCGCCTTGACCAGCTCATCGCCGGGCAGGGCGAAGTGATCCATGCCGATGTACACGTAACCGGCGCCCGTCAGCGTTTCGATGGTCAGTCCCAGCAGTTCCATGCGTTGCGCTGCACTGGGCAACTGCGCTTCCACAATCTGTTTCTGCGGCTTGAACATGCGCGGCATGTGCGCATAGCCATAAACGGCAATGCGGTCCGGGCGGGCCTGCACCACGGTGCCGAGGGTGCGGGCAAATTTTTCGCGCGTTTGCAGCGGCAGGCCGTAAATCAAATCCACGCTTACTGAGCCAAAGCCATTGACGCGCGCCTGGTCGATGGCCTGCAGGGTTTCCTGCTGCGATTGAACGCGATTCACCGCCGCCTGCACTTCAGGATCGAAATCCTGCACGCCCAGACTCAGGCGATTGAAGCCCAGCTCGGCCAATGTGGGCAGCGTTTCAGGCGTCAGCGTGCGTGGGTCGATCTCGATGGAGAACTCGCGGCTGCCCGCTGTGCTGCTCAGATTGAAGTGCGTTTGCAGTTCCGTCATCAAGTGCTGCATCTGTTGCAGAGACAGGAAGGTCGGCGTGCCGCCGCCGAAATGCAGTTGTTCCACGGCGCGCGTACGATCAAACAGGGCCGCTTGCAGCGCTATCTCGCGATACAGATAGCGCAGATAGATTTCAGCCTTGGTGCGATCGCGGGTGATGACCTTGTTGCAGCCACAATAGAAACACGGGCTGGTACAGAACGGGATGTGTACATAAATCGACAGCGGCGTGCCGTTGGATTGGTTGCTGTGCGCGACTGCCTGACCGTACTGCTGGGCATTGCAGGCTGGATGAAACTCCACGGCCGTGGGATACGAGGTATAGCGCGGGCCGTTACGCTCGTAGCGCCGGATCAATTCCGGATCGAAACAAACTTGGCTGCTGGGGTGGGTGACAGGATGGGGCATGCTTGACTCTCATTTCTGGCGTTGCATGCTACGGAGTAATGCGCAGTAAAGAGATACGCGGTGACTGCATGGCGGCTACGGACTCCCACGGGGACGCTGCGGCCAGTCACGTGGCTGGGCTTCGGACCTGCTGCGGCATACACTGATCAGACATGTTGCTGGCGGCAAGAGGTTTCATAATGCGGCAGGAGCGGTGGCTGGAGCGTCTCGGGACGAAGGCATGGTTGTGTCTGGCCGCTTTAGCCTGGGTTCCAAGTATCCATGCTCAACAATTGCCGGGCGTGAAGGCGCTGGAAACCCTGCAAAGCCGTTCGGTCGTCGTGCTGGTGACCATTGCCATGGTGGTTGCCTGCGTGGTGCTGCACTACGAGGCGTTGAACTGGCTGACCGGCTGGATGAAACGCATCAAGTTGCGGCCACGGCGGCACATTCTGGTGCTGATCTTCGCCATTCTGCTGATTCATGTGGCGGAGATCTGGATTTTTGGCCTGGGTTATTTCTTCCTGATTTCCGGTAAAGGCCATGGCAATCTGGTGGCCAGTCATGCCATCGGCTTTTTCGACTGCATTTACTATTCGGCGGTGTGTTTCACCACGCTGGGGCTGGGCGATGTGATCCCGACTGGCGCAGTGCGCTTTGTGACCGGTACGGAAGCTCTGGCCGGTTTCGTGCTGTTGACCTGGTCGGCATCGTTCACCTTCGTCGAGATGGAACGCTTCTGGCGCACATGATGCGCGCTGCCGTTCTGCTGTCGATCACCGGCATGCTCATGGCCTGCACCAGTGTCCAGCCCAGAGCGGCGGCATCTTCCTACGGCTGCATGCAGGCGGTGCGAGCGCAGTTACCCGCTGGACTTCCCGACAAGCGTCTGCACTGCCTGGCAGCGGCGCGCATCGCGCGGCAATGCAGTGTGACTGAGGCGTATCTGGCCGGTATCGGCAAGGAGCTGAGCGATTTACTGGGGGCGGGCGATGCCGAGTGGGCCGACTGGCGGGCGGATCGCATGGGCGTGCGTTGCGCCAAACTCAGCGGCGATGACGCCATGCTGCCAGCCTGTTGTGAGCAGCATGGCTATTGAAAGCCGATCCAATTCGGTCTTGTCATGTCTCTGTTTGCAGGTGTTTCGTTCAACTTGCTACACCAGCCACTGCACGCGTTCCTCCAGCACAGCGGCGCGCGCCTTGCCGGGAGTGGCGATGGCGCCCAGATACAGCAGCGCCACGATGTGGTCTACGGCTTGCAGCCCCAGCGCTGCCTTTACCTGTGAAGCGTAGGCCGCAGGCCCGGTCTTCCACATCGCGCCATAACCCAGCGCGTGCGCAGCCAGAAACATGTTTTGCGTGGCGGCGGCAACGGCCGTCACCTGTTCGATTTCCGGCACTTTGTGGCCCTGTTTGATCGACGCCGCCACCGCAATGATGCAGGGCGCTCGCACGACCTTGTCGCGTTCGCGTTGCAGTTGCTCGGCCGAGGCCTGCGGCTCGCGCGCCAACAGCCCGTGGGCCATGGCGTTTCCCAGGATTTCACGTGACGGTCCGGTGACGATGACAAAGCGCCACGGAGCCAGCTTGCCATGATCGGGCGCGCGCGCCCCTGCTGCCAGGATGCGTTGCAAGTGCTCGAGCGTGGGCGCGGGATCGCTCAGCGTGAGGGCCGAGGCGCGGGTGTCGATTGCAGTGAATAAATCCATGATGACGGCCGGTCGTTGTGGAACGAGGGCCGCAGTATATGTCGGACCTTGTGGTCCGGGATTAACAGGCTCCGGGATCTTGTTTTTCCAGATGAATCACGCTGATTACCTGGTGATGCGATTTCCAGATGTCGTTGAGCATGGCTTCGATGCCGGATTCGGCGCCGGTGACCTGCACCACGCACAGCGGCCGTTCGTGCTTGTGCAGCGAGACGAAACTCATCACCCGCAACCGATGGTGATGCGTGACGTCGGCGATCAGCGGGAAGACATCCTCGCCGCTGGAGTTGTCGAAGGTGATGCGCACGCCATGCGTGCCCGGATCAAAAATGCTGGCGAAGGCGCGAAAAACATCCGATTCGGTGATCAGCCCCACCAGTTCACCGCGACGCATGACCGGCAAGGCACCGATCTTGGCGTCCAGCATCTGGCGTGCCGCTGCTTCGATCGGTGCTTCCGGCGTGGTGGTCGGCGGCTCGGTCACCATGACGTTGGCGGCGGTCATGTGCAGCGCCACGCTGTCCGGTTGCTCGCCGGCCTTGAAGGCAAACGGATTTACATCGGCAGGAAAGGCGTGCAGCACGTCATGCGAGGACACCAAACCCAACAGTTGCATGCCTGAATCGACCACCGGAATACGCCGGATGCGCTTCTCGGCCATCGTTCTGGCGATGTCGGTCAACGGCGTCGTGGGCGTCACCGTCAACACATCTTTGGTCATCCACATGCTCACAAACATCTTGCTGGCCTTGTTCATGCCGGCTTGCTGCCGGTCTTTCATCAAGAGGACTGCTAGCCGTGTTAGCGGCGCTGGGGCAGGGGTCTTTAGGGGGTTCTTGACAGAATCAGCACAAACCGCGGCTGTTTTGCGTCAGGTCGACAAAAGTGCAGGGTTCACCTGACGGTCGGTTTGCGGGTCGGTCGAGGCGCGGTGTCCCGGAGCGGCCCAATCCGTATACTGCGCGCCCCTCAATCAATTGGTGCCCGGTTGCCATGTGGTTCAAGAATCTCATCGTGTTCCGCCTCTCTTCAGGCTGGGTGCTGTCGCCCGGCGAGTTGGAGGAGCAGTTGTCCTATCGTCCGCTGACCCCCTGCAGCGGTTACGACATGCAAACCCTCGGCTGGGTGATGCCGGGGCCGCAGGAACGCCTGGTGCATACTCTGCATCGCCAGATGCTGATTGCCCTGGGCGTGGATGAGAAGATTCTGCCGGCTTCAGTGATCAATCAGGTCACCAAGGATCGTGCTGCCGAAGTGGCCGCCGAGCAGGGTTATCCAGTGGGGCGTCGGCAGTTGCGCGAGATGAAAGAGCGTGTTGCCGACGAGTTGCGTGCGCGCGCCTTCACCCGCCGCAGCATGACCCGCGCCTGGCTCGATCCGGACAATCAGTTGCTGGTGGTCGATGCCGCTTCGCCCGCCAAAGCGGAAGAATTGGTGGCCACGCTGCGCGACACCCTCAATGGCTTCAGCGCGCACTTGCTGGAAACCGAAAAATCACCTTCAGTCGCCATGGGCGCGTGGCTGATGTTTGGCGATGCGCCGGGACGTTTCAATATCGAGAACGATCTGGAATTGCAGGCGGTGGACGGCAGCAAGTCCATGATCAAGTACGTGCGTCATCCGCTCGAAGGCAAGGAAGTGCAGAAGCACATCTCTTCGGGCAAGACGCCTACCCGGCTGGGCATGAGCTGGAACGATCGCATCGCCTTCATCCTGACCGCCGACATGCAGATCAAGCGACTGCAGTTCCTCGATCTGGTCAAGGATCGTGCCGAAGATCAGGGCGAAGCCGCCGACGAACAATTCGATATCGACTTCGCCCTGATGAGCGGTGAGCTGGGGCACATGCTCAAGGAGCTGATTGAAGTGCTGGGCGGTGAAGTGCAGGCTGGAGAACAGCGCGACGCGGCATGATGGCGTCTGCGGTTCTGTCTCAATTACATATCCTTTACCATCATTTCTTGTTCAGACTGTCGGCAGATGGCGAATCGAGGCCGGTTTGCGTCATTGGGCCAAGCTTGGTCCTACAATGCAGCCATTCCCCAGCACAGCCGGTGAACAGTCATGAAATACCTGCACACCATGGTCCGCGTCAGCGACATCGAAGAATCGCTGCGGTTCTATTGCGATGCGCTGGGCCTGCAGGAAGTCAATCGCATCACGAATGACAAGGGCCGATTTACCCTGGTGTTTCTTGCCGCACCCGGCAATGAACATGCGCAGGTCGAGCTGACCTATAACTGGGATCCAGAGACTTATACCGGCGGCCGCAACTTCGGTCACATTGCGTATGAGGTGGATGACATCTATGCCACCTGCCAGCGATTGATGGATCACGGCATCACCATCAATCGTCCACCGCGCGATGGCCGCATGGCCTTCGTGCGTTCGCCCGACAATATTTCCATTGAGCTATTGCAAAGAGGCGGCGCCATCGGCGTACGCGAACCCTGGCTCAGCATGCCCAATGCAGGCGAGTGGTAGCGCTGCAACTTGCTTGAATAACAGCCTGATTCAGGCTTCGCTGCCGATCAATTCGATCAACGCAGCGCCGTAGCGTTCCAGTTTGCGTTTGCCGATGCCGGGAATGTCGGCGAGTTCGTCGAGCGTGACGGGCTGACGCGCGGCGATTTCCGCCAGCGTGGCGTCATGGAAAATCACATACGCAGGTACGCCCTGGTCGCGAGCTTCCGTCAGACGCCAGTCTTTCAATCGCGTCAGATACGCAGCATTGGGCGCGTCGCTGAATTCATGAACATTACCTGCGCTGGTCTTTTTGCGCGGTAATTTCTCGCGACTGCGCGCGACGGCATGGCGCATGGCGACGCGCTGTTCCCCACGCAGGATTGCGCGAGCCGCTTCGGTCAGACGTAACGCGCCATAGGCATGATGATCCACGCGCGCAAAACCCATGGCCACCAGTTGCCGGAATACGCTGCGCCATTCGTTTTCTTCGAGTTCCCTGCCGATGCCGAATACGCTCAGGTGCTGATGATCCCAGCGCTGTATGCGTTCGCTGTCCTTGCCGCGCAAGACTTCAATCAGATGCACCGCACCGAAACGTTGTTCGGTGCGATAGATGGTGGACAGCGCTTTTTGTGCGGCGGTGGTGGCGTCCCAGGTTTGTGGCGGGGTGAGACAGTTATCGCAGTTGCCGCAGGGCCGGCTGTCTTCGCCAAAGTAGGCCAGCAGGCGCATGCGACGGCATTGCGCGGTTTCGCACAGACCCAGCAGCGCATCGAGTTTGGCGGTGGACAGGCGTTTGAACTCTTCGCTGGCTTCGGATTCGTCGATCATGCGCCGTTGCTGCACCACATCGCCCAGACCATAGGCCATCCAGGCGTCGGCGGGCTGGCCATCGCGGCCGGCGCGCCCGGTTTCCTGGTAATAACCTTCCATGCTCTTGGGCAAATCCAGATGCGCGACAAAACGCACGTCGGGTTTGTCTATGCCCATGCCGAAGGCGATCGTCGCCACCATGACGATGCCCTCCTCACGCTGAAAGCGCGCCTGATGTTCGTTGCGGGTTTGCGTATCGAGTCCCGCATGATATGGCAGGGCATTGATGTCATGTGCCTGCAGCCAGGCTGCCGTGTCATCGACGCGCTTGCGCGACAGGCAATATACAATGCCGGCATCGCCTTCATGTTCGGCGCGGATGAAGCGCAACAATTGCGCGCGGGTTTCGTCCTTGTCAACAATCGTGTAACGAATGTTGGGCCGGTCGAAACTGGAAACAAACACCCGCGCTGCATCCAGCGATAAACGCGTAATGATCTCGGCGCGTGTCTGTGGGTCGGCGGTGGCGGTCAGGGCAATACGCGGCACTTGCGGAAAGCGTTCGTGCAGCACGGATAACTGCAAGTAGTCGGGGCGAAAATCATGACCCCACTGCGAGACGCAATGCGCTTCGTCAATCGCAAACAGCGCAATGCTGGCGCGCCTGAGCAGGTCCAGGCAGCGCGCGGTGCTGAGCCGTTCCGGCGCGACATACAGCAGGTCCAGTTCGCCTCTGAGAAAACTTCGTTCGGTCTCGCCGGCCTGTTGTGCGTCCAGCGAGGAATTGAGGAAGGCAGCGCGAATGCCCAACTGTGTCAGCGCTGCCACCTGATCCTGCATCAAGGCGATCAATGGCGAGATCACCACGGCAGTACCGGGCCGCAACAGGGCGGGTACCTGGTAGCACAGCGATTTGCCGCCGCCAGTGGGCATCAACACCAGGGCATCGCCGCCGCCGGTGACGTGTTCGACAATCTCGCGCTGCGCGCCGCGAAAGGCGGCATGGCCAAAGGTATTGCGCAGCAGGTTCAGAGCAGGGTCGGCAGGTAAGGGCATCGATTCGGTTGCGGGCAGTCAGTTAAGCGCTGCGCAGCTTACGTGAAAGCCGCCGCCTGCGGTGTACCATTGCGCCGCTGCGTGAGCGCGCCGCTTACTGGCACATGCTGCCCATCTGTTTCATCTGCTGTTCGCACTGGGCGCGATATTGTTCCGGCGCCTTGGCGCACATCTCGGCCATTTTCGTCATGTCCACATTACCCATCTGTTTGCAGGCGGCGCTGTTCTTGTCGAGCTGAATCGCCGAGTCACCCTTGCAGGCGCCTTCATAGCGGTAGCGCGCCTTGAATGACCGAGCCTTGCCATCGGCGCTGGTCATGGATGAGTCCAGCAAGTAGCTTTTCTCGCTTTCGCGATCAATCTTGACATGGCTATGCGAACCATCCTTGCAACTGACATCGATCTCCGCTGCATCCCTGCTGTTGCGCAACACTTTGGGCGTACAGTTCTGTTCGTCGAGCTGGTTGTTCCTGGACATCTGTTTGGCCACATCGACGCAGACATTCATCTTGCCCATGGCTGCAGCGCCCTGAGTCATCATGGGGTCACTGCTGCTGAGCAATTCCATGCCCCACAGCCCCTGAGTCAGGCCACCGGATTTGAACAGGGCCAGGTCTTCCAGACTGTTTGCCGCTGACGCCGCCTGACCCAACAGCAATACTGCACCGGTTGCGGCAATCTTCATGACGGTGTTCATGATTTGTTTTCCGGATTGTACTGGATGATTTTTCATTGCTTGATCTGGCATCAAGGACTATTGCTCTTGTGTTGATGGACGGGTGCGCTGCTGGTTGAGGAGTGGGTATTGCTGCTGCTTTGACCCTTGACCGCTTTGGCGAATTCCTTGGCGCCATCGCGCGTGGCGTGGCCTACTTCGCGCGCCGTTTCAGCGACTTTCTTGCCAACCTCTTTGCCGCCTTCGCCGATCTTGTGCACAACTTCGCCGGTTTCCTGACCGATTTTTTTGGCGCCTTCTTTCATGGTGGATTCTTCGGCGCTGGATAAAGCACTGCCGAGCAGACCCAGCAGCAATGTTGATGTTAGAACATAAAAGTTTCTTCGCATGGTAAGTGACTCCGGTTTGTTGCCGTGCAAGCTAAATGGGATGGTTCATGACAGCAACCTTGTCTGCTTGGATGTTGGTTCACGCCAACAGGTTCCATAGCGGCACCGTAATGAATGACACCAGAATGCCGATGCCGGCCATCATGCTGGCCAGCGGCGGGTCCAGGTCAGCTTGTTGAGCCAGGATGGCGGCGGCGATCGTCGGCGCCATGGCGGCTTGCAGCAGCGCCACTGTCAGTATGGGCTGTTTGATGTGCAGCGCCAGACCGATGCCGAAAACAAGCAGCGGAGCCAGAGCAAGTTTCCAGATCAAACCAAGCGTAAACGGCGCAACGCGATGGCCGCTCAACTTCAGGCGCAATTGCAGGCCCACCGCGAACAGCGCCAGGGGCGCCAGAGAGGCGCTGATGCGCCCCAGCACTTCCTCCAGCAATGCGGGCCAGCCGGGCGTCAATGCCACCAGGAACGCAACCAGCAAGGCGATGAAGGGTGGAAATAGAATGGTTTTCCGGGTCAGGGTGCGCAAATCGATTTTGTCGCCCGAGTACCAGGCCACCACCAGACTGCCACCGATATTGATGACCATGAAGCTGCCCAGTTGATCGGCGATGGCGGCATAGGTCAGCGCTTCCTTGCCGCGCAAGGCTTCAATCAGCGGAAAGCCGACAAAGCCGCTGTTGCACGAGCCGGCCATGAGCACGATGGCGCCGATGGTATTGCGCGACCAGTTAAGCCACGTGCCAAGCCGATGAAACACCAGCCATGTGCCCAGAAATATCAGCCAGATACTGGCCGCGAGGAACCACAGCGAGGCATCGAACTTGAGATGTGGAATGATCTCGAGGATGGTGGCGGGCAGGGCGATGTAAATCACCCACCAGTTAAGATGCTTCGCCAGCCCTTCAGGCGGCCGGCCCAGATGAGCAATCAGCGCGCCCAGCAGCAAGCAAACCAGCAGTAACAAGAACGATGCCATGAACCGACCTTGTGCAAGACAACAGGCTGAAGATGTTACTACGGCAGCCGTTCCGGCTCATGCTTCTGTCACACGCAGGCAAGGCGGGCGCTCTTCCGTTGAGCGTCACCTTGCCTGTGTGACATTCAGGCTTTATGCAGCGCTCTAGCCACGCCGGCTGCATAGTCGGGATGCACCTGCTCGAACAGCTTCAGTTGTCGCGCCACGATGGTTTCCGGTACGCCGGCCATGGCGGCGGCAATGTTGCCGTACAGACGCTGCTTCTGTGCGGCATCGAACAGGTTGAACAATGCACGTGGCTGGCTGAAATCGTCTCGGTTCGTAATAGGCGTCGGGATCCTGCTCATTGTTGCTGAAGAAACGCATGGCGCCATCCTTACTGAATATGCGCGCCTGCTGCATCTTG
This sequence comes from Steroidobacteraceae bacterium, assembly GCA_050248275.1. Classification (GTDB taxonomy): domain Bacteria; phylum Pseudomonadota; class Gammaproteobacteria; order Steroidobacterales; family Steroidobacteraceae; genus CAILZL01. The sequence continues at coordinate 53,924 of JBFWSR010000003.1, forward strand.
TCCGGCGAAAAACTGATACCGGGCACGATGTTGGAAGGCGAGAACGCCGGCTTGTGTTGTGTCATGCAATCGGCCTCAGAGTCTGTGGAGAATGCGCTGTGCCGGAGTAGAATCATGCGGCACTTCCCGGAGACCCTGGCTTGCTGGATTTCATCGTCAAGATTTTGCTGGCGTATATGCTCGGTTCGTTGCTGGGCAGCCTGATCATCGGCCGTCTCAAAGGCGGCGTGGATATCCGCAGCCAGGGCAGCGGCAATGCCGGCGGCACCAATGCGCTGCGCACCCAGGGCTGGAAATTTGCGGCCGGCGTGATGCTGATCGACATCGGCAAGGGCTGGCTGGCGGTGGTGATGTTGCCGCTGCTGTCGCTGCCGGCGTTCAGTACCGATGTGATCGACCTGAACTGGCTCAGGATCGGTTGCGGCATGGCCGTGGTGTTCGGTCATGTGTATCCGCTGTGGTTTGGTTTTCGCGGCGGCAAAGGCGCGGCGACACTGGCAGGGGTGGTGCTGGGACTGGCGCCGGCCGCGTTGCCTTATGTGATGGCGGTGTGGTTGCTGGCATTGATGCTTACCGGCTTCGTTGGCTTGAGCACCATGCTCTCGACGGCTAGCTTCAATATATGGGTGTGGCTTAATCCGAACGATGCGCGCGAGGCGCTGTGGCTGTTCGGCATTTCAATGACGGTGTTTGTCATTTATACCCATCGCGGCAATATCCAGCGCATGTATGCCGGCAATGAGCATCGCGCCCGCAAGCTGTGGCTGTTCAAGGGCCGCACATGAACCAGGGCCATGTGACCACGCCGGCAGTCAGCGAGACGCCGCGTCGCGAACAGCTGCTGGCATTGTTGTCCGATGGCGCAGTGCATTCCGGCGAGCGACTGGCCGAGCAGTTACAAATCACGCGTGCAGCGGTATGGAAAGCGGTGCAGTCGCTGCGCGAACTGGGCATTGAGCTTGAATCGCAACATCACGGCTATCGCCTGCCCCATGCGGTGGATCTGTATGACGCGCAGCGCATACGTGCAGCCTTAAGCGCCACCGCCGCCGCTGCGTTACAGCGCATGGACGTGTTGTTTGCCGTGGATTCAACCAACCGCTTTGTCACTGCGCAACCCGCTACGCAGGCAGGACAGGCGGTGCTGTGTGTGGCCGAGATTCAACAGGCGGGGCGCGGCCGGCGTGGGCGCAGCTGGCTGGCGCCATTCGGTTCCGGTATCTGCATGTCGCTGGGCTGGCTGTTTGACAGCATGCCGCCGACTTTCCCGGCATTGAGTCTGGCGGTGGGCGTGGCCTTGACGCGTGCGCTGCATCGCTTTGGCGCGCACGAAGTCGGTTTGAAGTGGCCCAACGATTTGTTGTGGCGCGGCCGCAAGCTGGCCGGCGTGTTGATCGAGATGCGCGGCGAGCCGGAGGGCCCGGCGCATGTGGTGATCGGCATGGGTCTGAATCTGCGTCTGCCTGCAGCGGATCGGCAGGCGCTGGCCGAACAGCAAGTGCGGGTAACCGATCTGCGTGAAATCCTGGGCGGGCAATGCCCCACGCGCAATGCGCTGGTCGCCGCCTTCACCACCGAGTTGTTGCAGGTGCTGACCGTGTTCGCGCGTGATGGCTTTGCGCCTTTCATTGATGAATGGCAACGTCATGACGTGTTGCGTGCAGCCGAAGTGAAAGTGCTGCTGGGCGATCGAATTGTATTGGGTGTGGCCAGGGGCGTTGCCGAAGATGGCAGTCTGTTGCTCGACACGGATGAAGGCAGACAACGCTTTGTCTCCGGCGAAGTCAGTCTGCGTGCGAGGCATGACTGATGCGCCTGCTGCTCGACATCGGCAATACCCGCATCAAGTGGGCGGTGCAGACCGAACAGGGTCTGGATGAGCAGCAGGCCATTGCCCATGCTGGACTCAGCGCGGCGCAACTGGGTACGCAGGTGTTTGCGCCCAGCGGTCAGGTATCGCAACTGCTGGTATCCAATGTCGCGGGCAGCGCAATGGCCGAACAGGTGCGACAGGCAGCGCGCGATTGCTGGCAGCTCGAACCGCAGTTTGTGGTTGCCACCGCAACGGCCAACGTTGCAGGTCGCATCCTGCGCAATGCCTATGCCGAACCGGCCAAACTGGGTTCGGATCGCTGGCTGGCGCTGCTGGCCGCCTGTGCCCTGCAACCCGGCGCAGCCCTGGTGGTATCGGCGGGTACGGCGCTGACGCTCGATGCCCTGACCGCACAGGGGCAGCATCTCGGCGGCATGATTGCACCCGGTCCCGATTTGATGATGAGCAGCCTCATGCAGCGCACCAGCGACATCGCGATACGTGCCGAGCAAGGCCGGCAGGGCAATGAGTTCTTCGCCGACAACACGCTGGGCTGTGTCTATCAGGGCTCGGTGCAGGCGGCCGTGGCCTTGATTGAATCGGCCCATGCACGTATCAACACCACGACTGGCGGCGTGCGCCTGCTATTAACAGGCGGCGCGGTAGCGCTGCTGCAACAACATCTGTCGTTGCCGGTGCAGGTAGTGCCTGATCTGGTATTGCAGGGTCTGGCGGCTTATGGCCAGCGCTCAGATATAGTGGCGCCGAGTCAATGAGGATGGTTAGCCGACACCGCCGAGTCGGCTATGATCCACGCCTGACGGTGAGGGCTCTTCAATCATGCAGCGACTGACAATCTTGATGACCGCATGCGCAATGAGTCTGCTGCTGGCGTCCGCCACACAGGCGGCCGATGTCGCTGCGGGCAAAAGCGTGGCGCAGGCCAGGTGCGCTGCCTGTCATGAGCCTGCCGACTGGCAGGGTGAAACTGCCGCCAGCCTGCAATCGCTGATTCGCGATGTGGTGTCCGGCAAGGTGAAGCACAGCAAGACCAAGGTGGAGTTGAATGAAACCGACATCGCCAACGTGACCGCCTACTGGCTGACGGGAAAAAAATAATTCACATCATGCGCGCGTTTGCCCTGCTGCTGATCCTGGCCAATATCTGCTTCTTCTTCTGGGCGCATTACATTGATGTACCGGAAGCCGCTTCGCGTGCAGCAGTCATGTCTGCGGGCAAACCGCCGCCGCGTCTGCTGCTGGCCAAGGAACGCCAGACCGATGCGGACGCCATCGCCGCGCGGCTGACCAGCGAGCTGAGCTGCATCAGCGTCGGCCCGTTGAGCTCCGCGACCGAACTGCAGCAATTGCAGGCGCGCGTGCAGGACGCCGGCTTCACCAGCAACGCACGCAATGAACAGGGTGAAATCTTCGCCGGCTACTGGGTCAGCCTACAGGGCTTTGCCACGCGTGCCGATGCCGAACAGGCCATGTCGCGCTTGCGCGCCGCGGGCGTCACCGATGCCTACATCCTGCCCGAAGAAAACCCACCCAACATGCTCTCGCTGGGCGTGTTCTCCGAACAAGCGCGCGCCGAACAGCGTCGTGAAGCCATCGCCAAACTGGGTTTCCAGCCGCAGGTGCAGAAGCGCATGCGCAGCGGCGAAGTGCACTGGCTGGACGTGACATTGCAGGAGCCCGGGCAATTGCTCGACCCGGCGTTGCTGCAACCGGAATCCGGCGGCATCGTGCGACTGGAAACGCGCGCCTGTCCTGATGCAGCCGCTGTTCCTGTCGCACAGAACCCTGCGCCGCCGCCCACATCCGGCCGCGCCACTGCAAGACATCAGTAATTGGCGGTTCCGCGGCATGGCCGGTGATTGGGACGTGAATTCAGCCACCTGACCCGCTACAATCGCCGCCGCGTCTGCGGACCATTAAAGTCATTCGATTGCCGGCTTAGCACAGTTGGTAGTGCACCTGATTTGTAATCAGGGGGTCGGGGGTTCAAATCCCTCAGCCGGCACCATTTAATCATGGGTCCATTCCGGTCACCCATGTTTCCGGTATAAACTGTTACCTATGTGATCGGAATGGACCGGTTTTTATTGGTCGGGGTGACAGGATTCGAACCTGCGACCTCTACGTCCCGAACTGACTAAATCAGCATCCAGCGATATCCATTAATGTCCAAAGAACATCGAAAAAACCAGCATAAATGTAGAATTTATTGATTTTCTTTGTTTGTGGATGTCTGTTGACATCCAATAAAAAATAGACCCTAATTTGGCCCCTAGAAGTTCCTAGGTGGACCCTATGAATCGACTAACGGAAACCGCTCTCCGAGCTGCCTTAAAAAGGACTCGGACCTCGCAAACGGATATCGCTGATGGAATGGTGCCTGGCCTGTTCATTCGACTAGGGAATGGTGGTGCCGCCACATGGTCACTGAGGGTGCGAGTTTCCGGCGAGGCGGGTACTTCTAACCGGGGGCTGATGCTCAAGGGTAGAAAGCACCGATTTACGCTCGGAACCTATCCAGAATTAAGTATCGAAGCCGCCCGTGCCAAGGCAAACATGTACCGGGACCAGGGCAAAAAAGGGGAGAACCCTGTTCTGGCCTTCGAGAGGGCTGCCACCGCTGGTGGCTTAACCATCGAAGCTCTATCCCGAAAGTTTATGGACGAATACGTACTGTCGAAGGAACTAAGGTCCGCACGTAAGTACCAGCAGGCAATTGATACACATTTGACGCCGAATGTTGGTACCACGTTGGTAGACGGACTAAGCAGGGACCAAATTCGTGAATTGCTGAGGAAGGTGCGTGTACGCCGTACACGACCGGACTCTCCGAAGGGCAGGGTGCGTGGTGGCACCGAAGCTGCCCGGACAATTTTGGGCGTTCTCAGGCATATGTTGTCATGGGCAATTCGCGAAGGATTGGTAAAGCGAACCGACAATCCAGCGAGCGATATGGAAAGGAACTTGCCCAAAAAGCGTAAAAAGGATCGTGTGTTGACCCTTGAAGAGGCTCGGCTCGTGTGGCGCGCAGCTGAAAGTGCGGGTTATGCATTCGGGACACATGCGCGACTAATGATGCTGACTGGTTGCCGTGCTGGTGAATGGGCAAAAGCACAATGGAGGTGGGTGGATCTTGAGCACGGGTTGCTGGTGATCCCTGCTGAAGCCTACAAGACTGATCACGTACACGTAGTACCTTTAGTTCCCCAGGCGATTGAGATTCTTAACCGAATTCCTAAAGGTGGTGGCGGTTACATCCTGTCCAATACCGATGGCAAGAAGCCGATTGTAGGAATCGGAAAATTCTACAAAACCCGCCTGCCACGTGAAATTGTAGCGCTCAACGGACAGGGGTTATCTGATCCATTTACATCCCACGACTTGCGCCGGACAGTCGCTACCCGGCTTGGCGAGTCCCTTGGGGTAGGTGGTGAGCAGTTGATCCAGAGAGTACTGGGTCACTCTGACGGGAGCGTGACTGCAATTTACAATCGTTACGGATATGTAAAAGAGATGCGCGTGGTACTCCAGAACTGGGCGCGGGACCTAACCGCATGATCAATACATATGAAACGGCGAGCTGCCAACTGTCCTGCTTCAGCCTTGCCACTTAATTCCGATCAACAATGCAGTTCTATCCAAGTCTGGGAACTGCCAAAAGAGGACTCGAAGTATTCGAATAACATTCAGAAAATATATCGTAAATATAACTGTTAATTCAGGATGCCCCCAATGCCCTCACGCTTGCGTAGCTGTGTTTGGCCTGCGACGGGTATCAGCAGGTCCTGTGAATTATTTCTTGGTCGATTTACTTCGCTATTGAACTTGCAGGCCGTCATCAACCCAGCCGGATACGGCTTTTGCGTTGACCTGACTCCAGCACCATAGCCATTTACCCACGAGCGTCGTTGCGTCGGTATCAACATGGTTCAAACACTTCGTTGTGCGCCTCCGGTCCGTCGGCATGTTGCTTGATACGTTGATGCCACCAAACGGCTGAACCGTCGCCGAATTCTGTGCTCCGTAACTGAGCTCCGTCGCTCGGTAAGGCTTGTGAAGCCTTCTGTAGCGTGGCATGAATGTCGTTTTCGCACCATTTCACGCCTAGGCCTTGACTCTAGACCATGGTCCAGGGTTTAGACTCCTCCATAACGAGGTCGCCGGAGTTGAGTCATGCAAACCATGTCCATCGGTAAATTGGCAAAGACCGCCCAGGTTGGCGTCGATACCGTGCGCTTTTACGAAAAGCACGGGCTGCTGCCTAAGCCGCAACGTCGGGAATCGGGCTATCGGCTGTACGGTGCCGACGATGCGCGGCGTTTGGTGTTCATCCGCCGCGCCAAGGATTTGGGCTTTTCGCTTGCCGATATCGGCGAGCTCCTCAAGTTGCGTGGCCAGACGGCGGACAAGAGCGGGCGTAGTGTCGAGCGCGTGCGCAACGTTGCTAAGAAAAAGTTGCAAACAGTGGAAGAGAAAATCGCCGAACTCGAACGGATTCGCGATGTGCTGAAAGACCTGGTAACAGCGTGTCCCGGACACGGCGATGCAGATCACTGCCCGATCTTGCGGGCTTTCGATAACGACACGGGAGTTCAATCATGAGCAACGGGCATCAACATAAAGGTGAATCGACTGGCGATGCGCATAGTTGCTGTCATGTGCAGGGTCAGCACACAGCCGTAGTGCCTGCACCCGCTGTTGCGGCGAATGCCGCTAAGTGGACCTGCCCGATGCATCCCGAAGTGGTGAGCAACAAGCCGGGTAATTGCCCCAAGTGCGGCATGTCGCTGGAGCCGATGATCGAGTGGCTTGCTCCGCAAGCCGCAGAGTGGACGTGTCCGATGCATCCGGAAGTAGTGAGCGACAAACCCGGCAATTGCCCCAAATGCGGTATGACACTCGAACTCAAGGTGCCGAGTTTGGCGGAGGACGACAATCCCGAGCTCAAAGATTTCAGTCGGCGCTTTTGGTGGACATTGCCATTGACGGTTGTGGTCACCGTGCTCGCGATGTTTGCGCACCGTTTCAATTGGATGGATGCGACTCCGCAGAGTTGGGTGGAGTTGGTTCTATCTACGCCCATTGTGCTGTGGGCGGGTTGGCCGTTTTTCGAGCGCGGCGTGCAATCCGTCGTGCACCGCAGTCCAAACATGTGGACGCTGATTGGGCTTGGCACCGGTGCTGCGTATCTCTATAGCGTAGTCGCGACGGTGGCGCCGGATGTGTTTCCCGATACCTTTGTATCGATGGGTCGCATCGGCGTGTACTTTGAAGCAGCGGCTGTCATCATCTCTTTGACATTACTCGGGCAGATGCTGGAACTAAAGGCGCGCTCGCAAACATCGGCCGCTATAAAATCGCTGCTGCGCTTGTCGCCCAAGACCGCGCGCCGTATCAATGCGGATGGCACTGAGGAAGAAGTCCCGCTCACGCATGTGCATGTTGGCGATCTCTTGCGCGTGCGTCCGGGCGAGAAAGTGCCGGTTGATGGCGTGGTCACAGAAGGCCAAAGCGCAGTGGATGAATCGATGCTGACCGGCGAGCCGTTGCCGGTGAGTAAGCGTGCTGGTGACAAATTGATTGGCGCGACGATCAATGCCAACGGCGCGTTGATCATGCGCGCCGAAAAAATCGGTTCGCAGACAGTGCTCGCACAAATCGTGCAGATGGTGACGCAAGCGCAGCGCTCCAAAGCGCCGATGCAGCGCATGGCCGACAAAGTGGCAGGTTACTTTGTGATGGCGGTGGTGAGTGTTGCAGTCATCACCTTCTTTGCCTGGGGATTGTTGGGGCCTCAACCGAGTTGGATTTACGGTTTGATCAACGCTGTGGCCGTGCTCATCATCGCGTGTCCCTGTGCTTTGGGATTGGCAACGCCGATGTCGATCATGGTGGCGACCGGCAAGGCAGCGACGCACGGTGTGTTGTTCCGCGATGCTGCGGCCATCGAAAACTTTCGCAAGATAGACACGCTCATCGTCGACAAAACGGGCACACTCACTCAAGGCAAGCCGTCGTTCCAACGCGCACTGGCCGCAACGGGTTTTGCCGATGACGAAGTGCTGCGTGTTGCCGCGAGTCTTGATCAAGGGAGTGAGCATCCGTTGGCTGCTGCGGTTGTGGCTGCGGCGCGCGAGAAGAAGCTCGTACTCGACAAGGCAGAGGGATTCGAATCCAGCACAGGTATCGGTGTGCGCGGCGTTGTGGGTGGCAAACATGTCGCGCTAGGTAACACAGCGTTAATGACGTCGATTAGCGTCGCGGTTGACTCCCTGCAAGCGCAAGCCGACGCACTACGTACCGACGGCGCGAGCGTGATGTACCTCGCCATCGACAATCGCCTTGCAGGATTATTGGCCGTGTCCGACGCAATCAAGGACACCAGCCAAGAAGCACTGCATACGCTTGCAGCCACAGGCGTCCGCGTGATCATGGCAACCGGCGATGGCGTGGCCACCGCAAAAGCGGTCGGCAAAAAATTAGGTATCGATGAGGTGTACGGTGAAGTGAAGCCCGCCGACAAACTTGCGTTGGTTGAACGCTTGCAGAAAGAAGGGCGTAATGTCGCTATGGCGGGCGACGGCATAAACGACGCGCCCGCTTTGGCAAAGGCAGATGTCGGCGTAGCCATGGGAACGGGAACCGATGTGGCGATGAACAGCGCGCCGGTGACGCTTGTGAAAGGCGATCTACGCGGTATCGCTACGGCGCGCGCGCTGTCGGTCGCAACCATCGCCAACATGAAGCAGAACTTGGCATTCGCTTTTGTCTACAACGCGCTTGGCGTGCCATTGGCCGCTGGGTTGCTGTATCCACTCACTGGCTGGCTGTTGTCGCCGATGATCGCGGCCTTAGCGATGAGCTTAAGTTCGGTGTCCGTGATCACGAATGCGCTGCGGCTCCGAAGCACAAACGTGTAATCGAACAATCGACTTTCATGTGTCTATCAACCCTCGACTCTGTACGTAACTCCAAGGTTTGTATGAGCGTCGCTCCACCGAAGTGTCTTGATATGCTGGGCGGCGCGAGCTAGGCTCACTCTTATGCGCGCTCATTCCCCGTGGCGAATTCTGCTTTTCATACTGCTGGCCTGGCAGATGAATGCGAATGTGTTCGCGTCGACAATGATGGCATCGTCCCATCATGGCATGCATGGGGAAGCTCAAGAGCCTGGTCAGATGCCTTGCCACGGGCACGATCAAGCCGACGAAGGCAGTTCAGTTCAGCCGTCACTGTCCGATGGGGACCATGAGCAAGACGGCGCACCGACAAAGCCGGATTGCTGTAAGTCCTCGCTCTGCCAGTGTCAAGGTATGCATTCACCTGCGCTGTTGATCTCGTTACCCGCTCTTGCTCAATCGCTTGCTCATCCGCCGATGCGCAACGATCTCGCTACGCCACGTGCGTTAGCGCGTGCATCCGATTCCTTCCGGCCTCCCATCTAACCCACTCCCTACGCTAAGTAAATCAGCACCGATGAAAGTCGGTGCCGAGTGGTGGTAGTCAGGCTGTGACTCTCGTTCGTTGAGAACGAGTCACAGTGCTTGGAGGCGAGATGAGATTCCTTAAGGTTTCCCTTGGTGCACTGGTTGCCAGTGTGGCCGCAAGTGTGGTGCTCGCGGGCTGCGCCAGCGTTCCCGCTGATCGAGGCGGCTCGGTTGCAACAGACTTATTCAAGTCGCGGTCCGCGCTTGCTGCGAGTGTGCCAGTGGCAAGAACTGCGGTTGATTCGCAAGCCGAAGTAACTAACATCCTGTCCAAACCGGCGCCGTGACGCGCAAACACGCGTCGAAGATTATTCGTGTCGATATCTAACTATTTGAGGAGCGTTGTATGAAATCGCATCTATATTTGATTGCGGCGTTGTCGTTTGCAATTGCCAGCGTCGCGCATGCTCACGCACATTTAGAGAAATCTCAACCTGCTAGCAATAGCGCAGTAACGGTTGCGCCTAAGAACGTCGTCTTGGAGTTCAACGAGGCAGTGCTAGTCACGGCACTTACATTACAAATGGGCGATGGCCTGGCGCAAGACTTAGGGCCGTTGCCGAAAGCGGCCGCGAAAGAACTTTCCGTACCGATGCCGACGGTGGCGGCGGGCAGTTACATCATCAAGTGGCGCGCGATGGGCGACGACAATCATGTAATGTCGGGCAAATTACTGTTCAAGATTGGGTCGAGCGATGCGGCTGCCACGAAGCCGTAACAGCGACCACATCGAGCATCACCGAGAAAGGCCATGACGGCAGACATCGTAGCCATCGTTGCGCGAGCGCTCAGTTTTATCGCGATGCTGCAGGCTGCGGGCATCGCGATATTCCTCGCTCTCTTTGGGCGCATGTTGAGCGAGTCAACGAGCGACTTACGGCGCATGGGTTTGTGGAGTTCATACGCGGGTGTGCTTCTGGTGTGCCTGCACCAATTGCTGGAAGCAGCGCGCATGACAGGTGTGTTGTCGGGTGTCCTCGACGCATCGCTTCACGCGCGTTCCTTATTTTCGGCCACCGGCCTTGCGAATGGTCTGCGAGTGGTGGGATTGATCTGCATCATCGTCGCGTTTCAGTTTCGTCGCCGCCGATCCGTCGCGATAGGGCTTATCGGCAGTCTGCTTGTGGCGAGTGCATTCGCGGCGACCGGACACACATCGATCAATCCGCAGCGATGGTTGCTAGCGCCGTTGCTGTTGTTGCACCTCTGGGTCGTCGCTTTTTGGTTTGGGGCGCTATGGCCGTTGTATCGCGTCACCTATTTGGAACCGCAACGCGCAGCAGCAATCGTGGCGCGCTTTTCGTCCATCGCAACGTGGCTGGTGCCGGGCACCGCACTCGCAGGCGTTGTCATTGCGACGGTCATTGTGCCGAACCGAAAAGCGTTGTTAGAACCGTATGGTCTCTTGTTGTTGGGCAAAGTGCTGTGCTTTTCTCTGCTGATGGGATTGGCGGCGCTCAATAAGTTGCGCTGGGGGCCGGCATTGGCGCGCGGCGACACGCGTGCGATCTCGGCCTTGCGTCGCAGCGTGATTGCAGAGTTCGGATTGATCGTTGTCGTGCTGGGTACTACGGCAACGATGACATCTCTGTATTCACCGATGAATGAATAAGGCGCACACCGTGCGAATAGACACCAGTGAAATAGTTATAAAGCGACACTCAAACGGGAGAGCAACACATGAACAATCACATGCATGAACACGATGTAAACGAACACAAGCCGTGGTGGCGCACGCGGTCCGGCATTGTTTTGGTTCTGTTTCTTGCGGTAGCCGGATTCTTCCTATTCACAGAGCACCGAGCGCATGTCTTGGGCGCGTTGCCCTATCTGATCCTGGCTGCGTGCCCATTGATGCACCTTTTTCATCATGGCGGACATCATCATGGTAATGGCCGCCGATCCGCTGAATCCAATAAGTCGTCGGGAGATCAGCCATGACACATAGCGATTCGTCGGCCTATGGACTCTGGGCGTTAGTTCTAATCAATTCAGCCGTCTTTATTATTTTCGCGTACAGCTTTGCCAAACCGCAGTCGCCGCGCGACTGGCGTTCCTTTGGCGCGTTCAGCGCATTCATTGTTGCGCTGTTTGTGGAGATGTACGGACTGCCACTGACTATCTATCTGCTGTCAGGCTGGCTGCAAAGCCGTTACCCCGGAGTCGATCCGCTGACGCACGATTCGGGCCATCTATGGTGGACGATCCTGGGTCTGCATGGCAATCCGCACACGAGCGTGCTTCACCTATTGAGCAACGCGCTCATTTTCGGCGGTTTCATCCTGCTCGGATCTGCCTGGAACGTACTCTACAAAGCGCAGCGCACTCACCAGTTGGCTACGACGGGCATCTATGCGCGTGTTCGGCACCCGCAATACGTAGGCTTCATCGTCATCATGTTCGGTTTCCTGTTGCAGTGGCCAACGCTGCTGACGTTGCTCATGTTTCCAGTGCTGGTGTGGATGTATGTGCGGTTGGCAGTTTCCGAGGAGCAGCAAGCGGCGCACGAGTTCGGCGCAGCTTACGAGCACTACGCCGCTGCAACGCCGCGATGGATTCCGCGTCTTGCGGGTAAACGTGAAGCGGAAAGGCGCGGCTAGGAACGTGAGAACACACATGCTACCGCTGCACCACGAAAGCAGGGCCACAGTGCCGGCGTCCGCCGCCAACGTGTTTTCCTATCTGGACGATCATAAGCGGCTATCGAAGCATATGACGAAATCGTCGTGGATGATGGCGGGTTCGAGTATGTCGATCCAAGTAGATGCGGCTCAAGGCAGGGAAGTCGGATCGAAGATTAGCTTGAGTGGTCGCGTGCTCGGTATACCGCTGTCCGTAGACGAAGTGGTGATCGAGCGTCGTCCACCTTTGCGTAAGGTGTGGCAAACGGAAGGCGTGCCGCACTTGCTCGTGATGGGTCCGTACCGAATGGGGTTCGATATCGAACCCCAAGGTGAATCATCGGTGTTATGCGTATTCATCGAATACGTTATGCCTAGCAACTCATTCGGGCGTTGGTTCTCTTTCCTCGGAAAGTTTTATGCGCGCTGGTGTACGCAGCAGATGACAGACGATGCGGCGGCGAATTTCAAGAATGGTTTTCAGGGGTAAATAATGACTACGCGTATGACATTTTTGGGTGGTGTTGGAACAGTGACCGGCTCCAAGTACCTTTTAGAGAACGATCGCACGCGCGTGCTGGTCGACTGCGGACTATTTCAAGGTGTTAAGAACCTGCGCTTAAGAAACTGGGCGGCGTTTCCTGTTGAGCCCAAGAGCATCAGCGCCGTGGTGCTCACCCACGCACATCTGGATCACACTGGGTACTTGCCGTTGCTCATCAAGAGTGGTTTCAAAGGGCCGGTGATCTGCACGCAATCGACGCGAGATCTTTGCAACATCCTCTTGCCCGACAGCGGGTTCCTGCAGGAGAAGGATGCGGAGTTCGCCAATCGAAAAGGCTTTTCTAAGCACAAACCTGCATTGCCGCTTTATACGAAGAAGGAGGCGGAACACGCAATGCAGGCGTTTCGCGCCGTGCCATTTGCGAAAGAGCATCAGGTGATCGAGGGCATGAAGGTCGTCTTTCATCCAGCGGGGCATATTTTGGGTGCGGCAATCGTCGATATGGAGTTTGACGGTACGCGCATTGTTTTCTCCGGCGACCTCGGCCGTCCGCATAGTCCAACGATGCTCGATCCGACACCGATGGAACGCGCCGACTACTTGGTGGTGGAATCAACCTACGGCAATCGCAAGCACGATGGAGCCGACCCTGAACTGCCGTTGGCCGAGATTATCACACGCACCTGTACGCGCGGTGGCACCGTTCTGATTCCATCATTCGCCGTCGGACGTGCGCAATCGTTGCTCTACCATCTGCAGCGATTGCAGGCAGCCCAACGCATTCCATCTGTGCCGATCTATCTTGACAGCCCCATGGCGGTTGATGCTAGCGACGTGTTTTGCAATCACCCCAACGATCACAAGCTCAGCAAGGAGCAATGCCGCGAGTTGTGCAACGTGGCGCACTATGTGCGCGACACGGAAGAATCCAAGGCGCTCAATAACGATTACGCGCCCAAGATAATTATCTCCGCAAGTGGGATGGCGACTGGCGGTCGCGTGCTACATCACCTGCACCACTTGGTGACCGACCCGCGCAACACGATACTGTTTGCAGGCTTTCAAGCAGGAGGTACACGCGGCGCGGCGCTAGTGGGCGGCGCGACGGAAATCAAAGTACATGGCCAGGTTCTGCCAGTCAAAGCCGAAATCGCCAATCTCGAAATGCTTTCCGCACATGCCGATGCCGACGAGATTCTTGGTTGGCTCAGGAACTTCAAAGAAGCGCCCAAGACCACCTTTGTTACGCATGGCGAACCGGTGGCCGCCGATGTACTTCGCCACCGGATTGAAGAAGACCTGCATTGGCGTTGTCAGGTGCCGGAGTATCTGGAAAAACTGGAATTGATTTGAGCGGTCCGCACTGCTGCCTTCAAAGTCTACAACAGAGTGAGCGAGATTCTTTCTATGGCTGCCCCTACAAGCAACTCCAGTACTGATCGACGGGTTGTCGGTCGTTCAGTAAAGCTGCCGGGCACGGCGACACGCCGCCTACTGATCGTCGAAGACGAGCAAGCGCTGGCGAAGGTACTGCGACGGCATCTGGTCGATGCTGGGTTCGACGTGCATCTGGTGTTTACCGGTGCCGGCGGACTTAAGGCCGCTGAAAGCAAGCCGTTTGATCTCATTCTGCTCGACGTTATGCTGCCGGATATTGATGGCTTGGAAGTTTGCCGAAAAATTCGACATCGGAACATGTATACGCCGGTCATCATGCTCACCGCAAAAGCCACGGAGGTAGATAAGGTCTTGGGCTTGGAAACCGGTGCCGACGATTATCTGACCAAGCCATTTAGCATTGTCGAATTGATCGCTCGCGTGAATGCTATTTTCCGCCGGGTCGACGCGCTTGCAACCGCTGTCGCCACGCAGCCTTCTATGGTAGTGGTCAAAGGCATACTATCCATCGATGGAGCCTCGCGGGAGGTCAGGGTGAGGGGGCGTACTGTGATGCTCACCCACAAAGAATTCGACTTGCTTTGGCACTTCGTGCACAACCCGGGACGAGTCTATACGCGCGCGCAACTGCTGGACGCAGTATGGGGCTACAGTCATGAAGGATATGAGCACGCAATCAATTGTCACATTAATCGACTGCGTGCAAAAATAGAAGTCGATCAAGCACATCCCAAGTTTCTACTCACCGCGTGGGGCGTTGGCTATAAATTCGTGAACGATGGCCTGGTGTGGAAGTAGGGCGCCGAAGTAAACAATGCCGCGAACTCTTTTTGCCAAGCTGCTGCTCGTGTTCTTGATGTTCGGCGCGATGATGACGCTGGTTTTCATTTTTGTCATGCGCGGTTCGCACGAGCTCTATCATCGCGAATTCGACCAGACGATCAATCGAGATCTCGCGCAGCAGTACATTGATGCTCAGTTCTTCCGCGGTGCCGAACCACTCAACGGCGATACTATACATCTCGGCATTGCTAGGCTTGCGGAGATTAATCCCGATATCGATATCTACTTGCTGGACGCTGGCGGAGCAGTGGTTGGATCGTCGGTCCCGCCCTCAGAGCGCAAACGCAATCGCATCGAAGTGGCTCCGGTCCGTGCATTCATCGGCGGTGAAGTCAGCCTGCCGATTCTGGGCGCGGACCCGCGCGACGCGAGCGACCGCAAGGTATTTTCTGCTGCGCCGCTGAAAGTGCCGAACTGCCCGGCGGAATTTCTGTATATCGTACTGCATCGACAAGATCACGAACCGAGTGCACAGCGGCTCAAGACGAATTATGCGATCGGCGAAGGCGCTGGCGTTGTCCTATCGGTAATGGCATTCGCTATCGTATCCAGCCTGCTGATGCTGCGCTCGCTCACACGGCGGCTGGGTTCCTTGGACGCTGCGATGCAGCGCTTTCGCAAAAGCAATTTCTCCGCGCTTCCAGCCGATCCGGCGTTTCTTCCGGCCGATCAAAGTGACGAGATTGAGCGCCTGGGAGAAGTCTTCGGCGAACTCGCCGAGCGGGTACAGACGCAGTTCGAGGAACTCAAACGAACTGACAACATGCGCCGCGAGCTGCTGGCCAACGTGTCGCATGACTTGCGGACACCGCTTGCCACCTTGCAGGTTCATCTTGAAAGCATGGCCCTGCAACAGAGCACCCTCACCGCCAGTGAGCGAGAGGAGTACTTGTCAATCGCGTTCAAACAAACGCGGCACCTGGGTCGGCTAATCGATCAGCTGATGCACGCGGCGAAACTCGACAGCAACCAGGTAACGGTGCAGGCAGAACCGTTTCAGCTCGCTGACTTGGCGCAAGACGTGATACGGAAGTTCGAGCTGGCAGCGCGCGAGCGCGGCATTGAGTTGCAGACGGATATCGCCCATGAGCCGCCACTGGTTTATGCGGACATTGGATTGATCGAACGTGTGCTCGACAATCTGATCGAGAACGCTTTGCAGCACGCGCCAGCATCAAGTTTTATAAGAATCGGGGTATCGATTAAGGAGCGTTTCGTACGATGCTCGGTGAGCGATGCCGGCGCTGGGATACCCGAGAGCGAACGCCATAAGATTTTTGAGCGCTTCTATCGCATCGATAAGAGCCGGAGCGGTGACATGGGTAATGCTGGCCTTGGGCTGTCGATTGTGAAGCAAATACTAACCCTGCATGGTTGCGATATCCACGTCGAAAGCGAGTCTGGTCGTGGTACGGTTTTTTGGTTCGATTTACCTGTCGCGAATGCGGGGCATCGTACCAAATGCGCCTAGGACGTTAGGGCGCGCTTAGGTAATCGCTAAGGCGATAGCAGCAAAAGCATCGTCTTGCCGTCGAGGTGCACCTCGGTAACGCCATCAAGAATAGTTTCGCCGCCGCGCTCTGGCGCGTCGCCCGGCGAAAGCTTGGAGGTATCGATGACCACTCGCCATGGCTGTGCATGCGATGGCAGGCGGAATCGGCATCCCTGTGAGGTGGCGTTGAACAGCATACAAAGCGTTCCCTTGCTGTCGTGAATGAGACAACCGAGAATGTTTTTCGCCCCGTCCCAATCGGGGTTCTGTCCTTGCTCATCAAACCATTCGATCTCATCGGCTCGATAGAAGCGTTCGGCGCGCAACGCCACATGGTCGCTACGCAAGGCGATCAGCCGCTGAACGAACCGTATCAAGTCTGCCTGCTGCGCGACCAGGTTCCAGTCGTACCACGACACTTCATTGTCTTGGCAGTATGCATTGTTGTTGCCAGCCTGTGTGCGGCCGAACTCGTCACCGCCGAGCAGCATCGGTACGCCGCGCGAGAGAAACAGTGATGCAAGCATGTTTCGCGCTTGGCGCTTGCGGACGGCGACTATGGACGGATCGCTGCTGGGGCCTTCGACACCGTGATTTTCGCTGTAGTTCTCGTTAAGACCGTCGCGATCGTCCTCGCCGTTGGCGTAATTGTGTTTGTGCGAATATGAGACCAAATCCCGCAGCGTGAATCCGTCGTGACAAGTGATGAAGTTGATGCTCTTGAGCGGGCTTGCGCCGTCGATGTCGTACAGATCGGCGCTGCCGCAGAGTCGTGTGGCGAAGCGTCCGGTCCAGCCAGGGTCGCCGCGCCAAAAGCGACGCACATCATCGCGAAAATGACAATTCCACTCTGCCCACCGCTGACCGGGAAAATGCCCCACTTGAAATGCGCCTGCACTGTCCCAAGCTTCCGCAATCAACTTTACCTCGCGTAGCAACGGATCTTCCGCGATTTGCTCCAGCAGCGGCGGATTGGTCAGCAGCTGTCCTTGCGAATTGCGGCCGAGCACCGACGCTAGGTCGAATCGAAAACCATCGATGTGGAAATGCATGACCCAGTGCCGGAGGCAGTCAATGATCATATTGCGCACGATGGGATGATTGCAGTTCAGTGTGTTGCCACAGCCAGTGAAATCCAGATAGCTCTGTTTGTCTGGCGTCAGCAGGTAGTAGATGACGTTATCCAAGCCGCGAAAGCTGTAGGTCGATCCCAGAGCGTTGCCCTCGGCGGTGTGATTGAACACAACATCGAGAATGACCTCGATCCCTGCGCGATGCAGTTCGCGCACCATCGTCTTGAATTCCGCAAGCGCTTTCTGTGGCAAGGGTTGACTTGCGTAGCCCGTCATTGGCGCGAAGAGGGCAATGGGGTTGTAGCCCCAGTAGTTGTGCAGCAGCTCGTTGGTTACCGGATTGCG
This sequence comes from Steroidobacteraceae bacterium, assembly GCA_050248275.1. Taxonomy (GTDB): domain Bacteria; phylum Pseudomonadota; class Gammaproteobacteria; order Steroidobacterales; family Steroidobacteraceae; genus CAILZL01. The sequence continues at coordinate 71,522 of JBFWSR010000003.1, forward strand.
CCGATCAAGTTCCAGCGGATTAAATGCCTGTACCGGCATCAGCTCGATTGCGGTGATGCCGAGTGATTTGAAATAAGGAATCTTTTCCACTACGCCCAGATATTGTCCGGGATGCGCAACGCCAGAGGTGGGGTGAGCCGTGAGTCCGCGCACGTGTGTCTCATAGATGATGGACTCGCCCCACGTGAGCCGCGGCGGTGTATCGAATCCCCAATCGAATGGCGCATCAGCGATGAGATCGCAGCGCATCGTGGGAATGGCAGCATTCCGTGCGTCACTTAAGGGGGCAGTATCAGTGCGCCACAATTGTCCACCATCTACGGCCGCTGCATAAGGGTCAAGAAGAAATCGAGCGCTGTCGAAGCGGTGGCCTTCATACGGGGTGTTGAGTCCGGTGGCCTTTAAGGCGTACTGTGCGTCGCGAAGTTCACCGTGCAAGCGCGCATGCCAGATATCGCCGGTGCGATGTCGCTCTGGGTCAAGGTCAAAGCTTTGTGTAGGGTGAATTGAGTGACCGTCTTCGAACAGCACCAGCGTTAGCGCCGTTGCGTGCCGACTGAACACGGCGACGTTTACCCCGTCGCAGCAATGGTGCGTCCCAAGCGGCAGCGGTTCGCCTCGCCCTATGCTGATGGAGTGCGGCATGAGATCTACCCTTACCAAGACTGGATTTACACGTAACCTAAGCGCATGGAGATCATTTCGAGAACTATTCGCGCGAAATTGACGGCTGACATTGTATCGAAAGCGGTAATCGATTCGGACTGCGAAACATGATGCCTAAAGAAACTGGCAAACAGCAAAGTAAACTTGTTCTACGTTCACTTGAAATCGATACCTATCAGGATTTCGTCATCTACATGCACCGCGACTGCCACGTGTGTCGCGCGGAAGGGTTCGAGGCACAGTCGCGCGTGCAAGTCACCTGCGGTACCCGCCAGATCACGGCCACCTTGCATGTCGCCTCGTCGCCAGTGCTAGAAATCCATGAAGCAGGATTGTCGCGCGCCGCGTGGCACGAGCTTGGCGCTCAACCCGGAGATGAGATTAGCGTCAGCCATGCGCCCCTGGTTGATTCGGTTAGCGATCTGCGGAGCAAAGTGTATGGCCATGCATTGACGCTGCACGAGTGGCGCCGCGTGATCGGCGACGTGACGGCGGGACACTACTCGGATTTGCAACTCGCGGCCTTGGTCACAGCCTGTGCCGGCGATCGCATGAGCGATCACGAAATCATTGCGTTGACGCAGGCAATGGTTGAGGTTGGCACACGGCTTAGCTGGGGCGCGGCGCAAGTACTCGACAAGCACTGTGTCGGCGGGTTGCCCGGCAATCGAACGACGATGATCGTAGTGCCTATCGTGGCGGCGGCAGGACTGGTGATTCCGAAAACGTCGTCACGCGCTATTACCTCGCCGGCCGGCACGGCAGATACGATGGAAACGCTCGCGCCGGTAACATTGTCGATAGAGCAGATGCGGCGCGTGGTGGAGCGTGAGTTCGGTTGTATCGTGTGGGGCGGTACCGCGCGATTGAGTCCCGCCGACGATGTGCTGATACGCGTCGAACGGCCGCTCGATTTCGACAGCGATGGGCAAATGGTGGCGTCGATTCTGTCCAAGAAACTAGCCGCTGGCGCGACGGATGTTTTGATCGATATTCCAATCGGGCCGACCGCAAAGGTACGGTCGGCGGCGGCCGCCGATCGTCTTGCAAATCGTTTAAGCACCGTCGCAGCGGCGTTGAATCTCAAGCTCGTGGTGGAAATTTCCAATGGCTCGGAGCCGGTGGGACGCGGCATTGGTCCGGCGTTGGAGGCGCGCGATGTACTCGCGGTATTGCAAGGCGACGCCAGCGCGCCCGCCGATCTACGTAATCGGGCGTTGACCTTGGCGGCGAGGATTCTTGAATTTGCTCCTTCGGTGGCCGCAGGCACCGGCCGTCGATTGGCGGAGGAGATATTGAATTCCGGACGCGCATGGCAGCGTTTCCAAGCAATCTGCGAGGCGCAGGGCGGTATGCACGAACTGCCGCGCGCGCGAGTCACGTCGGTGATCGCTGCCAAGCAAGCGGGCGTGTGCCGCGCCATCGACAATAGACGCATCGCGCGAGCAGCAAAACTGGCCGGTGCGCCGCGTGCGCCAGCGGCGGGCATCGACTTGCACGTGCGTGTTGGCGATCGCATTGGCAAGGATCAGCCGTTGTTTACGCTGCATGCCAATGCACATGGCGAACTCGATTACGCGCTTCGGTATCTGCAATCGCAACTCGATATCGTATCTATCGAAGTGGATGCATGAGCCGGTTACTGTTATTGCCCATGCCCGGCAACGAGGCGTTTGCGGCGCAACTCGCTGAGCTTCTGGACGCCGAAGTTGGCTCGGTAACGGTACGGCGTTTTCCGGATGGAGAGTCGTACGTGCGAATTCACAGCGATGTCGCTGACCGGCAAGTGGCGATCGTCTGCACGCTGCACAACCCCGATCCTCAATTCCTGAGCTTGATGTTTGCGGCGCGCGAGACGCAGACGCTGGGTGCGACACGCGTGGGGTTGATCGCGCCATATCTGAGTTACCTTCGTCAGGACAAGCGATTTCATCCGGGGGAGGCGCTCAGCTCCACGTATTTCGCGCAGGCGCTGTCGGCCTGCTTTTCGTGGCTCGTGACCGTGGACCCGCATCTTCATCGCTGGCCAAGTCTGGCGGAAATCTACAGTTTGGAAAGCGTTGTCTTACAGGCTGCAAAAAATCTGGGTGTTTGGATTCGTGACAATGTCAGGAATCCGAAACTCATCGGACCGGACGAAGAAAGCAGGCAGTGGGTGAGTGTCGTCGCACAAGTGGCGCAGGCAGATTTCATCGTGCTGGAGAAAACGCGATTTGGCGACCGCGATGTGCGCGTGCGGTTGCCCGACGCGGGGGAGTGGAGCAATGTGACGCCCGTGCTGGTCGATGACATCGTTTCATCGGCGCATACTATGATCGCGGTGCTAAAGCAGTGGCCGCAAACGCAATCGATGCGACCCGTGTGCGTTGCGGTGCATGGGGTATTCGCGGACGGTGCGTATGAGGAGTTGCTGGCCGCAGGCCCTGCTCGCGTTGTCACGACCAATGCCATTCCGCACGAAAGCAATCTGATCGACATAGCGGCGCTCGTGGCCGACGGCGTGCGCCGGTTCGTGCAATCTAACGCCTCAATCTGAGAATCGCATGTTCGACACTGACTTCACGCAACAGTCGCGCATCGCATATTTCTCCATGGAAATTGCGTTGCAGCCCGATATGCCGACCTATAGCGGCGGTTTAGGTATGTTGGCCGGAGACACCTTGCGCTCGGCAGCCGACTTGGGCATCCAACTGGTTGCTGTGACCTTGGTGAGCCGCGCCGGCTATTTTCGCCAACACCTGGACGCAGACGGACTTCAGCGGGAATCGCCCGACACGTGGGAGCCCCATCGGTTTACAAAGCTGCTCGATGCAAATGTTTCAATTCAGATCGGTGGCCGACCAGTATGGGTGGCGGCGTGGCTTTACGTGCAAACCGGTCCGCGTGGCAGAGCCCTGCCCGTGTTGTTGCTCGACACCGATCTTCCGCAGAACCATGCTGAGGATCGACAGATCACGCACTCACTGTATGGCGGAGATGATCGCTATCGATTGAAGCAGGAAGTGGTGCTGGGTATCGGCGGTGCGCGCTTGCTGCGAGCTTTGGGTTTTCATGTGAGTCAATATCATCTGAATGAAGGGCATTCCGCGCTATTAACGCTCGAACTACTGCGGCGTACTGCGCGCTCCAGCGAAGATATGCGTACTGGTGACAGCATTTTCGATCTGTTCGCAGTGCGCCGCTTGTGTAATTTTACGACGCACACGCCGGTAGAAGCGGGACATGATCGCTTTTCGTATGCCCTAGTCGCGGAAGTACTCGGCGATTTCATCGACATGCCAACGCTGAAGTCGCTTGCGGGCGAGACTGAACTCAATATGACGCGGCTCGCGCTTAATATGAGTCACTACATCAACGGCGTCGCTGAGAAGCATGCTGAAACCTCGCGTCTGTTGTTTCCTGGCTATCCGGTGCACGCTATCACCAATGGAGTGCATGGTCCAACGTGGACAGCGGCGCCGATGGCCACTCTGTACGATCGCCACTTACCACGCTGGCGTCACGAGCCGGAGATCCTCGTGCGTGCCGAATGTTGCATTCCCGACGCGGCGATTTTGGCCGCCCATTTGTCGGCCAAGGAAACGTTGATCGCGTTCGTACGCGAACGCATGGGCGTGACGTTGCGACCCGATTTGCCAATCTTGGCGTTTGCTCGACGGATGACGGCGTACAAGCGACCGTTATTGTTGTTGAGTGATATAGAGCGGCTACGCAAAATTTCACGCACTACGCCTTTTCAACTGCTGCTCGCCGGTAAAGCGCATCCCCACGATGAACAGGGCAAGGCGTCGATAGTGGAGTTGCACGCGCGACTCAAACAACTGGCACCTGATGTGCCGAGCGCATTCATTCCCAATTACGACATGACGGTTGCACAGCATTTAGTGGCCGGGGTCGATCTATGGGTCAATACACCCGCGCCACCCATGGAAGCGTCCGGCACCAGCGGCATGAAGGCCGCGTTTAATGGCGTGCCCAGCTTTAGTGTCTTGGATGGCTGGTGGCTGGAGGGACACATCGAAGGTGTGACCGGTTGGGCCATCGGCGATGGCCGAGACGGTGGAGACGCAGAAGATATTCGCGATCTGTACGACAAACTGGAACACCGCATTCTGCCGATGTACTTCAAGGAGAGATCGAAGTGGATCGGCGTGATGAAAGGCGCGATATCGAAAACGGCATCGTTGTTCAGCACGCATCGGATGTTGCGACGGTATGCCACGGATGCTTACTTAAACTAACGATGCTATCAGTGCGGCGCAAGTACGTGAATGCGCCACCAAGTTCTGAGCGTAACTAGGGTGTGTGGGAATTGAGGTTTACTCGTGGAACCAATGCGTAAAGTGCGTTTCCTTCGGCACACAGTATGGCGGTCTATTTGTTGTATCGTCGCGAGCGTGGCATTTGCAGCGGCGGCAAATGCTCAAACGCCAGAAGAGCACGCGAGTCATCATCCGGCGGGCGGCGCGGATAGTCCAGCCGTCACGGAAAGCGCGATGCCTGCGATGGGCGGCCCGTCAGCGGCTGGCGCGATGAGCGAGATGGACCCGACGATGAAGCAAATGGGTACGCCGCCGCCCAAGCAGTTCTATCCATCGCTGATGGAGTTGCCGGAATTGACGCCGGAAAAGCGCCAAGAACTCGAGCAACTCGCGCGTGCGCGCCTGGCTTCGGGTACCGCACTCATGTCATCGGGTCTCGACAAGCTTAGCCAGTCCGCGATGCCTGAAGATCTTGCAACTATGCAGGATGCCGTCGCGCAGATTCGGACCGGCGTCCATGAGTTTGAAGGCGGTGTCGCAGCACTGCGGACGATATCGTCAGATCAGCCGCCAAGTGAAGTCGCGCTCGGCTGGTTTAAGCGGAATACGAACTTGCCTGTAACTCAGGACATCCAGAATCCGCATGGAATCTTTGGCCTCTCCGGATTCCACTATTTTTCGATGCTACTTCTGATTGTCGTCGCCACGGCATTGCTATGGATGAACTTCAAGAAAATGCAGCGAGCCAAGGTGCTGCTTACGCGACTTTCAGGCGAAGGGCAAAGCATCCCGCTGCCGGAAAAGCCCGTTGCATCGCCACAGCTATCGCGGGAACCCGTGAGCGTCATCGCTGCGTCCTCCAAACCAAACTCGTGGACGGGGCTTTTGCGAGTAAGCCGAATTTTCGACGAGACTCCCAATGTCAGGACACTGCGATTGACCGATCTATCCGGTGGCGATTTGCCGTTTCGCCACCTGCCCGGGCAGTTCATTACGTTTACCGTCAAGCCTATCGAACAACCGATCAAGCGTTCTTACACGATTGCGTCCTCGCCGACTCGCCGCGAGTATTGCGAGGTTACGATCAAACGTGAGGACAAAGGGACGGTCTCCAACTTTCTCCATCATGTGCACGAAGGCGATACGCTGCAAGTGACCGGTCCTTCCGGAAACTTCACGTTTATCGGCGAAGGCGCAAATAGCATTGTCCTCATTGCGGGCGGCGTCGGCATCACACCGATGATGAGTGTTCTGCGCTTTCTCACCGACCGCTCTTGGACCGGCGACATCTTTTTTGTTTATGGATGTCGGGGCGAACAGGACGTAATCTATCGAGAGGAGCTCGAGTACCTGCAGCGCCGCCATCGCAATCTTCACCTCACAATTGCGGCGAGCGACGTCGTATCCAAGGAGTGGCCTTACAAGATAGGGCACATTTCAAAGGACGTGCTCACAGAAGCTATTCCACATATACACACGCTTCGTATTCACCTTTGTGGCCCGCCCGCCATGATGACGGCCATGCAGACTCTGCTGGCCGAATTGGCTGTGCCGGCGGAGCAGATCAAGAGCGAGGTGTTTATTGGACGCGAAAGACCGCTAGTGGCGACCGTCGACTCCGCGCCAGCGTCCGATCAGGTACAACATCCTGAAGTTCAGACCGAGACTGCGGCGCCAGCGGGAGTCGCAGTCGCCACCTTCGCTCGATCGAAGCGGACTGCACTATTGAAGCCTACCAAGACGGTGCTGGAAGCGGCGGAAGAGGTCGGTGTAAACATCGAGTACTCTTGTCGCGTCGGCGTTTGTGGAATCTGCAAAGTTAAACTGCTGTCCGGCACCGTAACGATGGAAGTACAAGACGCGCTCGATGCGCAAGACAAACAAGACAATATTATTCTAGCCTGCCAAGCCAAGTCGACCGGAGATGTAAGTGTCGACGCCTAGCAATGATCGACGTTGGAGCGCGCCAAGTCATGGGACGTGAACGAACCATCATCGGTACGCTGATTCTGCTGCTGGCGGTTTTGTGGGTGGGGTTTTTCGTTCACCGGGCGCCACGATTTCCAGGGAGTCTGACGGGCGGCATACTCGCGGTTATGGGGGCAACACTCATCGTTGCGTTTTCTTTCGCGTACATGGCGGTCAAGCGCGTTCACAGACTGTCACAGACGATCGGTGATCGCGTTTCGACGGGCACTCTCTTAAAGTGGCACGTGTATACCAGTGCGGTCGGAGCGGTGCTGACACTTTTGCACACGGGACATCTTTTTGAAAGCGGACTAGGTATAGCGCTGACTGCGTCGATGTTGATCACGGTGCTAAGTGGCTATGTTGGAAGGCACTTAGTTGGCCAGGTGTCGCTTGAGCTGCGTGAGAAGCGGGCTCAGTTGGAGACGCTTGAGACGGCTTACAATGAAGCCGTGAGCGAGATCGTCCGGGCGCCGAACCAAAAGCTTGACTCCGGCGAAACGGCTCGTGTATTCAGCTGGGCGACCCTACGCGCTGTATTCCCCGACATTAATCTCAGGCAGGTTTCAAATGGTCCGTCGGCGCGCGCCGTAAAAATGGCGGAATCCATAGCGGAGCTCGAATATTCGATTCGGAACCACGAGCGGCTTCAGCGTTTGTCTGCACGCTGGCTAAAAGTTCATATTGCGGTGGCGCTTGTCTTCTACATTCTCCTGGCGCTGCATGTCTGGGCCTCGATCCATTTTGGGCTGCGGTGGTTCCAATGAGGCACTGCTCATGAAGGCGTGGCAAGCTGCGATTGTTGTCTTATTGGGTGCGGTAGCGCTGGTGATTGCGTGGCGCGTTTACGGCACGCACACAGATCTTGCGGCGTGGCAACGTCACGCAGCTCCTGGAGCCTTGTCGCGCGCTCACGCCGATCTGCAAGACAATTGCGCCGCGTGCCATACGTCGGTGGATGGTCCGGCCGATGCAAAATGCATTGGCTGCCATGCCAACAACACGGCTCTATTGCAACGTCAGCCCACGGCGTTTCACGCCGAAATAGGCAGTTGCGCGCAGTGTCATGTTGAGCATCGAGGCGCTGACGCCGTCCTAACGGGCATGGACCATGTCGCACTGTCCCGCGCCGGGTTGAGAACGCTGGATGAAGCCGTCGGTAAGAATCAATTGGACGCGGGCAACGATCTGCGTCGCTGGGTAAACGCAAATGACTCGCGCACCACACGAATGTCCCGTTATCCCGCCGTGAGTTCGCTGGAAGCAATCCTGAATTGCAGTAGCTGTCATGCGACAAAGGATACTCACTCCGGATTGTTCGGAACTGAATGTGCGAGTTGTCACGGCACCGCCAAATGGACAATCGATACGTTTCGGCATCCCTCCGCCAATTCGTTTGAGTGTGCGCAATGCCACCAGGCTCCGCCAAGCCACTACATGATGCACTTTGAGATGGTCTCAAAGAGAATTGCGGGTCAAACAGATGCGCAGGTTGCTCAGTGTTGCGGAGTGGCGCAAGTGAGCCAGTGCTATCGCTGTCATCAAACCACCTCGTGGAACGACATCAAGGGGGTAGGATGGTACCAACATCATTGACGCCGCCAGACGTAAAGTTTGATGACGTCTCGTCGATCGCTCTCGTATTGGCCATGTTGCACGTCAGCGCGCTGGTGCTGGGGCACGTGCTCGGCAATAAATCCGCGGAGCTTGGTCCGTTTATCTTTACCCTCACGGTTTTGAGTTTTCCCATCACCTTTCTGACGACCGACCTGCTGAACGAGCGCTGGGGTCGATCGGTTGCGCGCAGAGTCACTGTTATGTCTGTGCTATGTGTTGTGCTGGCGTTTGGACTGATCGAAATCGCACGCCAAATTCCCGCGGCGTCCGGCACGCATCTACCTTTGGGGGCATTCGAGCATGTGCTCGCCGTTCCCGCAGCCCATGTACTTGCGCTTCTCTCTGGATATGTTTGTGGACAATTGGCGGACATTCAGGTCTTCCACCGAGTGCGGAAGATCACTGGAAGCCGCCTGCTGTGGGTGCGAGTTGTGAGTAGCACGGCGATTGGCGAGGCCGTCGATGGCGTCACGGTCAGTGCGTTTCTCGTGGCCGCCCCAACCAGCGTCGTTGGTGCCACGCCGGTGTCAACGCTTTTGCATATCACTTGGGATCAGGCGGTCGTCAGAATGGCGTTAATGCTGGCGCTATTGCCGATGGTCTATTTCCTTCATCGGACTGGCAGGTATCGCCGGTAAACCGCCGCGGCGTATTGTTTCTACCAAAAAGGCGATTGCGTGGTCTAAAGCGGTGTCCAAGCGCGGCCATCGCGTTCGAGAAGCTGTTCCGCACTTTGAGGCCCCCACGAACCTGCCGAATACAGGGATAGATCGTGTTTGGAATGACGCCAAAGTTCCATCACGGGTTCCAGCACCCGCCAAGCGTGTTCAATCCATTCCTGAGGCAGGAACAAAGCTTGATGCCCTTGCATCACATCGAGCAGCAGACGCGCGTACGCTTCCGGGGGTTCGCCGCCGAACTCATTGACGTAGTCGAATCGCAGCGCCGCCGATCTCACCCGCAGCCTTGGCCCGGGTGCCTTGGCTTCGAAGCGAAGCTCGATTCCTTCTTCGGGCTGTAGTCGAAAACGCAACAGGTTGGGCGACAACTGCTCGGCGAGCAAGGGACGGAGCACTGACGTCGGCACCGCCTTGAATTGCACCACGATGTCGCTTGTGTGGCGCTCAAGGCGCTTGCCGGCGCGCAAATAGAACGGCACTCCCTGCCAGCGCCAGTTGTCCAACTCAAGTCGCATGGCGATAAAGGTTTCTATCAGCGACTCCTTCGCGATGCCGGCTTCTTCGCGATAGCCAATCACGTTTTGCGGGCCGATTCGGCCGCTGGCGTACTGCCCGCGTACAACGCGGCCGTCAAGGTTATCGGATACGAATGGCTTTACGGCTCCAAGGACTCGGGTCTTCTCGTCGCGCATGGAGCAATCTTCCATGGTGCAGGGCGGTTCCATCGCGGTGAGACACAGCAATTGCAGCAAATGGTTCTGCACCATGTCTCGCAACAGCCCGGTCTGGTCGAAATACCCGGCTCGCCGACCGACGCCGTCTGTTTCGGCGACAGTGATCTGTACATGATCGATGTAGTTTCTATTCCAAATCGGTTCGCAGATGGTATTGGCAAAGCGAAAGACCAGCAGATTCTGTACAGTCTCTTTGCCGAGATAGTGGTCGATCCGATAGATTTGCGATTCTCTAAACGCTGCGCTCAGCTCCTTGTTCATCTGCCGTGCACTCGCAAGATCGCTTCCAAAGGGCTTTTCAAGCACGGCACGAACCCAGCCGTCGGGCTTTTCGTGGGAGAGTCCGCTTTCGCCCAGGCGCTCTATGACCGTCATTGCCAGTTGCGGCGGCGTCGCAAAGTAAAACATGCGTTTTGCGTTTACCGCGTGTAAGCGGTCAAGCTCCAGTAGGCGCGCCGCTAGCGCCTTGTATGCGTCGGCGTCGTCGTAGTCCGAAATTTGGTAGAAACAACGCGCGAGCAAATCGCCAACCTCGGTATTGCTCGTTTCGAGCGCATTGCGGGCGCGTACGCGGAAAGATTCGTCATCAAGTTCCGTTCGCGCGACGCCGAGAATATAGCTGCGCTCATTCAGCAACCCTTCTGCATGCAGACGGAAAAGCGCCGGCAGTAATTTGCGAGCAGCCAGATCGCCAGACGCTCCAAAAATAACAATCGCGCAAGCGTCCGGCTTGGCTTGGGCGAGGTCATCTATCCCGAACATCACGCGCTTTGGTCGGTCACTGTGGAAGGCGACTCGCGGTCGGCCGGCGTTACTGCGTGTCCGCCAAACTCACGTCGCAATGCGGCTAGCACGCGTAAACCAAACCCGTCTTCCTGACGTGAAGCAAATCGTTGAAACACAGCGGCCGTGATCGCTGGCACCGGGACCCCCAACTCGACCGCTTGCTGCACGGTCCAACGTCCTTCTCCTGAATCGTCTACTCGAGCCTTCAACGACGCCAGCTGTGGATCGCGATCGAGCGCTCTCTCCATCAGTTCTAGTAGCCACGAACGAACTACACTGCCGCGATTCCACAACGCTGCAACGGCTTTGAGATCGTAGTGAAGTTCACTGGCATTAAGCAGTTCGAAGCCCTCGGCGTAGGCCTGCATCAATCCGTATTCGATGCCGTTGTGTGTCATCTTGAGGAAGTGGCCTGCGCCAACAGGACCGGCATGCAGAAAGCCGTCTTCGGGCGCCAGTGTATTAAGCAGCGGTTCGATGCGCCGCACGTCGGCGGCATCGCCTCCTACCATCGTGCAATAGCCGTTCTTTAATCCCCATATGCCGCCACTTACACCGGCGTCGATGAATCCAATGCGATGGGCGCGCAGCTTTTCGGCTCTACGTTGGGCATCGCGAAAGTGGCCGTTTGCACCATCCACGATGAGATCTCCTGGTGCAAGGAGTGCAGCGAGTTGGTTCAGGTGGTCGTCCACAATTTGACCGGCCGGCAACATGAGCCACACGACTCGTGGAGCAGCCAGGCGCTCCACGAGCGATGCAAGTGTGGGTGCTGCGACAGCGCCGTGGTCGGCAATCGCTTCGGCTTTTTGCGCACTACGGTTATACGCAACTACCGTATGCTTTCCGCCGAGCCAGCGGCGTGCCATATTGAATCCCATCCGCCCGAGTCCAATGAGGCCGATCTGCATACGTGACTCCTAGGTGGCAGTAGGGTAAGTGGACTTATGAACGATGGATGCAATTAGCGAATCGAAGGCATCGGCAAAGAGCTTCACGCCCTCACGTTCCAATTGTTCGGATGTCGCGCGTAGATCCACGCCTAGCCGCTGCAACTCGCTGAGCACGTGCGTGGATTCCGTCTGAACATTCGAGTCGGCCAAATTGCGATGCACAGCACCGTGATCCCGGAACGCGGCCAGCGTCTGCGGCGGCAATGTATTGACGGTCTGGGCGGTCACTAGGTCTTCGACATAGACTACGTCGCGATATGCGGAGCTTTTCGGGCTGGTGCTTGCCCATAAGGGTCTTTGCGCAATCGCGCCACGCGCGGCGAGGGCTCGAAAACGCGCGCTTGCGCGCATGGCGAGAAACCGGCTGTAGGCGTTGGCGGCATTGGCAATCGCGACAGCGCCTTGCAGTTGGGCCGTTGCGCTGTTCTTCTGCAATACGGGATCCAACGCCGCATCCACTCTGCTGATGAAAAAGCTCGCCACGGATGAGGTTCGCGACAATGTCGGCGCGTCCTCGCATATCGCAGCTTCCAGGCCACCTAGCCACGCGTCCAATACTTGTTCGTATCGTTCGACGGAGAAGATCAGCGTCACATTGACGTTGATCCCTTCAGCAATGGCGCTCGTGATCGCCGGTAACGCTGCCGCGGTCGCAGGAATCTTGATCATTACGTTCGGCCGCGCCACGGCGTTAAAGAGGCGGCGCGCTTCAAGCAGTGTCGCCGTCGCGTCGTCCGCCAAATGGGGATTGACTTCGAGAGACACGTAACCGTCTCGCGTCTGAGTTCGCTCGTACACCGGGGCTAGAAGGTCGCAGGCATCGCGAATGTCGGCGATAGCAAGCGCCTCGTAAATTTGTAGCGCTGTCATCCCTTGGCGCGCAAGGGCGGAAATCTCTTTCTCGTACGCGGTGCCGTTGGAGATCGCCTTCTGAAAGAGCGATGGATTCGACGTGACGCCGGCAATCCCATCCACGGCGATCAATCTCGCGAGGTCACCGGAACGCAACAAGTCTCGTGTGATGAAGTCCAGCCACACGCTCTGGCCGGCAGCGTTTAGGAGGTGGAGTCGATTCGGCTTGGACGACGCTATTTTTAAACTCGAATCGGTACTCATGGGTTGTCTCGTAGAGGGGCAAGCGCGCCTTAAAACCAAGCCCTGACACCGGCCACGAAGCGGTGCTCATTCACGGGGTCGCCTGCTTCGCGCCGCAACTCGGCCGTGCCCGAAAAGGATCGCTCCCACACGTAGCCAACGTACGGCGCAAACTTGCGATGGATTTCATATCGCAAACGCAACCCGACTTCGACATTCCCAAGACCGGCGCCGAGCCTACGCTCCTCTTCGGATTTGCTCGACGCGTTTGCTTCGAGGTTGGGCGTCAGAATCAGACGATTCGTACAGCGAACGTCATAGGCGATCTTGAACCTGGCCGCCAGCCTGCCGTCGTCACCGAGGTAGGCGGTGGCTTCGATGAGAGCCCAGTACGGAGCTATGCCTTCGACGCCCGCCGCTAGGTAGGTGTGCGCACCCGCACCGAAATCCTGGCGAATGCCGAGCTGCGTGCCCCAGAAAGCCGAAAGCGGGCGCCACCACAGTATCTCGCCACTGGTTGTGGGGTCGAGTTCGTCTGGAATCTTCAATCCTTGCGTGCGCAACCACAGTTTGTTGTTGTCATCGCCGTAGTTTGCTTGCGCGTTCCACGCGAAGCCATCGCCCTCGTTTCCGGACAAAAACTCCAATTCATCGCCCGAAGCCCAGCCATAGACGATCTGATCGCTGGTCTCTCGCCCTGGCATCCCGGTGTATTCATAACCTTCCGCATAGGAATGAGGATCGCGTGCATCGGCGGAAGCGCGTCCACCTTGCATCGGCGCCATGGGCATCGACTCTTTTTGCCCCGCTTGCTCCACCGACGTTGCCGGAGGCGTCGCACCGGCTGCGTCACCATGTGTCGAGTGATCCGGCGGGGCTTTGGTTGGAGCGTCTGTTGCCGGTGTCGGATTTGCATGCTGAGCGTGCTCATCCTGAGTGCGAGTGTCTTGGGCAACGGCACCATTGCCGTATAGAAATATAGCGCACAGCGACAGGATCGCGGTCTTGACCACGCACACAACACGCGTCGAGCAGGGAGACAACGGACGCGCCCTTGCGACTGCGTTCATGCGATCACCACTTCGCGAAACATCCCGGCCGCCATGTGATAGAGCAGATGGCAGTGAAAAGCCCAGCGACCCGGAGCGTCGGCGGTTACCGCAAAAGAGAGTCGCTGTGCCGGTTGCACCGAGACGGTGTGCTTACGAACCTGAAATGCTCCGTCGGGCGATTCGAGCTCCGACCACACTCCATGCAAGTGCATCGGATGCGTCATTGTCGTGTCGTTCACCAGAACAACGCGTAGTCGCTCGCCCTCGCGAAAATGAATCGGCTTCGCCTCGCTGAGTTTCAAGCCGTCGATCGACCACTGGAAACGTTCCATATTACCTGTGAGATGGAGTTCGATTTGGCGATCGGGCTGACGCCCATCGAGCGCGCCACCCGTCGTGCGCAAATCGGCGTACGTGAGCACGCGACGGCCGTTGTTGCGCAGATTGATGCCGGGATCGTCGAGATTGACGCGGGGATAATCCACACGCATATCGACCGCAGGACCGTATTCGGTTCGGGCATGATTCGACTTCTGCGCGCGAGGCCCCGCGCCATGCAGTGTATGGCCCCCCGAGCTTGCTGCGCTGCCCGTCATCGAAGCCATCGCACCCATCATGTCGGCGTCCGTCAGCCACGTGGGTGCGTCGAGTGACGGTACTTCGGCCTTCATGCCAACGCGCGGCGCCAACGTGCCGCGCGCGTAGCCAGTACGATCCATGGACTGCGCAAAGATCGTGTAGGCGCGCTCATCCGGTATGCGTACGATCACATCGTAGGTCTCCCCGGGACCAATGCGGAATTCATCGACTTCGACTGGCTCGACCTCCTGGCCGTCGGTGGAAACTACTGTGAGCTTGAGGCCCGGGATGCGCACATCGAAATAGGTTGCCGTGCCTGCTCCGATGAAGCGCAGGCGCACGCGTTCTCCCGCGTGAGCGATGCCGGTCCAGTTCGCCGCAGGCGATGCGCCATTAAAAAGATAAGTGTAAGTCGCGGCCGATACATCGCTGTAGTCAGTAGGATTCATTCGCGACCCGTTCCACATACTACGACGGGCAAGTGCGCCGGAAATCCCGACACGCGACAGATCGGAGAAAAGATTCTGTACTGTAGGCAACCCAAAGTTGTAGTAGCTGCCCATCTTCTTCAGGTTCAGATAGACCTGTAGCGGCTCCTCGTCGGTCCAATCGCTGAGCAGCACGGCATAGTCGCGATCTGCACGCCTCTGCGGTTCGCGCGGTTCGACGATTAACGCGCCGTAGAGTCCAGTCTGTTCATGCAAGGTGTGCGCGTGATACCAATACGTGCCGCTTTGACGAACGGTAAATCGGTAAGCGAACGTGGCGCCGGGGGCAATTCCGGGGAAACTGATGCCAGGTACGCCGTCCATGTCCGCAGGAAGAATCAGGCCGTGCCAATGAATGCTCGTCATCTCATCGAGCCGGTTCGTTACGCGCAACGTGATCGTATCGCCTTCGCGAACTCGCAACACAGGCGCGGGGACTTGTCCGTTCACTGCCGTCGCAACTGAGCGCTGTCCCGTGAAATTCACCGGTAGCTCTGTAATTTCGAGATCGAATTCCGTGCCCGTGAGTTCGGTCTGGGGCGCGGCCGCTGCGAGCGCACGTGTCGCTGAGGCGCTCATCGCGCCAAGTGCGACTGCGGAGGCCGCGCCTTGCACGAATCTCCTGCGAGTGCATGGAATGAGACTGCGATTCATGATCCGCTCCAAAGTTGGACCCGAAGTGCTATTCAGAGTGGGTCCGTGTGCGCTCGGCTTCATCGGCCATCTGCCGGTGCCATTGCGCCATGGCTCGATAGTGGCCCGCACTGGATTCATGATCGACCGCCAACCCATCGAAATGTGGTCCTGTAGCCGGACCCATCGGATGCGGACCCGCCCGCCAGCGGCGCTCATATTGTTCTCGCCGTTCGCGTTCGTTAGTACTCCCATTCTGCGCTGTTTCTGCTAGAGAATCATAGTACGTCGCAAGGTCGCGATGATCGCTCGGCGTATTCGCCTGCTCTATTTTTTGCTGCAAATTGGCGTCCGTGACGCTGCTGGGCGCCCCGCCTTCCGTTTTTTTGTTGCAGCCGGCAAGCGCCAATGCGCCGGACAGTAAGACGATGAGCAGCGTATGCAGCGATCTAAATTGAATTGAAGTGTTCATGGTCGTACTCACATATCGCCCATGCTACCCATGCCATCTTTCGGTTTGTTGTTATCCGGCATCGGCATCGGTATTTGATCTGTCACTGGTTGTGCAGGGGCCATTCCCGTAAGCTGCTTGCGCTGGTTGTCCGTAAGTGCTTTGGCGGCGTCACCGACAGCGCGGATAAAGGCAATCCGCTTATCGCCGCGCAGTCGTTCGATCTCGCGTGCTTTCTTTTCAATGGTCGCAAGCTGTGGTTGATCCGCAGCGGTCAATTGCCATAGCTCCTGCTCGGCGGCGTCAATCTGGCGCTGAAAATCTCTCTGCTTGAGGAGTGATTCCTGCTTTTTTTGTCCCAACGACTGTTGCTGTTGTACTGTCAATGAAATGTGCTCGGGATGATCCAAAAAGAAATCGGTGGAGCCAATGTGATAAAGATGCGACTGACCCGGGAACCCCGGTAGGGCAGAAGGCGTCGCTCTGGCGGCTGGTGCTTTCATTCCGCCCATTGCCCCCATACCCATCATGTCGTCGTTGCCGTGCATCATCCGCATCATGTCTTTATCCATGCCCATGCCCATTGCGCTACCGGGAGCGGACATCGAAGCAGTCGGCTTCATTTTGTCCATGGGCATTCCCATCTCGTTCTCCATCGGTCGCATACCGCCGCCCTTCATGCCGGATTGCATTGGCGGAGTGGTTCCTTTGTTCTGAGTTTGCATTCCACCGCCTTGCTGCATTCTTCCGGTTGTGGACGACTGCATTTTCTGTTCGAGCTGGCGCATTTGTTCTCTAAGCTTGGAAATTTCTTGTTGCATTGCCGCCGTATCCGATGCGGCAGACGTATCTCCGGGCGAATGCGTGCTGTGCGAGGCTGGATCGGGGGTTTGTGCGTCAACCGATGCGACCGATGTCAAAAGCAGTAATCCGGCGATCAGTGTCGGCATTCGATTGATTGTGTGGAGTTTCATTTCAGAGTTCCTCGCGGCTAATGAAGATAAGTAATCAATGGGGTGCGTCCTGTACCGTGGACGTGTCGCACACCTGCACGGCAATTGTTAAGGTGCAAGTGTGTTAGGTAATCATCTCGAAAGGATCGCGGGAGGAGCGCCGTGCGCTAAGGGATTTCCACACGCACCTAGGTATGGAGCTCGGGTTGGTCGCGCGTTTGGAATCGTCGGCAAGGAGTGGCCAAGCTTCCTTTGCTTAAGGTGTCGCCCAGGAGGAGCGACTAGTTGTAGCGTCTCACTAAGCAGACCACTGCCACTCGCGTACATCCGGTAGGTCGTCACCGTTGCGCAGGATGTATTGCTTGTGTTCAATCAACTTATCGCGCGCAAATTGCTTCAGGTGTGCCGCTTTGAAACGCAGCGCGGGTACGCGATCCGCAACATCGGCTACTCGATGATAGCGATCTAGATCGTTAAGCACGGCCATGTCGAACGGCGTGGTGGTTGTGCCTTCTTCCTTGTAGCCGCGCACATGCAGATTCCCATGGTTGGTGCGTCGATACGTGAGTCGATGAATCAACCACGGATAGCCGTGGTACGCAAAGATGATCGGCTTGTCGGAGGTAAAAATCGCATCGAAGTCTCGATTGGATAAGCCATGCGGATGTTCCTCCCGAGGTTGCAACGTCATCAAATCCACCACGTTCACGACGCGTACTTTCAGCTCCGGGGCATGCTGGTGTAACAAATCGACAGCGGCCAGGGTTTCCAATGTTGGTACATCGCCAGCGCAGGCGAGTACAACGTCGGGTTCGTTGCCCTGGTCGTTGCTCGCCCATTCCCAGACGCCAATGCCGGCTGCGCAGTGTTTGATGGCGGCGTCCATATTCAACCATTGCGCCTGTGGTTGTTTACCGGCGACGATGACGTTGACGAGGTGACGCGAGCGCAAGCAGCGCTCGGTGACGCACAGCAGCGTATTCGCGTCCGGCGGTAAGTAAACGCGAATGAAGTCGGCTTTCTTATTGACCACATGATCGATGAAGCCGGGATCCTGGTGCGAGAAGCCATTGTGATCTTGACGCCAAACATGCGACGTCAGCAGATAATTGAGCGAAGCAATAGGCCGACGCCAGTGAACCTCCTTGCTCACCTTTAACCATTTGACGTGCTGGTTGAACATGGAGTCTACGATATGAATGAACGCTTCATAGCACGAGAACAATCCGTGGCGTCCGGTAAGCAAGTATCCTTCGAGCCAGCCTTGGCAGGTGTGCTCCGACAAAATTTCCATCACGCGGCCGTCCGCTGCCAAGTGATCATCTTCCGCAACGCGTGCCGCCATCCACGTACGGTCGGTGACTTCGAATAAGGCATCGAGACGATTGGACGCCGTTTCATCCGGGCCGAAAACGCGAAAATTGCGGGCGTGTGCATTCATCCTCATCACGTCGCGTAAGAAGTGACCCATCACGCGCGTTGGTTCGGCGCGCACACTACCAGGTATGGGAACGTCGATGGCGTATGTACCGCACTCTGGAAGTTGCAAGTCTTTGAGCAATACGCCGCCGTTCGTATGATGATTCGCGCCCATGCAGCGTGCTGCTGGCGGCGCCAGCGCTCGTAGTTCGTTGCGCGGCGTGCCATTGGCATCAAACAGTTCGTCTGGTCGATATCCTCTAAGCCATGTCTCCAGCAGACGCAAATGCGCTGGATTGGTTGCGACTTCGCCAAACGGAACTTGATGCGAGCGCCAATATCCCTCCGTCTTCTTGCCATCGACTTCTTTCGGGCCCGTCCAGCCCTTGGGCGATTGCAAAACGATCATCGGCCAGCGAGGTCGGGCGTTGTTCGGTTGCGCGCTTGCTTCGCGACGAATCGATTTGATGTCCGCGATCACGGCATCCAACGTGGCTGCCATCTGGCGATGCATGGCGTCCGGTTCCGATCCTTCGACGAAGTACACTTGGTATCCGTATCCGGTCAACAATCCTTCCAGCTCCTCGCGAGGAATGCGCGCGAGTACCGTTGGATTGGCAATCTTGTAGCCGTTGAGATGCAAAATCGGCAGCACCGTTCCGTCGCTCACAGGGTTGAGGAACTTATTGGAGTGCCATGCGGCGGCGAGTGGACCCGTTTCGGCTTCGCCATCCCCGATCACGCACGCCACGATCAAGTCCGGGTTATCGAAGGCCGCGCCATATGCATGAGCGAGCGAATAACCAAGTTCGCCGCCCTCGTGAATCGACCCTGGTGTTTCGGGCGTGGCGTGACTGCCAACGCCGCCCGGAAAGGAAAACTGTTTAAAGAGTCGTTGCATGCCCTCGGCATCGAGCGAGATGTCGGGGTACAGTTCGCTGTACGTTCCGTCGAGCCAAGAGTTAGCGACTAGCGCCGGTCCGCCATGCCCTGGCCCTGCCACAAACATCATGTTGAGGTCGTGCTTTCGAATCAAGCGATTGAGATGCACGTAGAGGAAGTTCAAACCGGGTGTAGTGCCCCAGTGTCCAAGCAGGCGCTGCTTCACATGCTTTGCCGACAACGGTTCGCGCAGCAACGGATTGTCGAGCAGATAGATCTGTCCCACGGAGAGGTAGTTGGCCGCACGCCACCACGCGTCGATGCTGCGAAGTTCTTCTTCGGCCAACGCGTTCGATTCAAAGATCATGGTAAGTCACCTTATTGTCGCATGCGTGAATCTGCCGCAGCGGCGAGTAACGCCGCCTTCATCTCGACGCCGATCGCAGAGAGATTGCCGTGTGCATCAAGCGCGAGTCCTGCCCATTCCATGTTGGCTAGTATGGATTCACTTGGGATGCTTCGAAGAAGCATCATGCGTGGCTTGATGTATGCTGATGCGCGTGCCAACCTTACCGATCTGCCACCCGACTCAACAGTCATTCCTTATCGAGTTCGTTTTGACGAACAGCAATTGCGTCAATGCTAACAGGCGCGCGTTGCAACGCATGCCCCGTCACCTCGGCTTCGGCAGACAACCAATCATCGAGTTCGTGGCCGGGCTCGAAGCCTCGCTGTGCGGCGCGATGGTAGGCGGCCTCGGCGATCTTGTTGTGTGTATCACCGTCAGTCGACAAAATCGAAGCTGCGGGTTGCGTAAAGTTCGCCCGCGAAGCGTCCTCGAGAGACGGGGAGGATTGCGACGGCGTTAGCGGTTGCTTAGTAGGGGGCTTCTTTGGCGCGCTCATGGGCGATTCTCCGGTAGTGGTAAGGCAAAAAATCAATGATCCATCGCACGCGAGTCATCGACTTGCAGGTGCGAAGGATGCTGTAACAGATGTGGGTGCAGTTCCGCCAGCCGATCAGCCAAATTGATCCAACGCATCGCCTGCGTCGATGCGGGATGTTTGGCGCCATGCATGGAATCATGCGCCAGGGTGCGGGCCAAGCGATGGGGAGTTCCAAGATCGTTCCAGCCGCAACGCGGCACCGCTGTGACAACTAGCTGCCGTTCCTGTCCCGTCGCAATGTGCCGCGAAAAATCTATTTCCGGTAGTTCGGCGTAGGCTTGCGAGAGCGACGCATAGTCGTGCGACTCGACGGCGCGCAGCAAGTGGACGACATCCGGGCAGCGCCGAAAGCACAGGTCTACGAGGCTATCTGCGCGACACGCAAGAATGAAGCTGTTCCATAACGCGCCCCGGGCAACGAGCCGACGTGCGTCAGCGGCGATAGGTTTCTCGATAAACCGGCGAACGCGAAGCAAGCGAGGGTGATCGCCAGCGCCGGGGACGATGTACCCCAGTTCGGGATCCGCTTCGTCCGCTTCGATACCGAGCAATGCTACGCCTTCCTGGTGATCGCGAATATCGTGTAACGCGCGACACATGGCAATGTTAAGAACCGATTCGTCCGCTACGTAGTGATCGGAGGGCAAGATCAGTATTCTTGCGTCGGGGTCGCGCGCCAAGATGCGCAGCGTGGGCAGAAGGATGCCAATGGCGGTGCCACGATTTTTCGGCTGAATGATGATGTTGTCTTGCGAAACATTTCGCAGAGCTTCCTCCCAATGGCAGCGGTGCAAGGGCGAGACGACGGTTGTTACTCGTTCGATGCCGACAACGCTGGCCGCACGGGCCAGTGTCCGCTCGATAAGCGTGGATGTTCCGTCAAGAGAGCAAAACTGTTTCGGTACTGCACCGCCTGCAACGTCGCGCGTTAAAATTCTTAGTCTTGAGCCGTTGCCGGCAGCTAGGACAATCGCCCATGGACAGCCACTTGTCGGCGTGTTCATTCGTTCCATTGTCCGGATACCTGGCTAGAAGTGATGTGCTCTGGTTCATTCGCGTGCGAGCACTCTAGACGGGAGATTGTTGCAAAATCATCTCGAATAGCCGTGTTACGTAGAAGTCCGGACGGCACTATGGGTTGATAACAGCCGGATTTACACGCTGATATGCGACCGGCTAAGGCCGCCAACGAAACCATCGCTTCTTGGAGCGACGAGACAATTTCGAGATATTTGAATGTTCCAATCTCCCCCGAATTTTTATATTTGACTGCGGACCTCACGGCAATCGGGCATCGCAATTCACGTGCCGGCTCTGTGTCGTGTGTTTCGTTTCTTTAGTAGGGACGCTGCAAGAACTATGTTGGTAAGTGTACTGGTTATCGTCAATGTTCTACGCACAACCCCCCATCTGCGAATTGGACTTATTTGCATATAGTTGAATACAAGTGACATGTTTAGGTGTTGTCACTTGAACGACACAAGACCTTGGATTCGAATTCATTCCCTCAATCAACACTTGATAATCAGCTAGGAGTACTTATGTTGCGCACTAAGATGTCAATCGTTTCGGCTATAACTACGGCTTTGCTCGTATTCGGTCAGCCGGTATTTGCGGCGGACGCCGCATCAGAGGCGCAGGCTAGCACCAAGGCAGAGCATGAAGCGGCGGCTAGCAGCTACACGAAAGAAGCGGCTGCCTTGCGTGAAAAAGCTGCTAAACACCTGAAGGACTCCAAGACCTATACGGTGGGGCGGGCGGCGACCCAAAGACCTCAATTCGGACAAATATCGAAACATTGCGAGAACCTGTCCAAGGAGTACTCCAAGGCTGCAACTGAGCTTGAGGCGATGGCCAAAATTCACAGTGACATGGCGGCGATGGTCCACTAAGTAGCGACTGTCGATCATACCTGTGGTGCTTATAGCCGGACTTGGGTCCGGCTCTTTTTTCCACAACTAATGCCTGAGCAAGTTAGCAACGGGCTGCTTGGTTGACCATTCTTCCCCACATCCGCTTCAGCGGCTCGACCAGTTAGGTTTAAGTAATTGAGTTTGTTGTGTGGGACTTATCATCTATGCGTGGGTTGTCATGCCTTCAATTGATTATAGCTACCGCACGTAGTGTCGCGTTCATCTACACACTAAATGTAAGTGTTATTCGGCGTTGTTCTCGGAGAGCGGAACCCCGGATTCGGATTCTTTCCTCAACACTTGATAATCAGCTAGGAGTACTTATGTTGCGCACTAAGATGTCAATCGTTTCGGCTATGGCTATGGCTATGGCTCTGCTCGTATTCGGTCAGCCGGTATTTGCGGCGGACGCCGCATCAGAGGCGCAGGCTAGCACCAAGGCAGAGCATGAGGCGGCAGCGAGCAGCTACGCGAAAGAAGCGGCTGCCTTGCGCGAAAAAGCTGCTAAGCACCTGAAGGATGCCAAGACCTATCAGGCTGGTGGCAATCCAAAACTCCCAGTCGGGCAACTGTCGAAGCATTGCGAGAGTCTATCCAAGCAGTACTCCAGTGCTGCAAAGGAGCTCGAGGCGATGGCCAAAATTCACAGTGACATGGCGGCGATGGTGCACTAAGTAGCGACTGTCGATCGTACCTGTGGTGCTTAAGCCGGACTTGGGTCCGGCTCTTTTTTCCACAACTAATGCCCGAGCAAGTTAGCAACGTACTGCTTGGTCGGCCATTCTTCCTCGCATCCGCTTCAGCGGCTCGACCAGTTAGGTTTAAGTAATTGAGTTTATTGTGTGGGACTTATCCTCTATGTGTGGGTTGTCATGCCTTCAATTGATTAGAGCTACCGCACGTAGTGTCGCGTTCATCTACGCACTAACTATTGGTGTAGCAGCGGCGCAAACCGCATCCGCGCTGCCGGCTCCTCTTTCCCTTGGTGACGTTATTCGCATCGCACGCGAGAACCGCTCCGAAGTGGCGGCGCTGAGTGCGCGTGCCGATGCGCTCTCACAACGCCCCGCTATCGTCGGTGCACTGGAAGACCCGATGCTCTCGCCAGCCATCGATCACTACCCCTTCAAAATGATGGAAGGCGAAGAAAACGGTCGTCGCTACGATTGGAGTATTGCTGTCGAGCAACGCTTCCCGTTGTCGGGCGTGCTTGGTCATCGCCGTCGTGCTGCGCGCGCGGAAGCAGAGCGCGCAAATGCCGCTGTTGCGAGCGGGCAGCTGGATGTCTCCCTGGCTGCGCAACGCGCTTTTTTTATGGTGCACGAGCGCCGGCAGATGGCGCTCGTGCTCAACGAGCAACTCTCACTTGCTCAACAACTCGTCAGTGCCGCGAGCGCTCGCTACAGTAGCGGGACCGGCATGCAAGCAGACGTGCTGCGCGCTGAAGTCGAGGTGGCGCGGACGCAAGCGACACAGCAGTCTCTCGTCGCTCAGCTTCGCGCAGCCGAGGCTATGTTGAATGTGAATCTTGGTCGTCAACCGGAGGCGGGAATTCCGGCGCTCGACTACGCCGTGCGGCGCGATGAGCCTCTAGCCTCCGGCGCAGTTAGTGCCCAAGCGCTGACCAAAAGACCGGAACTGCAAGCGGGTGCGGCCGAAGTCGAGCGCGCATCCGCTGAGATTGATGTCATGCGCTCGATGTATTTGCCAATGGCAACCGTTCGCGTCGGTCGTGCGTCGACCATGGCTGAAGGACCAGGCGCAATGATCATGGTTGGTGTGAGTGTGCCTATTTGGCGCGAGCGCTTGCATGCGGGTGTCGCCGAAGCCAAAGCCATGGAACGCATGGCGAACGCCGATCTGCAAGCCATGCAGCTCATGATTGCGGGCGAAGCCGTGGAGGCGCGCGAAGGGGTGATCGCGGCGCGCACACAAATGACGATGCTCGAAACGCAAATCATTCCACGCGCGCGCGCCGCAGTTGACGCGTCGCTTGCCGGTTATCGCGCCGGGCAAGGCTCCCTGGTCTCGGTGATTGAATCGTCGCGTGCTTTGTGGGAAGTACGTGCCGAGCTGGTCATGGCTGAGACTGCACTGAGCGATGCGTGGGCAAAGTTGGCGCGCGCGTCCGGGCAACAGTAGGAGCTGCGTCGATGGCCATTAAGCTTAACCTCGGAATGCGTAATGTCGCCATCGGTGCAGTGGCTGTCGCCGTTGTGATAGGCGGTTTCTTGCTGGTACAAGACCAGCGTCATGGCTGGCCGTTCTCAAGGCATCACAACTTACCTGCGGATGTGCGCGACGCAGCCGCTCTCCCGGCGCAACCTACGCAGCCGACATCGGCTATTGAGCGCGTTGCCGTCGAGCTTCCGGCAACACAACTTGAGGCGCTCGGAATTCAAGCTGAGGCAGTTCGAACTGAGAAGCTTACCGATCCGGTGCGCGCCGTCGCCACTGTGGTCGCGGATGAATCGCGCATCAGCCATGTACATACTCGCGTGGCCGGTTGGGTCGAGCAGTTGTTCGTTAACACGACCGGTGAGAGCGTGCGTGCGGGGCAGCCTTTGGCTGCGGTGTTCTCGCAAGAGTTGTTTTCGTCGCAGAACGAGTTTCTGTCGGCATTGCGACAAGCGCAAAGCGGACCGAGTAGCGCCGTAAGCGAAGCAGCGCGTACGCGGCTGAAAGTGCTGGGCATGAGCGATGCGGAGATTGCGCAGATTGAAAGTTCGCGACAAGCGCGCCGCTTGGTGACCGTATCGGCTCCGCGCGGCGGTGTCGTTATGCGTCGCGGCGTGACGGTAGGAACCGCTGTTGATCCTTCGACGGAAATCGTGACCATCGCAGATCTGTCCCATGTCTGGGTGCTTGCGGAAGTATCCGAGGGAGCTGCGGCGCAAATCAAGGCAGGCACGTCGGCGACATTAGACTTCCCTGTCTCCGGTCGCGCAGCGTTTAAGTCGAGTGTTGAATTCGTCTATCCGACATTGACGGAACGGACGCGGACGGTGCGAGTGCGTTTAGGCGTGGCGAACAGCGACGGCCTACTTCGGCCCGGCTTGTATGGCACAGTCGAATTCTCGGCACCGCCACGTGAAGTGATGACGGTGGCCCGCGATGCAGTCGTGTACACCGGCGAGACCCAGCATGTCTTTGTGCGACTGGATAACGGCGTTATTGAACCGCGCGACGTGAAGATCGGTGGACGTGTTGGTGAACGCATTGAGGTAACCGAGGGATTATCACCAAGCGATCAAGTCGTCACCACGGGGGTGTTCTTGATCGACTCCGAAAGCAGATTGCGTGCTTCCGGTGGCGTTCGTCATGCGGGGCATGGAAGCGCACAGCAAGGTGATCAGCCAGCCGCCACGGCTACCACGCCAGCGCCTGCGCAATCAACCCCCGAGCAACACTCGACTCACGACAAACCAAAGTGAGCTGGCGATCATGATCGAGCGCATCATCGAATGGTCGGCACAGCATCGTTGGATCGTATTTGGCGTAACGCTAATACTCGCCTTGTGGGCGGTCGATTCCATCCGAAAAACGCCGCTTGATGCGATTCCCGATCTTTCCGATCCGCAGGTTATTGTCTTTACCGAATGGATGGGTCGTAGCCCGGATCTGGTCGAGGACCAAATCACCTATCCGCTGGTTCGTGCATTGCAGAGCACGCCCGGTGTGCGCACCGTGCGCGGGTATTCGATGTTCGGCATGAGCTTCATCTATGCCATCTTCAACGACAACACCGACATCTATTGGGCGCGCACGCGCGTTGTTGAACAGATTGGACGAGCGCAGCAATCGATTCCCGCCGGTGTCGTGCCGACACTCGGCCCCGACGCGAGCGGAGTGGGTTGGATATATCAATACGCTATTGAGGACACGTCCGGCCGCATGGATTTAGCCGAGTTGCGCGCACTTCAAGACTTTACGATACGTCCCGCATTGCAGGGTGTCCAAGGTGTTGCCGAAGTGGCATCGCTCGGTGGATTCGAGCGGCAGTATCAGATTCTGCTCGATCCGGGAAAACTCACCGCATTTGGCGTAACACCGCTCGATGTCACGCGAGCCGTGCGTGATGCCAATGCCGAAGTAGGTGCGCGCGTACTCGAAATGGGCGGGCGCGAATTTGTGCTGCGAGGTCGCGGCTACGTCAAGTCGCTGGAAGATTTGGAGCTCAGTGTAGTATCCACCGCCGCCGGCGGTACGCCAATTCGCGTGCGCGATGTGGCCACGGTGCAATTCGGTCCAGAGATTCGTCGCGGCGCAGCCGACTTGAACGGCAATGGCGAAACCGTTGGCGGCATTGTTGTAATGCGCATCGGCTCCAATGCGCTCGATGTCATTCGCACGCTTAAGGTGCAAATGGAAGCGCTCGCCCTGCCAGCGAATGTGCGTCTGGTGCCGACCTACGATCGTTCCGAACTCATATTGGGCTCCATCGATACGCTGCGACTGACGCTGATTGAAGAAGGCATCATCGTCGGGGCGATTTGCCTCGTGTTTCTGATGCACGCGCGCTCTGCACTGGTGGCCATCATTATCCTGCCTATGTCGGTGCTGCTGTCGTTCATCGGCATCCGCTTTCTTGGGCTTACGACCAATATCATGTCGCTCGGTGGCATTGCCATTGCGGTGGGTGAGTTGAGCGACGCAGCCATCGTCTTGATCGAGAACGCCCACACACGTTTATCCGGTGCGCCGAGCAATGCAGATCGCCGCCGCATTATTATTGACGCCTGCAAAGAAGTCGGTCGGCCGATCTTTTTCTCACTTCTCTTGATTACCGTGAGCTTTCTGCCGATCTTCACTTTGGCGGGGCAAGCCGGTAGGTTGTTTCAACCGCTTGCGTACACCAAGACATTAGCGATGTTCGTCGCGGCGATCTTGTCGGTGACGCTTGCGCCGCCGCTGATGATCCTCTTGTTGCGCGGACGATTTCGCACCGAACAGGAAAACCCGATCAATCGGTGGCTGGGAAAAATCTATCGTCCCATTGCCGGTATCGTCGTGCACCATCGCGTGCTCGTTGTGACGGCAGCGGCCATAGTTATGATTGCAACCGTGCCTGTGTTTCTGCGCTTAGGCTCGGAGTTCATGCCGCCGCTGGATGAAGGCTCGTTGCTCGTGATGCCGACCACGTTTCCCGGCATCTCTATTGAAGAGGCGCGACGAGCGCTTAACGCCCAGCATCGCATCATTATGAGTTTTGGCGAAGTGGCTTCGGTTCACGGCAAGGCTGGCCGTGCCGAAACCGCGACCGATCCTGCACAGCTCGACATGAACGAGTCGGTGGTGACGTTGCGGCCTTCCGAGCAGTGGCCGCTGATTACCAGCGAGCGTTGGTATAGCAGTTGGGCTCCCGAGTGGCTCAAAACAATACTGCGTCCGCTCTGGCCGGATAAGCAGCGGCGTACTCAGTCTGAGCTCGCGCGCGACCTCGGTACTGCGCTGCGCATGCCCGGTTATCAAATGGCAATCTCGCCGCCGATTCGCACGCGCATCGACATGCTCACCACCGGCGTCCGCACGCCCGTGGGAATTAAAGTGTTCGGTCCCGATCTTGCCGGTATTGAGCGGGTGAGCTTGGAGCTGGAAGGTTTGTTACGAGAAGTAGATGGCACGCGCAGCACGTTTGCCGAACGCCAGACGGGACGCGAGTACATCGATATCGTGCCGGATCGTGAAGCCATCGCACGCTATGGACTGACGGTGCGCGACGTCTTGGACATCGTCGAAGCCACCATCGGCGGCATGCCCATCTCCACCGTGATCGATGGCCGCGCGCGCTTCACCGTGAATGTTCGCTACGCAGCCGATTTTCGCGCCGATCCGCAGACGCTGCGCACTATTCAAATACCGATTCCGCCGGTTGAATCCGTAATGCTCTCGCAAGGCGATGAGTCTGGCCGTGGCAGCGTATCGGCCGCACGCAGTGAAGTGAGCTCGAGCGGGGGCATGGGCTCGATGGGCGGCAAGTCCAGTTCAGGCGGCGGCATGAACGATTCTGCGATGGCAACGCGTTCGGCATCTAGCGCAGTGGATAGCTGGGAACGCGGACAACAAAGAGGTGTGTCGGTGCCGCTCGGCGCGTTAGCCGACGTGCGCGTCGTGAGCGGTCCACCGATGATCAAGAACGAGAATGGCGTGTTGGTGGGCTATGTATTCGCAGACATCGAAAGCGCAAAGCGCGACTTGGGCGGCTGGGTGCAAGACGCGAAACGCCTGGTAAAGGATCGACTAACGCTGCCTGCTGGATTTCAACTGCAGTGGACCGGGCAATACGAGTTCATGGCCGACATGCAAGCACGTATGCGTATCGTGTTGCCGCTCACGTTGGTGCTGATAGTGGCGTTGCTCTTTATGTCTCTGCGCGGGTGGATGCAGACCGGGCTCGTGCTGATGAGTTTGCCGTTTGCGGTTGCAGGAAGCATTTGGTTGTTGGCGTTACTCAACTACAACTTATCTACTGCGGTATGGGTGGGTTTGATCGCGGTCGGTGGTGTTGCGGCACAAACTGGCATTGTGGTGATCGTGTATCTCGATCAAGCGTTTAACGAGGCACGCGAGCAAGGGCGATTGCGCTTACTTGAGAACATCGATACCGCAGTGATTGAAGGGGCATCGAAGTGCCTGCGCCCCATGCTGATGACAGTGGCGACCACAGTACTGGGGTTGATGCCGTTACTTTTCGAATCCGGTGTCGGAGCCGATTTGTCTGCGCGTACTGCTGCACCCGTGGTGGGCGGCTTGTGGTCGTGCATGTTCCTTACGCTCTTAGTGCTGCCCGCCGCGTATGCGATCTGGCGGCGCTGGCAATTCGCGCGCGGCGAAGCCGGGGTGGCGCAACGTGAACCGGCCTGATCCTAAAACCACGCGCGGACTTTCGAGTGCCGATGCCGCGCGGAGATTACAGGAGGTAGGTCCTAATGAGATTGCGCGCGAGCAAGCCTCATCTGCATGGCGGCTTCTGGTCGCGCAATTCGGTAGTCCGGTGATCTGGCTGTTGTTTGGCGCGTGTGCGGTATCGGCGGCGCTTGGCGAAACTACCGATGCCATTGCAATTGGCGCGATTGTCATCATCAACGGCCTCGTTGGATTCTTTCAGGAGTATCGAGCTGAGCGTGCGGTACTTGCGCTGCGATCGATGACTGCGCCGCGCGCGCGAGTCATACGCGATGGCCACACAGTTGAGTTGCCCGCGTCACAAGTGGTGCCGGGCGATGTGCTCGTGCTCGAAGCCGGAGACGTCGTCGCCGCGGATGCGCGTTTGCTTGAAGCGCACACGCTTAGTACCGTCGAGGCAGCGCTGACTGGCGAGAGCATGCCGACCGAGAAGTCAGTGGAAACGGCGCCTGCGAATGCGCCGCTGGCAGAGCGTCGCGACTGCGTGTTTCTAGGTACCAGCGTGGCGACCGGCAGTGGTAGTGCCGAAGTCATCGCCACAGGGATGCACACCGAACTGGGCCGCATTGCGCACTTGCTTGCCACCGCGCACGAAGAAGTGACGCCGTTACAGAAACGGTTGGCGAGCTTAAGCCGCGTGCTACTGTTCTTATGTTTGGGAATCGTGGCGGCCGTGGCGTTGCTCGGCTGGATGCGCGGTCTACCGGCGATAGAGATATTGCTTTCCGCGGTTTCTCTTGCAGTTGCCGCCGTGCCGGAGGGCTTGCCTGCAATCGTGACGATTGCGCTTGCCATCGGCGTGCAGCGCATGGCCGCGCGTCGTGCGCTGGTGCGGCATATGGTTGCGGTGGAGACGCTTGGTTGCGCCACCGTCATCTGCACGGATAAAACCGGCACTTTAACCACCGGCGTGATGACGGTGCGCGAGTTGTGGGGTAACGATGAGGCGCTCATTGTCGACGTAGCCGCCGCATGCTGCGATGCCGATCTCGCCGAAGATGAAGTAAGCGGCGTGGGTGACCCGACGGAGATTGCCATTCTGGTCGCCGCTGCCGCGCGCGGCATTCGCCGCAACTCGCTCGAAAGCGAACGTCCGCGAAAATCCGTGCATCCCTTCGATGCCGACCGAAAGCGTATGTCGATCTTTCGCTCCGACGGTGTGTTGTATGTCAAAGGCGCGGTGGAGTCGGTCGTGCAATGTTCTCGCGTTGTGCCACACGGGACTCTGGAAGCTAATGCAGAGATGGCAGCACGAGGCTTGCGGGTTCTCGCCGTGGCACGAGGTTCACATGATGTGGAAGAAGGGCTCGAACTCTTGGGCCTCATCGGTATTGCCGATCCACCGCGAGTCGAAGTGATCGACGCAATCGTGTTGGCTGCCTCTGCGGGCATTCGCACAGTGATGATTACCGGCGATCATCCGGTGACCGCGCATGCCATCGCGCGCGAACTCGGGATCGTGCGCGTCGGTGAATCGCCCGACGATCTGGTTCATGCGCGCGCCACGCCCGAAGATAAGTTGCAGATCGTTCGCCGCTGGAAATCGCGCGGCGCTATTGTTGCTATGACTGGCGATGGTGTGAACGATGCACCCGCATTGCGTGAGGCACACATTGGCATCGCGATGGGACGCACCGGCACCGAGGTCACGCGCGAAGCGTCGGACATAGTGTTGGCGGACGACAATTTCGCCACCATCATCAACGCCGTCGAAGAGGGCCGTGGCATCTTCGACAATATCCGCAAGACAGTCGTGTATTTACTGTCGGGCAATACAGCGGAACTCGCCGTGATGTTCGCTGCCGCCATCATTGGCCTGCCATTGCCACTGCTGCCTTTGCATCTGCTGTGGATCAATCTCGTTACCGATGGCTTTCCGGCGCTGGCATTGGTTACCGATCCGACTGATGCGAATGCGATGAAGCGACCGCCCCGCCATCCGCAGGAACCCATACTCGGCCGCAAGGAATGGCGCACCGTAATCTTCACCGGCTTGCTGCAAGCAGCAGTGACATTTGCGACCTTCGTTTGGGCCTTGAAGGAACGCAACCTAGAAGAAGCGCGAAATCTGGCGTTTTCGGTGCTGGTGTTTGGTGAGCTGCTGCGTGCGTTTTCCGCTCGCGATGCCATTCGCCCGTTCTGGGAGGTGGGCATCCTTTCCAATTGGCGCCTACTCAGTGTCGTGGCGGTTTCCTTTGTTGTACAGATTGGCATCCATCACTTTCCGGCAACACAACAGTTATTTCAAATTGGCCCGTTGAGTCTTCTCGATTGCATTCTTTCCATTGCGATAGGCTCAATACCGCTGTTGGTGCTTGAACTCACGAAGGTTATGAGCAGGCGATTGCGATGACATTACTCGAGGACTTTGGATGCGAAAACCAATTATCTGTGCGGGCACGATACTCGCGACCCTGAGTCTTGCAGGGTGTGGGGTGGATTCGCCAGGCGACAAGGCTCCGCAAGGTGTGGCGGCATCTCCTGCCGAATCAACAGCGTTGCCGACTCTAATTGTTCACAAGAGCGAAAGCTGCGGTTGTTGTGTCGCTTGGGTGGACCACATGAAGCGCGCTGGCTTCAACGCAGATGTTCGCAACGTCGATAACATGGAGCCGATTAAGCGGAGCGTTGGAATTCCGGCTGAAATGGGTTCTTGCCACACCGCGCAAGTGGGTCGCTATTTCGTCGAAGGCCACGTCCCGGCAGAAGACGTAAAGCGCTTGCTCACAGAACATCCTGATGCTAAAGGACTCACCGTCCCGCGAATGCCAGTAGGATCGCCTGGCATGGAAATACCATCGGGTAAGGTGGAGCCGTACGATGTCTTACTTGTTGCTAATGACGGCACAACTTCGGTGTATGCCCATCATGGGGACGAGACAACGCATTGATCTCAGTAATAACGTTCCGTCGCCGAACGACGCTGGTTCGTTCGGGTAGCGAATTAGCCTATTTGTAGCATCAAAAAACACCGTGTCAGGCTCTCATCGACCCGAGCGCGGCAGGCAGCGCATGGTGTTGGATCGTCATCGACTCGTCGCCGGGACGGCGAAAGCGAGAGGCACTTGCAGGGTTCAGCCCGACAGGGCCGAGCAGAGCGCGAACCCGGAAAACGCCGGTGGCACCGTGTGCCATGAGCCTGCTAAAGGTTGCGGCAAGCCTTCTCAAACCCTATTCGCAGGCGAAATAAATGGAAACGTATCGCGCTGCGCTACGAGTAGCCATATTACTCGGCCAAATCGGCCTGTCGTAGGCGGCAAATTAAACACCTGTCACTACTCTTCTGGGGGATGGCTGTGCTAGATTTCCCGCCGTCATGACCTTCCTTGACCAACTTCGTCGTCGCCCGCGCCTCATCCGCAGTGTATTTGCGGTGTTCGTGCTGGCGTGGTTGCAGACGGGGATACTGCCTTGTGCCATGGCAGCGGTGGGTACCGAACAGGCCATGTTGGCGCAACCGAGTGGCGTGGCCACTTTGACTGCGGAGACGGCGTCGGCCGCGATGCCTGATATGCCGGACTGTGTGTATTGTCCACCTGATCAAAAACAGAGCGGCGATGCGGGTTCTGGCGTACACGACTGTTTTTACCCGCACGAATCACGAGTGGATAGCGGCAAGGCCCAGCAGTTACAGCTGGATCAACTGGTGGCCCACCCCACCTTCATCAGTTCGTCCGTCTTCAGTTTCGTGTTGGAACCTACCGATGCTTTGCCGTCACGACGGTATCTGATTCCGCCCCTCTCGCAACGCTCGCTCAATCTCACTCACTGCAAACAGCTGAAGTAGCGCACCTCGACAGCCTGGGTTTTCCCTGTTGTTTCGAGGAGAGACGCTATGTTTATCGCCACGCGGTTGGGAGCAATGCTCCGACTGCGGATTTTCAATCAGACCCTTCATTGCTCGTTAGCACTGTGTGTGCTGACGCTGACTGGTATTCAAGTCAGCGTCGCGCACGCCGAACCGCTGAGCTTCTCGGTGACGCTCGCCATCGCTGAGCGAGAATCGCCCGATTTAGCTGCCCAAAACGCGGACATTGACGCTGCGCGTTCTGCGTCTGTCGCTGCCGGTCGTTGGCCGGACCCTAAATTGCTTGTCGGCATTGAAAATCTGCCCGCTTCGGGCGTGGATCAATGGAGTCTGAATCGCGATTTCATGACCATGCAAAAAGTCGGGGTGATGCAGGAGATTCCGAATGGCAGCAAGCGACGTGCGGAAGCCGAGGTGGCAACCGCAGCCATTGATCGCGCCGAGGCAGAATGGCGTGTCAAAGTCATCGGGGTTCGTCGTGCCGCCGCGTTGGCATGGCTTGATCGCTATTACCTCGAACGACGTGGGGCATTGTTCGATGAGCTGGATCGGGAGAACCAACTATTCGCAGAGAGCGTGCAGGCACAGCTGGCGGGCAGCAAGGGCATGCTTGCGGATACCGTCGTACCAAAGCAAGAAGCAGCGGAACTTGCTGATCGACGCGATGAACTGAGCGCTTCCATTGCGAAGGCAAAATCCGCCTTGCGACGCTATGTAGGTGCCATCGGCGATGATCCATTGGCGGGGGATGCTCCGCTGCTGGCGATTGATGCGGAGCAACTGCGCACACAGATACATAAACACCCAGAGCTGGCCGTATTTGCGCCGCTGCTGGCGATGGCGCAAGGCGAAGTGCACGAAGCCGAAGCCATGAAGAAACCGGATTGGGGGATCGAACTCGCCTATGCAAAACGAGGCTCCCAATTCAGCGATATGGTGTCCATGCAAGTGACAGTGGGTTTGCCGCTATTCACAGGGAATCGTCAGAATCCGCAAATCGCAGCCAAACGCCAAACCGTGAACAAGGTCAACGCCGAGCGCGACGCGATGTTGCGCGACCACACACAAGAACTCGAAGCTGACCTGGCCGACTACGACACGCTGACCCGCCAGCTTGCGCGCATGCAAACTACGCGGTTGCCGTTGGCACAACAAAAAGTGGACCTTCAATTCGCGAGCTATCGCGCCGGCAAGGGCGATCTCAACGCCGTGCTCACAGCGCGACGCGAACTCATTGCCGAACGGCTCAAGCAACTCGATCTGGATAGTCAGCGCGTGGCGGCGGCAGCGCGACTTTATTTCGCCTATGGGGAGGGCTCGCGATGAATGACTCACGAACAAAACTAGTTCTAATAGTGGCTGCAGTCGCGGTAGCAAGTACCGCAGGTGGTTATTGGATCGCTAAACGCAGTGACTCCTCGATGGACGCCACCCAAGCGACTTCCGCCAATACCGACCGTAAAGTTCTGTATTGGTACGACCCCATGGTGCCGAACCAACACTTCGACAAACCCGGCAAATCACCGTTCATGGATATGCAGATGGTCGCAAAATATGCGGGTGACGATGCAAGCGCTGCCTCGCAAACGGGCATCCAGATTGATCCTGGCATTGCGCAAAATTTGGGCATGCGAATAGCGTCCGTGCAACGTGGTGTGATCGCGCAGCCCATTACCGTTGCCGGCAGTATTGGCTTCAATCAGCGCGATGTGGCCATCGTGCAAGCGCGCACCAGTGGCTTTGTCGCGCGGGTGTACCAACGTGCGCCGGGCGATGTCATTGCCAGGAACGCGCCGCTGGTGGATCTGCTGGTGCCCGAGTGGGCCGGTGCGCAGGCGGAGTTTCTGACACTGCTCAAGGGTCACGATGCCGAACTCATTGACGCGGCGCGACAACGTCTGGTGTTGCTGGGCATGTCGGCGGAGTTGATTGCCGCTATTGAAAAGCATCGGCAACCACAAGCGACGATCACGATCGGCGCACCGATTGCTGGCATGATCGACTCGCTTGAGGTACGTGAAGGGATGACGATCAGTGCCGGCGCCACGCTGGCCAAGGTCAATGGACTCGATACCATTTGGCTGGAAGCGCAGATTCCGGAAGTGCAAAGCGGCTTGATTGGTGTCGGCAGGTCTGTGAACGCCACCTTGACAGCGTTTCCCGGCGAAGATTTTAACGGCAAGGTCATTGCCATTTTGCCGGAGGCCAACGCTGCTACCCGAACCGTGCGCGTACGCGTTGAACTTAAGAACCCGCAGCAACGCTTGCGTCCTGGTCTATTCGCGCAGGTGCGCCTGGAGAGCGGCGCCAGAGAGCCCGTGTTGTTTGTGCCTTCCGAAGCCATCATTCGCAGCGGCATACGCAACGTAGTCATTGTTGCTGTAGACCCAACTCACTTCGAGCCGGTTGAGATTCAAGTGGGTTCGGAGTCCAACGGAAAAACGATTGTGCTGGCAGGCCTTCAGGAAGGGCAGAAAGTCGTCGCATCAGGACAGTTCTTGATTGACTCGGAAGCGAGCCTACAAGGAGTGCTGGCGCGGTTGAGCGCGAACAGTGCATCGCCCGCAACCGCCTCACCATCCATGGCCAGTTACGAGGCCAGCGGCAAGATCGAAGCCGTCTCTGCATCCGAAGTGCTGATTTCGCACGGTCCGGTCCCCGCGTTAGAGTGGGGTGCGATGACCATGCCGTTCAAGATTGATCGTCCGGAAATGGCTCGATCGCTGAAAGTGGGCGATAGCGTCAAATTTGAATTTTCACAACACGATGACGCCTATGTGCTGCAGCAGATACAGAAGCTCGGGAGCACGCCATGATCGAGCAACTCATTCGCTGGTCGATCTATAACCGCTTCCTGGTCTTGCTGACGGCGCTGTTCGTCTCGGCGTGGGGTATCTGGGCGCTCAGCACAACCTCGGTGGATGCCCTGCCGGATTTATCCGATGTGCAGGTCATCATTCGTACCAGCTATCCGGGGCAAGCGCCGCAAATCGTCGAGAATCAAGTCACGTATCCACTGACTACCACGATGTTATCGGTGCCAGGTGCCAAGACCGTCCGTGGTTATTCATTCTTCGGCGATTCATTTGTCTATGTGTTGTTTGAAGATGGCACGGATCTGTATTGGGCACGATCACGCGTGCTCGAATATCTTAATCAAGTGCAGAGCCGCTTGCCCGCTAGCGCAAAAGCGTCGTTGGGACCGGATGCGACGGGCGTGGGTTGGATATATGAGTACGCGTTGGTCGATAAGGCCGGCGGCCATGACCTAAGTCAGCTTCGTACATTGCAGGATTGGTTTCTCAAGTACGAACTCAAAACACTACCGAATGTGGCGGAAGTGGCCAGCGTCGGTGGCATGGTCAAACAGTATCAAGTGCTGCTCGATCCGCAGAAGTTGGCGGCGTACAACATTCCGCATAGCACAGTGATCGAAGCCATCCAGCGAGCAAATCAGGAAACCGGTGGCTCGGTGCTGGAACTGGGTGAAGCTGAGTACATGGTGCGCGCGTCGGGTTATCTGAAAACCCTGGATGACTTCCGCGCCATTCCGCTTAGCGTCAACGCGAACGGCGTGTCGGTATTGCTTCGAGACGTTGCGAGCATTCAGCTCGGGCCGGAGATGCGGCGCGGCATCGCGGAACTGGATGGTCAAGGCGAAGTCGCCGGTGGCGTGATTGTGCTGCGCTCTGGAAAAAATGCGCGCACCACCATTGCCGCTGTTAAGACCAAGCTCGCCGAATTGCAAAGTAGTTTGCCCACAGGCGTGGAGATCGTCACCACTTATGACCGCTCACAGTTGATTGATCGCGCGGTCGACAACTTAAGTCACAAACTCTTGGAAGAGTTCATCGTCGTGGCCCTGGTGTGCGGCGTGTTCTTGTGGCATCTACGTTCCGCACTGGTGGCGATCATCTCGCTGCCGCTCGGTGTGCTAATTGCATTCATTGTGATGCGCTATCAAGGCGTGAGCGCCAACATCATGTCCTTGGGTGGGGTGGCGATTGCCATTGGTGCAATGGTGGATGCCGCGGTGGTGATGATTGAAAACGCGCACAAGAAAATAGAAGCCTGGCATCACGCGCATCCCGGTGAGACCTTGCAGGGCGAACCCCATTGGCGAGTGATCACGGAAGCCGCCACTGAAGTCGGTCCGGCACTGTTCTTTAGTCTACTCATCATCACACTGTCCTTCATTCCGGTGTTTACGCTAGAAGCGCAGGAAGGACGCTTGTTCAAACCACTGGCGTTGACCAAAACCTACGCAATGGCCAGTGCTGCGGGTCTGGCGGTGACCTTGGTGCCGGTCTTGATGGGCTATTGGATTCGCGGTCACATCCCCAAGGAAACCAGCAATCCGCTGAATCGCGGCTTGATTGCGCTGTATCGTCCGTTGCTGGATGCCGTGTTGCGGCAGCCCATCGTCACGCTCGTGCTCGCAACGCTGCTGATGTTGTCCGCTGCGTGGCCCTTGACCCGCTTGGGCGGCGAATTCATGCCGCCACTCAATGAAGGCGACTTGCTATACATGCCATCCGCGCTGCCTGGCCTCTCGGCCGCTAAGGCAGCGGAGTTGCTGCAGATAACGGATCGTCTCATCAAGACCGTGCCTGAAGTGCAAAGTGTATTCGGTAAGGCGGGCCGCGCCGAAACCGCCACCGATCCGGCGCCGCTGGAAATGTTCGAGACCACGATTCAATTTAAGCCGAAAGAACAATGGCGCGCGGGCCTAACGCAAGATCAGCTGGTCGATGAACTGGATCGCATCGTCAAGGTACCCGGCCTCACCAACGTCTGGGTACCGCCAATCCGCAACCGTATCGACATGCTGGCGACCGGCATCAAGAGTCCGATCGGCGTGAAGGTGTCGGGTGCTGACCTGGTTGCGATCGATCAGGTCGCACAACAAATCGAACAAGCGGCCAAGACGATCCCCGGTGTGAGTTCTGCGTTAGCCGAGCGCTTAACGGGGGGACGTTACATTGACGTGGATATTGATCGCGCCGCGGCTGCCCGCTATGGGCTCAATGTGGCCGATGTGCAATCCATTGTGTCCACTGCCATCGGTGGCGAGAACATTGGCGAAACCGTGGAAGGCCTGGCGCGCTTTCCGATCAATGTGCGCTATCCACGTGAGTTGCGAAATTCGGTAGAGAGTCTGCGGCAACTGCCCATCCTCACCACCATGGGTCAACAGATTACGCTTGGTACTGTGGCCAGCGTGAAAATCAGCGCAGGTCCACCCATGCTGAAAAGCGAAAACGCGCGTCCCTCTGGCTGGGTGTATGTGGACGTGCGCGGCCGCGATCTCGCGTCGGTCGTGAAGGACTTGCAGATGGCCATCGCCAAGCAAGTGCAACTCAAGCCCGGCATGAGTCTCGCGTACTCCGGCCAGTTTGAATATCTCCAACGCGCCAACGAGCGACTCAAGTTGGTGGTGCCCGCGACACTGATGATCATCTTCGTGCTGTTGTATCTCACCTTTCGGCGCATTGATGAAGCCTTGCTCATCATGGCGACCTTACCGTTTGCATTAACGGGCGGTATCTGGTTTCTGTACATCCAGGGCTATAACTTATCCATTGCCACCGGCGTGGGGTTCATCGCGCTCGCCGGTGTGTCCGCTGAATTTGGCGTTGTGATGCTGCTGTATCTCAAGCAGGCAATGGCGGCGCGGCAGGAGCAAGGACTTACGCTCAAGCAGGATGTCCTGGAAGACGCTATTCGTGAGGGCGCGGTATTGCGGGTGCGGCCCAAAGCCATGACGGTCGCCGTCATCATTGCAGGTCTGTTGCCCATCTTCTGGGGACAGGGTACAGGTTCAGAAGTGATGAGCCGCATTGCCGCGCCCATGGTCGGCGGCATGATTACCGCGCCGCTGTTATCCATGTTCGTGATCCCGGCGGCGTATCGGCTAATGAGAGTACGGCGCAGGGCTCATGAACCTGCGTCGATGCCGCCCTTGAATGCCTCAACCTTGTAACGAAGACAGCAAACATGCAAAACACCATATTCAGGATTTTCCGCAGCGTACACGCCTGGGGCGGCGTGACGCTGGCGCTGTTGATGCTGCTCATCAGCGTGACCGGCGCGCTGCTGGTCTGGAAGCAGGAGTATCTGCGGCTCACCATTCCCGAAGCACGCGCCGCCTTCACGCCCACACCCGAGGCGCTGGCGCGCCTTGCCGGCGCGGTGGAGGCGCAATTCAATCGAGATGAAATTTTCCTGATCGAATTCGCAACGGCGGAATTTCCCCTTACCAAGGTCACCTTGTCCGACACGCGTTATGCCTATCTGGACACCCAGGGCAAGGTGATTGATCAATGGGTGATGAATGAGCGCTGGGAAGAGTGGTTATACGATTTGCATCATCGCCTGTTATGGGGCAACCGCGGACTGACAATCGTGGGCTGTGCGGCCATGGCGATGATTATTCTGCTGATCGCAGGCCTGGTGGCTTTCTGGCCGATGCGACGTGGCTTTGCTCAGGGGGTATGGCCCAAAAGCACCGCCCGGCCGCAGCTGCTGCGGGCGCATCGCAATATCGGCCTCATTGAAGCTCTGCCGTTGTTGCTGAGCCTGGTGACCGGCGTCATCCTGGCGTTTCCGCAGCAAGCGCAACGGTTGTTGCTAGAGCCATTTCGCACTGACGAATACAGCATGGATTTTGCCGAACATCTCGACGGCATCGCCGGCGGCAACTCCGGCGAATGGCTGCCGGCCATGCAGCGCGCATTGCGTACCTTTCCGGGTTCCGCTATTCGTTCTGCCGAAGTACCTAATTCTTTTTCGCCCTATCGCATCATTGGCGTGCAACAGCCCGGAGAATTGCATCCCCAAGGCCTCAACAAGGTCTACATCGACGCCCAGGATGGCCATATGGACATCCGGATAGACGCCCAAGCGCAGCATGTTTCCGAGCGGCTGTTTAATGCCGGGTATCCCCTGCATACCGGCCGGTTCGACAATCTGTTCTACAAAATACTGCTGACGCTCAGCGGTTTGCTGGTAGCAACCCTGAGTACCATGGGGCTGGTCAGTTTTGTCAAAGGCAGGTGGTAAATGCCGCCGCAACCTAGTCCTGTTTTCATCCAGCCTGACTCAATAAGAATGCATCATGGGTAGATATAGTTTCAGTGCTGCGGGCAGTGGACTATTTTGTTTTTCCAGCCGCGCAGGCGCTGCTGATATGCAGGACATGCATTCCTAAGGCCACGATACGGTGACTTTATGACCAGTCTAACAATCAGCCAAATCGCACGGCTTTCCGATGCACCCGTTGCCACGATTCGTTACGTTGATAACTTAGGAGAAAATCATGTTGAAGTCAGTTCGTGTTGTTTTAGTGACTGTGTCCACGTTGTTGTTAGGCATAGCGGCTATCGCCGCCGATATGAAGGATATGAAAGACATGAATATGTCCAGGCCGGCTGCGGATCAAGCCCAAGGGGTGGGGGTCATCAAAGCCGTCGATCTACAAGCAGGAACAGTGGTTATCGCACATGAGCCGATCAAGTCGTTTGATTGGCCTTCGATGACGATGAAATTCAAGGTTGCCGATCCGGCCTTGCTTACAGGGATTGCCGTAGGTAACAAGGTGAGCTTCACGCTGCAGGGCAAGGACATGATGAAGTCGACCGTGACATCGATTAACGCGGTCCACTAAAAATGTGATTGGCTTCGCGGTCGTGACGAGGAACAAACATTGAGATTGCGAAGCATTGCAGGCAGGGTCGGTCGTTGGGCGCAACTTCTAATGGTGAATGGCTATCTGACCGGCTCTGCATTACTGGCGACGTTGGACAAGTGGTTGCAATAGGGCGGACTTTCCGCCCATACTGAGCACGATGTTATCCCTCCTTAAAATGCCACGCTGGTTTGCTTGGACACTCTTGGTCGCCCTGCTGGCGACACGAGTGGGCGGCGCGCATTTGCACCTGTGTTTTGACGGCCAGGAGCCACCAGCCAGTGTGCAGCTTGGTCATCCGGATTTGGATGTATTTCACCAGAGTCACGAAGACAAGGACATTAATCTATTCGGCAACGTGCTGATCAAGAATGTCGGCAGCACCTTCGATCTGCCTTTCCTGCTCGCCGCTGCGGTGCTGTTGTTTGTTGTAGGTGCGCTGAAAGGCGCCAATTACTCACGGAATCTTGATCGCACCAATATTCCGTCATCGTTCGGACTGTATTTACGTCCGCCTCTACGCGGTCCTCCCCGCTAATTCTCCCCTGATTGTTACTGAGTATTGATTGGCCTGCGCGTTTTACGCGCGGCTATGCCTTGGGAGGAGATCATGATATTTCCATTCGCACGCAAATTTGTTGCGTGCTTTGCAAGCTATGCCTTGTGGTGTGCTTGTGTACTCACTGCTGCGCCGGCGCTGGCTGCGTCGGAGCCCGTGGGTGAGTTGTCGCTTAGACATGCGATCGATGCGGCATTGACGCATAACCCGGACCTTACGGTGTCGAGTTATGAACTCAAAGTCGCCGAGGCGCGGGTCACACAAGCCGGATTGCGACCGAATCCGCAAGCGTCGGTTGAGTTCGAGAACTTTATCGGCACTGGGGAAACCAGTGGCATCAAGTCGCTCGAAACCACCCTGTCGTTAAGCCAGACCATTGAACTGGGCGGCAAACGTGGTTTCCGAGTCAGCACGGCTGCGTTGGGTGGCGAACTGACGGGAGTAGTGCGTCAAGCACAGCAACTGGATGTGCTGGCAGAAGTTACGCGCAGATTCATCGACGTGGTGTCCGCTCAACAGGCCGTCAGTTTGGCGCAGCGTGCAACCGGCCTCACCGAACAATCGCTCGCCGCGATTACGGCCAGAGTGGCGGCAGCGCGCACGCCGCTAGCGGAACAAAGTCGCGCCACTATTGCGGTCACACGGGCACGCATCGAACAGCAGCAAGCCGAGAAGACGCTGCAAGGCAAGCGGCGTGCGCTGGCCGCACTCTGGGGTGGCCGCACAGCGGCGTTTTCCTCGGCCAGTGCCGAGTTATTCACGCTCCCCACCGTGCAGCCATTCGAGACGCTGAGCGCACGCCTGCAGGGCAATCCGGACTTTCTGCGTTTTGCCACCGAAGCACGTCTGCGCGATGCGGAGTGGCGACTGGCTCAGTCACAGGCCAAGCCCAATTTGAATGTGGGCATCGGCATCAGACGTTTCGAAGCCACTGACGATGCGGCGCTGGTCGCGGGCTTTTCCATCGACTTGCCGGTATTCAATCGTAATCAAGGTGTGATTCGCGAAGCTGAAGTCAGGCGCGAGCAACTGCGAGTGCAATCGCAAGCGGCATTAATTCGCGCCGAGGCAACGCTGTTTGGTCTGTATCAGGAGCTGCTGTCGGCCCGAGCCAGCGTCGAGACCTTGCGTACCGACGCCATTCCGCAAGCAGAGGCGGCACTGTTGCAAACCCAGGATGGCTATGAGCGCGGACGTTTTTCCTATTTGGAACTTGCCGCTGCCCAGCAAGAGCTGCTCGGCCTGCAAGGCACGGCAATAGAAGCGGCGGCGGATTACCACCGCTTCCTGGCCGAAATCGAACGGCTCACCAATCTAGCCTTGACCCATGATTCCCTTGAGGCAACACAGCCATGAAACTGATGCAAATGAACCGATTCGCCATGTTATTGGCATGTCTGCTGGGCACATTCACCTTGCTGAGCGCCTGCTCGCAATCATCCGAATCACCCGGTACCGATGAGCACGCTGACGCGGACGAAGTCGAGAAAGGTCCACATGGTGGCCGCCTGCTGGAGGATGGCGATTTCACCGTGGAACTGGCGATCTTTGAGACCGGAGTACCCCCTGAATATCGCGCCTGGGTCAGCAAGGCAGGCGTTGCGCTGCCCCTGGATCAGGTTGAGCTGACTGTCCAGCTCACCCGCCTGGACGGTGAACAGAACATCTTCCACTTCAAGCCACAGCAAGACTTCTTGCGCGGCGATGCCACCGTGAATGAGCCGCATTCCTTCGCCGTATCAGTCACCGCTCAGCAGGGCAGCGAACGACATCAGTGGACGTATGACAGTTTTGAAGGTCGTGTCACCATCCCTGCTGCCTCTGCGCAAGCGGCCGGCTTGCAAGTGGCGAAGGCTGGGCCACAACTGATTCGCGATGTGCTGCCGTTGTTTGGTCGTGTCGCACTCAATCCGGAAGCCGTGCGTGAAGTCAGCGCACGCTTTCCGGGCACGGTCAAAAGCGTCGAAGCGGTTCTGGGTACCACAGTAAAAGCCGGCGCGGTGTTGGCGCGCGTGGAGTCCAGTGATTCGTTACAGGTGTATTCAGTCACTGCACCCATCAGCGGCACCATCACCGAACGTCGTACCAATCCGGGACAAGCCGCCGGTAGCGAACCCTTGTTTGTGATTTCAGATCTCACACAGCGATGGATCGAGCTGTCGGTATTTCCCAAAGACTTGAGTCGGATTCGCGTCGGTCAGCGGGTGCGCATCAAGGCGGTGGATGACGAACAGGCTTATGAGGCGGAGATAGTGCGCATCTCGCCCGCCGGTATCGGCGCCAATCAATCGCTCAAAGCCTGGGCACGCCTTAAAGACGCGGTTGGCCTGACGCCTGGTCAGTATGCGAATGCCGAAGTGTTGATCGGCGGCGCACAAGTGCCGCTGGCTGTAGAGAGTAAGGCTTTGCAGGCGTTTCGCGATTTCACCGTGGTATTCGAGCGCGTCGGCGAAACCTACGAAGTGCGCATGCTCGAACTCGGTCGACGTGATGGCGAATACGTTGAGGTACTCGCCGGTCTTAAACCGGGCACGGAGTACGTTACTGAGAACAGCTATCTGATCAAGGCGGATATCGAAAAATCCGGGGCCAGCCATGACCACTAACCACATCGGCATTCACAAGTCATCGGGCGGAGCAACGTCATGATTGAATCCCTGATCCGTTTTTCCATTCAGCGCCGCGTTCTGGCGCTGCTGTTGGTCCTGGCGTTGGCAGGCGTGGGCGTATGGAGTTTTCAACAACTTCCCATTGACGCCGTGCCGGACATCACCAATGTGCAGGTGCAAATCAACACTGAAGCGCCGGGGTACACGCCACTCGAAGCAGAGCAGCGAGTAACGTATGTGGTGGAGACCGCCATGGCAGGTCTGCCAAAGCTTGAAACCACCCGTTCGGTGTCTCGCTATGGTCTCTCGCAAGTGACCGTGGTGTTCGCGGACGGCACGG
The DNA here is from genome assembly GCA_050248275.1 of Steroidobacteraceae bacterium. Lineage (GTDB taxonomy): Bacteria > Pseudomonadota > Gammaproteobacteria > Steroidobacterales > Steroidobacteraceae > CAILZL01. The sequence continues at coordinate 115,509 of JBFWSR010000003.1, forward strand.
ACATTTATTTCGCACGTCAGCAGATCGCCGAACGCCTGCAATCGCTGCGCTCGCAACTACCAATCGGACTGGAACCGGAGATGGGTCCCATCGCTACCGGATTGGGCGAGATATTCATGTATACCGTCGATGCGCAGCCCGGTGCAACCAATGCAGATGGTTCGCCGATCACGGCAACGGACTTGCGCCAGGCTCAGGATTGGATCGTCCGTCCCCAATTGCAGCGAGTGCCGGGCGTCGTTGAAATCAACACCATTGGCGGCTATCAAAAGCAGTTTCATATTCGCCCCGATCCCGGTCGGCTGCTCGCGTATAGCGTTGGCATGCAAGACGTTGTGACTGCGGTGATGCAGAACAACGCCAATCGCGGCGCGGGCTATATCGAGAAAAGCGGTCAACAACAATTGATCCGCGTACCCGGTCAGGCGCAAACCATGGATGACTTGGCGCGCATCATCGTTGCTGATCGCAACGGCGTGCCGATTCGCGTCAGCGATGTTGCTGAGCTGAGTATCGGTTCCGAACTGCGTACCGGCGCCGCTACCCAGAATGGCCAGGAAGTTGTGCTGGGCACGGTGTTCATGCTCATCGGCGAAAACAGTCGCGTCGTGTCCCATGCCGTGGAATCCAAGTTACGCGAAGTGGCGCGCACCCTGCCTGCCGGTATCACCACCAATGTGGTTTACAACCGCACTACGCTGGTAGATAAAACCTTGGCTACCGTTCAGAAAAATCTGCTGGAAGGCGCGCTCCTGGTGATTGTGGTGTTGTTTCTGTTGCTTGGCAACGTGCGCGCTGCCCTGCTCACTGCGGCAGTCATTCCGCTGGCCATGCTCATGACATTTACCGGCATGGTGCAATCACGCGTATCCGCTAATCTGATGTCATTGGGCGCACTGGACTTCGGCCTGATCGTCGATGGCGCAGTGATCATCGTGGAGAACTGCTTGCGTCGTCTGGCGCTGGCCACGCCGGAAGGGAAGCCGTTATCCGAGTCCGAACGACTCAATGTGGTGTATGACGCCACCGATGAAGTGATTAGGCCCAGTTTGTTTGGTATCGGTATCATCACTGCCGTTTACTTACCCATTTTTGCACTCACGGGCGTGGAAGGAAAAATGTTCCATCCCATGGCCATCACCGTGATGCTGGCGCTCACTGCAGCATTGATATTATCGCTGACGTTTGTTCCTGCCAGCGTGGCATTGCTGTTTCGCAAACCCATCACTGATCACGAAAACTGGTTTATGCGGGCAGCGCGTCACGTCTATGCGCCGTTGCTTACCGCCTCATTGCGGCTACGCGCGCCTATCGTGGTAGCGGCGCTATTGCTGGTCGTGCTGTGTGGCTGGCTGGCTACCCGCATGGGTTCGGAATTCATTCCGAGCTTGGATGAAGGCGATGTGGCCTTGCATGCCTTGCGCGTACCCGGCACCAGCTTATCGCAAGCCGTGCAGATGCAGGCGCAACTTGAAACTGCACTCAAACAAGCGCCTGAAGTTGACCGGGTATTTGCCAAGTTGGGCACAGCGGAAATTGCCACCGATCCCATGCCTCCTAGTGTGGCCGATACGTTTGTCATGCTGAAAGAGCGCAAGGACTGGCCTGATCCCAAGAAGCCGAAGACCGAAGTGGTGAAACAGCTCGAAGTGCTGGCAGCACAAGTGCCGGGCAACAACTATGAATTCACGCAGCCTATCCAGATGCGCTTTAACGAACTCATTTCGGGCGTACGCTCGGATGTGGCTATCAAGGTGTACGGCGATGACCTGGACACGCTAATTGAAGTCGCAGAGGCCATAGAAGGCGTGCTGAGCAAGATTGAGGGTGCGGCGGATGTCAAGACCGAGCAAACGACGGGTCTGCCCATCCTGACGGTTGAACCACGCCGAGAAGTGCTGGCACGCTATGGCCTGAATATCGCACAGTTGCAAGATTTGGTTGCTGCGGCGTACGGCGGCGAATCAGCAGGTGTTGTGTATGAAGGGGATCGTCGTACCAGTATTGTCGTCCGCCTGCCGGAGGCGCTGCGCAACGATTCGTCGGCGATCATGCGTCTTCCGGTGCCTCTACCCAGTGGCGACTACGTGCCGTTGGGCGAAGTCGCCAACGTGTCACTGGGCCTGGGTCCCAATGCGATCAATCGCGAAGAGAGTAAGCGGCGCGTAGTGGTCACTGCCAATGTACGTGGCCGCGATCTCGGCTCGTTCATTGCCGATACGCGCGCCGCAATCGAATCTCGTGTCGACGTGCCCGCTGGTTACTGGCTGGATTACGGCGGTACGTTCGAGCAGTTGCAGTCAGCTTCGAAACGACTGGCGATCGTCGTGCCCGCCACGCTGGTGTTGATCATCGGACTATTGTTCATCGCATTTGGTTCGTTCCGTGACGCGCTGGTGATCTTCAGTGGCGTACCGCTGGCGCTTACTGGCGGTGTCCTGGCGCTATGGCTGCGCGATATCCCGCTGTCGATCTCGGCAGGCGTCGGATTCATCGCACTATCTGGCGTTGCCGTGTTGAATGGTTTGGTGATGATTTCGTTTATCCGCAGCTTGTTAAACGATGGACTTCCCCTGGAAATAGCTATCCATGAAGGCGCAATTACGCGCCTGCGGCCCGTCATCATGACTGCGCTGGTTGCATCCCTTGGTTTTGTGCCCATGGCATTCAATACCGGGATCGGCAGTGAAGTACAGCGACCGCTGGCCACTGTCGTCATTGGCGGCATTATCTCTTCGACATTGTTGACGCTGCTGGTATTGCCCGCGCTGTATCGATTGGTCACGCCTCAACGCCCGGGAACACGTCGTGAATAACGTCGCTGCTCTTCAATGCAGAGCGGGCGCAGCATCTCTGTGCTGCGCCCGGTTGCTGATTGGCTTCGTGTCATTGCTTCTGCCATTTGTTTCCACGCAGGCACAGGAATCGCCATTGGAAACTTACCGCCATGCCATGCAGGTCATGCTGGATAACAATGTTGTGCCGACTCTCACGACATTCCTGACAGAAAAAGAACGTGCGCGACTGGCCGGGTTTCGTATTGAGGTGACCAATAGCAACGATCCACAACAGATGTGGCCGCCTAACTTGAAGACGGGTGTTGTCAGTGCAGGGTTTATGAGTCTGCAGGACATCTTGATTGAGGCAGCAATCATTGATGCGTCAGACCCGCATCCGGATGAGCTATTCGATTATGCAGTCGAGGTCGCCCGATACGGACTTACCGTTAACAGCTTCAACAAAGGCCCAGCGCCTATGCCGTTCTGGGCAAGCATCGGTTGGCAGCCATCCAGGTATCAAAAACTACGCAGCACGCCTGCCTACAGTACGCTTCGCTATCGCGCGACTCAGCAGAGTCTCGCGTGGCTGACCTCGGTGATGATGTACGAGCAGGTGGTTGGCCCAGCGGGAAAAGTACGCAACGACCAACTGTCATGGACTAGAGCACGAAAAATTTATGAGAATGCAGCAGCGCTGATGTTACGCAGTGGGTTGACGCCCGCACCGCCCTGGCCGGTCGCGATGTTGTATTCAGCCGCCAAGGCGAAACCATCGACATCACGCTCCTCAGATGCATGGATGTGTGAAACCAAACAAATTCTTGAGATATCGATTCATACCGCAGAGCGACCAGACACAACGTTGTCGATTGCCGAACAACGCGCGCAGCAACAAATGCATCAGGACTGGCGCAACCTCGCTATCAAGTTAAGTGTACAGGGTCACTGCGAGTCGAGCGGAAGACGATGACAAAATCTTTAGCCTGGCCGTATGGAACACTGGTCTTAGACTAGGGTATGGACTGGAAAATTGAACTCTGAGAATCCGCCCATGACTGCTACGAAGAACGATGCGCATGACCCTGCAACGGCATCTGCCAAGTCATGTGCGGCAGCAGATTGCTGCGCCAGCCCAGTCGTCTCCCCATCGCAATTGGCTGGATTTGCGATCAGCAGCGACGGCACCCAGACACCGATTCGCATCATGCAAATGGATTGTCCGACCGAAGAAGGGCTGATCCGAAAGAAGTTGGACAGCATGCCCGGCGTCATCGGTATGGAATTCAACTTGATGCAGCGCGTGCTGACCGTGACGCACCAGCCCAAGACTGTTGATTCCATTATGGAAGCGATCAGGTCTTTGGGGTTTACGCCAGAGCTTGTCACAGCCGCCGATGCTGAGCCGAAGGTAGAACCTGAAAAACCCTGGTGGCCACTTGCCTTGGCTATTACCGCCGCTATCGCATCAGAAGCTGCCAGTTGGGCAGCACTGCCGAGCTGGGTGTCTGCGGTATTGGCCGTGCTTGCAGTGCTAGCCGGTGGGTTAACCACCTACAAGAAGGGCTGGACTGCCATCAGCAATGGCAATCTCAATATCAATGCACTGATGAGCATTGCGGTAACGGGCGCGCTGTTGCTCGGCCAGTGGCCGGAAGCGGCGATGGTGATGGTGCTGTTTACGATTGCGGAACTCATCGAAGCGAAATCGCTTGATCGTGCCCGCAATGCCATCAAAGGGCTCATGCAGCTCACGCCGGAACGCGCCACTGTGCAACAAGCGGATGGCAGTTGGCAGGAAGTCGCCGCAAAGGATGTCGTCGTCAATGCTCGCGTACGCGTCAAGCCAGGTGAGCGCATCGCACTGGATGGCGAGATCGTGAGCGGACGCTCGACCATCAATCAGGCGCCGATCACCGGTGAAAGTCTGCCCATCGAGAAGGCCATGGGCGATCCTGTTTTTGCAGGAACCATCAACGAGTCCGGTTCATTTGAATACACCGTGACCGCTGCTGCGCGTGACAGCACGTTGGCGCGCATCATCCACGCGGTCGAAGCGGCGCAAAGCGCACGTGCACCGACGCAGCGCTTCGTTGATCAGTTTGCGCGCATCTATACACCGGTCGTATTTGCCATTGCTCTGGGGGTCGCGATCCTGCCGCCGCTGCTGTTCGGGGGGGAATGGTTCGCGTGGATATACAAAGCGCTGGTGCTGTTGGTCATCGCCTGTCCGTGTGCTTTAGTCATTTCAACACCGGTGACCATTGTTAGCGGCCTTGCTGCAGCAGCGCGTCGCGGCATTCTGATCAAGGGCGGCGTGTATCTGGAAGAAGGTCGCAAGCTTGCGTGGCTGGCGCTCGATAAGACCGGCACAATTACACACGGTAAGCCTGCCCAAACTAACTTCGAAACGTTGAATGGCGCTGTGGAAGCAGATGTCAGACGGCGCGCCGCAAGCCTTGCCAGCCGGTCGGATCATCCGGTCTCGCGTGCGGTGTTTGATGCGGCCAAACAAGATGAAATTGCGCTCGACGAAGTTGTCGACTTTGAAGCACTACCTGGGCGCGGTACGAAGGGAGTCATTGATGGAAACGTCTATCAATTGGGTAACCATCGATTGGCACATGAACTAGGTCTGTGTTCTGCCGCACTTGAAGAACGTCTGACAACACTTGAGAAGCAAGGCAAGACAGTCATCCTGCTGTCCGATAAAAACGGCGTGCAAGGCTTGTTCGCAGTGGCCGATACCGTCAAGGACAGCAGCCGCCAGGCCATTGCCGAGTTGCATGAACTGGGCATCAAGACCGTCATGCTGACCGGCGATAACGCCCACACCGCCCGAGCCATTGCGGCCGAGGTCGGTATCGATGAGGCCCGTGGGGATTTACTGCCTGAAGACAAGCTGAAAGTTATCGAGGAAATGATCGCGAAGGGTCAGCTCACCAAAGAGACGGTGGGCATGGTCGGCGATGGAATCAATGATGCGCCTGCGCTGGCACGTGCAGACATCGGTTTCGCCATGGGCGCAGCCGGAACGGGGACGGCCATCGAGACCGCCGACGTCGCGTTGATGGACGATGATTTGCACAAGCTACCCCGATTCATCCGACTGTCACGCGATACTCACAGCGTGCTGGTTCAAAACATTGTGTTAGCACTGGGTATCAAAGCCGTGTTTCTCGTCTTGACGATGACCGGTCAAGGCACGATGTGGATGGCCGTGTTCGCCGATATGGGCGCGAGCCTGATTGTGGTGTTTAATGGCCTGCGCTTGTTACGTAGCCGTGTGTGACGTCATTCGCCAGATTGTCTAACGGAACACCATGCCGACCTTTGTCAGTTACCTCATCGCCGCGTTTGCCGAGATTGCCGGGTGCTTTGCCTTCTGGGCGTGGTTGCGGCTTGGCCGTTCAGTCGCTTGGATCGTGCCGGGCGTGTTGTTATTGCTGCTGTTTGCATACCTGCTGACTCGGGTTGAAATCGGCTATGCGGGACGTGCCTATGCAGCTTATGGCGGCATCTATATTGCCGCTGCGCTGGTGTGGCTATGGCTGGTGGAAGGTGGCAAGCCGGATCGCTGGGACATAATCGGTGCGGCCATCTGCGTCATGGGCGCCGCAGTGATTGTGTTCGGCCCGCGTAGCGCAGGCTGACTGATGCAAGGCGTCGTTTATGCGCTGACGGCGGCGGTATTGTTTGGCGCCAGTACGCCCTTGGCGAAATGGCTGCTGGGCAATGGACTCGACTCGTGGTTGCTGGCCGGACTCCTGTATGGCGGCGCGGGTATTGGGCTGAGCATCGTATATTTACTGCGCGGCCACCATTTGGCTGAAGCCAGCGTGCAGCGTCGTGATTTACCTTGGCTCGCGCCAGTTGTTCTGTTTGGTGGTATCGCCGGACCGGTGCTACTCATGTATGGCTTGGCGCATACGTCTGCATCCTCCGCATCCTTGCTGCTCAATCTGGAAGGACTGGCCACCCTGACCATCGCCTGGCTAGTGTTTCATGAGCATGTCGATCGTCGCTTATTGCTCGGCGCGTTGGCCATTCTCTGCGGGGCCACACTGCTGTCGTATCGAGGCGCAGATAGTTTTGGCATCGGCACGCTGGCCATCGCTGCCGCCTGTCTGGCCTGGGGCATTGATAACAACCTGACCCGTAAGTTATCAGGCCGTGATCCATTACAGATTGCGGCCATCAAAGGCATCGTTGCCGGCTGCGTCAATATCACATTGGCCATGACGCAAGGTGCGCACTGGCCGGGTGGCCTGCTTGCGCTGGAAGCCGGCGTCATCGGCTTCTTTGGCTACGGCATCAGTGTCGTGGCCTTTGTACTGGCGATGCGGCATCTCGGTACGGCGCGCACGGGCGCGTATTTTTCAACCGCACCCTTTATCGGTACCGCACTGTCAGTCATTTTGCTCAACGACAGTGTCAGTGTGTCGCTACTCATTGCGGCGGGGCTGATGGGTATCGGTGTGTACTTGCACCTGACTGAGAATCACGAGCACGAACATGCTCACGAGTCACTGGAGCATGAGCACCGGCATGTTCACGATGCACATCACCAGCATCTACATGACACGGATGTTCTGCCTGACGAACCACACTCGCATCAACATCAGCATGTGCCGTTGATTCATCGGCATCGACACTATCCTGACATTCATCATCGGCACGGTCATCCGCATTGATCGTGCTTCAAGGGTTAACAACATCCCGAAGCGTTTCGTACAAATCGGCAAATGCGGGATGCGTCTTGCTGCGTACACGCGCTCGCCAGCTCAGCCAGGACCGCGCGCTTTTCCTGCATCGCCACCAAGGCCGCATCGACTTCCTTGAGCTTGCTGTCGAATAACGGCGCGAGCGCAGCGCAGGTGTCTTTTTCCTGCGCGCGCAACTGCAATAAATGTCCGATCTCGCTTAGCGAAAAACCAGCTCGTTGAGTCTGTTTGATAAATGCAATCGTGCCTACCAGTGCTGCATCGAACTGACGATATCCGGCAGTGGTATGTCCGGTGGGTTTAATGAGTCCTTGTTCTTCATAGTATCGCGAGGTCTCACGGCCCACGCCGGTTGCCTTTGACAGTGACGCGGTAGACAAGAAGCAAGATGTTGATTTGCCCATAGGCCACCTCATGGCTGGATCTCTGCATCGTAGCAATGAATGCTTTCGCATCGCTAGCTGACGGGGTACTTGACCCGGTGGTTGGGTACCGGTTTTACGATACCCCTGCATTGAAATACCCGGAGGCATCGATATGAAGCAAAAAGGCTGGTTTGGACTGGCGATAGTGGCCTGCGCAGCGTGCTGTGCAGCGCCGTTCTGGCTATTGAGCGCAGCCGGTGTTGCGGGCATCGCAGCACTCAGTGCCGATACTTGGATCTGTGGCTTGTTAATACTGCTTGCCGTGGGAATTTGGTATTGGCGTTACCGTCAGCGTCGTTCGCAATCTTGCGGCGCGACAAGTACCTGGCACTGTGCTATGGATTGCGATTGCAAGCCTGACTGACCGGTAGCCATTGGGTCATAAGCTATTCCCATACCCTGTTCCGGACGCGATCTATCCACTCGTCAGTAGCTAGAACACCGTATTGGCGGGCGCTTGTTGACTATTCTAGTATTCGCTTGAATACTATTCTCCATGACGCAAGCTCATCGACGCTTCAAAGACAGTCTTTACGAACAGCTTTCCCGGATTGGCAAAGCGGTCGCCGCGCCTAAGCGCCTGGAGTTGTTGGAGCTGCTGTGTCAGGGACCCCGGACGGTGGAAGTACTGGCTGCCCAAGCCTCTATTTCCACTGCGAACACCTCGCAACATTTGCAGATTCTGCGCGCGGCCCGGCTCATTGATGCGCAGAAGCATGGTCTGCATGTCGAGTATCGACTGGCTGATGACAAGGTAAGCGATTTTTTCCACGTGCTACGCAGTCTCGCGGAGTCGCAATTGGCGGAGCTGCAACAGGTCGCGCGAACCTATCTTGCAGGACGCGGTGCGCTGGAGCCGGTGGGTGGTGAAGAGCTGTTAAAGCGTGTACGACGCGGCGAAGTGGTGGTGCTCGATGTTCGCCCGTCTGAGGAATACAAAGCTGGGCATATCCCTGGCGCTTTATCGATACCCGTCGCTGACTTGAAAGCGCGCATCAAGGAGCTATCCAAGCGTCGCGAGATCGTTGCGTACTGTCGTGGACCTTACTGTGTGATGGCCATCGAGGCCGTGGAGCTGCTCCGTAAGAAAGGTTTTAAGGCGCAGCGAATGGAGCAAGGCGTCGTTGACTGGCGGGCTCGCGGGTGGACAATTGAACAAGGCGCACCCACGGAAATAGGGACTACACACTAATGACTATCTCCATACAAAGTGCAGGTGTGTCATGACCGAAGGCAAAGCCGACCACTGGCAAACGGTGTATCAGAGCAAGCAAGCGACACAGGTCAGTTGGTTTGCGCCGAACCTCAATATCTCGATATCGTTGCTGGAGCAGTTTGGCCTGAATCCTGATTCGCGAGTAATCGATATCGGCGCAGGAGCATCGACGCTGGTTGATGACCTGCTGGAGATGGGGATTCATAAGGTCACGCTGTTGGATATATCTGCGGCATCTCTGGAAGTGACCCAGCAACGCCTTGGAGCGCGCGCCGGCGAGGTACAGTGGGTAGTGTCCGATGCAGCTCACGTGAATCTTCCCGCTCAGTCTTTTGACTTCTGGCATGACCGGGCAGCGTTCCACTTCCTGACTGACGCTGGCGATGTGGCTGCCTATGTCGCTGCCGCAACACGCTCCATCGTTGAGGATGGATTCGCAATCATAAGTGGCTTTGCAGCGGACGGCCCTGAGCGATGCAGTGGGCTGCCGGTTGTGCGCCGTGAACCTCAAGAGGTCGCTGATCTATTTGGATCAGCCTTCACACTTGTGCATTCACAGCATGAACGCCACACCACGCCATCGGGCGCTTCGCAGGCTTTTGCCTATGCCGTGTTACGAAAGAACTTCGCCACTTGATCGCCTTGACCCTCTCGCCTTTCAGGATAATGCCGTGATACACACCACCAGCCAACCCGGCGATTACCCGACTGATTTTTCAAACGGACAAATACGAGCCGTTGCCGATGCTCCGCTGGAGAAAGGCGGAATGGGAGCTGGTTTTGGGCCGCATGAATTGCTCGAAGCAGCACTGGCCACCTGTATCAACATGGCCGTGCGCATGAGTGCCAATAAGCTCGGTATTGTGCTGGAAGGAGCCGCCACGTCGGTGCGGCTGGATCGATCTCAGCCCGACGTTGTGAAATATGAATATACGCTTGAGCTGGTTGGATCATTGACTGACAAAGAGCGGCAGCAACTTGAGGAAGCGGCTAATGCGTGCCCGGTACGACAGACCCTATCAAAGAGAGCGAATTTTATCGCTGCGTTTCGCTGATTCGGCGTGACCTACTCGGCACCGCGTTAGATGGTAGTGATATCGGCCTCAAGCATCCGTTCAGCTCGCAATGAGTTGGCAATCAAGCATCCGTGCTCGGCTTTCTCCAGTGCTTGAAGACATCGAGCTTCGTCCATTCCTTTGGAGACATTGAGCGTCGCATGCGTGACGAACTTGGTGAATCGCGATTCACCCTCGACCCTTTCAAGCGTTCCAAAAACCTCACAAGCAAGCTGCAACCACTCAATCTTGGACGCACGAGCGACCGCGCGAAACGTCAGGATGAAACAGTCCGCAACAGCAGCGCACAACAGGCTCTCGGGTGACCACTGATCACCGGGGCCATCAAATTCAAGCGGTGGGGAAGTGTTAAGCGTCGGTAAGTTCGGAACAGTCACCGGCACAACACCCGTTGGTGCTCCAGTCGCCGTGACCTTGTATATGTGTGGAAATGGGTGCATTTACTTGCCTTACAGTCCGTTCTTGGTTGCAGGGCGAGGATTCAAGCCCAGCAACTTTCTAAAAATCAAAAAATCCTCAGATCAGTCAATAGAAGTACGACGCAAAATAACTCGAATCAGCGCGCATCAGTCTTCAGCAGCAAGACGATACTGAGAAATTCCATACCCGACACCCTAAGCCCTTTATCTACTGCTTCGACATTTTACAACGGCTTTTCCATAGGGTTTACAAGAGCAGTTTAGCGCGGTAACGCGCTCACCTTGCTACGGACAAGTACGCAGAATATGTCGGAAAACTTACCGAAGTTTACGAGGCGGCATAATCTTTACTTACGCAACTATGTACTGCAATAATTTCTGCTTAGACCTTGCTGCTTACACAAATAAAAACCTTTATTGATGAGTTTAATTGATAGGTGTGTTTGTTGAGGGCGTCTCGTCAGTCTGACTTTGTGACAGTAGTTGGTTTTCGGTACCACGAATCGTGCTGTTAGTATCCGGTTTAGCCGCACGTAAGAGTTTTCGCAGCTGTTTGAGTCGTCGCTGCAATTGCCGCAAATCTATAAGATGTCGTGCAATTTTATCAAGGCGATGATCCATCAACTTAGTTACTTCCTCGGAGTTGTGTAAGGGCGTTTGCAGGACCCCCAGCAACTGCTTGATTTCCGATGTTCTGATGCCGAAGTCGCGGCAGTTCCGAATAAACGAGAGTCGGTTGAGGTGGGATCGATCATAAATCCGCTGGTTGCCTTTAGACCGGGTGGCGGCTGGCAACAGACCTTCCAATTCGTATTTTCGTATGATAGTCACCGAGCAATTAATACAGTCGGCCAGCATCTCAATGGTGAATTCGTGTGTCATGTGCCATTCTCACAGGCCGATTGTTATCAGGTTTTTATTTGGGCGAGGCATGTTACGCAGAGTGGATGGCGAGGTTGACAATTTGTTGCGTATCAGTCCATGCACATCATGTGTATGGCATCAGTAAGTTTGCTGCTGCCTGAGCACTGACTTTGGGGGTTGTTGTTGGATTGCGGTTCCGGCGCGGACTAAACAACACTATACTGCACCGCCTTGGGCGTGTCCCGCAGATCAGCCAGTTACAGATCATGTTCGCCAATATCAAATCCAGTTTTCTTGCCGTGGGTAGCCGGTGCGCCGGACCTGGCATCGCAGTGCTTGCCGGTTTGTTGCTGCTGTCGTCAGCCGCGTTCGGGCATGGCGTAGCTGCCGGTGATGCCGGTTATCTGCAAGGGGTGCAGGGCGTTGCCTTCATTCCTTATATGTACCTGGGCGCCAAACACATGGTGACCGGGTATGACCACCTGTTGTTTCTGGCCGGGGTGATCTTCTTCCTGTATCGCCTCAAGGATGTGGCCTTGTATGTCACGCTGTTCGCCGTTGGCCATAGCACCACCTTGCTGCTGGGCGTGCTGGCGGGCATTCATGCTAATGCCTATATCGTCGACGCCATCATCGGCTTGTCGGTGGTCTACAAGTCTTTCGAGAACATCGGGGGCTGGCAGCGCATCGGCCTGAAAATCGACACCCGCGCTGCCGTGTTGTTGTTCGGTCTGGCGCACGGCTTTGGTCTGTCCACCAAGCTGCAGGAGCTCACGCTGGCGCGTGACGGCCTAGTGGCCAACATGATCGGCTTCAACCTCGGTGTCGAGCTGGGGCAGTTCGCGGCGCTGGCGCTGATCCTGCTGGCCTTCAATATCTGGCGCCGTAATCCGCAGTTCGTGCGTTCGGCGTACGCGGTGAATGTGCTGATCATGGCGGCCGGCTTCGTGCTGTTCGGCTATCAGCTGACCGGCTACCTGCAGAGTGCTTGAATCGTAGCGTTTTGACGAACATCGAGAACAATACAATCATGTCCGAAATTCCTCAGTCACCCTATCAAACCAATCCACCCACCGGCCGACGTTTGCTCGTCAGTGTTATTACGGCGGCAGCCTTGGCCGCATTAGTGCTGGTCGTTGTGGTGCTGCCGGCCGAGTACGGCATCGACCCCACGGGTATCGGCAGTCGTCTGGGGCTGGCGCAGATGAGTCAGAAGGGCGGGCAAGCGACCACGCTTACCGACACGCTGGCTGGCAATGAGAACATCGAAAAGGCACAGATCCCCGAAGTGGGTGAGCCTTTACCGCTGCCCAATCCGGCTGTACATCAGGGTCATGCCGAAGCACCCAAGTCCGAGACCGTTACGGTCACCTTGCCTGCCAACGGTGAAACCGAAGTGAAGACGGTGCTGGCGACCAATCAGGTCGTGTTGTACTCATGGCAAGTGGATAAAGGTCTCGTCTATGTGGATTACCACGGCCATTCGCCAGATTGGGAAAACAAGGAAGCCTTCGTGCGCTATCAGGAGGCGCAGGATGGCATTTCCGGCGCGCACGGTTCGCTGGTTGCGCCTTTCGCCGGTGAACACGGCTGGTACTGGTTGAATCTCAATGACTTTCCGGTGGTGATCACACTGACGGTGAGTGGCTACTACGACAAGGTCGTTAACTACAGTCTCAACAAATAAAAGATATCGAGCGCAGCAATCTGAAACAGGCGTGCTCAGCGCGCCTGCCGCGCCTAACTGACCGTCAGGTTCATTCCAGTAGATGCCATTGCCGCCGAACTCGGTGCTGATCTGCATACCCATGGGTCCGCGCACCGTCGAGCGATAGTTGATTCCGGCTGCATTGATGCGCACGAGAACCGCATTGCACTCACGTTGCACGACACGAAAGCACCATTGATAGATGGGGGACGCCTCATCGGTTTGAATGAAGTCGAAGATACAGCCGTCATTGATGTACACCAGTGAGGAAGTTCCCGGACTGGTCGCGGCACACGGCAGCGAGCTTGATGCTGTTCGGATCGCGTACATAAGCGGCATAGAAGTCATCGCCATAATACGGTAGCAAAGCCGGTTATCACCCTCGCTGCTGCTGCCATACGGCACAGCAGTAGCATGAAAATTGCCCTGCTATCGCCCGCAAACACTACAGCTGAATGTATTGGTGGAAGCCACGCAGCGCTGTATCGATGTGGTGTCTGTGGCTGGATTTGGGTGGTCCTAATTCATGAAATAAATTCCACGCCCCGCTCATCGTTAACAGTCTGATAACGTTAACGAATGGCCCCGGGGCGCCATATCTGTGAAGTTTGAAAATAGGCTTATTAAAACAACGGCTTAGCCATAGATGCTTTGCTCATATTGAATCACGTTAACGGTGTGTTGCACTAACCTAAGTAACCTGGTTTCAGGCATCGATACGGCCATAATGATGGACTAAGCAGGAGGGGGGTTGCCCAAGCTTTCCAATACGTCCCAATTTTCCATTTCCTGATGACAGGGGAGTTATGAACACAAAGAGTTCGGTGCCACGTCGAAACCAGCTGCTCTCTAAGGCCGTTCTGAGTTGCATGCTCGCGAGTCTCGCTGCAGGTTTAGCAATACCAAACGTTGCTGGTGCGCAACAGGCAGCCTCAAACAATGACGACCGTCAAGCCATGCAGGATCGCATTGAGGCGCTTGAAAAGCGCTTGAGCGAGTTGGAATCCAGTGCCGTGCTGTCCGAACCGGAGACCCGCGTCAAGAAGGTCGAGGTGTACGTCGACCAGAATGGCAACGAATTTGACGAGCCAGTGCCGGGCGCGAAGAAAACCGTGACCTACCAGCGCGAGCGCGTGTTCCGTCGTCAGACCATCAGCGAGAAGATCGAGGAGGCTCTGGCAGACGAAGCCAGCAAGAGCGTCAGTCTGGGCATTGATGCCGCCATGGTGGCGCAGCAGGTGAACCAGACCCAAGGAGTCGATAGCGATGCCGATGGTCATGCTTACGCCCTGGCTTCGGCGGATTTGTTCTTTTCCGCCAACCTTGCCCAGAACACCAGTCTGTTTGCCGATGTAGTGGGTTTGAGTGGTTCACCGCCTGATAGCGAAGTGGGTGGTCTGACCTTGCTCAATGGCTATGCCGCACGCCTGGTGCGCCAGAACGAAGTGAACCTGCGTGAAGCCTGGTTGCGCACCGAGTTGTTTGATCAGAAACTGGCTCTGAATGTGGGGCGTCTGGATCTCACCGCCTTCTTTGATCGCAATGCAGCAGCCAATGACGAGACCACGCAGTTCGTCAGTGACGCGCTGGTTAATAATCCGATGCTGGGCCTGAGCAGCAACGGCGCCGGTCTGGCCGCCGTTTACGATCCCAAGGGCAGTTTTAACTTCAAGATTGGTGTGCAGCAAAGCAACCCGGATGCGCTGAACCTGTCTGAGTCCATGTACACGCTGGCAGAAGTGGGTTATCGCGCCCGGCCTTCGTTCCTTGGTGAAGGCAATTACCGGGTGTGGTATCGCACCGATAACAGCGAAGGTTCAAAGAAAACGGCTTATGGTGTCAGTCTTGATCAGAAACTAACTCCTATCGTGACCGCGTTTGGTCGTTATGGATCGGGAGAAGCTGAGGTTGACCGTGACGATTTTTACAGCGTCGGTTTGCAGTTCCAGAGTGGCTGGGTGCTCAATCCGCTGGATGTGTGGGGCGTAGGCTATGCCAAGCTCAACATGGCCTCGGATGAAAAGGAACAACTGGTGGAGATGTACTACAACATGCATCTGTCCAACAAATTGCGCTTGTCGTTCCATCTGCAGCATGCGACCGAAACTGACGCTACGGGAGCCAAGCAAGGCTTCCTGGTGCCAGGCCTGCGTTTACAGGCTGGTCTTTAACGCAATCGCAGGTATTCAGGAGTATTCACATGTTTCACACAAAAATGTTTAAGGCAAAAACTTTTATCGCGGCCTGCAGTCTGGGCCTGATCTCCGGCAGCGTGGCCATTCCCGCCAGTGCTGCTGATAGTCCCGCCATGCCCGCCAATATGCCTGGCATGAAAATGAGTTCCGCCACGGGCGGCGCTGTAAAGATCGCCGATCCAACTTCGGTGGTGATGATTGTCAATCGTGACTCCAATGACATTGGGTTCATGGACATCAAGACCAAGAAGATGATCGGCAATGTGTTCCTGGGCAACAACGTCAATCCGCACATGGTGATGATGTCGCCGGACGGGCGCTACGTGGTCACCGGCGGAACGCGCGCCAACAAGGCCTACATCATCGAAACGGCGACGTTGAAACTGGTCAAGGAAATTCCAGTAGACATCGCGCCGGAACATTTGTCGTTCTCGCCCGATAGCCGCTGGTACTACCAGGGTAATCCCGATGGTGATTCGATTTCGGTAATCGACATGCAGTCGCTCACCAAGGTCAAAACCATTCCAGGGTTTGCCGAACCACTTAACGTTACCTTCACTGCCGATGGCTCGAAGGCTTATGTCGGTAACTATGGCGCGCACTGGGTGGGCGTGGTGGACGTCAAGCGTCACGAGCTGCTGAAGAAGATTCAGATTGCCGCACCGGGTAGTCGTTCGGGTCTGGATCCGGAGCGTTACTTGGGTGAAATCAAGGGCATCAATGTTGCCGCGCCTTCCATTGATGGCCGCTATTTATACGCAGCGGATAGTGACTTGGCCGTGGTCGGCGTCATTGATACCCGCGAAGACAAGTTGATCAAGACCATCCCAGTGGGCAAGAATCCGTGGCGCATTTACATGGGCCATGATGGCAAGTACGCCATTACCATCAACAATGGCGATGAGACCATCTCTATTATTGATCTGCAAAAGAATGAAGTGGCCGCCACGCTGGAAGCCGGCCCGGACATGACCGGCGTGAATTTCGCCGGCGGCAAGGCGTTTGTCATCAGCTCCACCAGCAGCTTTGTTTATGTCTACGACATGAAGACCTTGAAATCTGCTGGCCGCATCAAGATCGGCACCAATGTGCAACTTGAAACCGCCACCACGGATACTGCTGACGAGAAAATCTATCTGGCTAGTTCCACCGAGAACGCGGTGGTGATCATCGACGCCAAGACCCTCGCGTTTGAAAAGATCAAGAACGTGGGCTCGTATCCGTGGGGTACGCACATCATGGACAGCAAGGACAACTACTGTCATTGAGTGTAAATAACTGGATACAAGACCGGCAGGTTGGCTAACCTGTCGGCATTGTTATATCTGTAGTCCCGGAATCGCCATGCTATCCAACGTGCGTAGTCTATTGCTGTTTGCTATGGTGGCGAGCTCCGCAGCGAACGCGGCAGATATTCGTGAACGAATCCGTTTGACGCACCCGCCGGGCGCTGCCGTGTCGCAGACGCAAGCCGATGAGCTCACCCTGACCTTGACCGAAATCCAGGTGCGTCCCATTCAGAACTGGATTCGCACGGTGGGATCGATTGATCCCAGCGGCAAAAAACTGACGGCCTATTTGAGTACTGCTGAGGCAACTTCGATTGTAGTGGGGCAACGGGCACGGGTGTTCTCGGCAGATTCAAAGTCGTCGATGTACCAGGCAAGGATTACTCGGGTAGCACCTCAGGCAGATCGCACGCTGATTGAAGCCACCTTATCGGGCATTGGCCATGACTTGAGCGCCAGCTACTTGCTGGAGATCGTGGTCGACTATGGTGAGTACCTGTCCGTGCCCAATGAAGCCATCATCGAAGAAGGCGACAAGCAGGTGGTGTATGTACAAACCAGTGACGGCAGTTACCAGCCGCATGAAATTTCCACCCGTCTGCAAGGTGAGCGCTATACCCAGGTGCTTGATGGTGTAACGGTGGGGCAACAAGTGGTGACCACCGGCAGCTTTTTCATTGATGCTGAATACAAGATGAAAGGCGGCAATTGATGAACATCAGCACCATCATTCAGCAGGTTATTCGTTATCGCCTGCTGGTCTGGATTCTGATGGCCTTGGGTATGGGGTTGAGCGTGTACGCCATTCGTACCGCGCCACTCGACGCCATCCCGGATATTGCCGATCCACAGGTAGTGGTCTATGCGAAATGGCAACGTAGTCCGCAACTGCTGGAAGAAGAAGTCACTGAGCCCATCGTCAAGGCATTACTGGGCGCGCCTGGAATCCAGGCGATACGCGGTACTTCGCACATGGGGTATGCCTTCATCTATGTGATCCTGAACGATGCTACCAAGCGCGATGCGGCTAGGCAGCGGATACTGGATCGCATCAATGCCATTCGTTCGCAATTGCCCAGCGATGCCACCATTACCCTTGGGCCGGATGCCGGCAGCATGGGCTGGATTTATCAATATGCGCTGGTCGATAAACAGCAGACCCGCGACCTGCGCGACCTGCGTCTGTTGAATGAAAGCCAGATCAAGCCCGCGCTACAAACCGTGTCGGGCATTGCCGAAGTGGCTTCGGTAGGTGGATTGGAAAAACAATATCAGTTCAAGATTTTTCCGCCGCTGCTGGCCAATGCCGGCTTGTCGTTACCACAAGTGATCGACACCTTGCAGTCGGCCTTTCAGGAAGTCGGTGGGCGTACCATCGAAGTGACCAATCGCGATTACCAACTGCGCGGTGTGATTGATAAAGACAATCTCGACAAGCTTGAATACCTGGTCGTAGGTCGCGGGCGCGATGGCAAAGTCGTGCGCATGAAGGACATCGGCTATCTGCAAGTGGGCTACGACCTGCGGCGCAGCATCGTCGATCTGGATGGTACCGGCGAAGTGGTGGGTGGCATTGTGGTCATGCAGCAGGGCCAGAATGTACTGGCCGTCACTCGGTTGCTGGAGCAGAAACTGGCCAGCCTTAAGAGCACGCTGCCTGCCGGGATTGAGATAGTTACTACTTATGACCGCTCTTCGTTGATCTGGGGAACGCTCAAGAGTTTCTTTGAAACGTTGGCGTATGAGCTGCTGGTGGTGATGGTCATCATCGCGGTATTTCTGCGCAATCTGCGCACCGCTATCGCGCCTATCTGTGTGCTGTTGTTGGCGACGCTGTTTACGGCGTTACCGCTGGCCATGTTTGGTCAGACCATCAATCTGTTATCGCTGGCGGGTTTGGCAATTGCCATAGGCGAGATGATCGATGCCACCATTGTAATTGTGGAGAACTGTACCGCCGAGCTGGCCCAGCGCGGGCAGCTCGACGCGACTGAAAAGCGTGAGCTGATCGTGCGCGCCATGACCACGGTGATCCGGCCGCTGTTGTTTTCGCTGCTGATTATTCTGGCGTCGTTCCTGCCGATTTTCTTTCTGGGTGCCCGGGAAAGCCGCTTGTTCGACCCACTGGCGTTCACCAAAACGTTTGCCATCGGGTTCTCGACACTGCTGACCTTGTTCCTGTTGCCCGTGCTCATCATCTGGGTATTCAAGAAACAAACCATCGCGCTGCGTAGTCATCGTGACAGTACGCTGGTGCGTATGTACCGCTGGCTGCTGGGCAAAGTGATCCACTATCGATATGTGTTTGTCGCCGTCAGTATCTTGCTGATGATTCCTGCTGTAGTCATGTTGAAGGGATTTCGCAGTGACTACATGCCGGAAATGGAAGAGGGCTCGGTGTTGTACATGCCCACCACTTTGCCGGGCATTCCGGCGCGCGAAGCGGGTTGGATACTGCAACAGATGGATCGCAAGCTGAAGGCATTCCCGGAAGTGGCGCGTGTGTTCGGCAAGCTGGGCCGCGCCGATACCGCCACCGACTCTGCGCCAGTCACCATGATTGAAACCACGATCTTGTTGCAACCGAAAGCCAAGTGGCGCAAGAACATGACCAAGGCGAAATTGGTTGCTGAAATGAACGATGCACTGCAAGTGGTTGGCTTCGTCAACAGCTGGACACAACCGATCAGTACGCGCGTGCTGATGCAGGATACCGGCATTCAAACTGCCGTGGGCATCAAAGTGAAGGGGGCTGAGGTTGCAGTGATCGAAGCAACTGCCAAACGCGTTGAAGAACTGTTGCGCACCTTTCCTGGCACCACCTCGGTGATTGCCGAGCGTATTTCCGAAGGCTATTTCGTGGATGCTAAAGCCGATCTGCAACGCATGGCCGATCAAGGCGTGACAGTGGAGGAAACCCAGGCCACAGTGCGTTACGCCATTGGTGGCGACAATGTACTGGGCCTCAAGCAGGCCGACCAGACGACCATTCCATTGAGTGTGCAATATGCACCCGAGTACACCGATACCCTGCAGAAGGTACGAGTCGCGCCGGTGGTTACTGCGGATGGTCGTTCCATTCCACTCAATGAAGTGGCCGAGGTTGCCGTGCGCAAGTTGCCCGAGATGATTCGCAACGATAACGGCGAGCTGGCCGGGTATGTCTATATTTACCTTGGCAAGGTAACGGCGCCTGATTACGTGGCCGAAGCGCAGCAGTATTTGCGCAAGAATCTCACGCTGCCGACGGGTTATAGCCTTGAATGGACTGGTGTCTATCAGTATGCAGCGGAAGCGCGTGCTCGATTGTTGTATGTGGTGCCGGTTACGCTGGTCATCATTTTCGGACTGTTGCTGCTGGCATTCCGCTCATTCGCTGATAGCGCGCTCATCATGTTGTCGGTGCCGTTTGCCTTGATTGGCGGCGTGTTCCTGCAAGGCTGGCTGGGCTATGCCACGACTACAGCAGTGATTATTGGCTATGTGGCCTTGTTTGCCGTCGCTATTCAGACCGGCATCATCATGATTGTGTTTATCCGGCAGGCGTTGGCGCGTCGAACCGAAGGCCAGAGTTATATGGATGCGGTTATTGAAGGTTCCGCCGCCCGCCTGCGACCCAAGCTGATGACGGTGGCCGCGACGGTGCTGTCACTGTTTCCAATCATGCTGTCCACCGGACAGGGTATGGAACTGATGAAGCCCATCGCTACGCCCACCATTGGTGGCATGGCCAGTTCCACCATTTACGTGCTGTTCCTGATTCCTTGCTTGTTTGCCATTGGCGAAGATATTAGTCGCTATCGTAGCCATAGACGTGCTGCGCAGTTGTAACCCGCTATGACATTACAGTCAGCCACGCAGTTCACGAAAATCAGGGCAGTTCTGGCGTTGGCCGTGATGCTGCCGTGTGTCAGTTCGTCCGGCACTCAGGACCCTCCATACACGGTAGTGATGTGCTTTACAGCCGGATTGCCGCCAGCACCCGAAAAGGCGCTGATTCTTCAGTATTGTGCTGCCTGCCATTCGGTTGATCGACTCCAGAGTTCAGGCGGTACCCATGCCGGTTGGGAAGATCGCATTCGGCGCATGGTTCGTTGGGGCGCGGATATTCCGACGGAGCAGATTGCCCCGGTCGCAGCGTATCTTGCCAGAGCTTTGCCGGTGCGACTGCGTCCACCGGCGTCGCTGGCGTTCTTCGCCAACACTGCGATCACCGAGGTGGCGCAGCAGGATATTCAAACCACATTACGGGCAGCGGCAACGTTTGATGCCGTAGAGAAAACCTTGGTAATCTGGATTGAACCGCGCGAAGCGCAATGGATACAGGTTGGGCAACGTGCGCGTGCATTTTCGCTGGATGCGCGTAAAAATATGATCCAGGCCAATATTACCCGAGTAGTTAAAGTCGGCAGCCAGTATCGGGTGACGGCGGCCGTGATGACACCGATACACCCTCAGACCGCAACCTATGTGGTTGAAGTCGCAGTTGATCGAGGTGTGTTTCTGTCCGTTCCCAACGAGGCGATTATTGACGATGGTGAAACACAGCTGGTCTACGTCCAGGATCGTGGTGGTGACTATTTGCGACGTGAAGTGGTCACTGGCTTGCAAGGAGAGCGCTTCATCCAGATACTTTCCGGCCTGAATGCCGGGGAGCAGGTGGTCACCATGGGCGGTTTTTTTATTGATGCGGAATACAAAATTAAAATCGGCGGCTGACCCACTGTTGCGTTGTTTTGAATTGCTGAAACCAGAAATCAGGAGCAAGTATGTTTAGTAAAGAGTCAGGACAAGTGGTTTTGCTGGTGGCGTTGTGTGGATTGAACGTTGCCTGCGCTCGTGATCCGGAGCCAGTAGCGGTGGCCCAACAGCCGCAGGCTACTGCGGCGGGTATGGTGGCTGGCAGCCAGGGATTGAGCATCGCGTTCAACATGAATCCCGATCCGCCGCAGGCGGGTGACAACAAAGTGGAAGTCTCGGTCAAACAGGCCGATGGCACACCCTTGACTGATGCGACAGTGACGGCCGTGTTCTACATGCCCGCCATGCCCTCCATGAACATGCCAGAGATGCGTGATATGTTCGCGCTCAAACCTGTGGGGAATGGTACGTATGCAGGACCAGTGCAGCTCAGTATGAGCGGAACTTGGATGGTGACAGTTAAGGTATCGCGCAGTTCTGAAGAACTGGGTAACCAGCGGTTTACAATTATTGCCAAGTAATGCACTGCGCATGCGGCAATTAGTGATAGTGAGAGGGATTGAGCGAAACACGTTCGAGTGAGCCGGGCGATATGCCGGTGGTTTGCGCCTGAAGCGCGCTATTCCTTTTAGTAATCTCTTGCTGTAAGGCTATTTTTTAACGCACCCGTTTAGCTGTGGCAGGGCGTTGTGGGTGACTGTCCAGATGTTCCCCGACGGTCAATTGCAGTCCATGCAGCGTAAAATCGTCATCCGCGTCCAAGTCCGCATTGCCGGCATGATCAAGCAGATGCTTCCAGACAATGGGACGATCCTCCCAGCGAGGCACCAGATGGGGATGCTGGTGCTCGGCAATCTGATCCAGCTGGTGCAATGACAGCGAACCGATCAGGGCGGTTAGCTGAAGATCCATGCCCAAGGTGACGGTTGCGAGTTCTGGATGCGTCTGGGCCGAATGCCAGGCCAGCATCAGTGTGGCACGCGTCAGTTTGATGGCGGTGGATTTGGCGAAGTAGCGACGCCATATTGCATGCCTGACGGCCTGATGGGGATGCCCGATCAGCGTTTGCCACCATTGTCGATCCTGGAACTTCAGGTCCACCAGGATGAACGGGTAGCACGCCATTTTTTGTTGAGCCTGGGTCGTCAGGGTGACCAGTCGATCATGTAATGCGCCTACCAGGTTGGTAGCGTCATGGTCATGGCCTTGAAGGCGGGCTGCACTGACCAGTAACTCGATGCAGCGTAGATTGATCTCCCCCAGCGGGGGAATCAGCGGTTTGGGCTGTGCCTCTGATAAGGCGAAGCCATGCGTTGATCTTAACGTTCCGTGCTTGTCCATGCGGTAACTCCGCGAAGCCTGAAAAGTGGCAATTCATCATAGGCCGATGATTTTTGCGGATCATCACTGTGTATAGCGACATTCTGGCTACAAACAGACCAGTGTTTATGTCATCTGGACGCTTTTATTTCATAAAAGCCCGGGCGCAGAATGAAACCATGCGTATCACGGATCATCGATATGCGCGGGATGTCAGACGTTTTAACCTGGCTTTGCGGTTAATTGCACTGGAGGCCCGCACGCATACGGTCTGTCACTGGACGGGGTTGTCCAATGTCCGGGTGCGCAAGTTGTACCAATCCTATGCCGATGCGGACGTCAGTGTGGCTCGGCATCGTGGTCCTTCTCCAAATCAACCCACTCTGTTTTTGCGCTCGCAACGCATTCGAAATGAAGCAGCCGCATTGGGCGGCCTGTTGCAAATGCTGAAGGTGTTGCCCGCAGAGCCGTTGGTTAAAGAACGGGCAATGTCTGCGATGGAGCGGGGTGAGCGGTTATGCAGTGCGTTTGAATTGTATCGTCAGCTGGTTCCACAAGGTGTTCTCTCACTGGAACACGCCGTACTGCTGGCCAATTCACTGACTCGGGATAGTGAGTTGGTACTGACTCACTGCGGGGGCTGCGGATGTGCCGTCATGACGGATCGCTATGGAGCGATCCGGCGCTCTTGCAAACACTGTCATGATCATACAAGTGACAGGCCGGTGGTCTCTGAAGCGGAGATGGCTGCGATGTTGGAGCCCGTGCTTCAGCATCGACTATTCTGATCGATGAGCTTGCTAACGCGAGAATAGTCGTATCAAAAAATAGTAGCCCATCAGGCATAACACACTGCCGATAGAGATCCCCATCATTAGCCAGAACGGATAATTGGGCAGTTGCACGACGTATTCAAAGAACAGGGACATCAGAATTCCCAACAAGGCCACGCCGTTGAGGATCAGGGTCACCAGAGGTTCCAGCGTCACCAGCGTTGCCAGTATGGGCAAACGGATGACCTGCCAGGACAACAGGATCAGCTGACGACCGGTCTCTGCGAGTGCAGGTGACTCGTGATCCATGGACGCGTTTGCTCGATGCAGGGCCATAGCCCCTCCTGTCGTTGCTTGCGGTAAATCATACGCCTTACCTTGCTCAATGCACGCGCTGAGTATTGAGGCATTGCGGGGCAATTACCCTGAATTCACCCCCTGAGTTTCGATACAGATTGAGCAGAAACTCAAGCTGGTATCGAGTTTGTGCTCATGTTGCTATGAAGCCCACACCACGACGTAACGGCCAAGGTCCGGACAGTGGGGCATTGAACCCGACCACGCCGAAGCTGAATGAAACTAACCGGCGAACCACCGGGCTTGATGTGGAGTGTTGAAGCAACGCTGGCAACGACCAGGGAGATCATCATGACTCGAACCGTGGATAGGACTGGCTGGATGCTGGGGGTATGGCTGGTCGTGAGCGCCGGAGCAGGATTGTTTCCGGATGTAGTGTGGGCACAGGCCTCACCGTTCCTCACCGGTGCGACGTCATTGCAAACCAACATCCTTGCATGGGCCACGCCCATTGCCGTGATCCTGGTGATGGCGCTGGGCATCATGGCCATGGCCAACCGCATTTCCTGGGGCTGGCCGATTGCGGCGATTGTGGGCATTGCGGTGGTGTTCGGTGCACCGCAGATCGTGACCTGGATTCGCGGCATGTTTGGCGTCTGAGGAACCGCATCATGACGCGCAATGCTGGACTCATTGTTGATCCCCTGTTTGTAGCCGTGACCCGCCCGCCGATGCGCTGGGGCGTGACCTATTCAGCCCTGCTGTTCAATCTGGTGTTCACCATGGAAGTGTTCCTACTCACCAAAAATCTATTGGTGCTGCTCATTGCCGTGCCGATTCATAGCGTGTGTGCGTTGTTGTGTGCGCGGGATGCCCGCTACTTTGATTTGCTGTTGCTGTGGGGGCGCACCCGCTTGCCGGCCTATGTGAGTAACTTCCGCTACTGGCAGGCCAGTAGTTACAGCCCGCTGCAGCTGGACCCACCGGATCGAAATGGATTGAGGCGTCAGGCTGTCACGTTGGTCAGTGGTCATGTGGGGACTGTGCAGATGAGGTGTCGATCATGAGCGCGGTGGCCAACGCATCCCGGCAGCGTCGTGAGCAAGCGGCGAGCACACAGATTCCGTATGCGGCCTTGGTGTCTGAACATCTGGTGCGCACTCATGAAGGCGACTATGTGCAGGTGTTCAAGCTCACGGGCGCGAGTTTTGAAAGTGAGGATGATGAAGCGCTGAACAACTGGCATGAGCGGTTGAATGTCACCTGGCGCAATCTGGCCAGCCCCAATGTGGCGATCTGGACGCACTTGCTTAGGCGACGTGAACGCGCCGGGATGATTGAGATGGGCGGCGAGGACTTTGCCAGCCGACTGGCGCATCACTATCAGCAGCGCCTGGCCGGTGAAACACTGATGGTCAATGAGCTGTATGTGTCGGTGGTGTATCGACCCGTGACCGGCGCAGCCCCGAGTCTGTTGGCGCGGCTGTTGTCCTCCACTCAATCAACACATAACGACAGTGAACTGGCCGAGGCGATGGATGCCTGCGAAAAGCTGGGTCAGGTAGTGCTGACTTCACTGGCCCGCTATGAACCGGAACGACTGGGCGTGTATGCGTTGCCGGGACGGTCTGGCTCGCGCTTGCTGGAGCTCTTTGGAGTCTTGATCAACGGTGAGTGGCAGGCGATGTCCTTACCGCGTGCACCGCTCAATGCTGTACTCGCCACCACCCGCGTGTTGTTCGGC
This sequence comes from Steroidobacteraceae bacterium, assembly GCA_050248275.1. Classification (GTDB taxonomy): domain Bacteria; phylum Pseudomonadota; class Gammaproteobacteria; order Steroidobacterales; family Steroidobacteraceae; genus CAILZL01. The sequence goes on from JBFWSR010000003.1 coordinate 141,037, forward strand.
AGTGAAGTCATCGAGTATCGACCGCCCACCGGGATGCGTTACGGCGCGCTACTGGGCATCAAGGAGTATCCCACGCCCACGCAGGTGGGGATGTTCAATGCGTTGCTGTCCGCACCGTTCCCGCTGGTGTTGACCCAGTCGTTCACGTTCCTGGGCAAGGCCACGGGTCAGGGTCTGTTGCAGCGTCAGCACGCTCGCATGGCCAATGCCGGAGACTTCGCGGTCTCACAAGCGGAGGAACTGGTGGATGCACTGGACGCGCTGACCAGTAATGAGTTTGTGATGGGTGATCATCACTTCACCCTGCAAGTGCTCACCGAGCAGGACGAGGGTGACCAGCCGATTTCCCGCCTCAAACAACTCAATGATCAGGTGGCGAAGGCTCGGACGTTGCTTGCCGATGCCGGCATGACCGTGGCGCGTGAGGACCTGGCGCTGGAAGCCGGGTTCTGGGCGCAGCTGCCGGGTAACTTCCGCGACCGGCCGCGCAAGGCCCCGATCACCTCGCGCAACTATGCGGCGATGGCGGGATTTCATAACTACCCGGCGGGGCGGGAACATGGCAATCACTGGGGGGATGCACTGGCGTTGCTAATCACCGCCGCGCGCTCACCGTATTATTTCTCGCTGCACGCCAGTGATCCCCATGATCCAGACGGTGGCAGCCGCAAGGACACCGGCCATACCTTTATCTGCGGCCCGACCGGATCAGGCAAGACGGTATTCATCGGCTTTCTGGTGAGCTTGTTGGCACGACGCGGTGCCACGCAAGTGCTGTTCGACAAGGACAAGGGACTGGAGATTCTGGTGCGGGCGTTGGGCGGCACGTACTTGCCCTTGCGTCATGGCATGACCACTGGCTTCAATCCGTTGCAGCTACCCGAGTCACCCGCGACGCTGGAGTTTCAGAAAACGTGGTTGCGCACATTAGTACGCACGCATATCCCGCTAACCACTCGTGAAGAGTCTGAACTCGATCACGCACTACGGGGCACGTTGGCCTTGCAGTTCGAACATCGACGGTTGTCCCGCTTGATTGAGTTTACCGATGCGACACGTGGCGAAGGCATACACGCACGCCTGGCTCGGTGGTGCGAGTGCACGCGCGGTGACTATGCCTGGGTATTTGATAACCCGCAGGACTCGCTGGTGGCGCAGCTGCAGGGGCAGTCCCTGCTGGGCTTTGATGTCACCGAGTTTCTGGATCATGAAGTAGTGCGTGCACCGGTGACGTTGTACCTGTTTCATTGCGTGCGACAACTGCTGGATGGACGGCCGTTTGTTTGTTGGGGCGATGAGTTCTCGCGGCTGCTGGATGATGCCAGCTTCGAACACTTTGCCAAGGATGGCTTGAAGGTGTGGCGCAAGTTGAATGGCGTGTTCTGTGCCGCCACGCAAAGTCCCAGTGATGCGCTACTCAGTCCCATCAGCCGCACCATCATTGAACAGACAGCCACCAAGGTGTTCTTCCCCAATCCCGACGCCCAAGCCGAAGATTACATCGATGGCTTTGGGCTCACTGAGCGTGAGTTCAAATTACTCAAGGAACAACTTGAGCCTGGCTCGCGACGGTTCCTGATCAAGCAGGGCCATTGCAGTGTGGTGTGTGAACTGGATCTACACGGCTTTGATCTGGAACTGGCGGTGATCTCGGGTCGCACCCGGGAAGTGGAACGATTGCATCGTCTGATGTTGGACGTCGGCGAGGACCCGGCCCAGTGGCTCCCCCTGTTTGAACGAGGGCTACACGGATCGAGTGTGAGCAAACAACGTGAGTAGTGGAGTGAGCGGCTTTTCAACTAAGTGTTACAGGAGCGGATCATGCGTACCCAATCTCGAGTCAACTCATGGCTAAGCGGTATCGTTCTCAGTGTTGCCTTGCTGACATTGAATACGTCGGTCCACGCGCAGTGGGCGGTGATTGATGTTGGCGCCATCGCACAACTGGTGCGACAGGTAACTACCATGGCCAATCAACTCACTACGGCGCAGAACCATCTGCGTCAGGCGCAACAAGAGTTTCAGGCGATGACCGGCGGGCGGGGCATGGAGCGCCTGCTCTCTGGAACCGTGCGCAATTACTTACCCGCCAACTGGACACAGCTCAACGCGGCGGTGAATCAAGTGAGTGGTGCGTATCAGGCGCTGTCGGCGGGGGTACAACAGATGATCACCGTCAATGCGGTGTTATCACCCCAACAGCTGGCCGCGTTGTCACCCGCGCAGCGTACGCAGCTTGAGGCGGCGCGCCGTACTGCTGCGATGTTGCAGGTGACGGCGCGGGAAGCACTGTCGGCCACCAGTGATCGGTTCATGGCCATCCAGCAACTCATTGATGCCATTCCCGGTGCCCAGGATCAGAAAGGCATTCTGGATCTACAGGCGCGCATCTCGGCTGAGCAGGGCATGCTTGCCAATGAACAAACCAAGTTGCAGGTGTTGTACCAGGCCGCTCAAGCCGAAGAACTCGCGCGGGTGCAACGGCTACGCGAGCAGGCGGTGAACGATGTGGGCTCACTGCGTCGCTTGCCCACCATGGGGCTGTGAGACCTCGGACGGTAGCGTTGCGAAGGAATAGTCAGGGGAGTAAATGAAATGGGTTTCTTTGCCGAGTTCAGCGTCTGGCTCAATGGTCTGCTCGCCACCTATATCGGTGACCACACCGCACAGGTGGCCGCCGCGCTGGAACCCGCCATCGTCACGCTGGGCGTGCTGTACGTGATGAGCTGGGGCTACCTGCAGTTCATGGGCAAGATCGATGAACCGTTCACGGCGGGTATTCGGCGCATCGTGATGCTGGCCGTGATTCTGGGTGGCGCATTGCAGCTATGGCTGTACAACTCCGTGATCGTCGATACCTTCTTCAACGCACCCGGCGCGCTGGCCGCAAATGTGATTGGCGCGTATGACTCGGTGACCATTGTCGATCAGATCATTTATGCCGGGGATGATGCGGCGTCATTACTGATCTCGAAGGGCGGCTTGTTTGGGGGTGACTTCTCGTACTACCTCGCGGGATTTGCGGTGTACCTGATTGTCGGGCTCACCGCCATCTACACCATCTTCCTGTTGGCGTTGTCGCGCATTGCCCTGTCGGTGTTGCTGGCCCTGGGGCCGATGTTCATTGCGCTGCTGATGTTTGACAGCACCAAGCGCTTCTTTGAGTCCTGGACGGCCCAGCTGGCCAACTATGCGTTCATCACCATTCTGACCGTGCTGGTGGCGGCGTTGATGATGACGCTGGTGTCCACGGCCGCACAGCAAGCAGCAGCGGCGGGTGGCGGTATTGAGATCGCACACGCCGTGCGCGTGAGCATGGCAGCGGGGCTGACCTTTCTGGTGATGCGTCAGGTCATGCCGATGGCGGCGGGTCTCGCCAGTGGGTTGGCCTTGAGTACCTTCGGAGCGATGAGTGCGATGCTGGCCTGGGGATTTGGTGCCACTACGCGTCATTCCGGACAGTTTCTGCGGGGCCTCACCATGGATCGGGAGACCACGCGCTGGGACAGCTTGTCACGCAAGGCCGGTTATGGGCTTCGACAGGGCGCAGCCCTCGGGCTGCGCAAGTTGGCTCCACGTCGCGAGAACAGTGTGCAACCGCGTTAATGAATGAGTGACTGAAGCAATCCATGAAGGAATGAAGGTACAGGAGCAGTCCATGCGCAGAATACTGACAATTATTTTCTGGGTGGGATTGAGTAGCCTGATCGGCTGCGCCACCAGTCATCAGGTCGAGTGCAACACGCGCTTGCAGCCCATCAATGCACCGGCGGCGAAGATAGTCGCAACGGATCGAGCAGTGCCCACCGCGGGCGGTGCGTTATGAACCGGGATGCGGCGCTCTCCAAGTACTTCGCTGACGCGGCCTCCTGGGATGCAGATCGGGTGGCGCAGCAGCAGCGCGCCACACGCATCGCTTGGATCGTAGCCTGGGGTGGGTGGCTGTGTGCCATGACCATTGCGGTGGCGTTGATGTTGTTGATGCCCTTGAAGCGCGTCGAGCCCTTTGTCGTGCGGGTAGATAACCACACTGGCGTGGTGGATGTGGTGCCGGTGTACTCGGAGAAGGCGACGCTCCCCGAAGCGGTGACGCGCTATTTTCTGGATCACTACGTGATGACCTGTGAGCGCTTCAACTATGCGACCGCAGAAAGTGACTATGAAGAATGCGGCGCGTTCCATACGGCGGCCCGCAATCAGCGTTGGTCCACGCAGTGGGCGCGCAGCAATCCCAACTCGCCCCTGAATTTGTACAAGGATGGTTCGACGCTGCGGGCGCAAGTGAGCTCGATCAGTTTCTTTACGCGCGGCAGTGGCGTCGCCGATCTGGCGCAGGTGCGTTACACGCAGCAGCGCCGGGCAGCGGGCGGTACGGAGGATCAGGTGACGCACTGGATTGCGACCGTGCAGTACACCTATGTAGATCCGTCCAAAGAGCCGAAGACGCGGCGCTGGAATCCGCTGGGGTTCAAGATCATCGAATTTCAGGCAGAACCGGAAGTGCTGGGTGAAGGCAGCACAGTCGCGATGAACACCGGGAGCGCGCCATGAAGGCGTTCATCATCAGGAGCCTCCTCATGATGTCCATCGTGTTTGCCGGCGTGGGGCTGTCGTATGCCGAAACGCTGCCACCCAAAGGCAAAGTCGATTCTCGCATTCGGGAAGTACCTTACAAGGAGAACGAGGTCTATCGACTGGTGGGCTTTGTGGGCTATGCCATCGAGTTGGTGTTTGACGAAGGGGAAGTATTTGCGGGTAACGGCGGTGGCGATCTGGAAGGCATTGCGTTTGGCTGGCATGACAATCAGCTGATCCTGAAACCCAAGGCGGCCAACGTGGGCACCAACCTGGTGGTGTACACCAACAAGCGGGCTTATCGTTTTGATTACACCGTCTCGGCGCGACGACCCAATGTGCAGAGCGATGAAGTGATGTACACGGTGCGCTTCAAGTATCCACCGCAACCGACCGTGGCGGGACTCAGCGAAGCGCAGCAGACGGAGTTGAATCTGCAACAGGCAACACACTCCCGCAGCCAGAACGTGGACTACTGGTACTGCGGTGCGCCCTCATTGAAACCGTTAGCGGCCTCGGATGATGGCGTGCATACACGCTTGCAGTTTGCCTCGCGCGCCGAGCTCCCCGCGATCTTTGTGCGCAATGCAGATGACAGCGAATCGTTGCTCAACTTCAGTATGGAAGAGGGCGAGGTGGTGATTCATCGCGTGGCGGCCCGGTTTATCTTGCGACGCGGCACGCTCACCGGCTGTGTGGTCAATCAGGGCGTTGGCGGCAGTGGCGAACGACTGACTTCCGGCACGCTGTCGCCACAGGTCCAGCGACAGCGCAAGGCAGGTGTGCCATGAATCGCTGGCGGGATTGGTTGAAGCGTCTGCGACTACGCGCTGACGACCCCGTGAATACTCCGGATGAACCGGCAGAAGCGACCCACACGGTGGTGGGTGAGCGCAGCATCGCGTCGGTGAATCGCGGCCGATCCCTGCAATCACGCTTGAGCAATTTACTGGCCATGGGCTTGATGGCGGCGCTCGGGATTGGACTGCTCGGCTGGTACTACTCGCGCACGCTGGCGCGTCCGGCGCAAACGCAGCGAGCGGCGCAGGCCGCCAGTGTTGCCCAGGCACAAGGTGAGCTGGCGTTACCGGCACTGGGACGGGTGGACGCGCCGGCCACGGCGATGAACACGGCGCTGACTGAACAGATGCTGGGACCGGCACCGGTGCTGCCGGATGAAGTCACGGATCAGTATCTCGGTCAGGAGAGCCGTGGCGTCAGTGACGCCGGGAGTAGCTATGCCGCGTACGAGGCACCCACTGAGAAGTCACCGACGCAATTGGCTTTGGAGCGACGGTTGTCCGGGCCGGCCTTTACAGCGGTCACTGACCATGCTTCGACCGTTGCAGCAACGATGCCCAGTCCTTCGGCCAGTGGCTCGACCGGTGCTTCGACAAGTCCCGGCAGTGTCGTACCCACCAGTGCCGTTGCCACGTTATTGCAGCCGAGCACTACGGTGGCAGTGAGCGCGCAGGTGCTGCCCACGCAACGACTGCTGTTGCCCAAAGGCGCGTTCATTGACTGTACGCTGGAAACTGCCATCGATAGTTCGCTGCCCGGACTGACGACTTGTATTACCGCCACCGATACCTTTGGGGCGGATGGCGCCGTGGTGTTGCTGGAACGCGGTACCAAGCTGGTGGGCGAAACACGCGGTGAAGTGCAGCAGGGCAGTTCACGATTGTTTGTGCTGTGGACCGAGGCGCGTACGCCTACTGGAGTCGTGGTACCGCTGGCCTCACCGGGTACGGATGAACTGGGGCGTTCCGGCTTGGCGGGTGCTGTGAACCGTCATTTCATGGATCGTTTCGGCGCAGCGATTCTGGTATCCATCATTGATGGGGTCATTCAATCGGCCGTACAGTCACAGCGGGGCTCGGGCGGCACCGTGGTGGTGAATCCTGCGTCGACTCAGGAAATTCTGACCGAGGTGCTGAAGAGCACCATCAATATTCCGCCCACGATCACCAAGCAGAATGGTGATCGCATCCAGATCCTGGTGGCGCGCGATCTGGATTTTCGGTCTGTGTATGAGTTGAGGTCGGTCAATGCGGCCCGGTGAGTCAGGGGAGGTCCGCAGCAGTGACCTGTCGTCACTGGAGCTGACCCTACGGGCGTTGCGACCGTGGTTAAGTCGTCCTGACGTGACGGAGCTGTGCATCAATCGACCCGGTGAAATATTTTTAGAGACATGTACCGGCTGGCAGCAGGAGTTGTTGCCCTTTGCCGATTACGACTGGTGCCGTCGCCTGGCCAAGCTGGTGGCCAACTCCACGCAGCAGCGCATCGATGAAGAATCACCGTTGTTATCGGCCTCACTGCCCAGTGGTGAACGCATCCAGATCGTGTTGCCGCCGGCGACCACGGCGGAGTGTGTGGCCATCACCATCCGGCGTCCGTCGCATGCCGTGTGGAGCTTGGCAGAATTAGCCCAACGAGGGTTGTTCAAGCCGACACGGGTTGCCAGTGATGCACTGGATGAGACGGAGGCGGCGTTACTGCGCTTGCTGCAAGCTCAAGACTATGAAGCCTTCATGCGGCTGGCCGTTCGCGCGCGCAAGAACATCGTCGTGTCGGGGCCGACGGGGTCGGGCAAGACCACCTACACCAAGGCGTTGATTCGCGAGATTCCCGGTGATGAACGCTTGATCACCATTGAAGATGCCCGAGAGCTGGTGCTGGATCAGCATCCCAATCATGTCCGGCTGTACTACAGCAAGGATGATCAGGGCCGGGCGCGGGTCACTCCTAAACAATTGCTGGAGTCCTGTCTGCGCATGAAGCCGGATCGCATCCTGCTGGCGGAGCTGCGGGCTGAGGAAGCGTTTGATTACTTGCGCAATGTGAACTCAGGACATCCGGGCTCCATCACCAGTGTGCATGCCGCCAGTGCGGAACTCGCCTTTGAACAACTGGTGTTGCTGGTCAAGCAAAGCCCGGCAGGTCGCGAGCTATCGCGCAGCGATATCAAGAGTCTGTTGTTCCTGCTGGTGGACATCGTGATCCAGTTTGGTGTGGACAAGCATCAACGCTTCGTCAAAGAGATCTGGTATGACCCAGAACGCAAACGCCGCAGCCTGGTCGCCAGTCGCTAACCCGGCACGACCGGTGCTATTGAAAGCACTGTGCATGGTCAGTGCAGGCGTGATGGCGGCTTCCTATCTGGCCGGGTTTCTGTTGCTGTGGTCATTGGACTTGAATCCCCGCTCGGCTACACCGTTGACGATGGTGCGTTATGCCTACTACTACGGTGATCGGCCCGCAGTGCAGCGTCGCTTGTTATTGAGCCTGAGCGGGGGCGTGACCTTGGTGGGCTGCTGCGCCTTGGCGCTGCTGATGCCGCGACGCCGGTCACTGCACGGCGATGCACGCTTTGCCTCCGCCCGTGAAATCGCGCAGGTGGGATTGCTCGGGGAACGCGGTCTCATTCTCGGCAGACTGGGCCGACGTTATCTGATGCTGCCGGGTCAGCAGGGGGTGGCGCTGGCTGCACCGCCGCGTGCGGGCAAGGGCATCGGCATTGTGATTCCCAATCTGCTGAACTGGCCCGACTCGCTGATCTGCGTCGATATCAAGAAGGAGAACTGGACGCTGACGGCGGGGTTTCGGGCGCAGGCGGGGCAGGCCTGTTATCTGTTCGATCCGTTTGCCGAAGATGGTCAGACGGCTCGCTGGAATCCGTTTTTCTATGTCTCGATGGATGCGCACAAACGCGTCAATGATTTACAGCGCATTGCCGAGATGCTGTATCCCGATCCCCCCAATGTCGATCCGTTCTGGACCGCCAGCGCGCGCTCGTTGTTTTTAGGCATAGCGCTATATCTGTTTGAGACACCTTCGTTGCCGAAGACCATTGGCGAAGTGCTGCGTCAGGGCATGGCCTCGGATGATGAGGGTTTTGGTCATCACTGGAAGCGGGTGATTGAAGGTCGTAACAGTGGCCGCTCACCGCTATCGTCACAATGTGTGCGGGCCATGTATGACGTGATTGATCTGGCGCCGGTGACCGCCTCCAGTATTCGCAAGACGTTTACCTCGCGACTGGATTTATGGCTGAACCCGATTCTGGATGCCGCGACCTCCGGCAATGACTTTGATCTGCGTGAGCTGCGCAGCAAACCGGTCTCCATCTATGTGGGTGTGAATCCCGATGATCTGCATCGGCTGCGTCCCGTGCTGGCATTATTCTTTCAACAGGCCATCGGCTTGCAAACGCGCGTATTGCCCGAACACGATCCGCGCTTGAATCGTCAGGTGCTGATGTTGCTGGATGAGTTTACGGCGCTGGGACGCATTCCCATCATTGCCGAGTCTATCAGCTACTTGCCCGGCTACAACGTGCGCGTGATGCTGGTGATCCAGACGCCCGCGCAGTTGCGGGACGTCTATGGCCCCAACAGTGCCGAGACCATGCTCAAGAGTCTGGCGGCCCGCATTGCCTTTGCGCCCAAGGATTTTGCGGATGCCCGTGAGATCTCGGATGAGCTGGGGTATACGACGGTGAAAGTGCAGACGTTGTCCCGACCCGTGATGGATTTGAGTGATGCGAAAGGACGCAAGTCCCGCAGTGTCAGTATCAGCGAGCAACGTCGGGCGCTGCTGCTGCCTCAGGAGATCAAGGCGCTGGGCACGGATCAGGCGCTGATCTTCTATGAAAGTCTGCGACCCATCTGCTGTCGCAAGATTCGCTATTACGCCGATCGACGCTTTACGGAGCGGCTGCGTGCACCGCCGGTGCAGGCGACGCCGGGTGCTCGATCCACAAGTGAGCAACACGACGTCGTGATGGACGACGCCGTGAGGCCAGGTGACGAACGCCCTGTGGTGGAGGAGGATGCTGAGTCCGGCTTACCGCTCGTCACAGCGGAGGTCGAGACCGTGCGCGCCGCCACGGCGCAGGACATCGAGTTGATTGATTCGATACAGCTGGAAGATATGGCGGTGGACTTCAATCGCATTCCGTTGCCCGAGGACGGCAAGCCCAGTGAAGCGCAAATGCACGACGCGGTACAGGCCTTGATGGCCCTGACACGCGGACAGTAGGAGGCGGTATGGCGTTGCAATCAGACCAATCATCACCCACCTCATCTGCGGCTGAATCGCCACCGAAAGTAACGCGGCGCGGCGACCAGAACTGGATTCGCCCGGCACGCCGACTGACCCGCCCAGAGCCGGTGGTGCCCAAGCCCGTTGAGTCGAGCAAACCCTCGCTCAACCCACCACTGGGTGGTTCTACTGGAGCCGTTGCATCGAGACACGCTCAACCCAGAACCGTCGCTCCCCACACCGGTGATCCCGAAGCGATGCCAGCGGAGGTGGTGAAACAGTTTGTGCAGGTGGGCCGAAAATATTACTTCCCGGATGGCGCACGCGCCTTCACGGATCGGGGTCACAAACTGACGACCCCCAGTGAAAACACGGAGGTAGTACGCAGCCTGATCACCATTGCGCAGGCGCGAGGGTGGGATCGGGTGACGGTGAGTGGCACGGAGCGGTTTCGCAAGGAGGCGTGGATGGCAGCGAAGCTGGCGGGGCTGGAGGTGAAGGGATATCAACCCACCCAGTTCGAACAGAGTTATCTGGTGCGTGCGGCGGCACGCGCCAGTTTGCAACGGGACGGACAACACACCAGCTCGGGGGCGGCGTCAATGCCGGAAAGCCGTGAACCTTCCGCGCGGCAGCGTCAGCTCTATGCCGAACGCGAAGCGTTGATCCTGGGGCGGCTGGTGGATCATGGACGCGCGACCTATCATCATGAATCCCAGGCAGCGATGAGCTACTTCGTGAAGCTGGAAACCCCTCGGGGTGAACGCACCGTGTGGGGAGTAGATCTGGAACGCGCCTTGCGTGAATCGCTGACGCAGCCAGAGCCGGGGAATCTGATTGGCCTGCGCGCAGTGCGTCGTGAGGCCGTGACGGTCAAGGCCCGCGAACGCGATGCCGAGGGCAAGGTGCTCCATGAACAGAATCTGGCCACGCATCGCAATCGCTGGATCATTGAGCAGCAGTCGTTCTTTGCCACGCGCGCGGCGGCGGCCGAGATGGTGCGTGATCCCAAAATTGATGCCCGCAAAGGCGTGAAAGAACATCCTGGGCTGGCGGGCACGTATCTGTATCTGAAAGGCGCAAGAGAGGTGGCGCAGCGACGTATTCGCGATCCGGAAGATCAACGCAAGTTTGTATCGACGGTACGGGACGCGTTGGCGGACTCGGTGGCGCGTGGTGAACCGTTGCCAGTGATGCGCTTGCGTCAGCGCGCAGAGCAGAAAACCAGCTCGCGAGCGCCGCGCAATGCCGAGCGGGAGTCCGCGCCTGCGCGCGGTTGAGGTTGTATGGTGAATGAGGCTCGACGCGGTACGAATAATCGCCGAGGGACGGCGAGTTCATTGGGGATACGGGAACAGCCCTTGTTGGTAGGGCGATTACTGGATCATGGCCGGGATCATTATCAGTTCCGCAGTCAGGAAGACGAGTCGTACTTCGTGAAGCTGTCAACGCCCAAAGGGGAGCGCGTGGTGTGGGGCAAGGATCTGGAACGTGCCGTGGCGTCGGCCAGCACCCAGCCAAAACTCGGGGATGTCGTGGGCGTCAAACGGCTTGCACGCGAGCCGGTCACGATCACTACCTCACAACGGAATGGCGCAGGGCAGGTAATCGCGCAGCGGGAACAGGAGGTGTTTCGCAATCGCTGGGTGGTGGAGAAGGTGCAGTTCTTTGCCGAGCGCAGCAAGCTGGCGCGGCGCGTCCGGGATGATCAGGTGGACGCACGCCGGGAGGTGAAAGCGCACCCGGAGTTGATGTCCACCTATCTGACGCTGCGCGGCGCACAGGAGATTGCCCAGCGGCGAATTACTGATCCCAGGGATCGCGAGAGGTTCGTGTCGCTGGTTAGGGAGGCCATGGCCGGATCGATCAAGCAGGGTGAGCCGCTGCTGGAGGTGAAGCTGCGGGAACCGTCCCGTTTGGGTAAGTTGAAGAGGGTCGGACAGCGGCAAAAGGATGAACCCACTCGCTGAAATCAAAATTCTTGGGCATAACGGGTCACTTCACCTTGTACGGACACTGTACGGGTGTTAGTGTTGGAGCCACGGAGGATCAAAATCATGAGTGTCGCCAAACGTCGTGAAGACCGGCTGGAAGTCCGGCTCAGCCCCACAGCCAAGCATCTGCTGCAGCGCGCCGCCTTGGCCGAAAACAAAACCGTCAGTGCCTTTGTACTGGACAGCGGGTTGGCAGCGGCGGCCGAAGCCTTGGCAGATCGGCGCGAGTTCGTGCTGAACTCAAAACAGTATCAGGCCTTCCTTGCCGCGCTGGATGCGCCGCACAAGCCGAAGCCGCGTCTGGAGAAATTGCTCAAGACCCGCAGTGTGCTGGAGCAATGAAGTTGACAGGCATCGTCAAACTCACCGCACAACATGTGCTGGATGAATTTGATTGCGGCCACGAAAGCCTGAATCGGTTCCTTCAGCGGCATGCCTGGGCCAACCAGCAGGCCAACAGTGCCCAGACTTACGTCGTCGTTAGGGCGCAGCGTGTTGTCGGGTTCTATAGTCTGGCAGCGAGCATGGTGACGCATGAGGGCGCCACGGAACGGATCAAGAAGGGGCAGGCCAGGCATCCGATTCCGGTCGTGTTGCTGGCCCGATTGGCGGTTGATAGATCGGTGCAGGGGCAGGGCATCGGACAGGCCTTGTTGAAGGATGCACTGATCAGGTCGGCAGGTGCGGCCAGCACCATTGGTGCCCGTGCAGTACTTGTGCATGCCAAAGATGATCAGGCCAAGGCATTTTACGAGCACTTCAATTTCGAGCCCAGCGCATCGGATTCCTATCACCTGATGCTGCTGATGAAAGATATACAGAAATTCACGGCATGATTTGATTAACCGATTGCTACGTGGATGTCTGAAATATTTTCTATGCCAGATACTGTTAACAAATAAACTGGTGATGACACACATCGGCAAGCGGTTACTCAGCGCGGCGCTTGCATTCGCAGCAACCGTTAACGGTTGACCCGAAGTCACCTCATATCCGGCACCTCACCCTGCGGGCAAATCGTGGCGAAGCGCGCAACGCAGTCAAGGCGCTTTCGCGGCATAAACGGCTTGCTCCCCGCGCGGCGCGGGTCCCCTCCATTTATTCCACGCTCACCTTGACTGCGTTGCTCAATCGCCTCGCCACCCGGCCCGCACGGCGACGTGCCGGAAGACGAGGAATCCATCATGAGCACACTGTATGTGCGGGAAGGTACGAGTTATCGCGAAGCGAGCTTTGGCGATGTGATGTCGCGGGCACAGGGCTTGATGGCCCAGAGATACCACATCGGTTCTCCAGCCCTGACCAGCCCCAGTCACACCCGTGACTATTTGCGAGTTCACATTGGCTGTCTGGAGTATGAGGTGTTCGGTTGCCTGTATCTGGACAACCGGCACCGGGTGCTGGCTATCGAGACACTGTTTCGCGGCACGCTGGATGGGGCGTCGGTGCATCCGCGTGAAGTGGTCAAGGCCGCGCTGAGTCGCAACGCCGCCGCAATCATTGCTTATCACAACCATCCTAGCGGCGTAGCCGATCCCAGCCAGGCCGATGAACTGATCACCCGGCGCTTGAAGGAAGCACTGGCGTTGGTGGAGATACGATTATTGGATCATCTGATCGTCGGTGAAACCATTTACAGTTTTGCCGAGACAGGGCTGTTGTAGTCCTTTCATACGCCGGGCGCGGTGCGCTCGGCGCTTTTTCTGACGGACTTGATGTACTCATGCGGCCAGACAGGTAATGCTGAGCCCTCTGAATATAAGTAAGTCAGCGGCAAAACAAGAAATAAGGAAGGGACAGGATTGTGTGAGGGGTGAGGGTAGCACGTCGTTCTCGCCATCCAGACCCTGTGCGCGCCCGAGGCGGCGTGCTCGGCGAGTCGCGGTCTAGGCCCCGCGAGTCTGGACGGCTGCGCTGCGACGTGCAGAGCGCGCGCGGGCAATCCCGCCCAGCATGCCTGGAGAAATCCCATGAACGATCCTGACAATCATTCAACTGCAGCCGCTGCTGTACCCACCGCTGAACCCAGTATCAGTTACGCACTAGATAAGTATCTAAGCTTGGTGCGCGATCGTGCGCTGGCCTATAAAGCAGAGGTCACCATGGTATTGATCGGACTGGGCATTGCCCGTCTTGAGATTAACTACGATGGCTGTGGTGATTCCGGACAGATTGAGGAAGTGAGTTTCTGGAACATGGAGGGTGAGTCCGTTACGCCATCACTGGATAAACGCACTGCTGACAGGGTGCATCAGTTTTGCTACGACTTGCTGGAAGTGCGGCATGGCGGCTGGGAAAATGATGATGGTGCCTATGGCACGTTTGAGTGGGATCTCAAGTCGGACGAACTGATTCACACCCATCACACTCGGTATACCGAAGTTGATACCACCGTACAGGAGGGGCTATGACACATCCCCTATTTCATGCGCAATCCTCGGTACGGCGCTTCGGTGGTCGCGTTGAGGACTATCAGCCGATCCATGAGTGGCTGGATGCGACCAAGGAAACCTTCTGTGACTTTCGGCATCGTGCCCTGCGACATCACTCGCAAGGTGTGTTTGAAGCTGAGCGATGCTTTGGTACTGCCATCCGCAATAGTGAAGGGACACTGGTGCTGGTGCGCTACATCGCTGAGCAACACATCAAGGAAGATTGTGGCGGTATCGTGCCATCAGTAGCTGACTGGTTGTCACGGATTCGCCCGGAGACCTGGATGAGTCGGGGCTACTCGTTGCTTGATGCTGATCACACCGGACGTGATCAGTAGTAAGTGTCAGGGGTCGGGCGCTGACAGGACGTTGGCGCTCGATTCAATACAACAGAAACGGTGCAATAAATAAGCGCTATGAATTAAGGCCCTCGGAAATAAGAAAGTAAGAGAAGAGGGCGGGATTGTGTGAGGGGTGAGGGTAGCACGCCGTTCTCGCTGTCCAGACCCTGCGCGCGCCGGGCGTGCTCGGCGAGTCGCGGCCCGAGCCCCGCGAGTCTGGACAGCTGCGCTGCGACGTGCGGATCGAGGTCGGGCAATCCCGCCCTTCAGATCCTGGAGTCCGTCATGAGTACCGTACTTGAAATGGTTACCCCCGTTGCCGCCCACGCGTTTCGATCAGCGTTGTCACCGGAAGCACTACGCGCCATTGCCCCCGCCGTGTATGGCGAGTCCGCACGACCGCAGTTGAGTGAACGCTACACCTTCATTCCCACGGAGCGAGTACTGGATGGATTGGCACGAGTGGGATTTTTCCCCGTACAGGCTAGGCAGGTGCGGGCCAAGGCGGGGAATGTTTCCTATGCAAGGCACCTGATTCGATTGCAACGCCGCTTTGAAACCGTTCAATTGAAGGATGCCATTCCGGAGGTGGTGCTGCTGAACAGTCACGATGGCAGCAGTGCCTACCACTTGAAGCTGGGGTTGTATCGTGTGGTGTGCACCAATGGATTGATGGTGGCGGCGGATTCCTTTCCCGGCATCCGGGTATCGCATCGCAAGGACATGCTGGATGAAGTGGTCACCGGTGCCCTGGAGCTGGCCGAGCGGTTTGAGGAACTGGCGGGGACTGTGGAGCAGATGAGACAGCGGCTGCTGTTTCGGGATGAACAGCTCCAGCTGGCGCAGCAGGCGCTGGCATTGCGCTATCCCGATCCGGAGCAGCAGGGCATGGCCGCGTCGCAGCTGCTGTTCTGCCGTCGAGACGAGGATTCCCGGGAGAGTGTGTGGAACATCTTGAACCGGCTGCAGGAGAACGTGTTGAGGGGTGGGTTTATCCGTCATTCCCCCAGTGGTCGATTAGCCCGGATGCGTCGGTTGTCATCCCTGCGGGAAGAGGTACGAGTCAATTGCAGCCTGTGGTCACTGGCGGCCAGTTACCTGGAGCAGTGATCAATCAGTCATATTGGCGGTGGTGAGATTGGGAGAGGGCGTTGGTCGCTCTCTCCCATTTTTTTGATCCTGGTGTTGGGTGAACCATTGCGACTACTGGGCAGCGGCGGGATGAGTCGGGGGTGGCAATGCATCAAGGCGGCGAAAAATCACTGCTGAGTTTTGTGTCATTTTGGATAGAAATGCCGGATAGCCTCGCGGCGGCTGTTGTTAAACACTGTGCTCATGGCAATCACGCACCTCATTGCAGCGCGCTGCTCATCGGAGACCAAGCAACGATTTCGGGCACTAGCGGCGCGGCAGGAACTCACTGAATCAGCGTTGCTGAAACGCTGGGTGGAACTGGTGGTACAGGGCGCTGAGAGCAGTCAACCCAAGTCAGGTATGTCGATCACCGTTGCCCGTCATTCCCGGCTATCAGTCCGGCTCAGACCTCTTGAGCAGCGCGTGTTGAAGGAACGATCAGCGGCTCGCCATCTGCCCCCGGCGACCTATGCGTCATTGGTGTTGCGGGCGCATCTGAACAAGGTGGCGCCCATTCCCAAAGAAGAACTGGCGGCTCTCAAGCGCTGTATCGCTGAGCTGGCGGTCATCGGTCGCAACGTCAATCAACTGGCTCGGGTGGCCCAGCGCAATGGTCAGGTCACCGGCCCCACTCGGGCCGAGGTCCTGGCCATGGTGCAGGTGTGTACCACGATGCATGCGCGGTTCAAGGAGCTTCTCATGGCCAACCTGATGTCCTGGGAGAGTGGCTATGTCGAACCAAAGTAGGGGATGGGAAGGCAGGGCGCTGCTGGATCTGACCAGTTATGCCCGGCGTGGCCCGGGGGAACGCATCCAGCTGTCGAAGGCGGATATCGAAGTGATCCAGCGGACGGTGTCCCGGACACCGGAGGTCATGGTCAAGGTGCTGAGCAAAGGGGGTCAGAATCTCAAGGCCGTGCAACGTCATTTGCAGTACCTCAGTCGTGATGGCGAACTGGACCTGGAAACCGATGACGGTCAGGCCTTGAACGGTGCGGGCATCGAAGCCGAACTGCTGAAGGACTGGGATCTGGATCTGGAAGAACACCGACGCAGCCTTGCCCTGCGCGTCACCGACAACCGCGCTCAGCCCAAGCTGGTCCACAAACTGCTGTTCTCCATGCCGCCGGGTACACCCCCTGACAAGGTGTTGGCCGCCACCCAGGCGTTTGCCCGCGAACAGTTTGCGCTCAAGCATCGCTATGCCATGGTGCTGCACACCGACGAGCCGCACCCGCATGTCCACATGGTCGTCAAAGCGGTCAGCGAGTACGGCGTCCGGCTGAACATCAAGAAAGCCACCTTGCGGGAATGGCGCAGTGAGTTTGCCCGGCATCTGCGCGAGCAGGGGGTGGCGGCCAATGCGACTGAACGATCTGTTCGGGGCGAAACCCGCACCACCAAGCTGGATGGTATCTATCGCGCCCAGCAACGCGGCACTTCGACGCATCTACTCAATAGAGTGGAATTGGTTGCCAGCGAACTGATGAAAGGCAAAGTTCAGCCAGGGAAGGGCAAGCCGCGGCTGGTCAGTACGCGCAAGGAGGTACTGCAGGGCTGGCGTGCGGTGCACGACGGGTTGATCAGGAGTGGTCATGCCAAGATGGCGGATCAGGTCGAGGCATTCATGATCAAATTGAAACCACCCCATACCGAGCAAGAACAGATTGCTCAGGAACTCCTGCGGCTGAGCGGTGGCCAGTCAACGCGTGTCAGATAGCGATGCGGGCTGTCTGTATTGAGACTGGGGTTGACGCAACTGCTTTGATATGAACTTCAAGGTGCGTGTAATTTTTGTAGAGTGTGTGCTGAGGGCGTCAAGGAGCCACTGGCCGACTTCTGTCCTCGATGCGCTTGGCCAGCCATCCCTGAATTTCATGCTCGACCCAGCCAACCGCACGGGGTGCCAGCTGCACCCGTTTCGGAAACTTCTCATCGGCTTCAAGTTGATAGATGGTTGATCTGCACAGGCCGGTCATCTGCAGTACCCTGGGGAGCCGGATCACCTGAATGAATGTTAGGGAAGCGTTATCGTTGTTCATGATTTACCTGCAATGAAATACCCTGCCGTCAGTCTCAGGGCGAGTTGTCACTGAGTACTAAATTATCCAGATGCGGTACAAGAAGGGCAGAGGGTGTTTGTTAGCAGAATGTGCGCATACTCGACTGCGACCGGGATCGAGTTGTCCACCTATAGCAGGGGTTGGAGATGGGCGGATTGAGGAGGTAGAAACCGGCTCAAAGCAGTCATTCGAGTCAGCAATCCGATTTCCTCGTTAGCGGCCATCCGAACGGCCCCATTTGTGTACTATTGCCGTTAGAGGGCGAGGCCATAAGGATGCCCATGATTTTCTTTAGTCAATCGGAACTTGACAATCAATGACTTCGGTAAGTAAGCAGATTCTTAGTGCGGACGAGGCGATCTGTCGGAACATCGAATCACTCGGTGATCAGCGGGCATTACTCTCTCAGAACATTCTTTCTCAGCTCCGGAATCTGGTCGAGGGGATTGCTGTCCGTCTCCACGCAAACTCACCCGATACCGAATTCAACTACCACGCCGTAGAACCGGGACTTGCCTTCGTCAAGAGCAAAGCAAAGTTCAGCTTCCTCGGAAAGTTCCACAAACTGATTGCGAAAAGTGCTTCCCATTACACCCTGGACGGAGATGCTTCCGAACGTTTGATGCTGAAGTATTACGAGTACCTCTACCGCATCCGCAGTTTGCTTCAAGACACCTGTGGGATGGGGGTGCTTGCGAATCTCGAGGCCTTCCCAGTCGACCTCGATCCATCGCTGCGGGAGTACCACCAGAAGATCGCAGCAAGAATTGAAGCGGTCCGTTCATCTAGACCTGACAGCAGTACCCGTCATAGGTACTACATTCACAAAACGTGCCCTTTCTTTGTCGGCGGGCACATCTACTACGAAGTCACCTTCTACCGAGCCATCAACAGGGTGAGTAAGTTCGACCGTATCATCGCTTTCACCGATATCGACATGACTGACAAGTACGCGGCCATGTTGGCGCTCCGGCGGGACTCGATTCAAGTAATCGGCCAGACAATGCCGATCACGATCATTCGCGAGTGGGAGGTCTCGATCCGCCCGTGCGAGTTTGACAACTTCGCACGCCTGCTAGGCATCGCCACTTCAGTTCAAACCAACTCTACGGAGTATCACCACCTGATGCGCTGGCTGACGGTAGGCTCGGGCAGCTTGGTCGATCTAATCGATATGCCCAACGACAAGTACGCGATAATGAGAGCGGCAGGCACAGCTGGCGTCACCAAAGCGCAAATCTTCCCAATATTGGATGAAGTGCGACGCATCGCGAGTTCAGCCGCTCCTGGCCACAACATCCTCCGATATCTCATGCTGCGGATGCACAACCAAATCGTCAAACCGCTACATTACCAAGAGGGCTGTGGCCGTCTCTCCGGGCTGAAACTTCCGTACGGCTGCATTCCCTTCGATGACATGCCGTTCTGTACGTCGCTGCCGAGGCATAACCCTCGATACTTGGACCTCGCGGAAAGCCTTGATACGACTGGTCGGACCCACGAATTGCTTGTTCGGCGTGTGAAGAACAATGTGGAGCGACACGGAATCCTCTACACGCCCGTAGTCGAGCTTGAGGAGTTCGGAAATATCAACAACTCGATCTCAGCTTACAACAATAAGCTCTACCACACGCATACGGAACGTCGGCTCGTGTTCGATAAGGGACACGTCTTCGTTTGCGGATATGAGAACGACACCTTCGCTATCGTCGAGAAACTTCAGGGGTACGCATCGACCGGGATTGCAGGCTACACCCAAGCCGTCGAGCGTTGGCTGGATGAAACATCTCGTAGCATCGACGACCCGGCGAAGAAGGATGCGCTTAAGTTGTTGTTCAGCCAATCGCGCGTGGCTCTGGTCTACGGAGCCGCTGGCACTGGCAAGTCAACGATGGTGGATCACATCGCACACTACTTCAACGATAAGGAAAAGCTCTTTCTCGCACACACCAATCCAGCAATAGACAATCTCAAGCGCAAGGTAACCGCGCAGAACTCGGACTTCCGAACGATCAGCAGCCATATCTCTAGAAAAGCTACCGATCCGGAGTATGACCTCCTCATCATTGACGAGTGCAGCACCGTGAGCAACACAGACCTAGTAAAGGTGTTGGATAAGACCTCCTTCAAGCTGTTGGTACTCGTCGGCGACGTCTATCAGATAGAGTCGATCCAGTTCGGCAACTGGTTCGGCATCATTCGCTCATTCATTCCGAGCACGTCGGTTTTCGAGCTAACGACGCCTTTCAGAACCAAGAACGACTCACTCTTGAGCTTCTGGAACAAAGTTCGGGCCATCGAAGACGACCTCGCCGAGGTCATGGCCCGCAACGGATACTCTACTGTGTTCGACAAGACGCTGTTCGAGACCCAGGCACAGGATGAGATCATACTGTGCCTGAACTACGACGGCCTCTATGGTATCAACAACATCAACCGATTCCTGCAGAGCGGCAACCCCGGTGCAGCAACTACTTGGCGGGTCTCCACGTACAAGATCGGCGATCCCGTTCTCTTCAACGAGACCGAGAGGTTTCGACCGGTGATCTACAATAACCTCAAAGGATGGATCGTCGGCATCGAGCAGGCTCCTGGCCGGATTCAATTTGATGTCGAGCTCGACAGACCGCTCAGTGAGTTCGACGTCGACGGAGATGAGCTCGAATGGATTGGCGGCTCGACAGTGCGCTTCTCCGTTTACGATTACGAGGCTAGTGACGAGGACGACGACTCCTTGAACACTACCGTGCCATTTCAAGTGGCCTATGCCGTTTCGATCCACAAGGCTCAGGGTCTCGAGTACGACTCCGTTAAAATCGTCATCACCGATGCTAACGAAGACGACATCACGCACAGCATCTTCTACACAGCCGTTACTCGGGCGCGCGAGCGCCTGCGGATCTTCTGGACGCCTGAGACGCAACAGGGCGTTCTACAGAGCCTTCGCCGCATCGCCAGCTCAAAGGACGTCGCTCTTCTCGCTAGTCGTCGTGGCCTTAGGCCGGTCATCGGATGATTTAGATCGTCAACGGCACAGGGTTGGGGGATCGGGGGTATTTGCGCGATTGTCCGCTTCGATGAATTCAAACGACTGCTTCGGAGCAGTACCGACTTCCGCTCAGTGATGTTTATGTCGTTTTGGATGGACAATTCTGGAGGCGGCAATTCCAACAACTTCTCATGCATGTCCAATCAGAAATGCTGAAGCACTTAACCCTGAATGAGAAATAGCTAGATCACCAAATCACGAATGGCCCCTATTTGGCCCCTAATATGAAATCTAGGTGGACCCTATTGGGTAGCGTTGATAGAGAAGTGCAGGAAAAACAATGGTCGGGGTGACAGGATTCGAACCTGCGACCTCTACGTCCCGAACGTAGCGCTCTACCAGCCTGAGCTACACCCCGATGCAGGTCATCAACTTCTAACTTGGACTATTTGGGCGGCAGGTTTGAATCAGCTTGTTAGTAGCTGCGACTGACGGCAAATTCGGCAAGTTCGCGCAGGGCCTTTGTATAAGCCGAGTCGGGCAACTCCGAGAGCGCCGCGATGGCAAGGTCGGTCTCCTGCCGTGCGAGGCGCGCAGTGTACTCAAGCCCCCCCGTCGATTCAATTGTTTGCGTGATGAGTGCGATTGAATCGAGTCCGCCGTTTTCAATGGCATTGCGAATCAGTTGCTGTTGTTCGGCATTGCCGTGCTTGAGCGCGTGGATCAGGGGCAGGGTGGGTTTGCCTTCGGCCAGGTCGTCGCCAAGGTTCTTGCCCAGTTCTGCGCGGCTGGCGCGATAGTCGAGTACGTCGTCAACCAGTTGAAACGCCGTGCCCAGATGCTTGCCATAGCGGGCCAGGGCCTGTTCGTGCATGGCGGGTGCGCCGGCCACAATGGCGGCAATCTGCGCGCCGGCCTCGAACAATTTGGCGGTCTTGCGGTAGATCACGTCGAAGTAACGGGCTTCGGTGGTGTCCGGGTCGTGGGCATTCATCAACTGCAGCACTTCACCTTCGGCGATCTTGTTGGTGGCGCCGGCCATCACGTCCATGACGCGCATGCTGCCCAGCTCGACCATCATTTCGAAGGCGCGCGAATACAGGTAATCGCCCACCAGCACGCTGGCCTGATTGCCCCACACGGCATTGGCCGTGTCCTGGCCGCGCCGCAATGCCGAGCCATCGACCACATCATCGTGCAACAGAGTGGCGGTATGGATGAATTCGACGATGGCCGCCGTGCTGGCCAGCCGGCCGCCATCATGGCCGCAGGTTCTGCCGGCCAGCACTGTCACCAGCGGGCGCACGCGTTTGCCGCCGGACTGAATGATGTATTCAGCCACCTGGTTGACCAGCGCTACATCGCTGGCCAGCCGGGTGCGGATGACGTTATCGACGGCGAGCAGATCGGCACTGACTGGTTTTTTTATCGAATCGAGGCTCATGGACTGGGTAAACGGCCAAAAGGGCGGCAATGGTAGCTTAAGAAAGGGCTGTGAGCGGTGGGCTATGGGCAGGAGGCCAGAAAAAATCTGGTTGCTATCGGCTGCAGGTGATTTTTGGCTATTGTGGCGATCACTCGGCCCGCGCCTCCGAACCCACAGCTTGCAGCTTACGATCCACAGCCCTTAGATTTCCCGAAAAGCCCTTGCTCGATCGGGTGCTTATCCGTAAACTTCGCGGCCTTTCGCCGGGGGCTGCCCGGTAATCTGCCATGTCTTCCGTTCCGCTCCGGATCGGGGGCGGGTCATTCGGAGTGAGTTAAAACATGTACGCTGTGATCGCCACAGGTGGCAAACAGTATCGCGTCAGCGAAGGCACGGTGCTGCGCATTGAAAAACTGGAAGCCGAAGCCGGCGCAGCGGTCGAGTTCGATCAAGTGCTGCTGGTTGCCAATGGCGACAGGGTCGCCGTCGGCGCGCCGCTGGTCGCAGGCAGCAAGGTCACGGCCACCGTGCAGAAGCATGGTCAGGGCGACAAGGTATCGTTCGTGAAATTCCGTCGTCGCAAGCACTATATGCGTCGCGGCGGCCACCGTCAGCAGTACACCGAAATCAAGGTCACCGGCATCACCGGCGCCTGATTCATCTTTGTTGAGGATTATCGGCAATGGCACATAAAAAGGCAGGCGGCAGTACCAAGAACGGCCGCGATTCAGAATCCAAGCGACTGGGCGTGAAGAAGTTTGGCGGCGAGTCGGTGGTGGGTGGCAACATCATCATCCGTCAGCGCGGCACGCAATTCTGGCCCGGTGACAATGTGGGCATGGGCACCGACCATACCCTGTTCGCCAAGGCCAACGGTCGCGTCGAGTTCCGCAAGCGCGGCGCCGCCCAGCACACTTACGTGAGCGTGGTCGCTGAGTAATTCCGATCCATCAGGGTCCAGAAAAACCCCAGCGCTGCTGGGGTTTTTTTTGTGCGTTTGATTTTGACTGGCTTGTTTTGACTGTTTGTTTTGGTCTGCTGCGACATTGCACAGTGCAATAATGCCGGGCAGTTTTTTGCAGCAACCCACTACTGGCTTTTTTCCATGAAGTTCGTCGACGAAGCAATCATCAAGGTCCAGGGCGGCAATGGCGGCCGTGGCGCCATCAGTTTCCGTCGTGAGAAATTCATTCCCTTCGGTGGGCCGGATGGCGGCGATGGCGGTCATGGAGCGGGCATCTATCTGGAGGCTGTGAGCGGCATCAATACGCTGGCGGATTTTCGTTATCACCGTTCGTTCCGTGCGCCGCATGGCACCGCAGGCAGCGGCAATGACTGCACCGGCGCGGGTGGCGAAGATCTGACGATCAAAGTGCCGGTGGGTACGGTCGTATTCGATACTGAAACCGATGAGGAATTGGGCGATCTGACCCGGTCAGGTCAGCGCATCCTGGTGGTTAAAGGCGGCAAGGGCGGCTGGGGCAATGCGCGCTTCAAGAGCAGCACCAATCGCACGCCGCGCAAGGCCATGCCGGGCCTGCCGGGCGAGAAACGCGAATTGCGCCTGGAAATGCGGGTGATCGCCGACGTCGGATTGCTGGGACTGCCCAATGCCGGCAAGTCCACGCTGATCCGTGCGGTATCGGCCGCCAAGCCCAAGGTCGCGGATTATCCCTTCACCACCCTGCATCCCAATCTGGGCGTGGTGTCGGTGGGGCTGCATCGCAGCTTCGTCATGGCGGACATCCCGGGGGTGATCGAAGGTGCGGCCGAAGGCGCGGGACTGGGCTTGCGTTTTCTGAAGCATCTGGAGCGCACGCGGGTCTTGCTGCATCTGGTGGACATCATGCCGCCCGATCCCGAGGCCGATCCCGTCAAGGATGTGCGTGTCATTGCTGCCGAGTTGAAGAAATACAGTCCCAAACTGGCCAGGAAAGAGCGCTGGCTGGTGCTCAACAAGATCGATGCCCTGTCAGAAGAGGATGCCGACAAACGCTGCAAGGACATCGTGCGCCGGTTGCGCTGGAAAGGGCCGGTTTACCGCATTTCCGGTCTGGCGCGCATCGGCACCGACAAGCTCTGTCAGGACATCATGTCGCTGATCGAAAAGATGGCTGAAGAGGAAAAACGGGCTGCAGCCGAAACGGATGTCTAGGGTCTGTTAACAATAGACGAGCCGCAAAACAAAACACCAGTCATTGACTGACTGGTGTTTTATCTGATTCCGATGCCGGCAATGCCAGTCTGAAAGGACTGGTTTCCCCGGCAAATTAACCAGCGAGCGTCTTCACGCGCGCATTCAACTGGCTCTTGTGACGGGCAGCCTTGTTGCGGTGGATGATGCCCTTGTTGACCATGGCGTCGATGACCGGCACGGCAGCCTTCAGGTTGTTGACGGCTTCTTCCTTCTGGCCGGCTTCAACGGCGCTCAGCACGTTCTTGATGGCGGTGCGCAGGCGCGAACGGGCAGCCATGTTGTGGGCGCGACGCTGAATGGTCTGACGGGCGCGCTTGATTGCAGATTTGATATTCGCCACGGTCTCTCTCTGACTCTGGAAAGGGGACTCCAAAAATGAGGCGCGATTCTGCCGATGCGCCTGCCCAAAGGCAAGGGGTCAGGCCGGGTTTCCACAGGATTGCTCTGCAAAAGAGCGGGTTCGGGGCTATCGGCCTATCGACGCTACCGATACCATTGCCGGTCTTTCGGCCGCAGGTCACTTCAGGTACCCATGAGTCGTCGCGTTTTCCGCAGTATGAGCGTCTTTGGACTGATGACGTTGCTGTCCCGCATTACCGGCCTGTGGCGCGACACGGTTTATGCCAGCGTATTTCCGACAGCCACCGGCATGATGGATGCGTGGCTGGCGTCGTACCAGATTCCCAATTATCTGCGCCGCCTGTTTGCCGAGGGCGCGTTTTCGCAGGCCTTCGTGCCGGTGGTGTCCGAGTACCGCGCCAGGCGTTCGGTCGAAGAAACCCGTGAGCTGGTGGACAGCGTGGCCGGGACGCTGGGTGGTTTTCTGCTGGTGCTGTCGTTGATCGGTTCGTTGTCGGCGCCGCTGCTGATCTGGGCATGCGCCCCGGGATTCGATTCGCACAGTGCCCGGTTCGGCATGGCCGTGGAGATGCTGCGCTGGACCTTTCCCTACCTGTTCTTTGTGTCGATGACCGCGCTGGCGGGCGGCGTGCTCAACAGTTACGAGCGTTTTGCCATTCCGGCATTCAGCTCGGTGCTGCTTAATCTCATCATGATCGCAGCCGCCTTGTGGTGGTCGCCGCATCTGCAAAAGCCGTACATGGCGCTGGCGCTGGGGGTGTTCATTGCCGGTATCGCACAGGTGCTCATTCATCTGCCGACGCTGCTCAAACTCAAGCTGCTGCGTCGGCCGCGCTGGAATTTTCAGCATGAAGGCGTGCGGCGCGTCGGCAAATTGATGATACCTGCCATCATCGGTTCATCCATGGGGCAGCTCAGTGTGCTGGTCAGTGGGCAGATTGCCAGCTTCTTTGCCACCGGCAGTATTTCGTGGCTGTACTTCGCTGATCGTCTGGTGGAATTTCCGCTGGGCATTTTCAGTATCGCACTGGCCACCGTGATTCTGCCGAGCCTGTCGGCGCATCACGCGGCGGAATCGCCGGAGCGCTTTACCGCCACCATGGATTGGGCGCTGCGGCTGTTGTGTATTGTGGTGCTGCCCGCAGCGGTAGCCTTGTATCTGTTGGCCGGCCCGTTGAGTGTGGTGATGTTCTATCGCGGCAAATTCACCGAACTGGACGTGCAGATGACCACTTGGGCGGTGATGGCTTATTCACTGGCGCTGTTCGGCTGGAGTCTGGTGAAGGTGCTGGCGCCCGGTTATTACGCGCGTCAGGACACCAGGGCGCCGGTGCGTACGGCCATGTGGTCGTTTGGTCTGACCATGATCTTGAATTTGATGGCAGTGCTGGTGCTGACCTTGCTGGATCGCAAACATGATCTCGGCATGCACGTGTTGCTGGCGCTGGCGACGGCAGCAGGTGCCTTGCTCAATGCCTGGCTGTTGTTTCGCGGTCTGCGCAAGCAGGATGTGTATCAACCAGCGCCGGGCTGGGGAGCTTTGTGGCTGCGCATCCTGCTGGCCAATATTGTCATGGCGATGTTCCTGTATCTGTTTGCTGGCCAGGTTTCGGAATGGCTGGCGCTCGGCAATTTCAAGCGCATCGTCTGGATGGCTGAACTGGTGGTGGGTGGCGCAGGCTTATATTTCCTGAGTCTGTGGCTGCTGGGTCTGCGGCCAGCACATTTGAAACATTGAACATGGAATTGATTCGCGGTTTGCACAATCTGCATGCCGGGCGCTGGTCGCCGGACCAGATCGGCTCGGTGGCGACCATTGGCGGATTCGATGGCATGCATCGCGGTCATCAGGCGCTGCTGGCGGCATTGAAGCGCAAGGCGGACGAATTGCAGCTGCCGGCGACGGTGATTTCCTTTGAGCCCACGCCGCGCGAGTTTTTCATGGGCAAGAATGCGCCGGCGCGTCTGCAGCGCTTCCGTGAAAAATTTACGACGCTGGCGGACTGCGGCGTGGATCGCTTCGTCTGTTTGCGTTTTAACGAGCCGTTGCGACGTCTGAGCCCGGTACAGTTTGTCGAACAGGTTCTGCGCGATGCGTTGCATCTGCGCTGGCTGGTGGTGGGGCACGATTTCCAGTTTGGTCGAGGTCGCGAAGGTTGCGTGGCCAGTCTGAGAGAATTGGGACGGCGCTGCGGTTTTGGTGTGGATGAATTTGCGCCCCATCTGGTTGCCGGTGAGCGGGTCAGCAGCACGCTGGTGCGCGAGGCACTGGCAACCGGCGATCTGCCGCGTGCCGCGCATCTGCTGGGCAGGCCATATGCCATCAGCGGTCGTGTGGTGCATGGTCAGAAGCTGGGACGTACACTGGGGTTTCCGACAGCCAACCTGCGCTTGCAGCGGCGGGTGACTCCCTTGAAAGGCATCTTTGCAGTGCGCGTGACCGGTGCCGGGCTGCAGGGCGTGCCGGCAGTGGCCAGTCTGGGTACGCGGCCGGTGGTGAATGGCGTTGAACCGTTGCTGGAAGTGCATGTGTTCGACTATGTCGGCGATCTGTATGGCGAACGCTTGCAGGTCGATTTCATCGCACGTCTGCGCGATGAACGCTGGTTCCCCAATCTCGACGAACTGGTGATACAGATGCAGCAGGATGCATTACAGGCGCGGCAGATTTTGCAGAGTTAGTTCAAGACAGGCCCATTAGATGACCCATTCGATGATTGATTACAAACAGACCCTGAATTTGCCGAGTACGGATTTTCCGATGAAGGCCGATCTGGCGCGCCGCGAGCCCGAATTGCTCAAGTGGTGGCAGGAACGGCAGATCTATCAGCAACTGCGCGTGCAGGCCAAGGGTCGTCCGCAGTTCATTCTGGCCGATGGTCCGCCGTATGCGAATGGTGCGATTCATCTGGGCCATGCCATCAACAAGATACTGAAGGACATCATCGTCAAGTCGCGCAGTCTGGATGGTCTTGATGCGCCCTATATTCCCGGCTGGGATTGTCATGGTCTGCCCATCGAACATCAGATCGAGAAACTGCGCGGCAAGGAAGTGAAGCATCTGGAACCGCGTGTCTTCCGTCAGGCCTGTCGCGACTATGCCGCCGAGCAGGTGAATGGGCAGCGCGAGGACTTCAAGCGTCTGGGCGTGATGGGCGACTGGGACAATCCTTTCCTCACCATGCAGCCGAAATTCGAGGCCGAACAATTGCGCGCCTTCGCACAGATCCTGCGCAATGGTCATGTGTACAAGGGCCTGAAGCCGGTGCACTGGTGCATGGACTGCGGTTCAGCGCTGGCCGAAGCCGAAGTGGAATATGAAGACCGCACTTCGCCGGCCATTGATGTGCGCTTCAGCGTGATGGATGCCGGGGAGTTTGCGACGCGCACGCAAGTGCGCAGCGACAAGCCGATCAGTGTAGTGATCTGGACCACGACACCCTGGACTTTGCCGGCCAATCAGGCGGTCGCGGTTGGTCCCGAGATTCGTTATGGCGTGTATGAACTCGCCGATGAGATTCTGGTGCTGGCGGTGGCGCTGGCCGAGAGCGTATTCAAGCGCACCCGGCTGACCGATGCCAGGTTGCTGGCGGAAACAACAGGTGACGCACTGGAAGGATTGCAACTGCAACATCCTTTCTATGAACGCATCGTGCCGGTCATTCTTGGCGATCACGTCACGCTGGATGCCGGTACGGGCGCTGTGCATACCGCACCGGGCCACGGTCAGGAAGACTATGTGGTGGGCGCCAAGTACAAGCTGGCCATTGATAATCCGGTGGGCGGCGATGGCCGCTTCCTGCCCAACACGCCGTTATTTGCGGGCGAAAAGGTATTCGACGCCAATCCCAAAGTCATTGAAGTGCTCAGGGAACGCGGCAAGTTGTTGCATCATGAAAAGTTGCAGCACAGTTATCCGCATTGCTGGCGCCACAAGACGCCGGTGATTTTTCGCGCCACGCCGCAGTGGTTCATCAGCATGGAGCAGGCCGGCCTGCGCGCGGGCGCCTTGCGTGAAATCGACAAGGTGCGCTGGATCCCCGGTTGGGGACAGAGCCGCATCGGCAATATGATTGCCAATCGTCCCGACTGGTGCATCTCGCGTCAGCGCATGTGGGGCGTGCCGATTGCCTTGTTCCTGCACAAGACGACCGGCGAGCTGCATCCGCAATCAGTCGAATTGCTGGAGTCGGTGGCCAAGCTGGTGGAGCAGCAGGGTATCGATGCCTGGTTCGAACTGGAGCCGCAGCAGTTGCTGGGGGCTGAGGCCGAACACTATGAAAAAGTCACCGACATCATGGATGTCTGGTTCGACTCGGGCGTGGTGCATCACTGCGTGCCGGCGATGCGTCCGGAAATTGTCGCACCTGCGGATCTTTATCTGGAAGGCTCCGATCAGCATCGCGGCTGGTTCCACAGTTCATTGCTGACGTCGGTCGCCATGCATGATCGTGCGCCCTACAAGACAGTGCTGACGCATGGGTTCACCATCGACGACAAGGGCCGCAAGATGTCCAAGTCGCTGGGTAATGTGATCGTGCCGCAGAAGGTAGTGGGCACGCTGGGCGCCGATGTGCTGCGTCTGTGGGTGGCAGCCACCGATTACGCTAATGAAATGAGTCTGTCGGATGAGATTCTCAAGCGCGTCACCGATTCCTATCGCCGCATCCGCAATACCGTGCGTTTCCTGCTGGGCAATCTCGCTGGTTTCGATCCGGCGCAGCATCAGGTTGCGGTGGCGGATATGGTGGATCTGGATCGTTGGGCGGTATGGCGTACCGCGCAATTGCAGCAGGAAATGCTTGAGGCCTATCGCAATTACGAATTCCATCTGATCTATCAGAAATTGCACAACTTCTGCAGCGTCGATCTGGGCGCGTTCTACTTGGATGTGCTGAAGGATCGTCTTTACACCACACAGGCCGGCAGTCATGCACGCCGCTCGGCGCAAAGCGCGATGTATCTCATCACCGGCGCAATGGTGCGCTGGCTGGCGCCGGTGCTGTCGTTCACCGCCGAGGAAATCTGGAAGTTCATGCCGGCTGTGGCCGGGCGCGCCGAGTCGGTATTCCTGACTACCTGGCTGGAATTGCGGCAAGCCATGCAGCCAACAATAGACTGGAGTCAGTTGCTGGAGTTGCGCAGTGCTGTGTCACGTGAACTGGAGAAACTGCGAGTGGCGTGCGCCATCGGCGCGCCTCTGGATGCGGGTGTCACCCTGTACGCCAGGGAACCGGTGTTCAGCTTGCTCCGCAGTCTTGGCGATGAACTGCGCTTTGTGTTCATTACTTCCGAAGCCAGTGTGTTGCCGGCCGCTGAGCGTTCGAGCGCTGCCGTACCGGCCAGCGATGTGGCTGATCATGCAGACAGCAATATGGTCTGGATCGCAGCGCATGCTGTCGAGTATGGCAAGTGCGTGCGCTGCTGGCATAAACGTCCCGAAGTAGGTGCACATGCCGAGCAACCGGAATTATGCGATCGCTGTATAAGCAATGTCAGTGCTGCGGGAGAGGAGCGTCGTTATGCCTGATGTTACAGAAAAACCGGCGATTGAGCGCAAGCCCTGGTTTACGCCGACGCGCGGCGCCAGCGGCTGGCTGTGGCTGTCGTTGATCGTGATTGTCCTGGATCAGGTCACCAAGGCGCTGGTCAGCCGCAGTATGGGCCTGTACGAAAGCATCGATCTGCTGCCGGTGCTCAGCCTGACACATTTGCACAATACCGGTGCCGCATTCAGCATGCTGGCTGGCGCTTCCGGTTGGCAGCGCTGGTTTTTCATCATACTGGCCGTGGTGGTCAGCGTGACGCTGATGCTGTGGTTGCGGCGCATTCGCAGCAACGAACAGACATTGCTGGCGATCGGTCTATCACTGGTGCTCGGTGGTGCGCTGGGCAATGTCATCGACCGGGTCTGGCTGGGTTATGTCATCGACTTCGTACATGTACATTGGGATCGCATAGGATTCAGTTTCGCTGCCTTCAATGTGGCGGATACTGCTATCAGCATTGGCGCAGGCTGTTTGTTGCTGGATGCGTTTCTGGAAGGACGCAAGAAAGATTGATAATGGATGGCGCTGGCAATTGTAGTAGGCTGGGCTGCAATCCAGCCTACATGCATTTTCAATTTCAATTCTTAAATATTGACAACCAATTGTTATGCAAATTCTACTCGCCAATCCGCGTGGTTTCTGTGCCGGTGTCGATCGCGCCATCGAGATCGTGGAACGCGCCATCGAGCTGTTTGGCGCGCCGATTTATGTGCGTCATCAGGTGGTGCACAACCGTTATGTGGTGGACCAGTTGCGCAAGATGGGGGCGGTATTTGTCGAGGAACTCAGTGATGTGCCCGACGACGCTCATGTGATCTTCAGTGCGCATGGTGTGTCGCGTGCAGTACAGGAAGAGGCCAGACGCCGTGGTCTGAAAGTATTCGACGCCACCTGCCCGTTGGTGACCAAGGTGCACATGGAAGTCACACGCTATGCCCGCGAGGCGCGCGAAGTGATCCTGATCGGTCATGCCGGGCATCCTGAGGTCGAGGGCACCATGGGGCAGTTCGATGCCTCTTTCGGCGGCCAGATCTATCTGGTGGAAAAGCCCGAGGATGTGGCCAGTCTGCCAATCCGCGATCCGGAACGACTGGTGTTTGTCACACAAACCACTTTGTCGGTCGATGATACGGAGAAGGTAGTGAATGCGTTGAAGCAGCGCTTTCCCGGTTTGAGTAGCCCGCGCAAGGAAGACATCTGCTATGCCACGCAAAATCGTCAGGATGCCGTCAAACGTCTGGTGGAGCGTTGTGATCTGATTCTGGTGGTGGGGTCGCCTTCCAGTTCAAATTCAAACCGCTTGCGGGAAATTGCCGAGAAGGCAGGCATCCCCGGCTATCTGATTGATGGTCCCGAAGATATGCGGCGCGAATGGTTCGATGGCAGGCAGAATGTCGGTCTGACAGCGGGCGCTTCGGCGCCTGAAGTGCTGGTGCAGCGTGTGATTGCACAAATTCGCGAGTGGGGCGGTCAGGTGCCGGTGGAGTCGGAAGGCCAGATTGAAAAAGTAATGTTCAGCCTGCCGCGCGAGCTGCGCCAGGACCTGTCGTAGCAGGCGTGATTGTTTTGCCGGATATGCCAGGTGTGACGCGCAGTACGTAGCTGGCAGCGCCGCTGCGTGGTTCCGACCAGCTCACCACGATGACGTATTGTGCGGGCACAGTATTGCGGTCCAGCGAGATGCGCGCACTGCCATTGGTCAATTCCTGCTCAACCGTATCTTGCCAGCAGGCCACCATGTTGGTGGTATTGCCGGGCTTGTCTTGCTGTGGGGTGCAGGTGGCGCCCAGCATGGTTTCAAAGTTGCCTTTGCTGCTGTCCTCACGAATGTGCGCTGCCATTTGCTGCGTCAGTTCGATGGCGCGTGCATGCAGATGGCCGCCACGGGCAATGTTTTGTTGTTGCGTATAAATCGCGGCAATGCCGATCACGCAACTGGCCCCTATCAAGATGGCGACGATGGTTTCCACCAGGGTCAGGCCGCATTGTCGGGCTGGAAAAACAGGTAAGTGCATGGTGTTACAGCGTAGGGCAGTCAAGCGGCTGGTTGCTGGCATCCTTGCTGGATTGTCGTGGCCGGCCTGTATGGCTGATGATGATCGCACGAGCGGCCCCATTGCCGCGACTATCGCAAAATACAATCGTGCCATTGGCGGAGTTTTGGGTGACCGGCCGGAATGAAAAAGTCTCCCGGTTGGAGGTCACGGCAATCTGTTCTGTGGCGTTATAAATTCGCAGGATAGGTTCACCGTTATCGACTTGCGCTGGTTCGTCCCGATCCAGGTTTTCAAACACGATCCAGCCGTCGGCCCAGTTGCTGGAATTATTGTCGCAGCGGCGCCCAGTAACGCTCTTGCATAACGCCACCACACTGTTGCGTTTGATGGCTTCGTTGCGCGCCAGAAAAATGGCATGCCAGAAGTTGTTCATGCTCTGCCGACGCAGGGCGTTTTTCTGCATCTCGCTAAAGCTGGGGGTTGCAACCACCGCCAGAATGGCTACTGCTGCCAGGCTGATGCTCAGCTCAATCAGCGTCAGTCCTGACTGCGGATGTCGTGGGTTCGACATGCTGCGCTCCTTGCAGATAAATGGATCAGCTCAATCGGTTGATGGTCAGCTTACCTGTATCGCTCTGGTATGGGGCAGGGCATTTCTGGGTGAAAACCCCAGAAATACTGCTGATCTGTAGTGATGGTATGTGGCGGTCAGAACCAGCTGTAATTGAAGCTGATGCTGATTCTTGCGGTTTTTACCGGATTGGGTGCGACTTCGTGGCGTAGCCAGCTTTCAAACAGCACCAGTTTGCCGGCGTCGGCAGGTACATGAAACCACGGCCGCTGTTCCGGTTTGCAGTCGGCGCGACGAGGCGGCGCCGCCATGAAACGATCCAGCCGCGGGTCTTCAAACTTGATGGCGGAACAACCTTTGGGTGTCTGCACATAATATGTACCGCTGATGGTTGACAACGGGTGCAGGTGCAAGCCATGCACGACATGCTGCGGCATGATGTTTACCCAGCAGTCCGTCATGCTCAGCGTGCGTCCTGTGAGATCCAGCCCCAGTGCGCGCGCATACGCATTGACATGACGATTCAATTTGCGCTCGAGCATCGCAAACGTCGGCGACATCTGGTGCATGCGGTTCACCGAGCCATACGAAGTGTAACCGCCGCGATAATTGCTGGCTGACCAGTGCTGGCCGGCCTCATCGTCCTGCGCAAGTTGCACGCATTCGCGTAACAGTTGCCGGTTGAAGGTTTGCCAGTTGCTGTGTTGCAGACGGCCAGTGTGGATCAGAGTAGGAAACAGAGCTTGTATAGGCATGCAGACAGGCTAGCGGCATTGACCGGGACTGGGAAGCCGCAGTTCCGGCGGGTTGACTTGGCAGGGAAATAGTGCGGTACTAAACAGGCTTTTCCGCAGCCACCCGAATCCGTATACTGCGCGCCCTCTTGGAAAGTCGCCGACTTAGCTCAGCTGGTAGAGCATCTCATTCGTAATGAGGGGGTCGGGGGTTCGAATCCCTCAGTCGGCACCATTTCAACACGGTCCATTCCGGTCACAATTGCATGGAATTCGACTGAGGAAGTCATGGAAAAATTGTTGTTGAGGATTTGTGGCCTAGTGGTTGAGCTTTGCATGTTGGCGGCATGTAATCGCCATCACCAGGTTCAAATACCTTCAGCGCCAGCAGCGCCTACCATTTCGGTAGACCATACGGCTAACCAAGTGGTGTTGAGTTGGGCTCCTGTCAGTGAGGCAGACTATTTTGTTATCAAAAAGGACTCTACAGGTGTATCTGGTTTCAGCCAGATAGGCACCAGCCTAACGGCCACATATTCCGATCACTTTGCCTCACTGACGGATTGGATCACAGCCCGTTACAAGGTTGCCGCCTGTAGTCGAGGGGGGTGTTCGGACTCCGTTGTTGTCGCGGCGTACTCGAATCAATTGATCAACTACTTCAAAGCGTCCAATACGGGAATTGGTGATAATTTTGGCTACAGTGTGGCTTTATCTGCCGATGGCACGACTCTAGCGGTCGGTGCGTATAACGAAGGGTCCGCCGCTAGTGGTATTGATGGCGATCAGCTTGATAACAGCGCTCCAAACAGTGGTGCGGTTTATGTGTTTACCCGGACCGGAGTAAGCTGGTCTCAGCAAGCTTACCTAAAAGCCTCAAACTCGGAGGCTTCTGATTTGTTCGGTATCAGTCTATCTTTATCTGCTGACGGTAGTGAGCTGGCTGTCGGTGCGACTGGAGAATCTAGCGGGGCTTCGTCTGTTAATGGCAATGAAACCGATAACAGCGCTCCATCGAGTGGCGCTGTGTATTTGTTTGCGCGTAGCGGAACAACGTGGACGCAATATGCATATATCAAAGCTTCTAATGCAGAGACTTTCGATTTGTTTGGTTCTAGCGTGGCACTTGCCGGTGATGGCAAAACGTTAGCTGTAGGTGCGCTAGAGGAGGATAGCTTAGCCACCGGAGTTAACGGTAACCAATCAAATGGTCCGTATGGCATATATGTGCAGAGCGGTGCAGCCTACGTCTTCGTACTCAAAAATTCAGCATGGGTCCAAGAAGCCTATATTAAAGCTTCTAATTCCAGTGGACTCGACTACTTCGGAAATTGTGTCGCATTATCAAATGACGGCAATACACTTGTAGTTGGAGCCGAGGCAGAACGAAGCACTGCCACGGGCGTGAATGGCGATCAGTCTGATAAAAGTGGTCTAGGGAACGGTGCGGCGTATGTGTTTACTCGTAGCGGAACCAATTGGACGCAGCAGGCGTACATTAAAGGTTCTAACACGGGTCCTGAAGATTACTTCGGTTTCAGCGTGTCGCTATCAGCCGATGGTGACACACTGGCAATTGGGGCGTTGGGTGAGGATAGTAATACTTCTGGGGTGAACGGCGATCAGTCGGACGACAGCGCTGAGGCAAGCGGCGCGGCATATGTGTTCACACGTGTTGGCAATATATGGACACAGCAATCCTTCATCAAAGCCTCCAATCCAGACCCCTATGATGATTTTGGCTATACGGTGGCATTGTCTGCCAGTGGTAATTTGCTGGTAGTGGGATCACCCTTGGAAAGCGGTAATTCCATTGGCGTGAATGGCAATGAGTCGGATAATAGTAAGTCCGGTAGCGGCGCAGTCTACTTGTTCACTAGGACCAACGAACTGTGGGCGCAGCGCGCTTATCTCAAATCACCCAATACAGGGGTGGACGATATATTTGGATTCAATGCTGCTCTTTCTGCCGACGGTAACACTCTGGCTGTGGGGGCAACGAGCGAGGATAGTAGTTCCACAGGATTAAACGGCAATCAAGCGGACGAGGATGCACCAGCGAGTGGTGCGGTTTTTGTGTTCTAGCTTCAATTTGGAGCAACTCATACGTTTAGCTGCGCTGCTGTGGGGGGCATCTTTGGGGCATGGGAAAAGTCAGCTAGATAAAGTTACTGTTTATCAATTAGTAGTTGGGTCGTAACTTCGAATCCCTCAATCGCACCATTTCAACATCCAAGAGCGTCCCGTCCTCTCCATCCTGTTCCACTACTGATTCCTGGTTTCCAGCTGGCAGCCTTGCTCCCGATATTGCCTGTAGCGTTCGCGGGCATGCTGTTTGCGTTGCGGATCGGCGTCCACCACTTCGCAGATGCGGGTGAAGGCATTGCCGGCTTCCGGCAGGGCATCGCTCAAGTTGATGAGTAATGTTTGCAACTCGGCCGGTATGGTATCCACTGTGCCGATCACGGCCATGATACGCGGATGTGTGTGGGAGGACGCGCTGAGGATTTCATGCGGAATGAATGCCTGGTCGCGGAAGGTCCACAGCGCGTCATCCATGCGTCTGGCTTCCTCACTGCTGGCCACGCGTACATAGCTGCGTTGGCCTTGTTCGTAAGCCTGTTCGACCAGCCTGCAGGCGTGGCGCAGGCGCGCTGTCTCGCCTGCTTCGCTGAGAATGTGGAACTCGACCTGTGTCATGCGTGCGTATGACCCATTTTTGATTGCGGAAGCAGGCTTATTTGCTGTTGATGAGATAGTCCATCAGTAACGGCACTGGACGGCCGGTGCCTCCTTTGTTTGCGCCGGACAGCCACGCTGTGCCTGCGATGTCCAAGTGCGCCCATTTGAGGTCCTGGGTGAATTTGGCCAGGAAGCAGGCGGCCGTGATGGCGCCGCCTTCACGGCCGCCAATGTTGGCCATGTCGGCAAAGTTGCTTTTGAGCTGATCGGCATATTCTTCGTCCGATGGCATGGGCCAGGCGCCATCTTCGGCGCGCTTGCCTGCGCTGCTGAGCGCCGCGCTCAGTTCATCGTCATTGCTGAACAATCCGGAATACTGGTTGCCCAGTGCGATGACGCAGGCGCCGGTCAGGGTGGCAATGTCGATGACTGCCTTGGGTGCGAAACGACGGGCGTAGGTGAGTGCGTCGCACAGAATCAGGCGGCCTTCCGCATCGGTGTTGAGCACTTCGATGGTTTGACCCGACATGCTCTTGACGATGTCGCCGGGTTTGGTGGCTCTGCCGCTGGGCATGTTTTCGCAAGTGGGAATCACGCCCACCAGATTGATTGGCAGCTTGAGTTCGACGACTGCCTTGAACACGCCCAGCACGGTGGCAGCGCCGCACATGTCGTACTTCATTTCATCCATGGCGGTGGCGGGTTTGATGGAGATGCCGCCGGTGTCAAAGGTAATGCCCTTGCCGACCAGAGCGATGGGCGCTTCCTTGGCCTTGCCGCCATGGTATTCCAGCACAATCAGGCGCGGCGGCTCGTCAGAGCCGGCTGTCACTGACAGGAATGCCCCCATCTTCAGCTTGCGGATCTCGGCCAGTTCCAGCACCCGCAGTTTCAAACTGCCGCGATGATCGCGTGCCATTTGCTGCGCGGTTTTGGCAAGGTAGGTGGGGGTGCAGATGTTGGCGGGCAGGTTGCCCAGATCGCGGGTGAGCGACATACCCATGGCGATGCCCGCGCCCTGTTTCAGGCCTTTTTCCGCCTGCACACGCTCCGGCGTGCCGAGAATGGCGATGCTGAGCTTCTTCAGTGCCGGCACGGGCGGCTTTTTGGCGGTTTTCAGGTCCGGAATGCGATAAGTGTTGTGTGCCGCCACTTCAGCGCTACAACGGCCCAGATAGTACGCGTTGGTGGCCGCCACGGTTTCCTGTGAAAGATAACTGGTGGCCTGTACGCTACCTGTTCTGGTTACGGCGGTCAGTGCTGCACCCAGAGCCTTGCGATATTGCTTGCGGCCGAATTTGTCTTTGGGTCCCAGACCCACCAGCAGCACACGGGAAGCGGTGATGCCTTTGGGCTCGGACAAGAGCAGCGTTTCGCCCAGTTTGCCGCGGACATCACCTTGCTTGACCAGACGCGATAACTGTTTGCCCAGTTTGCCATCCAGTTCGGTGGCGGCAGCACTGAGCAGGCCTTTTTCATATACGCCGACAATGGCGCAGTCGGTGCGTTGACGGATCACTGAAGCAGAAACGGCATGCAATTCCATAATGTTATTTACCTTGGTAACGGCATCGCTAAACTTGGGCGGGTTGAATTCGTGCTGCGCTCATTGCGTGATGCATCGGGCGCGGAGCGTGAGTGTAACGGGCGCGACCCTATTTTGTGAGTGGGTCGGGTTGAATGCCCGTTTAATCTATCCAGGCTTTTTGTGCAGATCCTTTATTGATGCGAATTGTTGAGCGATACATTTTTCGTGAAGTGCTGCAGGCCTGGGTGGGCGTGACCCTGGTGCTGTTGATCATTCTGTTGTCCAACCAGTTGGCGACCGTATTGTCGCGTGCGGCTTCCGGCGGATTTTCCGGCAGCGTGGTGCTGATTCTGTTGTGGCTTACATCGCTGGAGCAGTTGGTGGTGCTGGTGCCGATTGGCTTGTTCCTGGCCATCATGCTGGCGTTGGGCAGGCTGTATCACGAAAGCGAACTGACGGCGATGCAGGCCTGCGGCCTCGGCAATCGTGCCCTGTTGCGACCCATCCTGATTCTGGCGGTGCTGGCAGCCGCTCTGCTGGCCTGGCTGGCCTTTCAGGTCGTGCCGCAATCCGCGCAACAGGCAATGGATATCCGCAGTCAGGCCTTGCGCGAAGCGCGTTTTGCGCGGCTGGAGCCGGGCAAGTTCCGCAGTTTCGGTGGCAACAGTGACATGGTGTTTTACGCTGAAAGCGTGGATGACCAGGAGGTTTTGCACAATATTTATGCTGAACGGGCGGTGGGTCAGAAACTGGAAATCTGGACGGCGCGTCGTGCGGTGCAGCGTGGCATCGGCGAACAGCAGCAGACATTTGTGCTGTATGACGGCGAACGTTACGAAGGCATTCCCGGCAGCAATGAATTCCGCATCATCGAGTTTGCGGAAGGAGGGATTCCGATAAGCCTTCCGGAGGTGGGCGGATATGCATCCAGGCGTGACATGCAGCCCACGCTGAAATTGCTGGGTTCTGCCGATGCGCAGGATCGCGCCGAACTGCAGCGACGTCTGTCCACGCCGCTCATGGCGTTGGTGCTGGCGGTGCTGGCGGTGCCGTTGTCGCGTTTGCGTCCTCGTCAGGGACGTTATGCGCGAGTGGGTTATTTCATACTGGTTTATTTGTTCTATTCGGGGTTGCTGGTGGTTGCCGGCGACATCATGGTGCGCGGCAAGATACCTCAATGGCTGGGTATGTGGTGGGTGCATGCCGTGGGATTGTTGCTGGCGCTGCTCATGTGGTGGCGTGGGAACAGTCTGCGGTGGTGGCCGCAGCGCCAGTTGGTGAAGGCATAAATCATGTCGGTATTGTCGCGTTACATCATTCGCGCCGTGCTGGGCTACACCGCATTGGTGATGGCGGTGCTGCTGATGCTGATCGGCCTGTATCTGTTTCTTACGCAGCTCGATGAGCTGGGCTCCGGCCGTTATGGAGCGCTGGATGCACTTGTGGTGGTGGCGTGCCGGTTGCCGCAGCAAGCGTTTACGTTATTGCCGATCGGTGCGCTCATGGGATCGTTGTTGGCGCTGGGAAATCTGGCGCGATCAAGCGAGTTGATCGTCATGCGCGCTTCAGGCGTATCGGTATTTCGCCTGGCCGGTTGGGTGGCGATGGCCGGCGTATTACTGACGATTCTGACGTGGGGTATTGGCGATTATCTGGCGCCTCCGGCCGAACAGTTTGCCAGCCGCTACAAGAGTCTGGCCAAAACCAATCAGTACAGCACGATTGGTAGCGAAGACTTGTGGGCCAAGGATGGCAATGTGTTTCTGTCAGTGCAGAAACAAAACAATGTGAATTCTTTTGGCGGGGTTTATGTGCTGCGATTCGATGAGCAGCGACGCCTGCAAAGCGTGGGGCGTGCGGACGCCGCCGAACTGGGCGATGGTCGATCCTGGCGATTGAAGCGCTATGCTGAAACCCGCTTTGAAACGGATCGCACCATTGCGACACAACAGCCGAATCTGCAATTGGATACCAACCTTTCTGCAGAGTTTCTGGGGGCGGCGGCAACCGATCCTGAAAACCTGACGGGCACGGCGTTATTGCGTTATATCCGTTATCTGAATGACAACAGACTTGAATCAAACGAATACAGGACCGCGTTCTGGTCACGTGTTGCCCGTACTTGTACGTTGCTGATCATTGTCATGCTGGCAGTACCATTTTCATTTGGACCCATGCGTTCTACCGGAACCGGTACTCGCATGGTTGTGGGTGTGCTGGTCGGCGCTTTGTTTTTCCTGCTGGCTAAACTGCTCAGCAATGGTGGTACGGTTTATAACCTTGATCCTTTGATCATCGCGTGGGGACCCACGGCGGTGCTTGCTGTGGTGACTGCAATTGCTATTGCCAAGGTGCGTTGAGTGGACAGTTGCATCACTTGCGCAATCATCATGTCATCCATCAGGAAATAGTCTTGAGTATGTCTGAATACCCATCGGTTACCGGAACGCCGGCCGGCTTATTGCGTAGATTGGGCGCCATCGTGTCGGATTCGCTGGTGGTGCTTGGCTTGCTGTTGCTGGCCAGCATGTTGTTCATTCCGTTGTTGCAATTCCTTAATGCAAAAGCGATGGCTCCCAGCGAAGTGGGCTGGTTGTGGAGCGGTATTTACTGGGCATGGCTGTTGACGATATGGATCGCTTTTTTTGGATTTTTCTGGACGCGTCGCGGTCAGACCATCGGCATGCAGGCATGGCGTATCCGTCTGGAAGATGAGCGTGGGGCATTGTTGAATTGGTCGCATGCATTGCGACGTTTATGGTTCGCAACATTGCCCTGGCTGCCATGTCTGGTCGTGCTGCGGCTTGCAGAGCATTATGGTTCTGACGTCCTCAAGCATCTGGGGCAGGGGTTGTCTTTGTTGGGTGCGGCGGGGCTGGTGCGATTGTGTTTTGATCCGCAAAAACGGACTTGGCATGACCGGATTTCAAAAAGTCGAGTAATAATGCTGCCAAAGCCGTAAAATTGGTGTTAGAATTGCTGCCTTGACGGTGATATTGATATTTCTTTTATAGATCAGTGGGTTGTGGATCCAGGTCAATAAAAGGCAATTCAAATAACACTTGTATTGCACTGCAGCATTGCGTATATTGTGCACCACAGCATGAGTTCGTGGCCACTTTGGAAGCTGTTTTCAAGTGGCTTGACCGGATGAGCTTCGCTCTGGTCACGCGTCAGTAGTCACGCGAACGTTGGAAGCAAGGTTTCTGTTTCTTTGCTCGAATCCCCCTGATTGGCCGGTGTACTTGTACCCGGCCTTTTTTTATCCGCCAGATCGTCGCCTAACCGCGCAACTGTCTTTCGATATTGTTTTTATGGGCGCGCAAAATACGGCGTATCTCGGCTGCCGCAGGCCGTTCTGCCATGCGCGCAATCAGTTCGGTCAGCTCATGCCACTCGCGTCCCCATTTCAGCAGGCGCACCGCGTCGGCGATCACGATTTCTTGAATTCGGGCGTCGCCGGATTGCGTAGATACGTTCGTCGGCGTGGCCAGAGGTTTGGGAGCGGCCGGTTGACGCTTGGGTGAGGGGTCGGTCACCTGCCGCGGACTGGCTTTTTTGGCAGGTGTTTTCAGGCGAGGCATTTCACGGGTTCGTTCCACATCACCGCCGGTATGAGCGGGCGCTACCTTGACCTGTTGCATCTCCCGAGTGGCATCGTTTTCAGCGTTCCTGGATTTCTGGACAGGTGCTTCCTGAGTCACGTCATTGCTGGTCAGCGCCGGAGATGCTTTTTCGCGAGCGGAATCAGCCAGCGGGATGTAACGTTTGATGTTCTGTATGCCGACCAGATTGGCCAGGAAGTGCATCAGCTCCAGCGATTCGGCAAAGGATTCGTCGTTGCTGGCGATATGGCTTTTGCACAAGGTTTTCAGTTGCAGGATCTTTTGCTGCGCCATTTCCAGGATCCAGCGGGCCGGACGTTCGTGTTCCGGCCACGGCTGTATCTGCCGGTAGTTGGCATCATCCAGGTCCAGATATTTGAGATGCAGTTCGATGCTGGCGAGCCAGCGGTCGAGCATGTCCAGCACACGCTTGTCGGCGGGGGTCATAGCAGCTCCATGATCATGCGCGGCATTATGCATGGCAATTGACAGCTTACTGTGAAGCAGGTGGCAGCGCCGACGGGCGGCCGTTTCGGTCGGGTGAGCGGCATCGGCAGGATTCATTATCTGGATGCTGTCACCGATTATTAATGATAAAAGTATGGTTGCCACTCACCATCCTGTTTGAGACCGCAAGTTTTCGGGGTGGATGAGGATGGTGGAATTGGTGCTCGCGTCGCGTTACGTACTCGTCAATTGGCACGCCTGTGTTCAGATGTCAGGCCGCCGCTTGGCCCAAGCCAATTTTTCGGCCGGCTTCATTTGCTTCAATGCGTATTCGGCTTGCAATGCGGCGGATTTGGTGGGGAATGGCTGTACGCCCAAAATTTTCAGTGGTGGATTTGCGCGGGTGAATTTTGCTCCCCTGCCCATGACATGGGCGCGAAATCGTGTCTGCACATCCAATGTGATCCCGGTATAAGTACGGCCATCAGTGCATGCCAGAAGATAAAGCCACCATGTTTTTGTCGATGCCGATGCAGCGATATCGCTACTATTGATGGGCAGACTTCTAACGGTCATTTGGCGGGTTTGGTCGAAACGTGCATTTCCGCGCGGTTTTCGTGCGAGGCAGACGGCAATTACAAAAGTCAAAGTCTGATTTCATGGCGCTCCCAGCGGGATTCGAACCCGCGTACCAGCCTTGAGAGGGCTGTGTCCTAGGCCTCTAGACGATGGGAGCGTGAGCAGAAGATGACGGGCGCTGCGTAAGAGGTGCGCTATTATACGTAGACATGTCCTTTGCTCAAGCGGAACGCATTAGTTGAACAATCAGCAAGAAAACCATCAACAGCCCGTATTGTCCGTCGAGGATGCGGCGGCGCCGGTGGTCGTGCCGCGAGCCGAACACCCCATTTCCCGCAGTTCGATTTCGCCCAGTGCATTGAAAGTCTTGTACCGCCTCAAGGATGCGGGTTATCAGGCATTCCTGGTCGGCGGTGCGGTGCGTGATCTGTTGCTGGGGCGCAATCCCAAGGATTTCGATATCGGCACCAATGCTCATCCGGAGCAGGTGCGCGAATTGTTCCGCAACTGCCGGTTGATAGGTCGTCGCTTTCATCTTGCACATGTACGCTTCGGCCAGGAAGTCATTGAAGTGGCCACATTTCGTGCTGCGCATACGCTGATAGATGATGACAACAGTGTCGATGAAGACTCGCGCCGCGTGCTGGATACTCACGGGCGCATCTTGCGCGACAATCTGTATGGCTCGATTGATGAAGATGTGTGGCGGCGAGATTTCACCGCCAATGCGCTGTATTACAACATCCATGATTATTCGATCTGGGATTACACAGGCGGCGTGGCCGACGCCAGGGCGCGGCTGCTCAAACTGATCGGCGATCCGGAAACACGTTATCGCGAAGATCCGGTGCGCATGCTGCGCGCGGTACGGTTTGCCGCCAAACTGGATTTCACCATTGATGTCGCCACAGCGCGTCCCATTCCGAAACTGGCTTACATGCTGGATGGCGTGCCTGCAGCACGCTTGTTTGATGAAGTGAACAAGTTGTTTCTGTCGGGCAGCGCCCTGCGCAGTTTTGAGTTGTTACGCGACCATGCCTTGCTGGCGCATTTGTTTCCGGAGTTGACCGCTGCGCTGTCGCAATCCACCGATGGCGTGGCTGAGCGACTGATAAGACTTGGTCTGGCGGGAACGGATGAGCGTATTGCGGCGGACAAATCTGTTACTCCGGCCTTTCTGTTTGCAGTGCTGTTATGGCCGGCCGTAAGACGGCAGGCCATGCAGTTTGCGGCCATGGCGGATTCGCCGATTCAGGCGTTGCAGGATGCCTGGGACACCATTGCCGCGCGGGCACAGCGACGCGTGGCCTTGCCTAAACGCTTCAGTCTGAGCGCGCGTGAAATGGTGGCCCTGCAACCACGCTTTGATCACCGTGGCGGCAAGCGCAGTTTGCGTCTGCTCGAGCATCCACGTTTTCGCGCTGCTTATGACTTTCTGCTGTTGCGCGCGGCGGCTGGCGAAGTTGAACAGTCCGTGGCCGATTGGTGGACGGAGATTCAAACCCTGCCGGCGGAAGCGCGGGCTGCCCGGGTGGAGGCGACAGCAACGGGTACGCGCGAGGCGAATACCGATGGTGTGGTCACGCCAGCCAAGAAACGTAGGCGTCGTCGCAGTCGCAGTAAACGTCCCGCGCCTGATGCCTAGCAGGTTTCGCGCTAATGGATCAGTCAACGTGGACGCCTGCTTACATTGCGCTGGGCAGCAATCTTGGAGAACCTGAGCAACAGGTAAAACGTGCGCTGACGGAACTCGCACAGCTCGGCGAGTCGCGTTTGATTGCACAATCATCCCTGTATCGATCGGCACCCATGGGACCGCAGGATCAGCCGGCGTTTGTCAACGCAGTGGCCGCGTTACTGACGCATTTGAGTGCGTCTGAACTGCTGACGCAGTTGCAGGCCATTGAACGACGCATGGGACGACAGGCGCCTGTCATGCGTTGGGGACCACGCGTGATTGATCTGGATATTCTGCTGCATGGTGATACCTGCAGTGACACGCCAGCCCTGCAGCTACCGCATCCGGGCATGCTGCTGCGTAATTTTGTCATGGTGCCGCTGGCCGAAATCGCACCACAATTGTCCTTGTCCAACGGACTGATGGCGAGTGCGATGGCGCAACGTTTGGGTATGGCTGGCTTGCAGCGTATCCAGTACGGTACGCATACATGAGTCAGACCACCGCAGCACATCGAGCGCCGCCATACATCGTGGTCGAAGGACCCATCGGTGTGGGCAAGACCAGTCTGGCCAGGCGGCTGGCAACGAGTTTCAATGCCGCCCTGGTGCTGGAGCAGGCTGAAGAAAACCCGTTTCTGGAACGCTTTTATCGCAACCC
Source organism: Steroidobacteraceae bacterium (assembly GCA_050248275.1). Lineage (GTDB taxonomy): Bacteria > Pseudomonadota > Gammaproteobacteria > Steroidobacterales > Steroidobacteraceae > CAILZL01. The sequence continues at coordinate 185,624 of JBFWSR010000003.1, forward strand.
GCGTGCGGCTGCCTTGCCGGCGCAATTGTTTTTCCTGTTTCAGCGCGCCAAACAACTGGAAGCATTGCATCAGCAGGATCTGTTCGCCGCCACGCATGTGTCTGACTATCTGTTCGACAAGGATCGTTTGTTTGCCCGCATCAATCTCGATGTTGATGAGCTGGATCTCTACGAACAGGTTTATGCGCGCCTGTCGCTCGAAGTGCCCACGCCGGATCTGGTGATATACCTGCAGGCGCCCATCGACGTGTTGTTGGAACGCATTGCCCGGCGCGGCATTCATTACGAGCAGCACATCGACCGGACCTATCTGGAAATGCTCAACAACGCCTATGCCGGTTTCTTTTACGATTACCGGGCGGCGCCCTTGTTGATCGTCAATGCCGCACAGGCGGATTTTGTCGGACGCGATCAGGATTACCAGCAGTTATTGGCGGAATTGGCGCGGGTCAAGCCGGGCCGTCAATACTTCAACCCCGCCTATTGAGGCCCTGGTTGAAGTTTGCTGGCCGTATCATTAAGGTGCGCCCCGGCTTCCTTTCCCAATCCTGCGGCCATCCGGTCCAGACGTTGGGTACAACATGGGACATGAATATGTACACCCACCTGCAAGAGCGCTATGCAGCGCGTCCGCCGGTCAATATCGGTACCCTGAACAAGATGAAGGCCGACCGGCAGAAAATTGCCTGTGTCACGGCCTACGATGCCAGTTTCGCCGCTCTGGTGGACGATGCCGGACTGGATGTGGTGCTGGTGGGGGATTCACTGGGCATGGTGATTCAAGGGCATGGCACCACGGTGCCGGTCACTCTGGAAGACGTGATTTATCACTGCAAGGCTGTCAGTCGTGGTCTGTACCGGCCGTTTCTCATGGCAGACATGCCGTTCATGACCTATGCGTCGCCCGAGCAGGCTTTGAACAATGCGGTGCGACTGATGCAGGAAGGCGGCGCCAAGATGGTCAAGCTGGAAGGCGGCGCCAGCCAGGCGTCGATCGTTGAATTTCTCGCCAATCACGATATCGCGGTGTGCGCGCATCTGGGCTTGAAGCCGCAATCGGTACACAAGGTCGGCGGTTTTCGCGTGCAGGGCCGTGATGACGAGGCAGCGGAGCAAATGCGCCGCGATGCCAGGCTGCTGGAATCGGCCGGCGCGGACGTGGTGTTGCTGGAATGCATTCCGGCGGCACTGGGCGCACAGATCACCGCAGAATTGCAGGTGCCGGTGATCGGTATTGGCGCCGGGCCCGATACCGACGGACAAATCCTGGTGCTGTACGACTTGCTGGATATCACCAGCGGCCGCAAGCCGCGCTTTGCCAAGAGTTTCATGGCAGGCGTCGACAGTCCGCTCGCTGCCCTGAAGAACTACGCCGATGCGATACGCAGCAAATCCTACCCCGCTGCCGAGCACTGCTTCTGACGTGCGCCGCGTTATGGATATACCGGTCCGACGAGATCACACAGATTGAACCACTCCAGCATTGAATCCATCGCGCGTCCTGTCGCGATACTCGAGCGCGTGCATGCCTGGCGCAGGCAGGGGCTGCGCGTGGCGCTGGTCCCTACCATGGGCAATCTGCACAAGGGTCATGCCACGCTGGTGGCGCGCGCACGCGATCATGCGGACCGCGTGGTGGTGAGCATCTTCGTGAATCCGTTGCAGTTCGGTCCCAATGAGGATTTTGCCGCCTATCCGCGTACTCCGGACGAAGACCGGGCGTTGCTGGCCGAATACCACGCCGACCTGTTGTTCGCTCCCGAGGTCAGCGACATGTATCCGCAGACTACACAGCAGCACACCATCGTGCAGGTGCCGGAACTGTCTGACATTCTGTGCGGCGTGGTGCGTCCCGGGCATTTCATCGGCGTGGCGACAGTGGTGGCCAAGCTGTTCAACATCGTGCAGCCCGATGTGGCCCTGTTCGGTGAAAAGGATTATCAGCAACTGGCCATCATCAAGCGCATGGCCATTGATCTGTGCATGCCCTTGCAGGTGATCGGCGTGCCGACGGTGCGTGACAGTGACGGACTGGCGATGAGTTCGCGCAATCGTTATCTCAGCGCCGAACAGCGTCGGCTGGCGCCGCATATCTATGCGATTCTCAGCGCCGTCGAACAACAGTTGCTGCAGGGAGAGCGTGATTTTCCGGCGCTGGAACAGGCAGCGGCCGAACAGCTCAAACAGGCTGGCTTTGCACCGGATTACGTGTCGATTCGCGATGCGTACACCTTGCAGTTGCCCCACGCGCAATCGCGCAGGCTGGTGGTGCTGACGGCTGCCCGTCTGGGACGGGCACGCCTGATCGATAACGTGCAGGTTACATTGAACCGGTGATCGCAGGCCGTTGCTGAGTCATGGGCTGGCTGCCATGGTTTGTGGCGGCGTCTGTAGTACGCTGTCCGCCACTCATGGTTGAGCCGACGTATGCATCGAACCATTCAACAACTTCGCCTCGTTTGCCTCGCGCTTGCCTTGCTGGGCGCCGCCACGCTCATGGCGGCGCCGCAATGCGAGATTCGTCCGGCGGCGCGGGCATCGCTGCGGCAATTGCAGACGGTCATGGCCAGTGGCCGGTTTGTTGCCTATCAGCCGACTTCGCTGCAGGTCATCAATGGTCGATTGACACAGGCGGATATGACCAGCATCAAACAGGATCTGCAGACGCTGCGTTCCCGTTTCGATGGCGTCATTACCTATGGCAGCCGTAATGGCGCCGAACGCATTGCCGATATGGCTGCACAGCTGGACTATCGTGCAGTGATTGTCGGTGTGTGGGATATCAATGATGCGCAGGAACTTGCTGCCGCAGTGGCGGCGGCGCGGCGTCATCCCAAACTGGTGCTGGGCATCTCGCTGGGCAATGAACGCCTGTTTGCCAGGCAGGCCAGTGCTGCACAGTTGGCGCAGGCTCTGCGCAACTTGCGCCGACAAGCGCCGCAACTGGCGCTGACCACCACCGAGCCATTCCATCTGCTGCTGGAGCCGGCAGCCGCGCCCATCATGGCGGCCAGCGATTTCATGCTGGTGAATGTGCACCCGGTATTCGAGTCCTGGTTCCGTGATGCACCGGATGCCAATGCCGCTGAATTTGTCGTGCAAGTTGTCGATAAATTGCAGGCAGTGGCTTGTGGTCCCATCCTGGTCAAGGAAACCGGCGTGCCCACTGCACCTGCATCGATGGGCTATACACCGGAACGGCAGGCGGGTTTCTATGCCGCCTTGCAGCGACGTTTCCTGCCCGGTACACAACGGGCATTTGCGTATTTTTCAGCGTTCGATGCACCCTGGCGTGTGAACGATGTCAGTCCGGTGCCGGGAGCACATCCGGAAGAGGCGCACTGGGGTTTGTATGATGAGCAACGCCAGCCCAAACCCGTGATGCAGGCGATTCCGGTGCTGAAATAGGTGGCGCGTCTTTCCTGTTACTTGCGCAAGCTTTTATAGAGTTCCACGAGACGCGCAGCCATTTCAGCGGATGACCAGCGGGCAGCATCCTGCGGAGCCTGACTGGCGAGCTGCTGTCTTGCGACCGCGTTCTGCAACAACTCGATACAGGCGCCGGCGAATTCGTTCTGGTCTTCCGCAACGATGCGTGTTCCATGAGTATTGGCCAGCACATCACGGGTGCCCATGTGCATGGTGGAGACCACCGGCGTGCCTTGTGCCAGCGCTTCCAGCAGCACCAGTCCCTGGGTTTCGGTGCGCGAAGCGAATACAAACAGATCGCCTGCACGATAGCAGTCCAGCAGCTCGGTATCGCGTTCCAGATAGCCGATGAATTTTACGGCGCTGTTCAGGCGCAGCTTGCTGGTCAGCGCTTGCAGATGCGAGCTGGCTGGTCCTTCGCCGACGATCAGCAACAGTGCCGACGGCAGCGCGGCATGAACCTGGCTGAAGCAATGCAGCAGGAAGTCGAGATTTTTTTCGTGTGCTACGCGACCGACATACAGCAGCGTGGGGCGGTCGTCTGCAATATCATGCTTGGCGCGAAAGCCTGCGCCATCGCCCAAACGAAACTGGCTGGCTTCAAGACCAGTGGGCAGGATTTTGATCGGGCCGTGCACGCCGTAGTGGCGCAAGGCATCGTCCATGGCGCGTGAGGGTGCAATGACTTGCTGGACGGCATTGCATTGCGACACCGTGACTCGCCGCGCCAGCAAACGAAGCAGGGCACGCGGCACTAAAGGGACATAGTGATAAAGATATTCTTCAAAGAATGTGTGGTAGCTCTCGACCACCGGAATGCCCAGCTGTCTGGCCAGGAATAATCCTGCGTAATGCGCGATGAAGGGCGTGTGGATATGCAGGACATCGAACTGTTTGTCTTTGAGTTCCGGCCACAGCCGGTCAATCAGGTGCCGGCGCATCATGCGATCCTCAGGATCGCGCGGCACGCCGCGCGATGCGATACGCATGATGCCGGGTTCATCGGCTGTCGGTCCGGGATAGGCCGGCGCGATCAGCGTGACGGTATGTCCCCGAGCCTGCAGTTCGCGACGGAAGCTGCGGATGGAAGTGGAAACGCCATTGACGCGTGGGAAATAGACATCCGAGATCATCAGGATGCGCAGGGGCCGGTCTGTCATGGAGGACTGTGACTATGGATGACAGGTCACCCTAGCAAGCTTGTATGACAGTTAGATGGTGGCAGCCGGATGGCGTCATTCAGGCGGAACGGTGACCACTCACTTCTGCGCCGGCATCGGCCGGCAATTTGATGAACATCAGTGCGGCCAGTATGCCGACCGTCCCCATCACGATCAGCCCCATGCGCAATTCATCTATGCCCACCTGCAGATAGGGTTTGCTCAGCAGTGCCAGATTGAGGATCAGCGTGCTGCATGCCACCCCCAGGACCGCTGCCGCCTGATCGAACATGCTGAACAGGGTGGTCGATGAGCTGCGCTGTTCGGGCGTGGTATCGGCAAATGCCAGGGTATTCAGGCTGGTGAACTGCATGGAGCGTGTTGCCCCGGCCAGCAGCAGCAGCGCCATGATCTGCCATTTCGGCGTATCGGCCGCAAACGATGAACACAGCATGATGGCGAGGCCCGACAGACCACCATTCCAGATCAGGATGTTGCGGAAACCGAAAGTCTGCAACATCCGGCTGGTGAACGGTTTCATGCCCAGATTACCGACAAAATACACCAGCAGCAGACTGCCGGCGGCCAGGGCGTTCATGCCAAAGCCGATCTGGAACAACAGCGGCAGCAGGAATGGCGTGGCATGAACAGTGGTACGAAAGTAAGTGCCGGCTGTCAGGGTGGTCATGCGATAGCTCAGCACCGATGCCGCCGACAGGTCCAGCAATGGCTGTGTACAGCGATGGAAATGCCGCACCGACAGCCAGCTGAACAATGCGCCCAGCAGGGTCAGACTGACCGGCAGCAGCCAGTCATCGCCGGTCCAGCCCGTGTGCGCATGCGAAAACAATTCCAGGCCATATAACAGCGCAATGAGTGCGCCCGAAGACAGCACGAAGCCCGGCCAGTCCAGCTGATTGCGGTGTTCGCCACGCGATTGGGGTACATGACGCGCCACCAGGAACATGCCGGCGATGCCCAGCGGCACGTTGAGCAGGAAGTTCCAGCGCCAGGAGAAATAGGTAGTAATGAAACCGCCCAGCGCCGGCCCGATGATGGGGGCCGACAACGCAGGCCAGGTGATCAGGGCAGTGGCATGCATCAGCTCGCTCTTTTCGGTGTTGCGCAGCACGATCAGACGCCCGATCGGAATCATCAGCGAGCCGCCCAGACCCTGCAGTGCCCGAGCAGCAGTGAACTGCCACAGGTTCTGGGCCAGGCCGCAGGCCAGCGATGCAACGGTGAATACCAGGATCGACAGCATGAAAGTGCCACGCGCGCCAAAGCGGTCGGCCAGCCAGCCGCTTAATGGCACAAAGGCCGCGGCGCTGAGCATGTAGATGGTGATGCCGATGCTCAGGTCGAGGGGGGCGACCAGTAGCGAATGCGCCATTTGCGGCAGCGAGGTGTTCATGATCGCGCCATCCAGGCCTTGCATGAAGAAGGTGCTGGCGACGATCAGCGCAATCAGACGGGATTCGGCACGTAAGGAACTCATCGCGCAATCATACTGAAAGCGAGGTTGCCAGTAGCCGGTGCCGATAAACAAAAGGCCCGGCACTCATCAGTGCCGGGCCTGGTTGCAAGGCGACGTAAAGCAAAGCGTCGGTGGTGGTGTTTAGCCCATGCCGTACACCGGCAACATGCGGCCGGCCCA
>JBFWSR010000004.1:0-175940 GCA_050248275.1 Steroidobacteraceae bacterium
TGGGCCGGCCGCATGTTGCCGGTGTACGGCATGGGCTAAACACCACCACCGACGCTTTGCTTTACGTCGCCTTGCAACCAGGCCCGGCACTGATGAGTGCCGGGCCTTTTGTTTATCGGCACCGGCTGCTGATAACCTGGCTTTCAGTGAATTTATCGAACTCGTTAACGATCCCGGTCAGACACCTGGCCACCCTGTTGAAAACGAATTGATACATGCACTGTCCTGCTCATCTGGCCTGCGTTTTGGTGCTTATCAATTGGCACTGATTTATTGATGCCCGATGATCGAGAAATTTGAATTGTGAAGTTTTCTGTTCATCTCTGGCGGATTTGATCAGCAGCGGGATAATAACTGGGCGTCTTGTCCGCTTCTGGAAGCGGTTGATATTGGATTCGGTTATAGGTGCCTGCCAAGGCATCTGCCATAAGACATCACCTAAGATCGCGAATCAGAAGTAATGATCGAGACAGATGGATAGAACCTATCTCAGGATTACTGCGCTCGGTATCTTGCGTCGCGGCGGTGCTCGGCATCCTCATTCATTCTGAATAAACTCCGGTGCCTGCGCTCCGGCGCGACGCAACCTGCCTTCGCTCGCTACATTTTGAGATAGGTTCTAATCTGCTCCTGAGCTGGCCAGGCATTCAGGAAAAACTGACGATGAGGAATCTGCAAATGACTTCCATGCGAAAAGTTCTGACAACGACTGTATTCGCTGTTTTTATGGGTGCGGCGGCGCAGGCGAAAGCCGCTGAACCTTCAGTTGAAAGCATTATCCATCCTCCTGCATTAAATCCGGATGCGGCATTTTCGATGGTGGATGCCTGTCGGGCGTTTGCGAAGAGAAACAACTGGCATGTTTCAATTGCCGTCGTCGATGCCAGCGGCGCTTTGATGGCTTTTCATAGGATGGCAAATACCAGTTTTAATTCCATTCAATCTGCTCAATTGAAGGCAAAGACATCTGCGATTGTCAGATCGAGCACCAAGGATCTTTCTGACATGTCGACGAATAATCCCAACCCCGCGTTGGTTGCTGCGCATCAGGCGGTGCTGGGGTTTTACTCGGGTCAAGGAGGATTGCCGATAGTCGCTGAAAAAACAGTGATTGGCGCGATTGGCGTTGGCGGCCAGGGGCCGATGGAAGATGAACGGTGTGCACGTGCTGGTATGGAAGCGGTTTTCAAGTAATCTGCAAGCTGTCTTGAGCTGGGATTGTTTGTTGGCATGCATATCCAGTGATCAATTTCTGATTGGGCCAATGTCAAGATTTGTGTATCAAATACAGATTCTTTCCAAGTGGATTGGCTTACAGAGTTAAGCCGGTTAGTAGTATTTATGGGTTGGCTGAAGTCATCTCTTGCTGCTGTTCAAATATGAATTTATTCGGCATTAATTGCATGCGTTATTTAGATTTCTCAAATGACTCTGTTACATTGACAACAAGTCAAATGCAACTTTAGACTGCCAGCAAGAAGCGGTTAATGCTTACTCCGTGTATTTAATAATTCACTTGTCGGCTTGAGGGTGGAGTGATGGCAAATCGGCGAGAGGTGTTGCAAGCGGCAATGGGGGTAACCGCATTACCGTTTGTTGCAAAATTAAATCTGGCGCAAGCAGCGGACCGGATGCATTTTCAAACACTTGTCTATGACAAGCGTTTTGAGGCGGGCGTTGCGTTTGCACGCAAATTTGAGGGGCAGGGTTTTAGTATTCATGCCATCTCTGGAGACGTTACAGATCTCTGGTATAAAGAATTGTATTACCGCTGGCGAAGCAACCCTGTGGCGATTGCCGGTCTTACCACCCATGGTTCGTTATTTTGCCTGGAACACTTGGCATGGGAACATCGTTTGCGATTGACTTATCTTGCAGAACATTCGCAGTGTTCTGATGGCGAAGTTGAGCATACGCTGAGTGATCCTCAGTCCAGAATATTAAGAGCTGACATCAATGCGTTGCGGTTTGCTGGAGAAAGGTGGCCAGAGAGCCTTGCTGAACTTATCGTTCGTAATTCTGTTGCTGCCTCTACTGCCATCCCTAATGTTTTTGTTGGACGCAATGGAATGACCCGCTCCGGTCATGCGCAAGAATCTTTGTTTTCGTGGGTGTTGACACCTCTCCGGCATGCATAAGACAGATAAATTGTGTCATTGAGCCTGCATATCTCGGAAACATCATAGTTAGCGTTCGAGGACAAGAATGAATATCTTTGCAATTGTAGTGTCTGCGGCATTGGCTGGTTTGGTATCGCAGCAGGTTCTTGCCGCTGATGCGGAAGCAAGTCCGCGTGGAGCCGCTGTTTTTAACCATTGGTGCGCGCCATGTCACGCTGCAGGTCCGGGGCATCCTGCCACTGCATCGCTGGCAATCAAGTACAAAGGTGAAAAACCTGCAGTACTTGAGCAACGTACTGACCTGACTCCGGACATCATCAAATTTTTCGTTCGCTATGGATTTGCCAATATGACGGCATTTCGCAAGACAGAAATTACCGATGCTGATCTGAATGATCTGGCGAAGTATCTTTCGTCTTCGCCATCGGAAAAATGAACATCTATGCAACGGGTTCTTGCATGTCAACAGGATGAAGCGTTGCAAGAGCGCGCGGCATTTGATCAGGGCATGACTGTGATTTTTGAAACAATTAATGATTTTCCGCGCTCAATTTGACTGTGCGCTTGGACAGGGGAAATGTGATGAGAGTACCTCCGGGAATGAAGCCTGCGGATTTTGCCGAGGCGTTACGGCAATTTGAGGCCGTGGTTGGAAAGGATTGGGTATTTACCTCCGATGAGGATTTGCATCTTTATCGAGACGCCTATTCGATTCTCTGGGGCGAGCCTGAAGAGAGAATCGCCTCAGCTGCGGTCGCACCGGATTCGCTAGAGCAGGTGCAACAGATAGTCAGGATTGCAAACAAGTACAAGGTGCCGATCTATCCGATTTCCACGGGTCGCAATCTGGGATATGGCGGTGCGGCGCCTTCTTATTCTGGCAGCGTAGTGCTGGATCTCAAGCGGATGAACCGTATCCTTGAGGTGAACGAGCGTCATGCTTATGTTCTGGTCGAGCCTGGCGTCAGCTATTTTGATCTGTATCGCTATATACAGGAACGTGGCCTGCGACTGGTGGTCGATGTGCCCGACCCAGGTTGGGGTAGTCTAGTCGGCAATTCGCTGGATCACGGTGCTGGTTATTTGCAGCCGGCTTTCCGCAACCATTTTGATTCCCATTGCGGCATGGAAGTGGTGCTGGCGGATGGTGAAGTGCTGCGTACCGGCATGGGCGCAGTGCCGAACGCCAAGACCTGGCAGCAATACAAATTCGGTACGGGTCCATGGATCGACGGTATTTTCTCCCAGTCAAATTTTGGCGTAGTGACCAAGATGGGCTTCTGGTTGATGCCGCAACCAGATGCCTATTTCTCGGGAACGGTATTTGTGCCTCGTCGTGAAGATCTGAGCCCGATGATCGATCTCATGAGTTACCTTGAGAATGTCGGAGTCGTTAATGGCCTGCCGGATCTTGGTGGCCCGGTATACGGTGGCTATTTAAGTCCCCGTGATCCCAGGGTGGTGGAGTTCATGAAACTGCCGTCCACCCAGACGGAAGAAGACATCGTTGCCTTTACCAGGGCGAACAATATTCCGTACTGGAGCGTGACGCTGAAGTTTTATGGTGCAGAAAAAGCACTGCGAGAAAATTGGGAGTACTGCAAAGCGAAGTTTTCTGCCGAAATTCCTGGCTCAACATTCAAAGATGGGGAGATGATCAAGTTTCCGCTGACTGCCGAACAGAAGGAGCAGGTGCATAAACCCGAATTTGGAATTCCCAGTCTGGAGCTGTTTACCCGTGGCCTGCGTTCGCCAGTCAATCCCGAGCCTGATTTTGGCCATGTATTTTTGTCGATGATCATTCCAAGAACCGGTGAAGCCATCGTCGAATTCAACAAGGTCATGGGCGATCTGTCCAAGGAGCTGGGCCTGGTGGACAGTCGCCTGATTGGCGAAAAATTCACTTATCGAATGCCGATGGCATACTGGAATCGGTCTTTCATGCTTGGATATGGTTTTTCCGTTACGCATGATCCCGAAAAGAACAAAAAAATCCGCGATGGCATTCTCAAGATGATGGAGGTTGCGGCTCAGCATGGCTGGGCAGAGTACCGTACCCCACCCGCCTTCCAGGATGCACTGATGAATACCTACTCGTTTAATAATCATATTCTGAGACGTTTCAACGAAACGCTGAAGGACGCTGTTGACCCGAATGGAATTTTGTCGGCGGGACGCTATGGCATCTGGCCAAAGCATCTGCGAAAGAAACAGTGACGGTATGAACGTGCGATGTTGTGGCGGTTGAGCATCCCTTTGTCGAAACAGAGGGGGAATTCGCTGAATTTTTTTCTAAGGAGCATCGCGCAACTGTATGTATTCGGTTATTAAACGTTTGTTGTAGCTGAGCGAATACTTATATGAAGGCAATGACTCCAGGTACATTGTTGATGGTGCACATGTTCCGTAGTGTATTGGTGGCCGTCGTGATTTCAGCAGTGACAGCCTGCTCTACGATTCCGCAGGCAAATGACAACGCTGAAAGTGCGTCATTGCATGCGCCAGCGAATTTTAATGGTGTATGGGAAACCATAGATATAAGTCTCGTAAAATGGCCCAATGAAGATTACGCCAACTACACGGATTTAATCCTAAAGCGGGTCGAAGATTACAAGAAGATATTCCACATGACTGCCGATGAGTCCGGAAAATTATGCTATTACCGGGGTATGCCCTGGGTCATGTTGAATAAAGCAAGAAATTTTCCGACAGAAATCTATCAAACAGACGATCGGGTCATTCTCTTTGTTGAATTGTTCGATACCCATCGAAACATACATATTGATCAGAAGGGCTTTCCTGAAAACTCTCCACGCTCTGCCAACGGCTATTCGATCGCCCACTGGGAGGGCAGCACACTGGTCATTGAGACGCGCAATCTTACAGGGACATATCGGGTAAGTTCAGTGCATCGAAGTGAGGAAGCATACATGATGGAGCGATGGAGTCTCCGTCAAGATCCTGTCTATGGAGAGGTTCTCGATATTGATTTTACAGTCAATGATCCCGTCGTTTATAGAAAGCCGGTAAAAGCACACACTGTGCTGAAAAGATCACCGCAAGGCACTGTTGTTGGCGGGTACAATTGCCCCGATGCCTTGTGGCAGACTTTTATCGACAACTACGATTCTCGCGAATCTCCGAGAGATATTTTTATAGGCAAGCAAAACTGACAATTAAAACTCAAGGCGGAGCGGGCCTGGTTGTGCCTGCGCTTCTTTAATGGCGGATCGATGCCTTTGCCGGTTGTTAAATAATCGCCATTCGTTTTGGTTTGAGGATGGGGGAAAATCATGTTTGTGACGATAAGGTTGGCAACGTTGAGGGCTGCATTGCGATCAAGCATGATTGCATTGGGTCTTGTTGTTGCTTTTTCATGTTTGATGATTCCATTGGCAAATGCTGCCACTGAAATGGTGGAACGGCCTGCGCAGGACAGCTCCAAACCGGCAGGTCATCAACGGAAAAATTCCCATCAGCCGGTTGATTTCAATGGCGTGTGGGAAATGACGGATATCAGTATCGTGACAGTGCCTGAAGATGATGTTGATAACTTTACTGATCTGGCGAAACAACGAATCAAAGACATCAAGGAAAACTACGATCCATCACAGGATGACCCGGCATTTTTTTGCCTGGCAAAGGGCATGCCTTGGGCCATGCTGAATCGCGCACGAAATTACCCGACGGAAATTTATCAAACGGATGACCGGGTAATGGTGCTTTTCGAGCTTTACGATGCCTATCGCAGTATTCGCTTGGATGTTTCCGACTTCCCTGAATATGTGGCGCCATCGGCGCATGGTTATTCCATCGGTCACTGGGAAGGTGATGCCTTGGTGATTGAAACGCGCGACCTGATGCCAACCAATCCTGTCAGTCTTCCTTATATTCATCGCAGCGAAGAAGCCCGCATCATCGAACGATGGACTTTACAGTCGCATCCAAAGTTTGGTGAAGTGTTCATCAATGACATGACGATTGATGATCCCGTCATCTACAAAAAACCTGCTACGGCGCATTTCGTCATGAAGCGGGCGCCAAAAGGCACGGTATTGGGTGGATATAATTGTCCTCAAGATGCATGGGACAGACACGTAAAGAAACGGCAGAAAGAAATGGCGTCGCAAAAGTCGGCGAAGGAATCACATCATGGTGAGCCGTAGAAAATTCATTCTTCAGGGCGGCATGGCAGTATCGGCTGCGTCGCTCCTGAGCGTTATTCCGCCTGGTTATGCAAAGGCGGCTTCGTCATCCTTCGCTGCGATTTCTCCTTTGTATAAGGTGGTGGTGGACAACAGTTTTGCTGAAAGTGCGGCTTTTGCTGCCGAGACTCGGCGGCGCGGCATTCCGATAGAGATCATCCACGGCGATCTGACCAGGTTCTGGTATGCAGATCTTGAGCCTCGCTGGAAGACCGGCCCCGTGGCTGTTGGCGGCCTGACCAGTATCGAGTCGGTTCATTGTCTGGAATTACTGGCTCGTCGCCATGGCGCCCGTATCATTTACCGGGCGGAGCACCACTGTTTGAAGAGTGGTGTTGTCGATCATGTTTTATATGGTTCATCAACGTCATACAGCAATGTTTCCAGTCTACGGACTGCCGGCGTGGCATGGGCTGCTGAGGCGGCTACGTTAATGACTGACTGTACGCACGATTTTTCGCCAACCGTAAATCATCAAGCATCTGTAGCTACCGCGCATGCTTATGCTGATGAACGCTTGCTGGTTTCATGGGTGATTGCGCCCGTTCGCACAACCTAGGCATGCGTCAGAATTGGTTATTTTTGTAGAGGGGACAGGATATGGTGTTGCCAGCGGGCGTAAGCCAGACGAATTTTTCCAGTGCAATTCGTCAGTTTCAGGAAGCGGTGGGGCGGCAATGGGTGTTTACTTCCGATGAGGATGTGCACCTCTATCGTGATGCCTATTCTCCTTATTGGGGAGAAAAGGAGGAGCTGTTGCCCTCGGCTGCGCTGGCGCCGGATTCCGTTGAACAGGTACAGACCATCGTTCGGATTGCCAATCAGTACAAGATACCCCTTTATCCCATCTCTACCGGCATGAACCTCACCTATGGCGGTTCGGCGCCGACCTATTCAGGCAGCGTCATGGTCGATCTGAAGCGGATGAATCGCATCCTTGACGTCAATATAGATGGTGCAACTTGTCTGGTTGAACCAGGCGTCAGTTATTTCGACATGTATCGTTATCTGCGGGAAAACAAAATTCCGCTGTGGATCGACTGTCCCGATCCCGGCTGGGGCAGCCTGCTGGGCAATGCGCTGGATCGTGGCGTAGGCCAAACCATGGGAGATTTCCGCTTTCATTTCGATGCGCATTGCGGCATGGAAGTGGTCATGGCGAATGGCGATGTTGTCCGTACCGGTATGGGCGCCAATCCCGTTGCCGAAACCTGGCAGCAATACAAATACGGCATGGGGCCATGGGTCGATGGCATATTCAGCCAATCCAATTTCGGCATCGTCACCAAGATGGGATTCTGGCTGATGCCGGAACCGGAAGGGGCATTGCAGGTAACCATCGAAGCGCCCAAGCGTGAAGACATTCATGCCTTTGTCGCCATCCAGGCCCGCTTGATGTATCTGAATATCATTCCTTCGAGAGGCATGATTGTCAGTCCGATCGTAGGCGGTTCCATGAATCCAGAGCTGTATGCATTGCGCACCAAACCGGGCGGCGCTTCTTCAGCGGAATGGGATCGCTATGCGCAAAGCAAGGGACGTCCATTCTGGCGCAGTACAGTAACTTATTACGGTACGCGGAAGATGATCGAAGCGCAGTGGGAACACACCAAGGAGCAGTTCTCGGTCATACCGGGAGTGAAGTTTACCGAGAACGCCTGGTACAAGTTTCCTCTTACCGATGAACAGGTGGATCAAGTGTCCACGAGCAAGGCGATGTTGGGCATTCCGTCCCTGACCGTGTTTGCCACCCGTTCCGATGCGGACAGCCCGCCACGACAGACGCATAACGACTTCTCTCCCATGGTGCCGCGCACCGGTGCAGCCTTTCTCCAGGCCCTGGATGTGTGCGCCCAGGTTTTTGCGAAATACGGTTTTGAGTTTCTTGGCAACATTGGCGCCCGGGAAAGTGGGCGTTGTTTGAACGTGCTGCATGAAGTCATTTTTACCAAGGATCCGGAACAGAACAAGAAAGCCCGGGCATTGTTTGCAGAACTGGTGGACGTCTGTGGGCAGCATGGCTGGGGCGATTATCGGGTTCATCCGTTCTGGCAGGAAAAAGCCATGAGTTACTACAGTTTCGACAACCACTCGCTGCATCGTCTGCACGAAACCCTCAAGGATGCGGTGGATCCAAATGGCATCCTGTCGCCAGGCCGGTATGGCATTTGGGGAAAGCGTTTGCGGGAGGCTCGTCGATGAATAAGATTTTTATTGGATTGACGGTTTCAATTGCATTCGCAGCAATCGTGCATGCCGACTCTTTGCCGGCGCGTCCGACCGGATCGCCCACGGGTTCCTGGTCCAGAACACAGGGGATGGATACCTCGAAGGGGACCCAGCTTGAACGGGGCGCTGCGGTGTTTCACAACCGTTGTTCTGCCTGTCACGGTACGCCGGGCTGGGTCAGGCCCGATGGCAATAGCGATATGCCGGGGACGTCGGCGATCTTTTTCAAGTACAAGGGCGCGAAACCGGGCAAGCTTGAAGAGTGGACGGACCTGTCGCCTGAGGTGGTCAAGTACTTCGTTCGCAATGGCACGATGTACATGCCGCAGTTTCGCAAAACGGATGTTTCCGATGAGGAGCTGGACGCGCTGGCAGCCTATCTGAGTCGTCCACGCTGAGCAAAAGACAAGTGTGTATTGTGCGCACGCGCGGAAATGAATGATGCGGGGCAAGATTGCGCTGGAGGAACACTTTGCCATCGAGGAAACCGTGCTGGACTCAGCCGGTTTCGTACCCGATGACTATTGGCCAGAGCTGAAAAGTCGTCTACTGGATATCCACGATAGAAGACTTGCCTTGATGGATCGGCATGGCGTGGAAATGATGATCCTGTCGCTCAATGCTCCCGCCGTCCAGGCAGTCCATCAGCCTGCACGCGCCAATGAGCTGGCTCGTCGCGCCAATGACTTCCTTGCCGAACAGGTGACGCGACGGCCGGACCGCTTCCAGGCCTTCGCCGCATTGCCGATGCAGGATCCCGGACTGGCAATAAATGAGTTGCAGCGTTGTGTTCAGCAACTGGGCTTCAAGGGCGCACTCGTCAACGGCTTCTCGCAAGTGGGTGATGCAAATTCCGCTGTTTATTACGATCTGCCGCAGTACTGGCCGTTCTGGGAAGTGGTGGAATCGCTGGAAGTGCCATTTTATCTGCACCCACGCAATCCTTTACCCTGTCATGCACAGATCTACGAAGGACATCCCTGGTTGCTGGGACCGACCTGGGCTTTCGGTCAGGAAACGGCCGTGCATGCTTTACGTTTGATGGGTTCCGGCCTGTTCGATCAGTATCCTCGCCTGAAGATCATTCTGGGACATATGGGCGAGGGGCTGCCCTATAGCATGTGGCGAGTCGATCATCGCAATGCCTGGGTGAAAGCGCCGCCTCGACACAAAGCCAGGAAAAAGATAGCCGATTATTTCAACGCCAATTTTTACCTGACCACTTCGGGAAACTTTCGCACACAGACATTGATAGACGCGATTCTGGAAATCGGCTCCGATCGCATTCTGTTTTCCACCGACTGGCCCTTCGAGAATGTTGATCACGCAACAGACTGGTTCGATAGCGCCAGCATCAGCGAAGCGGACCGACTAAAAATCGGACGCTAGAATGCCATGACATTATTCAAGTTGGACTTCTGAGCCATTTGCCGATGTATCGAATGGTCGGTACAGCCTCTTTCGGCGACACAAAATAAACGTTTTCTATCCAGAATCAGGGTTGCGATGCATAGGGTTTTGTCATCGACATACCAAGACGGCTTGGTTGGGTGAAGAATATTTCACCTGCTGGGGGGGGGGGCCTGGGAATCAGGTAACCCGGTCTTAGGTACAGACGGAACAGGCTGATGCGCATACATGAATAACCCGGAAAAAAAGCGACTTATTTCCGACTGGTTCAGCCAGTGGCGTGTGCCGTTGCGCAAGTTTCTGTCTGGTCGGTCCTCGGTGGCTGCGGCAGACCTGGACGATATTGCCCAGGAAGTTTTTCTACGTCTGCTCAGATACGAACGCAGCGAGCTGGTGGAGCATCCACAGGCCTACCTTTTCAAGATGGCGGCCAATGTCGCTTCAGAATGGTCGATCCGCGCGCGTCGCCGCCACCCTCATGATTCCAAATGGCTGGATTCTCTGCTGACGGACGACGTGGCTGAAGATCATGCAATACGCGAACAATCCCAGCAGGAGATGCAGCGTGCGCTCAATACACTATCGGCGAGACAGCGTATGGTGTTGGAGCTGCAATACGCCGAGGGCTTGGGGTATGCAGAGATTGCCGAACGTCTGGGTACCACGCCGCGCAGTGTCAAGCGCGCGATTGCTACAAGCTATGAAAAGCTGCGTCTTGAGCTGAAGTCGGAATTGCCAGGAGTGGGATCACATGGACGCGAATGAACGCCGGAGAAGAGCGGGTGAACAGGCGGTTGACTGGATGATCAGGCTGCAGTCAGGCGCTTTGCCGCGTGCACAGCGTGAACAATTTGCCGATTGGTTACGCGAATCGCCGCTGCACGTTGCAGAAATGCTGCGGGTTGCGCAGTTGCACAATGCGCTCGAGCAATTTGCCGGCTGGAGCAACCTCAGCAGGGAGGGTGCAACCGACAATGACAATGATACTGTTGTCGAATTTCCGGCAGTGGTCATACCTGTGCGGGAAGAAACGCAATCACCCGTGCAACAGGTCAGCAGCGAATCGTCGTCATTGACTCGTCATTCTCTGTGGATCGGCGCGCTCGCCGCCTCTGTCCTCGTCATCATGGTTGGCGTCATGTGGTTCTGGCAGAGCGTCGATCGACAAACCATCGAAACGGAGCGTGGCGAGCGCCGCATTGTGGCGCTCAGCGACGGCAGCGTGTTGCAGGTTGATCCTGACACCAGATTGCGCGTCGAGTACCGGGCAGCAACCCGGCAACTATTCCTGGAGCGTGGTCGTGCGCTGTTTCGCGTGGCGAAAGGCCCCCAGCGTCCGTTTCTGGTCCGTGCGAACGACACGGTAGTGCGGGCAGTGGGTACCGCTTTCGGCGTCGAGCGGACCCGGCTCGATACCACGGTCACGGTTGCCGAAGGCAAAGTGGCTGTTCTTCCGGCCGCCGCACTCGCCCCATCACTCATGCTGGCTGACGCTGAAAGACCGGAATCAGGGTCGAATAAACCCTCCACCGCACATAAGGCCGGTCAGGAGTCGCCGCTCTTCCTAACGGCCAATCAGCAGGTCACCGTGCAACGCTCGGGCGCCGCAGAACCCATCCAGCAGGTTGACAGCAACAAGGTGCTGGCCTGGGCAAACGGACGCCTGGTGTTCGAGAACGACACCATTGCTGCCGTAGTGACGGAGTTCAACCGCTACAACAAGGTACAGATGCACGTAGGCGACGAACGGGTTGCTGCTCGTCCCATCAGTGGCGTTTTTAATGCGGATGATCCCGAGTCTTTCCTGGCTTTCCTGCAGGTGGCCACGCGGGTGCGGATCGTTCGCGGCGATGATAAAAACATAGTCATTGCCTCAACCAATTGAATTCATCGGTTTCATGTCTTTAACGTAAAGAAATGTAAATCCGGGGGCCGGTTCTGGATTTGATGCGGTCTTCCATGAATTAAGCAAATAAAAAAACTCTCGGGGGATGTCAGTCAATATGCGGATGGTCTATCTGTCCATAGCAGGGCTATTAGCTGCGATGGCAGCGCCCGTTGTGGCGCAAACCATTTCTCAGCAGTATCGTCTGAACATTCCGCGACAACCTCTCGATTCAGCGCTGAAGGACTTTGCGCAGCAGACGGGACTGCAGATCGCACGCCTGAGCGATTCCGGCGTGGGCAGGTCCCTGGTGGGACCGATCATCGGTGAGTATCAAGCCAGGGATGCACTCAACAGACTGCTCA
The DNA here is from genome assembly GCA_050248275.1 of Steroidobacteraceae bacterium. GTDB lineage: Bacteria > Pseudomonadota > Gammaproteobacteria > Steroidobacterales > Steroidobacteraceae > CAILZL01. The sequence continues at coordinate 12,215 of JBFWSR010000004.1, forward strand.
CCGCTCAGGAGGGACTTACTTACAAGGTTGTCAATGACCGCACTATCGCCATCCTCAAGGTGGGTGCAGCAATGTACTCAAATGAGATTTCTTCTGCGCCAGTCGCCGATGCTCTGGAGCATTCTCAAAACGAATCGCAGCCTGTCAGTGCTCAATTGAAAGAGTTTACTCTCGAAGAGGTGATGGTTACCGCTCGATACCGGGAAGAAAGTCTGCAGAAGACGCCGATCTCGATTACTGCCTTGTCAGCTCGACAAATCGAAGCGCGTGGCATCAACGATATTGTGAAGATTGCACAATTTGCTCCTAATGTTTCCATGGCTCCGGGTGGTGTCCGCAACGGCAAAGCGGCGGTGACCTTCATCCGTGGCGTGGGACAGTTTGACTCATCCTATGCCTATGAGCCGGGCGTCGGCATGTACGTCGATGGCGTTTACATCCAGACCATGTTTGGCACGCAATTCACGCTCGGCGACGTTGAGAGCATCCAGATTCTGCGTGGACCGCAGGGCACCCTGTTTGGCAAGAACACGGAGGGCGGCGCTGTAGTGGTCACCAATGCGGACCCCAAGGGTGATAACTCCGGGTATGTATCGGCCGGTTATGGCAATTACAATCGCCGTCAATTCAAAGGGGCCTTTGATATTCCTTTGATTGACAACAAGCTGTTTCTGAGAGCGGCCTATGGCACCGAGAATCAGGATGGCTATGTTGACCTGATCGACTACGTCTGTGCCCATCCCGGCAGCTCTGGCAATCTCAAGCCGGCCACCTGGGGTGGAAGCTGCAAGATAGGCACCGAAGGCTCCGTGGATGTACAGACCGCGCGAGCGGCCTTGAAGTGGTTGCCCACGGACGATCTGACGGTACGTTTCTCGGTGGACATGTTGCAGGACAGAAGCAATGGTCCGCCGGATGTATTGGCGGATATTCCTGATCCCAACAATCTGCTGGATGGCTACAACAATAACATTGCGTTGCCGAACTTTGGCATTGCATATGACAGCCGTTTCCGTCCGCCCGATCACTATACCAGCTATCAGTCTTCCACGAATCCCAGAAACGGGATAACCACTCCAAATATGAGCACGGTGGACAGTTGGGGCACGACGCTGAAAGCTGACTGGATACTTTCCAACGAGCTGCGACTGACCTCAATTTCCGCTTATCGAAAATATAAGGGCTCATCCAATTACAACATTGGTCAAAGCCCGCTGCCTGTCAGCTATGGCCTGATCGTCAATGACAATCATCAGGCGAGTGAAGAGCTTCGCCTTAGCGGCACGGCTTTCGACAAGGCGCTGGAATGGACCATAGGTGGTTACTATTCCTACGGTAGCAACAAGCTTGGCGGCTTTTATGATGTGGCGTTCAATAACTTTGCTTTCACTATCAATGACAGCGCGCCTAAAAGAAGCAAGGCTGGTTTCGTTCATGGACTCTATCACGTTACTGACAAGTTAAGTCTGGAGGCGGGTGCTCGCTATAGCGATGATTGGAAGCGCTATACCTTCGATCATGCCTACATACCTGGCAACGCCAAGGTATTCCCCGTCACATCCAATACTGCCAGATCCAGTCGCATCGACCCCAAGCTGGCCGTTCAGTACCAGTGGACCACGGATCTCATGACCTATATCCAGTATGGCACCGGTTACAAGGCGGGTGGAGTCAATGGTCATCCCAACAACTCTGCTGAAATCACGCATTTTGATCCGGAAACTCTGCGTGCTTATGAGGCTGGTTCCAAGAGCCAATGGTTGGATGATCGTTTGAGAATCAATGGGGTTGTTTTTTACAACGACTTCAAGAATCTGCAGTTGGTGGTTTTTCCACAGGGCGTTGTCGGTGGCATCCAGTCGAATGCCGGTCATGCAGTCATTAAGGGTGCGGAGCTGGATGCTCAGGCTGAGCCGTTGCGCGATCTCTTGATTGAAATGGCTGCCGGCTATCTCGATTTCAATTATAAAAATCTGGGAACGGCTGGTTTTGATCCCAATATCAGACCCGCTGGTTTACGCTTGAGTGATGTGGCGGCGTATACGCCGAAGTACAAGGGAAGCATGGGCATTCAATATACGGCGAATCTGCATGGTTACGGCTTGCTCACGCCGCGTATTGATTATTACTACCAGAGCCGGATTTATTTTGATCAGCGTAATGTCGAGGAAGCATCCCAGGCCGGTTACGGAATATTCAATGCCCGTCTGACGTGGTCAACGTCCGATGCGAAGTGGTCGGTATCGGCCGAACTGAACAATGTCTTCGACAAATTCTACTGGCTCAACATGAGCAATCTGTCTGCCAGCTTCGGTTCCTTTGGCGGGACGCCATCCATGCCTCGAAGTTTCATTTTTAATTTGAAGCGAATGTTTTAAGCAGTTTCAAAGACTGTTGGCCGGCTGGCTGTTCGGTGCAATGAAGGAGTGAGTGGAAAGTATGTAATTCGGTGATTGAGATTGATGATGAAGCTAATAAATCGCTTCAATTTGATCACGGGCAGGGGGCCCGCTTTCCGTCGAAGGGGCGGACACATGGCAGAAAAGAAGCACAGCCTGTTGAAAGAAGAAGCTGCTTTTCTGCCGGGTTCGTGATGATGAGTGCTTGAAAGAATCGAACGTTAATACCAGTGGGAGAGTAAACATGAAATTTCGCAGTGAATCTTTATTGCTGACATTGGGAGCCCCGATGTTATTTTCGGGGACGATGGCATTGGCGCAGGAAGCAAACAAATCCACAGAATTTGCCTTGGAGGAGATTACGGTTACCGCTCGATACCGTTCAGAAAGCTTGCAGGAGACGCCAATTTCGATCACTGCCCTGTCTGCCGATCAGATCGAGTCTCGCGGTATTACTGACATCACCGACGTTTCCGAATCAGCGCCCAATGTCACCATGGCAACGGGTGGCGCCCGTAACGGCAAGGCGGCAGTCGCCTTTATTCGCGGTGTGGGACAGTTTGATTCAGCCTATGCCTATGAGCCGGGCGTCGGCATGTATGTCGATGATGTCTACCTCCAGACCATGTTTGGCACGCAATTCACGCTCGGCGACGTTGAGAGCATCCAGATTCTGCGTGGACCGCAGGGCACCCTGTTTGGCAAGAACACGGAGGGCGGCGCTGTAGTGGTCACCAATGCGGACCCCAAGGGTGATAACTCCGGGTATGTATCGGCCGGTTATGGCAATTACAATCGCCGTCAATTCAAAGGGGCCTTTGATATTCCTTTGATTGACAACAAGCTGTTTCTGAGAGCGGCCTATGGCACCGAGAATCAGGATGGCTATGTTGACCTGATCGACTACGTCTGTGCCCATCCCGGCAGCTCTGGCAATCTCAAGCCGGCCACCTGGGGTGGAAGCTGCAAGATAGGCACCGAAGGCTCCGTGGATGTACAGACCGCGCGAGCGGCCTTGAAGTGGCTGCCCACGGACGATCTGACGGTACGTTTCTCGGTGGACATGTTGCAGGACAGAAGCGATGGTCCGCCGGATGTGCTGGTTTCCATACCAAATCCAAACAATATTCTGGATGCCTACAATTTAGGCAGCCCTTTTGCTGGCCCTCCAGGTGGCGCAGTGGCTACCTACGGGATTCCCTATGATGGCCGTTTTATGCCATCGAATCACTACATCAGCTACCAGTCGCTTTCGAATCCATCTACCGGAATAAGCACCCCAAATGTCAACACGGTCGATAGCTGGGGCACGACGCTGAAAATCGACTGGACGTTGCTCAACGACATTCGGTTGACGTCGATTTCTTCTTACCGGAAATACTCAGGGCAGTCTTTTTACAATGCCGGACAAAGCCCGCTGCCAGTCAGTTATGGCGTGATCACCAACGACAATTATCAAGTCAGCGAAGAAGTCCGTCTCAGTGGTACCGCATTCGACAAGATACTGGAATGGACCGTTGGTGGTTATGCCTCCTATGGAAGCAACAAGCTCGGTGGCTTTTACGATGTGGCGTTCTACAACTTTCCTTTCACCATCAATGACAGTGCGCCTAAAAGAAGCAAGGCCGGTTTCGTACATGGCCTCATTCACGTCACTGACAAGTTGAGCGTGGAACTGGGTGCGCGTTACAGCGATGACTGGAAAGAATATACGTTCGACCATGCCTTTATTCCCAGCAACTTCAAAGTATTTCCGGTCACTGCCAATGTGGCAAAATCCAGCCGTATCGATCCAAAGTTCGGTGTGCAGTATCAATGGACGCCGGATTTCATGACCTACGCCCAGTACGGTACGGGTTACAAAGCCGGTGGCGTGAATGCGCATCCAAACACCCCGGCTGAAGTGGTGCCTTTCGATCCTGAGACGCTGCGTGCTTACGAGGTGGGCGCCAAGAGCCAGTGGTTCAACAACCGTCTGAGAATAAATGGTGATGTGTTCTACAATGACTTCAAGAATTTGCAGCTGGTAATCTTTCCTGCGGGTGTGGTGGGCGGCATCCAGTCAAATGCCGGTCATGCAGTCATTAAGGGAGCAGAGCTGGATATTCAGGCAGAGCCAGTACGTGATCTGACGATTGATTTTGCGGCTGGTTATCTTGATTTCGAGTACAGGGAATTGGGTGCCGCCGGTTTCGATCCTGTCACTCGGCCTTCTGGTATCCGTTTGAGCGACAAGGCCGCCTATACACCTAAATACAAGGGAAGTCTGGGTATTCAGTATGGGTTCAACATGGGAGATGGAGGTACTTTAACGCCGCGTGTTGATTACTCTTATCAGAGCAGGGTCTATTTTGACCAGGTCAATAAAGAAGATGCTTCTCAGAGTGGCTACGGGATAGTCAATGCCCGGTTGACCTGGAGTGCAGCAGACTCCAAGTGGTCGGCCACGGCAGAGCTCAATAATGCTTTCGACAAGTTTTATTGGGTGAATATGAACAATCTGTCGGCAAGTTTTGGCTCTACCGCAGGTACGCCATCCATGCCGCGGAATTTCATGTTCAGCCTGAAGCGAACCTTCTAATGTAAGTCATCATGGCAGATGGAAAGCTGGATTCACCCCGGCTTTCCGTTTTCGTCGAGGGGCCAGGGAGGCCATATGACCTCTATCATTTAAATGCGCACTGATCACCGTTGTAGTCAACGGTGATCAGTGAGGAAAGTGGCTTCATAGCCGGCAACGCTGAGATGGAAATATCACTGGAATACCCCATGAAAATCATCGCTCGCTTACCAATTGCATTACTCGCTCTTGTATTCGTTTCTGCCAATGCTGCGGAATCAAATTTTGTGGAGGAGGTCAGGAAACATGAGCTCCAACTACAGGATTGCTATAACTCTGAAGAATTCTACAAAGATCCGGCAATTTGCCTGAAGTTCTGGATTGACCGCGATGACGCGCATATCTATGACGTCATGAAATACAAGACTGACGACCCCGCCAGACCGGGTGAATTTTCCGGCGCCGCGTTCCGCGAACATTTCATCAAACTCGGTCAACAGGCACCGGGCAAAGTGAAGTTCGTCAATATGAAAATATATGCGGACAATAAATATGCCTTCGTCATCTATTACCAGCATTTGGTTGGCAAAGATAAAGCTGGCAAAGCCTTTGATTTCTACATGCAAACCACCGACGGCCTGGAAAAAGTCAAAGGTGCGTGGTATGTGGTGCATTCACATATGTCATTGCCAATGGATGAATCTGCTTTTGAAAAAATGTTTGTGGAAAATTAAGGCTTCGATCCAAATAGACAATGCCAATAAACGGGGAAATATGACGTTAATAACAAGGTGGAAATTACCATGACAACCCAAGACGCCGAATTTCAGCGCTATACCAAGGTCGCCATTATTCTTCATTGGCTGATTGCGGTTTTCATTATTACCAATCTGGTGACGGGAATGACAATGCTGAGACCTAATGAGGTTCCTCCGTATATTTTCCAGCTCGTTGCCCTGCATGTATCTTCCGGAATAACGGTCCTTGTGCTTACTGTGGTGCGAATCGCCTGGCGGCTTACACATCGTCCGCCGCCTTTTATCTCGACCATGAAGACATGGGAGCGGAAGTTGGCGCATTTTGTCCACGGTTTTATCTACTTTCTCATGGCGGCGGTGCCATTGATGGCGTGGACCTTTATATCCGCTTTCAATCCGCCCAATGGAAAACCGCTCGACGAATTTGTTTTATGGGGCGTTGTGCGGCTGCCTTTTATTGCGCCGATACGTGGAATGGATGATCGGGTGGCGCAAGATGCGATTCATGACTTCTTTAAACCAGCGCATGCATTCAGCGCATATTTATTGCTGGCGCTGCTGGTATTGCATATTGCTGGACCTTTGAAACACCAATTTTTTGATAAAGAGAAGCAGTTGCAACGTATGGGTATTGGGCGGGTTGATTAGAGCCCACGTAAATTTATTAAACACAGTTCACGTCATGCTCTCGCAGGTTGGCATGATATTAGTGATATGACCATCAATCATTAAATCAGCAGAATGGAACCTATGCGTAGGCAGCCATATGTTGGTGTTAAAAGCATCAAGAGGTATCAATTGTCATGATGATAAAAAATCGTTTGTTTCTGATGGCCATTGCATTACCGTTTTATCTGGTTGCTCCATCGGGTTCTGCACAAAATCCTGCCCCGTCTGGTTTTCCTGCGGTAGGCCCGCAACCTGATCCTTACGTTGTTGTAGAGGCCAATACTGCCGGCGATAAAGCCAGAGCGGCAGTGGCATTTCTGCAGATGGCCTTCAACCAGAAGAAGGTTGCCGAGGCGTTCAAGCTTTATGTAGGGCCATACTACAAACAGCACGCCACGATGGTGCCTGACGGGGCAGAAATTCTGATCAAGCTGATCACGGAGCATCTGAAGCACGATAACGTCGATTACTACGTCAAACGTACCCTGGTGGATGGCGATCTGGTGACGGTGCATTCCTACCAGACTCAATCCAGTATGGCAAAACCCGATGTTATTCGCGGCTTTAATGAAATTGACATGTTCCGGTTTGAGAACGGCAAGATAGTCGAACATTGGTCTTCTCATGAGCCGGTGCCGGAAAAGAGCGCCAATGCAAATACCATGTTCTGATTGTGTCAAGCAGATATATGAAAATGTGCCTGTTAAAACTTCTCCCTGTTGCGTTATTGATATCTGTGACGTTGTCTTCCGCCCATGCCGAGTTGACTTCTGGCGCTACAGCAGCAGTAAATTACAGCCGCTTATGCTCATCATGTCATGGCCCTGAGTTGACGGGTGGTCAGGGTGCATCCTTGATTTCTCAGATTTATCTTCACGGTACAAGCGATGAGAGTGTCGCCCATAGTATCCGCGCGGGATATCTGGATAAAGGCATGCCGGGCTGGAGCGGAGTACTATCGGAAAATGACATTCAGGCTCTGGTGGATTTCATCAAAAACCATCGAGAAGAAAACTCGCCTGAGCGTCTGGCGCAATTAGATAAAGAAGCAAAACAAAAAATTGTCAATGCCTCTGTTAAAAGTGAGTTATATGACTTCCATCTGAAAATTGTGGCGGAAACAGACAAGCCGTTTGGTATGGCCGTGCTGCCCGATGGACGTGTACTGGTGACGGAGGTGGCAGGCAGGTTGCGTGTCATCGAGAAGGGAGGTTTATTGCCTGAGCCTGTCAAAGGTACACCTGCCGGACATCCCTCCGATGGGGTTTTCAATCGTGTCTTGCTGGATGTGGCTGTCCACCCTGACTATCAGCACAATCGCTGGATTTATCTGGTTTGTGCGGATGCCGCCAGGGATGCTGATGGCAATCCATCTGTTGTTGAAACCATTGTGCGTGGACGTCTGCGGAATAACTCTTGGATGGATTCGGAAACCCTGGTGCAGGTGCCAGTGGCCAACACCGCAACCGGACGCCTGACTTTCGATGGCAAGGGTTATATGTACCTGGCCACCTCGGTGGAACCGGGCGTCACTGAGGCTCGCGATGGCAAGCCATTTGGTCTGGCGACGCTGATCAAAATGCCGCCTCAGGATCTTGGCGACCCGATATTACGAGGGAAAATCCTGCGCTTCCATGATGATGGCCGCATCCCTGTTGACAATCCGTTCATCAATACGCCCGGCGCGGCGCCCATCTGGAGTTTTGGGCATCGTAATCCGCAAGGGCTGGCTATTGATCCATCTTCCGGATGGCTGTGGTCAACTGAGCACGGTCCCCGTGGCGGCGATGAATTGAACCTGATTCGACCTGGACACAACTATGGTTTTCCGGTGATCAGTTATGGCACCAGCTATAACGGCATTACTTTTACTGCTGAAATCAAGCATGAAGGCATGGAGCAGCCGGTGATCAACTGGACACCTTCCATCGGTGTTTCCAACATTGTCTTCTATGAAGGCAATGTTTTTCAAAAATGGAAACGCAACTTGTTCATAGGTTCGCTGGTACAGGAAGAGCTCTACCGTGTGGTGCTGGATGGCGAGCAGGTCAAGGTGCGAGAAACGCTGCTTAAAGGTCTTGGTCGTATTCGTAACATTGCGTCGGGTTCTGATGGGCAGATATATCTGGAGATTGAACTCAAAACACAAGGCGTCATCGTAAGGCTAATGCCTGATAAACGATGATCGGTGGCTGCCTGGAAAATGGGCCGCAAGTGGAATGTGCTGAGCGTCTTTCGTGATTGGAGGTTGAGAATAATATGGTTTTGTTTTGATGCGTTGAAATTTAATCAGTGGTTTTATTCTATGGGGATAAGGTATGAACGCAAAAGTGGTTTTATGGTCTTTCTCAACAGCAGCAGCGCTGTTTTCTGGAATGGCTATATCTGCGGAAACTGCGCCGCCGGCAAAGGCATTTGAGTACGATGCTACCGTGGCAGATCCTGAACATCATAAAGTATTGTATGAAGACGACCATGTTCGCATTTTTGAACTCATCACCATGCCGGGAGATACCGAGTCGAGACATACTCATCCGTATCCGGCAATTGCGGTTTACGACACCACGCAGGCGGCTTTTGAAACAGTGGATGATTCCGGTGAACGGTTGAAGTTCGGTCGTAACTTTGAGCTGTTGGAAACCAGTCCCGCCTGGCCCGCCGAAGTGGTTAAAACAGTCAATGACGGTCATAAAAAATTTGAAGCCGCTCTACAAAATGGAAAACTTTACAGCCAGTTCATTGATCCCAGATATGTGCCAACAAAACTGACCAACACGGACACCATACCGATGCACAGCTATCGAATTGAGTTCAAGCGTGTTGTGGGTCCGACCGCTCCGGATAAGAAATGAACGCTGACTCCGGGCTGCGGTGAGGCATGTCAAAGCAATATCGATATTTTCTGCCGCTGGCGCGGCGGCAGTTCATCAAGGGACTCGGCAGTGCAACGGGTACGGTGATGTTTGCTCGTGCAGGCACGGTTTGGAGTCAGTCTGCCGCTGGTGAGGTTGCAGCTTATACGCCGCGGACATTGCAGTCCGTGGAACTGGCAACACTTAAAGCCATCATGGCGCGTCTTATTCCGGCGGATGCACACAGTGGCGGCGCCGTTGAGGCGCGGGCCTATGTTTATGTTGACCGTGCTTTGAGTGGCTTTCATGCCCAGCATCTGCCGACCTATCGGAGCGGATTGGCGACACTGAATGCCCTGGCTCAAAAGCAGGGTGCTGCATCTGTCGAGACCTTGTCGGTAACAGATAGGGACACGCTCATTGCACGGCTGGAAGCGGGCACTGTCACGGAACCGATTGAGCTCGACAAAAAAACTTTCACCTTACTTCCGGAGGGTGGTAAAGCCCTTTTCACACTGATTCTTCGGCATACCATTGAAGGCACGTTCAGCGATCCCATGTATGGCGGCAATCAGCAGTTCATCGGCTGGCAGCTGCTGGGCTATGCCGGCGTGCAATTCTATTTTTCTGAACAAGCTCAGGCCATCAATGGCAGACAGGCTTATACCAATCGCTCGATTGCCGACTTTGGCGGGAAGCCCTTGCCATGAAAACGCTGCCGAAAACCGATGTGGTGATTGTGGGACTGGGTGCGGCAGGTGGTGTCGCCGCTGATGTGTTGACGGCTGCCGGTCTGAAAGTGATCGGTCTTGAAGCCGGTCCTTATCTGACCAGTAAGGACTTCGTCAAACAACTTGATGAACTGCACGGCTGGTCCGGGCGCAATCGACTGGGTGACATCAAGTTCAATCGAGAAATACCTACCTGGCGGCCAGACACAATCACTCCGGCTATTCCATCGCCAGTAGTCTGGCCGATGATGAACGCTGTGGGTGGAGCCAGCATCCATTACGCCACGCTGTCATGGCGCTTTCGTCCCGACGATTTCAATATCCGCACCGGAACCATTCGACGCTATGGTGAAGCGGCCATTCCTGCCGATGCCGCGCTGGCCGATTGGCCGGTCAATTACGATGAGCTGGAACCCTATTACGACAAGGTGGAATACGCGATTGGCGTATCCGGCAAAGGCGGCAGCAATCCGTTTGAAGGTCCTCGCCGTCGCGACTATCCCATGCCGCCATTGCGTCCATCGGGCTATGCACGTCTCGCTGAGAAGGCGATGCGGGCACTGGGTTATCACCCGTTTCCGCAACCGTCGGCCATCAACAGCGTCAACTATGATGGACGCGCAGCTTGTTCCTATTGCGGCTTCTGTGCCGGTTTCGGCTGCTGGAACGATTCGAAGTCCAGCACCCTGGTCACGGCCATCCGCCGAGCGGAGGCGACGGGCCGTTTGGAGGTACGACCTCTGTCCACCGTGACACGCATTCTGACCAACGACCAAGGCCAGACAACTGGTGTGCACTATGTCGATGCCAGCGGCGAGACTTATGAACAGCCGGCACGCTTTGTCATCTTGTCGAGCTATGTGTATGAAAATGTCCGTCGGCTGTTGCTGTCCAGGTCCGATTATTTTCCCAACGGCTTATCGAACAATCACGGCCAGGTGGGCAAGTACTACATGTCACATGCCTATGTAGGCGTGATGGGGCTTTTCCCCGGACTGGATCTGAATGCATTCAACGGTGCGGGCGGTCAAAGCGTGGTCATCGACGATTTCAACGGCGACGCCTTCGATCATTCTGGATTGAACTTCATACGCGGCGCCACGATCAACGCCGCCACCACCAATCTACCCATTGCTGCCGCCAACACGCACCCGCCCGATGTGCCTGGTTGGGGACCAGGATATAAGGATTGGTTACAGCATGGCGCCAGATCGGTCGGTCCTTTGTATGCCCAGGTCGAAACCCTGCCTTATCACAGCAACTTTCTGGATCTGGATCCCACTCACAAGGATTTCCGCGGTGAGCCCTTGGTCCGCGTGACTTATAACCACTATGAAAATGAAAAACGCGCCGGCCAATTCATTGCTGACAAGTTGACGCAAATCATCAAAAAAATGGGGGCCAGCCAATCCTGGCTGGCGCTACCCACCATGCCGATTCCAGTCAACACGCATGCCTATGGCGGCACGCGCATGGGACACGATCCGGCAACCTCGGTGGTGAACGCTTACAGCATTTCCCATGAAGTGCCCAATCTGGCCATTCTGGGCGGCTCCACTTTCGTGAGCACGACCGGTTACAACCCGACCGAAACGATTCAGGCATTGAGCTGGCGCGCCGCCGAGCATATTGCGCAGCACTTCGATGCGCTGGCAGTTTGATGCCGGGAACGGAAATATTCATGACAACCTTTCGCGCTGTTTTCTACTCCTTCGCCACGCTGTTGTTGTGGGGTCAGAACTGTTTCGCTGCCGCTGACCACTCAGATAGGCGGGCCACAGCCATCTATACCAACTGCGCCGGCTGTCATGGCGCACAGGGAGAAGGGAGTGATGGCCCGGCCTTTTCCGGCAATGCAACGCTGCAAAACGCCGACTATGTAGTCTGGAAAATCCTCGCGGGGTCGCAACACATGCCGTCCTTCACCGAACAATTGCCGGATGCGCAGATTGCAGCCATCGCCAGTTACATTCGCAGTCAGTGGGGCAACCACTTTCGCCCCGCAGTCACCGTTCAACAAGTGCAGCGAATGCGTTTATTGTTGGCCAGGTAAATGCTGTGGGCAACTTACTGATTGGCGCCACCTGGCAGCGAGATCACCGTACCCGTCGCACTGTCTGCACCCTTGCCAAACTGTCGCCGTGCAAGCAGCAGCAAGCATCGCTATTTCCTTGACACGAGAAATCAGCCTGCGTGGACGGTTTATTTTTTTCCGGATGGCGTTTTTAGCAGAAACAAAAAGGAAACCAGCCCCAGCATCGAAAACAACGCCATCACCTTCGCCATGGCGAGCGGTGTACCGTCGGCCCATAACCCTACCAATGCGCCGGCCAGCCCGCCAACGCCCATGATCAGCGCGCCAAACATGGCCGCTGCGGCGCCCGCCGATTCGGGGAAGTGAGACAGGGCAATGGCAATTGCATTGGGATTGGTTACGCCGACAATTGTCGAACACAAAAAGATGGGTGGGATGATGCTGATCAATCCGTGCCAACCGGTCAAGCCAACGATCAACAACCAGAAGCTACTGAAAGTGCCGATGACGACGCCAGTCAGCAACAAACGTGCAGGACCGTATTGATTGACCAGTTTGCGACCCAAGGCTGAGCCAAGCATCATTCCCGCTATGTTGATGGCGGTGAACCACCCGAATGTCTGGGGGGTAACCTTGAAATACTGTATGTAAACAAAAGGTGATGCAGTTAAATAGGCTATGTAACTGCTGCTCATGAAAGTGCCGGTCAACGTTCCTCCAAGGTAACGCCGATTGGCAAGCAAGCGGGCATAGTTCAACGCCATTTCGGTCGCCTTGGGACGTACACGCTTTTCTGACGGCAGGCTTTCCATGCTCCGGGCGACCAGCACCAGCATGACGACCCCAATGGCTGCCTGCGTCCAGAAAATGTCACGCCAGTTGCTGTAGGTGACGATCTGTCCGCCCAGCAGTGGCGCGCTGATGGGGATGGCCGAGCCCAACAGCATCAGCAGTGAACGCAGCCGCACTTCTTCAGCGCCGAAATACAGGTCGCGGACCATGGCCGATCCCAGCACCATGGCCGAACAGGCGCCAAAAGCCTGTAAAAGACGGGCGCTCAGCAATGCGGCAGTGCTGTTGGACAAGGCACAGCCCGCACAGCCCAGAATGAAAAACAAACTACCGGCCAGCCATGGACCCTTGCGCCCGAAGCGGTCGCCAATAGGCCCCCAGATCAATTGTCCGCAGCCGAATACGATCAGAAATCCGGAAAAGATTGTCTGGATGCTGGCCTGGTCGGCGCCAAGCTGACGCGCCACTTCAGGCGTGGCAGGCAGCGTGAGGTCGAGTGATAGCGGCAGCGTGGCTTGAGACAGGGCAAGCAAGGCAATAAGCGCTGACGAACGGGATGGGGTTGGGTTTTCAGATCCATGTTGGTCATTAACGCTGGCTGGATTTGATCTCATTAATATTCCCGGTCATCGCGACATTATTTATGGAGCGTATCCGCCAAGAGTATAAATGTTGTCAATGAATGTCGCTCATTACAATGACCTCGTCATGAGGCTTCAAATTCCGAGTTGAAGTCGATGCATGACGGAGATTGGCGGGTAGACTCATGGTTGAACGTGCAGTGATATTTTTCGAGAAAAATCCGGCAATGTCTGCCAGGACAGTCGGTTGTTGATCGAGGTTTTGTCAGGAATTGTGTAGAGCACTTTGCTGTTGCGTGTTACGCAAGAAAACTCCGCCCATGAAGAATGATGCGGGCTGTTTTAGTATGTCATCAGATAGCGGGCGCTCATGACGCAGGTGAAAAAGGTAGTCTTTGATATTCCTTAGCAGAGGTATCGATATGCTGAAACGAATTCTGAAAACGATGATTGGCTGCGTTTTTCTGGTGACGCTAGCCGCCCACGCGGAGACCCGGTCGCCTGAGCAGGTATTGCTGCATCATATCGAAGCGCTGAAACAGGGCGACTTCGACAAGTTGATGTCTGATTACGCGCCCAATGCCGTGGCGGTTCTGCCGACTGGCATCTTTGTTGGAAAGCAAGGAATCCATAAATTGGTTGAATCTATCGTGGCCAATAAAGATGCCCTGGGCAATTTGCAAGTCAGCCGGAAGCCACTAGGCGACGATACCTTGCTGCAGCATTTCGTCATGAATCCGGGTACGGCACAGGAATTTGCCGGCGATGAAGTGTTTGTTGTGCGTCAGGGCAAGATCGTCTTTCAGGCCATGCAGTCCTCGGCGGGACCGCTGCCCAAATAACATTGAATTTTCACCGACAATGGTTTCCGCGTGTCACGCCGCGCTGCGGGGGTAGCCAACGATGTCCAGTAAATTCTTTGGAGCGATCCGACTGACCCTGGCGGCAGCGATATTGTTCGGCCATATCCTGTTCGCTGACTCCATTCGGGCACAGCCCCTATCGCCTATTATCCTTACAGGCAAAGTCACTTCACTAGCGGAAGGCGTCATGGAAGGGGTGGCGGTCATCGCACAGCGAGAAGGTTCGATGGTACTGACTGCGGTGATGACGGATGCGCAAGGTCGGTATGCCTTCCCGCGCAACCGAATGGAACCGGGCCAGTACACCGTCACCATCCGGGCGGCGGGATACGAGTTGCCGGCTATTGAGAAAGTTTCGATTGCAGCCGGGGCGCAGAAGCCCGTACGGCTGGATTTGAAGCTCGATATGGTGACCGATGCTTCGCGACTGGCCTCGCAGCTCACCAATCTGGAATGGCTCAACAGCATCCCCGGCACGCCTCAACAAAGGGATATGTTGATGCGCACCGCTGTCCCTTGCGGGTTCTGTCATACGCTGGAACGGGTCATGCGTTCGACCCACACTGCCGATGAATTTCTTTCGGTGATTCAGCGCATGATGACTTACGACTCCGATCATGCTTCCGCTGATCGGCCGCAGGTGACCATGCCGCCTCAGCCTGTCGAGGGGTTGGTCTATGGAGTCTACGGCGGCTTTGAGGCAAAGCGTCTGGCCGAATACCTTGCCTCGATCAATCTGAGTGGCGGGAGAAAGACGTGGACATATCCCTTGCAGACCATGCCTCGCCCGAAAGGGAAGGCGACCCGTGCAATCGTTACTGTCTATCCCATTCCACGCCAGCCCAGTGTGATTCACGATCTGGATGTCGATTCAAAAGGTAATGTCTGGTACGGCAATTCCGGGTGGGACTATATCGGCAAGCTTGATCCCCGAAGCGGTACGTTCAGCGAATGGGAGGCGCCCAACTACCTGCCAGCCACGCAATTCGGGTTACCGCGCAGACTGGGTGTTCAGGACATTCAGGTCGATTCAAATGACGATGTATGGGCTGCCGTAGGGGGCACCAGAATGGCCAGGTTCAATGTCAAGACGGAAACCTGGTCGACGTTTGATTTGCCGATCTCCCCGGCAGTCAGCCCCTTTTTCATCAGCCCATTTCGTGACGGCGACCATACGGTCTGGACTACCGGGCATACACAGAATCCCGATGGTACGCTGAGCGGGCAGAAGGCATTCCGCCTGCATGTCACCACCGGGAAGGTAGACGGTGGTTATCCGTTGTTCGATGGGCTGCCACCGCCGCAGGATCCGGTTCGCCTGGGTGCTGAGCATTACTGCTACATGATGGACAGGGATGCCAACGATAACTTCATTGGCACGGATGCATTTGGTTCCAACATCGTGCGCGTCGATGCCAACACTGGCAAGGCGACACTCTATCCAACGCCGACCCCGTGGGCATTTCCACGCCGTGGCTATACGGATGACCAAAACCGCTTCTGGTTCGGGGAGTTTTATGCGGACAACATTGGCGTGTTTGACGCGGATCAGAAAACCATCCGGGAGTTTCCTGTTTCCACCCAATACATTGCGCCTTACTACGCCAGACCCG
This sequence comes from Steroidobacteraceae bacterium, assembly GCA_050248275.1. Taxonomy (GTDB): domain Bacteria; phylum Pseudomonadota; class Gammaproteobacteria; order Steroidobacterales; family Steroidobacteraceae; genus CAILZL01. Next base: position 28,068 of record JBFWSR010000004.1, read on the forward strand.
ACAAGCAGGGTAACATCTGGGTATCCAGCAATGGCTCCGATCGTTTGATCCGGTTGAATCCGAAAACCGGCGAGGTACTGCTGTATCTGATGCCGGTCTACTACGACGCACGCAAAGTGGTGGTCGATCCCTCGACAAAAATGACCACTATATGGCTGCCCAACAAAAACACGGGGCAACTCATCAGGGTCGAGGCGCTGGACTGAGCATCGCCGCCGATGATGCCGGGCTGGGTTCTATCCATGGAAAAAGTGGTGTCCCAATACCTCGGCATTCCAGTCATATACTGTGGATAAGCCATATTTCCTGCGGCGAGACAAATCACCAACCAACTGTATGAGCCGGATCGATCAAGCAACTGCCCTTGCAGCGCGGCTTTACCAGACCCGGGGCGCCGATCTGCTGCGTTACTTGCGACATCGGCTGCGCAGCGATGCGGATGCCAAGGACATCGCGCAAGAGGCCTATTTGCGATTCATCCGGCTGAGCGACCCGGATCGCCTGCAGAACCCGGAGGCATATCTCTTCCGCATCGCTGGTAATTTGCTGTGGGAGCAGCGACTTCGAGAGCAGGGCCAGCATGGGCAAACTCCATTGGAAGACACGCCAGTTACGGAACACACGCCATTTGATTTCGCAGCGTCAGGAGAAGCAGCTACCCGGTTGCATGCCGTTCTCGATACCTTGCCTGTTTTGCCCCGTTCGGTTCTGATCCTGCATTTACGCGATGGCTTGACGTGTGCCGAGATTGGTGCCCAGGCAGGCATATCAGCGTCCATGGTCAAGAAGCATCTCCATAAAGCCGTCGTCCTTTGTCGTAAACGTCTGCGCGATTTCAAGGCTGATTCAGGGGCAGAGCCATGAAAACGGCTGAGGAAGCAGTGGACTGGTTCAATCGACTCCGCGACCAGGACCTGTCCGACGAAGATCGGAAACGATTTTCCGCATGGCTCGCTGAATCGCCTGTACATGTGCGGGAATACCTGGATGTTGCAGAAGTATGGGCGATGCTTCATTCGTCTGCCGTATGGCCAAAGCAATCCAGTACGGAACTAATTGAGGCTATACGCAGCACCAAAGAAGCGAACGTTGTTGCATTGAGACAAGTCGATACCAACCAGCATACCGAGATTGCAAAAAGTCCGGTCTCGGTAAACCGGTTACGTTGGTATGTAGCCGTTTCCCTGGCTGCCAGTTTCATTCTGATCGGGTTGCTGTTCGCATGGCCACGCCTGAACGCCGGTTATGCCTCTTACGCAACCCAGCGTGGTGAGCAGCGTTCTGTCGTATTGCCGGATGGTTCCGTAGTGCAAATGAACACACTGTCAAAACTAGTGGTTCGTTTCGAGAACGATCGACGTCTGGTCAAGCTGCAACAAGGGGAAGCATTCTTCCGGGTAACCCATGATAAAACCCGACCTTTTGATGTGGAAACGCCTTTCGCCGTCGTACGTGCTGTGGGCACGGAATTCAATGTCTATAACCGTCAGGCAAGCATGCAGGTTGCGGTCGTGGAAGGACGGGTCAGGGTGGCATCAGCCATTGATGACGGCGACAACAACCATAAAGACAGGATGACGCGCGCCAGCGTCGATCTCACTCCTCAGCAATCCGTTGACGTAAGCGCTCAGGGAAGGATTGGCGTGCCACGAATGAATCCCGACATCCAGATGGCGACCGCATGGATACAGCGGCGCATTGCTCTTGATGACGAACGGCTAGATACCGCCGTTCAGGAATTTAACCGCTACAACCGCATCCAGATGCAGGTGCAGGACCCTGAACTGGCTGGTTTACGTATCAGCGGCGTATTTGATGCCGACGACCCAAGTGCGCTCATAAAATATTTGCAGCACAGCCAGGGTGTACAGATAAAACAAATAAACAACAGATTTATCCTGCGGCGCGAGTAGCACCCTGAAAATAATGGTGTCCCAATAAGCAGCCATTCCAGTCATATCCATACTGACAACAAATTCAGCGGGGAAGGGGAACGTTCTTCGCTGCAATGACAGCCATAAAACGAGGGGGAATACAAAGTGAGCTATAAAACAATTTTCTTGACTCTCTTTATTCTCATGAGCGGCACTGCTGCTGCATACGAGAATGAATCTGCCACCCATATTGACATTCCTGCCCAGCCTCTTGCGGCAGCATTGCGCCAGTTTGCCGACCAGGCTGGATTGCAACTTGCTGTTGAAGCATCCCTTGCTTCCGGAAAAACCAGTCCGGCGATCAAAGGCGATGTTTTACCGTTGGAAGCGCTTGACAAATTGCTTGGAAACACTGGTTTGCGGTACGACGTCATTGGCAATAGAACGGTTGCCATTTCGGCATCCAACGTCAACCTGAAAAACATCTCCGAAACGAAGTTGCGCCTGGCTCAAAACGAACCCGTCCAGCCATCTGTCAAGCGCGGCAAAGAACAGGCGGTCAACCCTTTCGATTCTGGGGCATTGGAAGAAATAGTGGTAACTGCCCGTCGTCGCGAAGAAAAGCTTCAGGATACGCCCGTATCCATTACCGCGTTGACTGCCGAAGGACTTGAACGTCAGCAGATCAACGGTACCGAAGATCTCGACATGGTCACTCCTGGCCTGCAGTTCGCCAGTTATGCGCCAATCTCCGGCAATAACTCTGCTGCACAGGTATTCATTCGTGGCATCGGTCAGATTGATCCCACCCCTGCGGTGGATCCAGGCGTAGGCATCTATATTGACGATGTCTACATGGGGCGTTCGGTAGGCGGGGTGATGGAATTCAGGGATATCGCCGGCGTGCAAATTTTGCGCGGCCCGCAGGGCACATTGTTTGGCCGCAATACCATTGGTGGCGCCGTGCTTCTGCAGACAGTGGACCCGGGGCGGGAATTTTCTGCTGATTTTCGTCTAAAGACTGGCTCTGACAATTTGATCGAAGCTTTTTCCGCTATCAATTTGCCGATGGCAGACAATCTTGCCGCACGGCTTTCCGGCGGATTGAAGAAGCGCGATGGCTACGTCAAGCGTGCTTACGATGGACTGGATCTCGGTGATACAAATTCGTACTCCCTGAACGGCAAGCTGAAATGGGAGCCAACCGACTCTCTCAATGTATTGCTTAAAGCTGACTATACAAATTCTGACGAGCACGGTTCACCATTCGTTTTTCAATCCATCAATGAGGCACAAGTATTTCCGATCGCGGCCAGCGTGGGTGCAGGCTGCCCTGGCGCAGTGTTCCCGCCGCCAATTCCTGTTCCCATGATCAATGATCCGCGTTGCGCCAACGATTTTCAGGCGCGTGGCCCCTTCACCAACGGCGGCACCGCAAAACTGGGCAGCACCATGGAGAACTGGGGAGCGTCCATTCACCTGGCATGGGAATCATCGGACTGGTCCACCCTGAAGTCGATTACTGCATATCGTGATCTCAAATGGACGGGTGCGCGCGATGCAGACAATACTCCCCTGGCTATTCTTCATACTGCAATTGACAGTCAAAGTACGCAATTCAGCGAAGAGTTGCAGGCCCTTATTGATATAGGCAGAACCAATGGCGTCGTAGGCGCCTACTATTTCAATGAGGAAAGTGATGACGAGTTGATTGCGACCATTTCGCCACCCACCCCATTTGTACTGAACGGCACTTCCCCGTCCAGAGATGTCGGCATAGTTAACCTGACTACAGAAAGCGTGGCGCTTTTTTCCCAATGGACCTTCGATGTGACGGACAGCCTGAGTCTGTCGGGAGGGATTCGCTATACGGACGAAACCAAGGGAGTACAAGGCTGTTTGATCAATCTGACGCCAGGCTCGCAACCTGTCCCGGATCCTTGTCCAACCACGGCGCCTCCTCTAACCATCGTGCGTGATCGGTTTAAACAAAATTTCACATCCACGATTGGCTCGGCATCGATTCGTTACCGATGGAATCCCTCCTTGATGACCTATGCAAGCTGGTCGCAAGGCACCAAAAGTGGCGGTTTCAATCAGCGCTACAACAATCCGCCGCCGAATTATCAGTATGTTCCCTTTGGCGAGGAAACTGCCAACACCTACGAGATCGGTCTGAAGGCCGATATAGGCAATGTGCTGCGCATAGGAGCGTCCGCATTCACGACTGATTATAAAGACATGCAGTTGACTTACCGTCTGGGCGTCGTGCCGCTGCTGTTCAATGCGGGCAGCGCTTCGATCAGCGGTTTCGAGACGGAACTGACTTATGTGCCAACGAGAAATCTGACCATAGACGCCAGCGTCGGCTATCTGCATGACAAAATCGACAAAATCGCTTTTATCCCTGGCACAACGGCAACGGTTGGTCCGAATAACTCGTTGCCATTCACGCCGGAATGGTCCGGCCATGTTGGCATTGCTTATATTTTCCATCCCTCCGTCAATTATGAACTCACGCCTCATATCAACTGGTCCTACACCGGCAGCCAGTTCTTTGATGCCGCCAACAGCGTTGAAGTAGCCCAAAACGAGTCGGTCAGCATCATCAATGCTTCGTTGAAATTCGAGGACATTAAAAGAGCGTGGAGCCTGAATCTGGGTGTTGAGAATGCCACGGATGAGCTGTATCCAGTGGCCGGTAATTCTTCGCTCACAACTTCAGCGGGTTATGCGGAAATCATTTACTCGCGCCCCCGCAATTGGTATCTGGAAGTTAAAAAATCGTTCTAATCCATACCTGAACGGATCGGTTGTTTGCCAAGTATTGGAGCATGATCGTCTCCGGCGGGGCTTGATGACGGGATAAGAGGTTCACAACATGAACACACACGATAATTTCGACAATTTTCTGAGGGTCAGTGCGGACCATTCGCGCAGCGTGCGTCGCGATCTGTATACAGACCCGGAGATATTCGAGCTGGAGATGCAATCCATCTGGGAACGGGTATGGGTTTACGTTGGACACGAAAGCCAACTTCCCAAACATGGCGACTTCCTGTCTACCAAGGTGGGTCGGCAACCGGTGCTGGTGGTGCGTAACAAGGCCGGCGAGGTACGGGCATTCATCAATGCCTGCCGACATCGGGGTGCTACGCTGTGTCGCACAGCCAAGGGTAATGCCCGGATGTTCGTGTGTCCCTATCACAGCTGGACCTTCAATGCCGATGGCGAGCTGGTCGGCGTCAAGGATCAGAGCGTCGGCGGTTATCCCAAAAACTTCGACAAGAAACTGCTGGGACTCACTTCAGTACCCAGACTGGAAAGTTATCGCGGCTTCATTTTCGCCTGCCTGAATCCGGATATTGAAAGCCTGACGGACTATCTGGGCAGCGCCGCCGCCATTCTCGATCTGCTGGTTGATCAGAGCGGGCAGGGGCTGGAAATATTGAAGGGACATTCCAGTTACACCTACGATGGCAACTGGAAGATGCAGGCAGAGAACGGTGTCGACGGTTATCACGCCAGTACTGTTCATGGGAATTTCCTGGACACCATCCGGCATCGTCTGGAGTCTGCCAAGACAAAAGAAGGAGCGATCAAGGCCATGGATATCGTGGCCAATTCCTCGAAAATCAAGGGTGGTGGTTATGATCTGGGCAACGGCCATTCACTGATCTGGGGCGAATGGACCAACGCGCAGGATCGTTTCAATGTGGGACAGCGTGCTGAGGTCACTACTCGCGTCGGAGAGATCCGGGCGACATGGATTTTTGAGCGCATGCGCAATCTGTTGATCTACCCGAGCGTACTCATCATGGATGCGCCCAGCACGCAGGTGCGCATGATCCGTCCCTTGTCGGTGAACAAGACCGAAGTGCAGATTTTCTGCATTGCACCCGTGGGTGAACCTGCCGAGGATCGTCGCAATCGTATTCGTTACTACGAAGATTTCTACAACGCCAGCGGCATGGCTACGCCGGACGATCTGTCGGAATTTGCGGCTTCCCAGAACGGTTTCATGGGCGCTCATTCTCCCTGGAGCGACATCAGCCGCGGCACGGCGCACGAAGTGGCCGGTGCGGATGAACATGCCCGTGCGCTTGACCTGAAACCGGTCAAGAGCGGTGTCTGGGTGGATGACGAAGTAGTTTATGAAGGGCAATACCGGCAATGGATCAAGCTGATGAATGCCGGGGCGAGGGGATGAGTCATGAGTGAGCAACAATTGCATAGTGAAGTGGCCCGGTTCCTGTATCTGGAAGCGCGCCTGCTGGACGAGCAACGCTGGGACGAGTGGTTGAACCTGTATGTCGAGGGTGCGACCTATTGGATTCCGGCCTGGGATTCGGAGCATGAACTCACCGACGATCCCGACAGCCAGTTGTCGTTGATCTATTACTCGTCTCGCCAGGGACTTGAAGATCGCGTCTATCGCGTACGGACCGGCCGTTCCTCGGCTTCGACGCCTTTACCGAGAACTTGTCATCTGGTTACTAACGTGATGGTAAGAGCGAACGGCGCTAATCAAGTCTCGGTGGACGCCTGCTACCAGACATTGCGCTATCGCCTGCAGCAGGTCGATCAGTTCTTTGGCAGCTATGCGTACGATCTGGTCAGGCAGGACGATCAGTGGAAGATTACCCGCAAAAAAATAGTAGTGCTGAATGATTGCATTCCTACAGTGCTGGATTTTTATTCGGTGTAATGCAACATGCTGGCTCTCAGAAAAATCCTTCCCCAGCCTGGCGGTCTTTCGCTGGATGAGATCGCCATGCCACAGGCTGGTCCTGGCGAAATCTGCATCGAGATCGCCTACGGCGGGATCTGCGGCACCGATCTGCATTTGTATCACTGGTCGCCTTTCATGCGTTACGCCAGGCTGCCCGTGGTACTCGGACATGAACTGGCAGGCAGAGTAGTGGAGATCGGTGCGGGAGTGACTCGTGCGGCAGTGGGCGATCGCGTCACCGTGGACAGCCACATCCCTTGTGGGCGTTGCTATGCCTGCCTGAATGAAGCTGCCCATGTGTGCGAGAACACCCGCTATCCCGGCATTCACATCAACGGCGGCTTTGCGTCGCATGTGGTGTTGCCGGAGCGCATCGTCTGGAAATTGCACGACTCTCTGCCCGATGAAATCGGCACCATCATGGAGCCTTTCGGTATTGCCGTACATGCCTCTACGGCGGCTACAGGTGTGGCCGGTCAGAACGTTGTCATCAGTGGTTGCGGACCGATTGGTTTGATGAACGTCGCCGTTGCCCGAGCGCTGGGCGCCAATCGTGTCATTGCGCTGGATGTCAATGCCCTGCGCCTGCAAGCAGCCGAACGCCTCGGCGCTGACGCAATCCTTAACCCTGCTGACATTGATGCAGTGAAAGAAATCCGGCAGATGACTCGCGGCTCGGGCACCGATGTGTTCGTTGAATATTCCGGTGTGGCCTCATCGTTGGCGCTGGCCGGCGAAGCCCTGGCCTATGGGGGTCAGTTGCGCTTGTTGGCGGTGCCGGAAAATGCCGGTAATACTGATTTCAGCAAGTGGGTAATGAAGGGACTGACCATTCAAGGCTTGCATGGACGACGGTTTTTCTCGACCTGGTTGCTGGCCACCAAGCTGCTGATTGACAGAAAACTGGATATCCGTCCGGTCATCAGTGACATCGTGCCTCTCAAACAAGCGCCAGCCGCTTTCGAAGCGGCCGCCGCCGGTCAGGCGCTCAAGATCCTCATCAGTCCGCGATGAGTAACGCAGGAATCATGTCGATTCGACCAAATCTTGATGTGCGTAATCGCGCACTATGCTTTGCCGCTGCCATGGTCGAAGGATTCGATCTTCAGGCACTGGGCGTGGCCGCGCCCAGCATGGCTGCGGCATTCGGTTTTTCTCCTGCACAGATGGGTATGGTGTTTAGTTCCAGCCTGGTGGGCTTGCTGATAGGCGCGATGACAGGAGGATGGCTTGCGGATCGTTATGGACGCAAGTGGGTATTGTTGAGTTCGATGCTGTTGTTTGGCTTGTTTACATTCGGCACAGCCGCTGCTTTCGATTTCACTTCCATGCTGGCGGTGCGCATAGCCGCAGGTTTGGGATTGGGAGGTGCAATGCCCACGTTGATCGCATTGGCGGCTGAGTCAGTCAGTGAACAACGCCGCGCCACGGCTGTGAGCATGATGTATGCGGGCGTTCCCATCGGCGCAGCCATTGCAGGTGTGGTGGTAATGCAGGCGCCTGCTGAATGGCGCATGGTTTTTTATATTGGCGGATTGATGCCGGTAGTGATCGCGGTGCTGATGGTGCGTGGTCTGCATGAAGCGGCGCATGTCGCGCGTCAGCAGGCCAAGACGGCAGGCTTCTGGTTTTCGTTGTTCGGTGAAAAGCGAACGATTCCAACCATCTTATTGTGGGGCGCGCTGTTTTTTACTGTGATGGTTCTTTATCTCATCATCAACTGGTTGCCATTGCTGATGGTCGGCATCGGTTTCGACAAAGCCAATGCAGCCGGATTGCTGGTGTTGTTCAGCATAGGCGGCGGTATCGGCTCATGGTGGATTGGTCCTGTCATGGATCGTGGTTATCGCAATAGTGCGCTCATGCTGACTTATCTTATTCTGGCGCTGGCAATCGGTGCATTGGCGCTTGTGGGTCATCTCCAGATTGTGGCCGCGATGGCATCGTTTTTGGTAGGCACATTCATTTTGGCAGCGCAGGTCGGTTTGTATGGACTGATGCCGGATATCTACCCTGTAACAGTGCGTGGCACGGGCAGTGGCATGGCCGTAGCAATGGGCCGTTTGGGCTCGATTGCCGGTCCGTTGATGGCCGGTCAGATATTGACTGCCGGTCATGATTCGAGAATGGTGTTGCTGGCCATCGAGCCGGTGATTTTTATCAGTGGGGTGGCGGCGCTGTTGTTATTGCGTCATCAGCGGCTTGATGCAGCTCAAACCTTGTTTCCGGCTGGCCTATCAGATTAGTGCTGGCTTTCCGGAATTCTTACTGCCAGGCCCTGCAGTGTTGCGGTGACCTTGATCTGACAGGACAGACGCAAGTTGGCTTGCACATGCTCGGTGTATTCGATCAATGACTGCTCCTGACCGGATGGTGATTTCGGCACAGCAAGCCATTCCTGGCCGAGGTCCAGCTGCATGGGAGATTATCTGGGCCTTCCTAAAGCCGGAAGCAGTTCTGGTGAGTCGTTAATTGCCTTTCAGTCCAATGCATAGGCGAGTACATGGTCGCCGGTCTTGGTGCCCAGGATGCCGTGTCCACCGGCGGATATTACGACGAACTGACGGCCATCCGCTTGATAAGTCATCGGTGTGGCCTGGCCGCCTGCCGGCAGGCGTGCTTTCCACAATTCCTTGCCTGTCTGCACATCGTAAGCGCGGAAATACTGATCCAGGGTTGCGCCTGAAAAAATCAACCCGCCTCGTGTAATGATGGTTCCTCCAATCTGCGGTGTGCCGATGAGCAGCGGCAGATGGCTGGCAATGCCCAATGGTCCTGTATCACGGGCGCTGCCAACGGGACGTTCCCAGATGACCTGATGGGTCTGCAGATCAATTGCGTACAGCTTGCCCCAGGGTGGCTGCATGCAGGGCACTTTCAGCGGGCTCAAAAAGCCCTCAAAGGAAACTGCATAGCCGGTCCCTTTCATTTCGCGAAGTCCTGCAGGTACGCCTTCCGGTTCGTACTGTTTGTTTGCTCCGGATTGTATCGGGTCAGACGAGCTGCGAACCTTTGCCATCTTGACCAGGAAAGGCATGGCACTGGGGTTGGAGATCAGTATCTTGCGAACCGGATCAACCGTGACTCCACCCCACTCGATGCCGCCGAATGGCCCTGGATACACGATGGTTGGCTGTCCGGTGCCGTTTGGCGTGTAAGGTCCTTCATAACGCGCCTGTCGATATTGAATGCGGCACCACATCTGATCGATGGGGGTGGCGCCCCACATGGCGGCTTCCGTCAGCAACGATGGGCCGGGATTTACAGCCAGTGCGGACGCGGGCTGCGTGGCAGAGAGTTTTTCGCCAATATTGCTGGAGCCGGGCACCGGCTTCTCAGTCACGGGTACGATCGGCTCGCCTGTCTTTCGATTGAGAACAAAAATGTCGCCTTGCTTGCTGCCCAGGATGACAGCGGGCTCCACCCCTTGCGCGGTGGGCATGTCGACCAGCACGGGTTGGGCGGCCAGATCGTTGTCCCAAAGATCATGATGGGTAGCTTGAAAACTCCATCGAGTCTCTCCGGTGCTGACATCCACAGCAACGAGTGCGTCATTGTAACGTTCATCGAAAGAACGCCGTTTTTTGCCCCAGAAATCGGCTGCGGGATTGCCTGTCGGGATATAGACGAGCCCAAGCGCATCGTCGGCAACCAACGGCGCCCAGGCATTGGGTGTACTGCGCGTATAGGTTTCGCCTGGAGGGGGGGCATCCCTGCGATCAGGCTGACCGACATCCCATGCCCATGCCAGTTTCCCGGTCACCGCATCAAAGGCGCGAACGACTCCGGATGGCATGTCGGTGGATATGTTGTCCTGCACCTTCGAGCCCAGTATCAGTTTGCCATGCGTCACAACAGGCGGGGAGGTGACGGCATACATGCCTTTGGGTACTTCACCCAGGCCTGCCAGAAGATCGACGGCGCCGCCTTCGCCGAACTGCGCGCAGGGTTTGCCGGTCAGGGCATCAATGCCCCACAGTTTGGCATCCGGCGTCGTAACGTAAATACGCTGAGCGCATTCGCCCGATATCAAGCCAGTGGAGTAATAGGACACGCCGCGGCAAGTGAAAGCTCTAACGCCCTCTACATCGCTCTTGGCATCGAAATGCCAATTGACCTTGCCCGTGGCAGCCTCAAGGGCGAATACCTGTCCGCTGGGTGTGCATAAATACAGCAGATGATCTATTTTCAGGGGCGTGGCTTCAAAGCTGTAGCCCTGTCCCGGCTGCGCGATATCGCCGGTTCTGAAGCTCCATGCCAGTTTGAGATGCTCGACATTGTCGGGCTTGATCTGCGTGAGTTCTGAGTAACGTGTACCAGCCGTATCGTTGCCGTAGTGGCGCCACTCGCCTGCCGCAGCAGTGCTGGCTGTTTCTGTAACAGGTGCATCCTGTGCGATGACGGGACCGACATGAGTCAGTGCAATACCGATCGCTGTCGCTGCGGCCAGCGTGATCGCGCCCCAGGTCCAGACTGCAGCGCCTGCTTTCAAGGCACGGCCCTTACCTGAAAACGGCGGTGGTCCAGCGATCAACCCGCGCTGCACAAAGGGTGTCAAGAACCACAGTCCAAGCACCGTGAGCGCCGCCAGGCGGGGAACCAGAGCCCAGCCATTGAAACCCACCTCCCAAATTGACCAGGCCAACGTATACGCAAGCATGAAGCCATAAACCCATGATCCCCAGCGATTACCCAGCCAAAGCAAAGTCGCCGATGCGATCAAGACGACCCCTGAGCAGGCGTACCACCATGAACCGCCAAGGGCGAATAACTTTATTCCCCCGACCAGCAACGTAAGTCCCAGCAGGGCCAGAACAATCGAAAACACTCGAAGGTACATACGGTTGGATTTCATTATTTGTTGTCTCTTGGATGACGAGATAACCGCTTGTTCCAGTTGGCGTCACACAATGGTTGATTTTCTTTGACGCAGGCTCCGCAGGGCGGTGGCAGCAGCTCCAGTTTTGAGTGCGTCTAATAAAATATTGTAGAGCCATTAGATGGCACCGAGCGCATCTTCGCATATCTTCGCGTATCTTCACGAAATGCCTCACGCGAACCAGCAAGCCTGATAAATACAAGTCGTAACCCGAAAATGATTGAAAATATCGCTCATTTTCCCTTATATAGCGACTGCATATTGCTTGAAGCTGGTTACTGCGCTGAATGCGCAATGCGATTTTTCCGGTCTTTGAGTGAGGCAAAAGCAGGAAGCGTGATGCTTAATATATTGGAATGTTTCGTTTGAAAGATGTCCGCCGGTCGTGCCGGCCGGATATTGCTTGAAGAAACATTGCAGCAGCTTATTACTAGACAATTTTCAGGCGTACTCAGAAATGACCATTGACCGTGATTCCTTCAGAGCCGGCATGCGCTGTCTGGCGGCGAGTGTATGCGTGATCACCACCACGACCGAGGATGGCAAGCGGTTTGGACTGACGGCGACCGCGGTGTGCTCGGTATCGGCCGATCCGCCCACCTTGCTCGCCTGCGTCAACAGCGCCACCGGCACCTGGACCGCCATTCAGGCGGCGCAGCGTTTTGCGGTAAATGTGCTGTCCGTGGAAGACGTGGAAACCTCCAATCGCTTCGCCAGCCCGATTCCGCCGGAAGAACGGTTTATTGAGGGGCTGTGGGACACGCTGGCGACCGGTGCGCCGGTTTTCAAGAAAGCGGTGGTGGCTTTCGATTGCAGCCTGAGCCAGGTAGTGGACGCGAGCACGCACCGCATCCTGATTGGTGAAATTCAGGGCGTGCGCCTGCAGGAGAAGGAGGTCAGTCCGCTGCTGTATGCACAGGGGGCCTATGCAGGCGTTGCTCCAATGGATTTCTTTAAAAACTTACTGCCTAACCCCATGACCGGCTGGATGTCTTCGGACCCGAGGCTCCTGGAGGATCCGATGCATTGGGGCTTGATGTGATACACGCTGGCAGAAAAATTACAGTTGAAGATTAAAGACAGTGAAGTCTGCTTTGGCACCCGTGCGTTGAGGAGTGGCAGAGCTCGGCGCGCATATCTCATACAGAATAAATAAGACAGAGAGAACCATGACTGATCAGACATTCAAAGTTGGGGATTTCATTGACAGGAACGCACTCAGTTCCCTTCAGAAAGTCGTTGTCGGCATCTGTACTTGCCTGGCATTTCTTGATGGTTTTGATGCGCAGGCCATCGGTTATGTGGCGCCTGTTTTAATCAAGTCATGGCAGATTCCGCCGGGGCAGATGGGTTCGGTATTTTCTGCCGGACTGATCGGATTGATGCTGGGCGCTTTGCTGCTTGCGCCACTGGCTGACCGATTCGGCCGACGACCCGTTATCTTGATTTCCACCTTGTCTTTCGGTCTTTTCAGTCTCGCCACTGCCGGGGTCTCCACGGTCAATGGACTGCTGCTGCTGCGTTTTTTGACTGGCGTCGGCTTGGGTGGCTGCATGCCCAATATCATTTCTCTGACCTCCGAGTATTCGCCTCAACGGCATCGGGCACTGCTGGTCATGATGATGTTTACCGGTTTTACCCTGGGCTCTCTTTTTGCTGGACTGGTATCCACTCAACTGATTGCCCAGTACGGTTGGCAGGCTGTTTTTGTAATGGGCGGAGTATTGCCAATACTGATCGTACCGGTGGTTTTTTTCCTGTTGCCTGAATCAATCAGTTTTCTTGTATTGCGGCGCAGCGAATGGAAAAAGGTTGCCGGTCTGCTGTATAAAATCGATCCATCTGCACAGATTCAGGAAAGCCAGGTATTCCCGGCATCCCCGGAAACCACTCGGGCAGCACCGCGTATGTCGGTCAGCCAGCTCTTTCGTGAAGGGAAAACCAGAAATACGCTCCTTCTGTGGGTTGTCTTCTTTATGAGCCTTCTCGATATTTATTTGCTGGTCAGTTGGCTGCCCACTGCAATGAATGCCAGCGGAGCCAGCGTGCAGACCGCCATCCTGGTAGGCACGATGTTGCAAGTAGGCGGGCTTTGCGGGCCATTGCCATTGGGTTGGTTGCTTGATCGCAGCGGGCCACGTCGAACGATGGTTCCAGCCTATTTGTTGGCTGCAGCATGCATTGCATGTATTGGGATCTTCGCCAGCAGCAGTATTCCACTGACGATGCTGGTGGTTTTTGGCGCCGGGTTTGGCGTGATCGGCGGGCAGACCGCCGCGAATGCAGTGGCTGCCATGTCTTATCCGACAGCGGCTCGTTCCACGGGGGTTGGTTGGGCATTGGGCATCGGCCGCGTAGGCTCGATTATCGGTCCTGTACTTGCAGGCGTGCTGATCAGTAAAAATGTGTCGATACAGAACATTTTTTTCCTGAGCGCAATCCCTGCCTTGTGCGCAGCGGTTGCCATTCTTGGCCTCGTTCCCTATGCCAACTCGGCTTCAGTGAAGCCGGAGATTTCTCACTAGTGGCCTGACAGGCGATGTCGAAGCTTCGGCATGCCCAAGGATGTTGAAAAACAAAAAGCGCATGGCTGTTAATGCCATGCGCTTTTTTACGCTGCAAAAAACATCTCTATTCTGCAGCACCCACCGTCAATGTAATGGTGCCCAAGCCTTCAATCCGGCCTTCAAGCTTGTCGCCTGCCACGACTGCGCCCACACCTTCCGGCGTGCCGGTGTAGATCAGGTCGCCCGGCTGCAGATGATAGAAGCCTGACAGATGCGCGATCAGCGCTGGCACGGAATGAATCAGCAGGCTCAAATCCGAAGACTGCTTGATCGCTCCATTCACCCATAGCTCCAGCTTGCCTTTAGCCGGATGACCGATCTCTGACGCCGGCACGATCTCGGACAGGACGGCAGACTCTTCGAAATCCTTGCCCAAGTCCCAGGGCCGTTGTTTCTCGCGGGCCTGAAGCTGGAGATCGCGACGGGTCATGTCAAGGCCGCAGGCATAGCCAAATACATGATTCAGCGCATCGTCAGCGGCAATGCGAAAGCCTGCCTTGCCAATGGCGACCACGAATTCCATTTCGTAATGGTAGTTTTTCGTGCCGGGTGGATACGCGACAGTTGCGCCCGAAGGCACGTAGTCGCTGGCCGCTTTGGTGAAGTAGAAAGGTGCTTCACGGTCCACCGCGACACCCATTTCCTTGGCGTGCGCTTCGTAGTTGCGGCCGACGCAAAAAATGCGACGGACCGGAAAGCTCTCGCCGCGACCGCGAATCGGCGCGGCGACGATGTCAGGCGGAGTAAAAAGATACTGGGTCACTGGGGACTCCTCCAATTAATTGAAGACTTCGTAAAAGCCAAGCTTTCTGTGCAATGGCGCATCATCGACCATGAACAGATAGGTCGGCGATTTGCCAGAGGCATTGACGAGAGTGATCTCGGCGTGGGTGGGGGCTGCCAGGGTATCCGCTTCGGTGAATTTCTGACTGACGCCATCAATGAGGGCCGTGCCTTCGCCTTCCACCACATGGAATACTGCTGAGGCTGAGCGGCGCGGCAGACGCAGCTCTTCGCCGGGACGCAGCATGAGAGCGGAGAATCCCAAGGTCGGCATGCATTCTTGTCCGGTTTCCGGATTGATGTAGGCCAGATGCACTGCTTCATTGGCGGGTGTCACTGACGCCAGTTCTCCCAGAGTCTGTTTCACTTCGTGCCATGGGAACCGCAGCAATGGATAGTCTTCACGTACGCGCTGAAGTGACTTGTAAGGCATCACGCCGCCCTGCCGGAAGCGCACCGTGCCGGAGTTTTTCGGATCGGTGATGGTTTGAGAACCGTTGCCATCGGTACAGTAAGATGCTTCCATGCCTAACACCACCGGCAGATCGAGTGCATCCAGCCAGACGACTGGCCCGCTGCCCTCATGACCATGTTCATGCCACAGGCCGGGCGGCGTCAGGATCAAGTCGCCTTTCTCCATGGGCAGTTTTTCACCGCGCACCACGGTGTACCCGCCGCTGCCTTCAATCACAAAGCGCACGGCAGAGGGCGTATGTTTGTGGGTGGGCGCCGACTCACCGGGTAGAATCAGCTGCAAGCCGATGTAAATGGTTGGCGTGGCTTTGAGATTCTCCAGGCCCAGTCCAGGATTGCACAGCACCAATACGCGGCGTTCGGCCTTTTCCATGGGGGTCAGCTCGCCTGCCCGCATCAGTTGCGGACGCACGTCAGCATAACGCCACAGTGTAGGCAGAGTACTGCGATTCGGTTTGCCGAAGGGCAGTGCGCCGCGCAGCGAGGGCCAAAGCGGCATCAGATTTCGGTTGACCAGCCCGTTGAAATAATCTGCTGGCAGATCTTCGACGCGCCCAAGTTCGGTGCTCATTGCTTCAGTCTCCTCATGGCAGCTTTTATCAGTATGTGCCCATGTAATCAGGCGTTTTTAATATGAAAAATAATCAGTTTTGGTTTGATCAGGCTTGTCCCTTTAACCCCTGAGCAACATGCTCAACGTAGCAGCTTGCTAATAATAAGTATACTTATATTTATCTCCAAGTAAAGCAGCAGTAATTACAGCCAGCTTGCAAAGCTAGAATCCACTGATTTCACGCCTGATTTGAGGAAAAGTCACTCGTCGATGATTGTGTGCTCGATCAGGTAATCCAATGGGAGCAGGCACGTATCGTCAAAGCGTTCACGCAGGTGGTCACCCGGCGATCTAAGGTTATCCGAAGGATATTTGTGCGCGTACTCACATGAGATTGGCATGCTGCAGTCATGGAAGCTCCCGGCCTGAAAACGAAAAAACCCGATGAAATCGGGTTTTCTGTACGTTCTGGGACGTCTTCGGATGAAAGTCTGGTGCCGGTGGAGGGAATCGAACCCACACTCTGTTGCCAAAATCGGATTTTGAGTCCGACGCGTCTACCAGTTCCGCCACACCGGCGGCTCAGGCTTTCAGGGGCGGCAAGTATAGTGATGTTCTCCGGACTGGCAAAGATTTTTTCCATGTTTCAAGTGACGCCATTCTTTGACCTGTCCCTGGTTTCGATGATGCTGAGCTGATGAATACATCAACCATGCTGGTGATCAGTTTGAGTCAGCCTGCCTGGCCTGCTACCGTGCGCGCCCCATGCGTCGCAGCGATTTTTCCTACCAACTTCCCACTGAGCTGATTGCCCAGCATCCCGAGCCTGAGCGTTCGGCCAGTCGTCTATTGCACATCGATGGCCGGACGGGTAATTGGCTTGATCGGCTGTTTCTTGAGCTGCCGTCGCTGCTCAAACCTGACGATCTGCTGGTATTCAATGACACGCGGGTGATTCCGGCGCGGGTGTTTGGCGTGAAGCCCAGCGGCGGTCGGGTTGAGATCATGCTGGAGCGCATTCTGCCGGGACGACGCATCCTGGCGCATGTTCATGCCAGCAAGCCCTTGCGGGCCGATGCGCCGATCCAGTTGGCGGGCGGCGTTATGGCGCAGTTCATTGCACGCCACGAAGACCTGTTCGAACTGGAGCTGAGTGTCGAGCCGCTGTCGTTCTTTCTGGAACATGGCGCCTTGCCGCTGCCACCTTACATAGCGCGCAGCGCCGAAGCCGACGATGTCGAGCGTTATCAGACGGTATATGCCCGGGAGCTGGGCGCCGTGGCCGCACCCACTGCGGGACTGCATTTTGATGAGGCCATGTTGCAGCGCGTGGCGGCGTTGGGCGTGCGTTCTGCCTTTGTCACCTTGCATGTGGGGGCAGGCACGTTTCAGCCGCTGCGCGTCGATGATCTCGATGTGCATCGCATGCATGAGGAAGTCGTGCAGGTGTCGGCTGCCACCTGTGCAGCCATCGCTGAAACCAGGACACGGGGCGGGCGTGTGATTGCAGTCGGTACCACCGTGGTGCGCAGTCTGGAGACAGCCGCGCAATCAGGTACCTTGCAGCCCTGCCGTAGCGAGACGCGTTTGTTCATTCGTCCCGGTTATCGCTTCAAGGTGGTGGATGCCTTGCTTACCAACTTTCATTTACCGGAATCGACGCTGTTGATGCTGGTGTGCGCCTTCGGTGGCTATGAGACCATGATGGCGGCGTATCGTCATGCCGTGGCCGCGCGCTATCGCTTCTTCAGTTATGGTGATGCCATGTTTATCGAGCCGGATTTACAGGCTGTAGACCGCAGGCTGTAGGTAAGAAATTAAGACAAGACTTCCGGCCACAGCTATAGCCCTCCATTACTATGCAATTTGAACTACTCACTACTGATGGTCGCGCCCGCCGGGGCCGGCTGATCTTCCCGCGCGGCGTGGTGGAAACGCCGGCATTCATGCCGGTGGGCACCTACGGTACGGTGAAGGCCATGACGCCGGAGGAACTGGACTCCATTGGCGCGCAGATCGTGCTCGGCAATACTTTTCATCTGATGCTGCGACCGGGCATGGAAGTGATCAAGGCGCATGGCGGCCTGCATGGCTTCATGCACTGGGACAAGCCGATTCTCACGGATTCAGGCGGTTTTCAGGTGTTCAGTCTGAAAGAACTGCGCAAGATCAGCGAGCAGGGCGTGAAGTTCCGCTCGCCCGTCAATGGCGATCTGGTGGAGCTGACGCCCGAGCGTTCCATGCAGGTGCAATACGATCTGGATTCAGACATCACCATGATCTTCGACGAATGCACGCCCTATCCGGCCACGGAAGACGGGGCGCGCAAGTCCATGGAATTGTCATTGCGATGGGCGCGTCGCAGTCGTGATGAATTCGATCGCTTGAACGATGGTCAGGACAACGCCCATGCGTTATTCGCCATCGTGCAGGGCGGCATGTACCTGCCGCTGCGTCAGGCTTCGCTCGCAGGACTCGCGGACATTGCTTTCGATGGTTATGCCATCGGTGGGCTGGCAGTCGGCGAGCCCAGGGCCGAACGTGAACGGGTGCTGGAAGAACTGGAACCATTCATGCCGAAACAGCACCCGCGTTATCTGATGGGTGTGGGCACGCCG
Source organism: Steroidobacteraceae bacterium (assembly GCA_050248275.1). GTDB lineage: Bacteria > Pseudomonadota > Gammaproteobacteria > Steroidobacterales > Steroidobacteraceae > CAILZL01. The sequence goes on from JBFWSR010000004.1 coordinate 46,548, forward strand.
GAAGACATCGTCGAAGCCGTGCATCGCGGCGTGGATATGTTCGATTGCGTGATGCCGACGCGCAATGCACGCAACGGCCATTTGTTCACCACCACCGGCGTGGTGCGCATCCGCAATTCGGCGTATGAAAAAGATACCCGTCCCATAGATGAAACCTGCGGCTGTTACACTTGCCGTTACTATTCGCGGGCCTATCTCAAGCATCTGGATCGTTGCACCGAGATTCTGGGCGCGCGACTGGCGACCATTCACAACCTTTATTACTACCAACAGTTGATGAGCGAACTGCGTCAGGCGATTGCCGAACATGGGCTGGAGGCCTATGTGGCCGAGTTTTATCGCAAGCGTGGTGGCAAGCAAGCGACTGGCGAGGAGCTTTCTCATGCTGGCTGATTTACCTGCAGCACCCTGGTTTCAGCGTGGCATTGTCGCTGCAGTCCTGGTGGGCATCTTGTTGCTCACCTACATGGTGTTACAGCCGTTTCTGGTGCCGACCATCTGGGCGGCGATCCTGGCCTACGTGACCTGGCCGCTGCATATCCGTGTCAGCCGCATTATCCGGCGGCGGCAATCCCTGGCGGCGCTGGTCACTACGCTGCTGGTGTCGGTTATCATCGTGGTGCCCCTGATCTGGCTGGCGATGACGTTGCAGGTTGAAGCCGTCAAAGCCTATCGCGAAGTACAAAATCTGCTGGCCACCAAACCGGCGTTGCCGACAGCACTGCAGGACCTGCCCGTGCTGGGACCGTGGCTGGCCGAGCGCTGGACCGAACTGACTGCTGATCCGGCCAGTCTGAAGACCAGCCTGCAGAACTGGATGTCCCGTTCCGCCAATGAAATGTCAGGTGTGGTCGGTGGCGTGGGCCGCAATGTCGCCAAATTGTTCATCGCCCTGTTCGCGATGTTCTTTTTCCTGCGCGATGGCGCACGCTTCTTCTCGCAATTCCGCTTGGTTCTGGAAGGGCTGCTCGGTCCCCGTGTGCGGGACTATCTTAAGGCGGTGGGCGATACCACGCAGGCCGTCGTATATGCACTGGTGCTGGCGGCGCTGGCGCAGGGCGTGGCTGCCGGACTGGGCTATTGGGCGGCCGGTATCCGTGCGCCGGCCTTGATGGGTGCGTTGACGACGCTGGCTGCATTGCTGCCGTTTGGCGCGCCGGTAATCTGGGTCAGCCTGACATTATGGCTGCTGATTACCGACCATATTGTGGCGGGAGTGAGTCTCGCCATCTGGGGGGTCGCGGTGGTGAGCTGGGCTGACAATGTGGTGCGGCCACTGGTCATTTCCAATGCCACGCAAATGCCATTTTTGCTAGTGGTCTTTGGTGTGCTGGGAGGCGTACTGGCGTTCGGTCTGGTAGGGTTGTTCATTGGTCCGGTGGTATTGGCAGTGTCGCTGGCCATCTGGCGCGAATGGCTGGAGCAACGCAAGCAGTCACGGCCGAGTGCGTGACGACGGGGTTGCAGTCGGCATGCCTGTGTATAATCCCGCGCTTGTTTTTATTCCGGCTCCGCTTGGGGTCGGCTCAGAAGCGCCGATACGGCCAATATTTATCAAAAGGTGACTCCGGATGGATTGGTTCATTTCGACTGCCGCAGCCCAGACCGCTGGCGCCGCCGCACAACCCAACCCGATCATGTCGATGCTGCCGCTGCTGCTCATCTTCGTGGTGTTCTATTTCATGCTGATTCGTCCGCAGAGCAAACGCGCCAAGGAGCATCGGGCCATGATTGCAGCGCTGGAAACGGGCGCCGAGGTGGCGACGGCTGGCGGCATCATCGGCAAGGTCACTGAAGTGGGCGACAATTTCGTGACGGTGGAAATCGCTTCCAATGTGCTGGTCAAGGTGCAGCGCAGCACCATTTCGCAGGTGTTGCCCAAGGGCACGCTGAAGAGCAATTAACAACAAGCTCCGTCCCTTCGTCTGGGTGGCCTGGAGGCCTGTTCATGTACCAGTTTGCAACCTGGAAATACTGGTTGGTGATCACTGTGCTCGTACTGGGCACCGTATTCGCCTTGCCCAATGTGTTTGGTCTGGATCCGGCGCTGCAATTGTCGCGCGCAGATCGGCAGGCCATGGATGCCGCCGCCGAGCAGCGTATTCTGGATCTGCTCAAGACGCAGGGCATTCAGCCCGGTGCCGATTATCTGCAGGATGGACGGCTGGTGTTGCGTCTGGGCAATGAAGCCGATCAGGCCAGGGCGCGCAGCCTCATTCAGAGCAGCTCCGCAGGCGAGTACACCATTGCCTTGTCCAGGGTATCCAGCATGCCGGAGTGGTTGCGCAAGACCGGTCTGAAGCCGATGAGCCTGGGACTGGATCTGCGCGGGGGCGTGCACTTTGTTTATGAAGTGGATACCGCCGGCGCCGTGACCCAGGCTTTGCAGAGTCTGGAACGCGATGTGCGCACCACGCTGCGCAACGAACGCATTGCCTATGTCAGCGTGGTTACCGAAGGCACGTTGTTGCGTGTTGCCTTGCGCGATGTCAATGACGTTGCCAGGGCGGTCAAGGCACTGACGCCGAGCGATGGCAGCCTGCTGATCGAACCACAGACCGCTGCCGATGGAACCACTCTGGCGGTGCGCTATACCGACATGGCGCTCAAGGCGCGTCAGGCGACGGCCGTGGAAAAAAACATTCTGACCTTACGCAACCGTGTCGATCAGTTGGGCATTTCCGAGCCGACGGTGACCAAGCAGGGCGCGGATCGCATCGTGGTGGAACTGCCGGGTGTGGACGATCCCAATGAAGCCATTCGCGTGCTGGGCGCCACGGCCACCGTCGAGTTTCGTCTGGTCGATCAGGTCAACGATGCCTATGAAGCGCAGCGCACCCGACGCATTCCATTGTCCTCGAAGCTCTATACCATGCGTGAAGGCGGTCAACCCGTCTTGCTCAAACGCGACGTGATCGCATCGGGCGATCAACTGGTTGATGCCACTTCCACCATAGTTGAGGGACGGCCTGCGGTCAGCGTGAAGCTGGATGCGCGTGCGGGTCAGGAGATGCTCAAGACCACCCAGCAGAATCTGGGCAAGCCCATGGCCACGGTCTACATACAGAAAAAACGCCTGGCCGAAGGCGAGGTGTGCAAGGGCACCCGAGTCAATAACGATTGCACCGAAGAGGATGCCATCAGCGTGGCGACCATTCAGGGCGTATTTTCCTCGCAGTTCCAGATCACGGGTTTGCAGGCTACTGAAGCCAAGGATCTGGCGTTGTTGCTGCGTTCCGGATCGCTGGCGGCGCCGCTGTCGATGGTGGAACAACGCACGATCGGTCCCAGCCTGGGGCAGGACAACATCGACAAGGGCGTGAAAGCCATGCTGGTCGGATTGTTGTTGACGTTCGCCTTCATGGCGTTCTACTACCGTGCCTTTGGCTGGGTGGCCAATGCTGTGCTGTTGTCCAATCTGGTATTGACGGTGGGATTGCTGTCGATGCTGCAGGCATCGCTGTCGCTGCCGGGTATTGCCGCTGTGGTGTTCCACCTGGGTATCGCCGTGGATGCGAACATCCTCATCTATGAACGCATTCGTGAAGAGTTGCGCAATGGCCTGTCGCCGATGGCGGCCATCAATTCGGGCTTTGAAAAGGCCTTTGCCACCATTGCCGATTCCAATGTCACGACCTTGATCGCCGGCGTGGTGCTGTATGCCTTCGGCACCGGCACCATCAAGAGCTTCGCCATCGTCATGACGCTGGGCATTCTCACTTCGCTGTTCACCTCGGTGGTGGGCAGCCGTGCGCTGGTCCACTTCGTGTGGGGCCGCAGACGCAAGATTGAATCATTATCCATTTAGAGGCTAGGCACATGGAATTTTTCCACAAGGTCACTACCTATCCATTCATGCATACACGTCGCATGTGGTATGGCGTGTCTGCCTTGATTTTGCTGGCTTCCATCGCCTTGCTGGCGCTGCGCGGTCTGAATCTGGGCATCGACTTCACTGGCGGGGTGGTCATGCAGTTTGCCTATCCGCAAACGGCCAATGTGCAGGAAACACGCGCAGCGCTCGAAAAAGCCGGTCATGAAGCCGTGGTCACGACCTTCGGCAGCCCGACCGATGTCATGGTGCGTTTGTTGCCTGAGAAGAATCAGGATGTGAACGTGGTCAGTCGCGAAGTGACAGCAGTGCTGCAAGGCATTGTGCCCGGTGTGCAGCTACGCAGTTCGGAAGTGGTTGGGCCACAGATAGGCGAGGAGTTGACCAATCAGGGAGGGCTGGCGGTCATGCTGACCTTCATTCTGGTGGGGGTGTATACCTGGATTCGTTTCCAGTGGAAGATGGGCATCAGCGCTGTGGTGGCGACCTTGCATGATCCGATCATCATTCTCGGTTTTTTTGCGCTGACTCAGATCACTTTCGATCTCTCGGTGCTGGCCGCGATACTGGCGGTGATAGGCTATTCCCTGAACGACACCGTGGTGGTGTTCGATCGCGTGCGCGATAACTTCCTGACCATGCGCCGTGTGAGCTCCGAAGAAATACTGGATGCGTCCATCAATCAAACCATGTCGCGTACGGTCATTACTTCAGGCGCCACCCTTCTGGTGGTACTGGTGTTGTTATTGATGGGTGGCGAAACGCTTAAGGGTTTTTCCTGGGCACTGACCATTGGCATCCTGGTTGGTACTTACTCATCGATCTATGTGGCCGGCGCCATGGCGCTGGAACTCAAGCTCAGCGCTGTTGACCTGATGCCGCCGGCGGAAGAGAAGGCGGAGATAGACAGCCTGCCTTGATCATTGTCTGTTGATGCGTTGCTTCTGAATGTTTTCATGCATGATGAGTTTGGCAACATGTTGTTGTCCCGCCACTGCTTGCCTGCCGGTTTGAATATCGACCGGCAATCACTTCGAGGCCGCTGATGCCACTGCTAGTCTGGGTCGGGTTCTTCACCATTTACCTGTTGCTGCTTGGACTTGATCTGGGCGTGCTGCATCGTGAATCCAGGGTGCTCAGCGTGCATCAGGCGCTGGGCTGGACTCTGATCTGGATACTGGTGGCGCTGGGCTTTGGCGGTCTGGTGTACGGACTGTACGAATACCAGTGGTTTGGCAGGGGCGACCTGCTGGCTGCCGTTACCGGACATGATGCCGTGGTGCAGTTCATTACCGGTTATGTGCTGGAATGGTCGCTGTCGGTCGATAATATTTTTGTCATTGCGATCATCTTCACCTATATGCAGGTGCCGGTTGTCTATCAGTACCGCGTGCTGTTCTGGGGCATTGTCGGCGCCATTGTCCTGCGCGGCGCCATGATCGCTGCAGGCGCCGCCCTGATTCACGCCTTCGACTGGATGTTCTATGTGTTCGGCGCGATCCTGGTGCTGTCGGCGGCGCGCATGCTCAAGAGCGAAGATGACGAGTACGATCCTGGCAGGAGTGTACTGGTGCGTCTGGTCCGGCAGGTCTATCCGATCACCGACAAGCTGGATGGCGAACGTTTTTTTACCCGCATCGACGGCAAGCGCGCGGCGACGCCGCTGTTTGTAACGCTGCTGTTTGTGGATCTGGCGGACGTGGTATTTGCGGTCGATTCCATTCCGGCAATCTTTGCCGTCACCCAGGATCCGTTCATCGTCTTCACCTCCAATGCCTTTGCCATTCTCGGCCTGCGTTCGCTGTATTTTGCCGTGGCGGGACTGATGGCGTTGTTCAAGTATCTGAAAATCAGCCTGGTGTTCATTCTCGGCTTTGTCGGCATCAAGATGATGCTGCATCACCATGTGCAGATATCCAATCTGTTATCCCTGCTGGTGATTTTGTCGTGCCTGCTGACAGGGGTGCTGGCCTCGGTATGGTCTGGCCGCCCGGCCAGCCGTGATGAGTGAAGCAAAAATCCAGTGAACAGAATGTTTGCGTAGCTTCAGGATTGTAATGACGTGATCGAATTACTGACCGACCCGCAAGTATGGCTGGCCTTTGGCACCTTGACCCTGCTCGAAATTGTGCTGGGCATCGACAACATCATCTTCCTGTCGATTCTGGTGGGGCGTCTGCCGGCAGCCGAACGGCCGCGGGCGCGCACCATTGGTCTGGCGCTGGCGATGTTGATGCGCATTGCGCTGCTTCTGTCGATTACCTGGGTGATGGGGCTGAGTGCGCCGTTCTTCAGCATCATGGGGCGTGACATTTCCGGGCGCGATTTGATCCTGCTGGGTGGCGGGCTGTTCCTGATCGCCAAGAGCACCATGGAAATCCATGGCAGCCTGGAAGGCGAAGAACATGGGCACGAAATCAAGGGCAACGCCAAATTTCTGAGCACCATCATTCAGATTGCGGTGATCGACATCGTATTCTCGCTGGATTCGGTGATTACCGCGGTGGGTCTGGCCGATCATGTGCAGGAGAAGATTGCGGCGGAGATAGCCGCAGTGGCAGTGATGATGTTCCTCGCTGCGCCGATTTCCGACTTTGTGGATCGTCATCCCACCGTGAAGATGCTGGCGCTGTCGTTCCTGATCCTGATCGGCACTGCGCTGGTGGGCGAAGGCTTCGGCTTCCACATCCCGAAGGGTTACATCTACTTCGCCATGGCTTTCTCGATAGTGGTCGAGATGCTCAACATCCGGTTGCGCAAGAAAGTCGAGCCGGTGCATCTGCGCAAGGAGCTTGAAAAGTAGCGGTATGAATATCGAATATCGCCACGATCAGGTTATCAGCGTTGCGCAATTTACGGATGTGCTCAAACGTTCGACGCTGGGTTTGCGTCGTCCGATCGACGATCCGGCATGCATGGCCGACATGCTCAAGCATGCCAATCTGCTGTGCACGGCCTGGGATGCCGGCAGACTGGTGGGAGTGGCGCGGTCGGTCACGGATTTTTCCTATTGCTGTTATCTGTCCGACCTGGCCGTGGATGAGTCCTATCAGCATCAGGGCATCGGCAAGGAATTGATCCGTGTGACCCAGTCGCAACTGGGTCCAAAGTGCAAAATCATCCTGCTGGCGGCGCCTGCGGCGGTCGCTTACTACCCGAAGATCGGCTTCACCGCGCATCCCTCTGCATGGTTGCTGGCTGGCGATGCGTCTTTGAAATAACTGGATCAAGGCCGGTACTGTAGCGCCTCAGCCAGGCTGCCGCACACGGTTAAACGCTGGTCTGCCAGTAACTCCATCTGTTCCAGGGTTTCCCGGACTGCTGGTTGCAGTTCGCACAGGATCATCCTGGTCCGGTCACGTTCGCAGCGTTTGAGCAGTTCCTTCAGTGCACCGATGCCGGTGGCGTCAATCAAAGGCACGCGGTTCATTTGCAGGATGAACAACCGTGGCGACTTGCCCACGCGATCCAGCACTTCGCTTAAACGGCTGGCGACGCCGAAGAAAAAGGGACCGTGCAGTTCCAGCACCTGCACGTCCTTGGGGATTTGCGCTCTGGGATCGGCGCTGCGCTCCTTGCCGCGCGTGAAATCATCCTGATCGTTTTCGATCAGGCTCTGGTGCGTCTGGATGGCGACGGCTTCGGCCATGCGATGCATGAACAGCACGGCTGCGAGCACCACACCCACCTCGATGGCCACGGTCAGATCCACCAGGACGGTCAGTGCGAAAGTCAGCAGCAACACCACGCGATCGCCCAGGGGAGCGCGCAGCAAATGCCGGAAGCGTTCCTGTTCGCTCATGTTCCAGGCCACCATGAACAGTACTGCCGCCAGACTGGCCAGCGGCACATAGGCAATCAGACCGCTCAAGGCCAGCATGAAGATCAGCAACAGGATTGCATGCAGGATCCCGGCCACCGGCGAGAAGGCGCCGGCCCGAATGTTGGTGGCGGTGCGGGCAATCGCCCCGGTTGCCGGCAGGCCGCCAAACAAGGCGGAACCCAGGTTGGCAATACCTTGAGCCACCAGCTCGCAGTTTGAACGATGCCGGCGACCGGTCATGCCATCCGCCACCATGGCGCACAGCAGCGATTCCACGCCCGCCAGAAACGCGATCGTGAATGCACTGGGGAACAACAACTTGAGTTCATCCCATGAGACAGTCGGCAGGCTGGGGGCGGGCAGGCTGGCACTGATGGCGCCAAACCGGCTGCCGATGGTGGGTACCGGCAGTTTGAGCAACCAGACCGCCAGAGCGCTCGCCGCTATCGCGTACAAAAAACCGGGCTGCTTCGGCGCATAGCGGCGCAACAGCAGAATCAGCGCCAGAGAGGCGGACGATACCGCCAGCACCTTGGCGTCGACGCCATTGAAATGCTGCCAGTAGGCCGACCATTGTTCCAGAAATCCGGCGGGTACCTTGTCCATGGACAGGCCAAAAAAGTCTTTTACCTGACTGGAAAAAATGATGACCGCAATGCCGGAGGTGAAGCCGGTGACCACCGGTTCCGGGATGTACTTGATCCAGGTGCCGAGTCGCGCCAGACCGGCCATGATCAGCAGCGCGCCGGCCATCAAGGTGGCGATCAGCAGGCCGTCGTAACCGAATTTGTCGATGACGTTATAGACCACCACGACAAAGGCACCGGTGGGGCCACCGATGGAAAAACGACTGCCACCCAGGGCGGAAATCAGAAAACCGGCGATGACAGCCGTGATCAGTCCTTTGTCAGGCGTAGTGCCGCTGGCGATGGCCAGCGCCATGGCCAGCGGCAGGGCCACAATGGCCACGGTGAGGCCGGCGATGAGGTCGTGACGAAAATTGCCCAGGCCATAGCCCTGGCGCAATACCGTGAAAAGCTTGGGAACGAATAAATGCCAGATGGCGGAGCCCTGCGATTGAGGCGTGTTCATGTCGGATCTGTAGTGAGCTGCCAATACCGCCACTGAGTATGCATGGCAGTGGATCGGCCATGGGGTTTTCGTTCAGGTTCGGCCCGGGGTCGTTACGCGCGTGGTCCGGTTACGGACTGGTTTCAGACGGCAATCTCCGCTATTGTCGCGCCTCCTTTTCAGGCCTTGAGATGCTATGACCATGAATTTTCTGGATTTCGAGCAACCCATTGCGGAGCTGGAAGCCAAAATTGATGAGCTGAAATTCGTCACCAATGACGCTGAAGTCAGTCTGGCGGAAGAAATTTCCCGTCTGCGCGCCAAGAGCCGCGTCCTGACCACCAGCATCTTCGCCAATCTCTCGCCCTGGCAGATCACGCAGCTGGCGCGTCATCCGCAGCGCCCCTACACCCTGGATTACATCGGCATGCTGTGCACGGAATTCAATGAACTGCATGGCGATCGCATGTATGCCGACGATGCCGCCATTGTCGGCGGTATTGCCCGTCTGGACGGCAGGGCGGTGATGATTATCGGACACCAGAAAGGCCGCGACACCAAGGAACGGGTGCGCCGCAATTACGGCATGCCCAAGCCCGAAGGCTATCGCAAGGCGCAACGCCTGATGCAGATGGCCGAACGCTTCCAGATGCCGATCATCACTTTTATAGATACGCCCGGGGCCTATCCCGGCGTGGGCTCGGAAGAGCGCGGTCAGAGCGAGGCCATTGCCCGCAGCCTGTTCATCATGGCCGAACTCAAAGCGCCGATCATCAGCGTGGTGATCGGCGAGGGCGGTTCGGGCGGCGCACTGGCCATTGGCGTCTGCGATCATCTGGCCATGCTGCAATTCAGTGTGTATTCGGTGATCTCTCCCGAAGGCTGCGCTTCCATCCTGTGGAAGAGCGCTGACAAGAAGGAGCTGGCTGCCGAAGCCATGGGCATGACGGCAGACCGTCTGCATAAACTGGGGCTGGTAGACGAAGTATTGAAAGAACCGCTGGGCGGCGCCCATCGCGATCCCCAGGGTATGGCCGAAACGCTCAAGGCCGCGATTCTGGGCAAGCTTGCCGAACTTGAAGCACAACCGATTGAAGCTGTGGTCGCCAAACGCTACGAGCGTCTGCGCGGCTACGGCGCTTACAGCGAAAGCTAGGAAGCGATTTTATCAACATGAATTTCAGGCGCTGAACTTGCGTGAGTGCGGTCGCTTTCCAATGGCCGGATTGACTCACCTGGCTGATGTCGCCGGCTGCGGATTCAGCAACTGCTTGACGAACTCCGAACTGCGATGCGCGGTGAGGATCAGCCGCTCTGCGGCGCGCGTCATGCCCACATAGAGCAGCCGCGTATCTTCCATGGTCTGATCTTCCTGATACGGCATGAAGCCGAGACCGGCAATGGCCACTACGGGAAATTCCAGTCCCTTGCTGTTGTGCAGGGTCATCAGCTTGATGCTGTCTGCATCCGGATTGAAACGCGGACCGCGCCCTGGCTCTTGCAGCCATTCCACGGGCAACTGCTGTGTCTGCAACTGCTGCGCGAGTGCCTCGCCGACAAACCGTGCGGGATACAGCACAACCATGTCTTTCCATGGGCATCCCCGTGCGTGCAGATCCTTTAGCTGTTGCGCGATATGACTGGCTTCATCCTCCAGCGAGGCGCATTGAGTCAGTTGCGGTGCTGTGCCATGGCGGCCTGCGCTTTGCGGATTCACGAACGGCACTGCATCTTCTTCAGTAGTATTTTCCTCCGGTATCAGCACATCCCTGGCGAAGCGATAGGCGTAGTCGAGCACTTCGCTGCTGTTGCGATAGTTCACGCGCAGGATGGTGGTGCGGCCGCGCGCCTGAATGCCCACTTTGGCGAAACTGAAATCACGCGAACGTTTCTTGCCGTAAATGGATTGCGCATCGTCGTACAGCAACAGCAGCGAATTACTGACCGGATCGACCATTTGCGACAACAGCTTGAACCACTCAGGTTCGAAGTCATGGCCTTCGTCGATCAGCATCGCGCCGTATTGAGCAGCCGGAATGCGTTGCTGCGCGACGGCCTGCGTCACCACACGCACCAGACGGCCGGGAAAACCGGGGCCGGTTGCCGGCTGCTCGATGCGATGTAACCGCAATTGATCCAGACACCAGCCATGGAAGTGACGCACGATGATGCGACCGACCAGGCTGCGATCCGTGATCAGTCGCTCCAATCGGGCGGCCAGCGAATCGTTGTAGCACAGCACCAGAATCGGTTTGCCGGTGCGCTTGGCCAGTTGCGCGCAGCGATAAGCCAGAATCATGGTCTTGCCGGAGCCGGCCACGCCATGAATGACCCGATGACCGTCGCCCAGACTGCGCGCCAGTTTCTCCTGATGCAAATCCATGACGCACATCGCGCCGACATCATCGGTCGCGGTACGGGCAAACAGGGAAGTTTGCCGGATGCGAATATCAGGAAACAGATGATACCGGATACGATCTATCTGCAATGCACTCAGCGGCTTGCTGTCGGTGCTGCTTTCAATTGCGGACATGCGCCAGAGCCGTTGCTGGAACGCGCCGGCAGATGTCGATTCGGTCATTTCGTCTTTGCAGATCACCTGCAGGGCAGGCAGCGCGGCGCCAAGCTGGGCCCGGTCAAACTCCTTGCGGCTGATATTGCTGAGCACCAGACCATGACCTACGGGGCACAGTAACTTGTGTGACGAAAATGATTCAGCGGTGACCCTTAACTCCCGGTCGTGTTCCAGTACCTGGCGGATTCCCAGTGCATATTGGCGGGCCTGTTCCAGCGGATTGCCTGTTTCCCTGCACCCTTCGCTGCCGATCAGGCTGATACTGACACGACCAATCGCCAGGATTTCATCCAGTTTCCATTCCCTGATTTCCAGCACCAGCAAGCCATGCTGCGGGTGCAGCATGACAAAGTCGGGCCGCTGTGTTGTGGAGCCGAGCGCCATGCCGTACCAGCACAGAGTATCCGGCTCCAGGAGCGTTTCCAGTCGCTGCGCAAAGCGTTTTTCGCCGGCATGCATGTGGGGCAGGCAGCTGTTCAAGGATGGAATCAGTATGGCCATTGAAAGGTCGGATGGCGGCAGTCGGTTGGTTGCTTGCTTGTTTAACGTCACCTGTCGTCGATAACCTTAGGGCCTGATGCAAGCGTTGGTCAATCTTGCGCCACTGACTGTCGCCTGATGCACTCATCCGCCAGGCGATTGCGGACAAAACCGATGCCTTGTTGGCCCTTGCGGGATAGTCTTGGGTGGTCGCATCCCTGAAGAGAGGTTCCGTGGATATAGGCGAACTGCTATTACTCGCACGTGATCAACAGCATGAATCCAGTTTTCGCCTGCTGGCCGACTGTCTACCGCAGATGATCTGGACCAGCACTGCCGATGGCGCCTGCGATTATCTCAGCCGTCGCTGGGAGGATTACACCGGCTTGCCGGTACAGCAGCAGCTGGGAACGAGATGGCATTACCAGGTACATCCCGAGGATCGGGTGCGTCTGATGGATTGCTGGCAGCGCTCGCTGTCTACCGGCGAAGCGCTGCGGATCGATTTCAGGATTCGTCGCTACGATGGCGTCTACCATTGGTTCGACACGCAGGCGCTGCCTGTGCGTGACAAAACTGGAACAGTCGTGAAATGGTTCGGCAGCCATACCGACATCCAGGAACGGATCGACATGCGCGAAGCCTTGTTGCACAGCGAACAACGCTTTCGCGGCCTGTATCACTCGGCCCCGGTATCGATCTGGCTGGAAGACTGGAATGCCGCATTGCACGAACTGCAGACGCTGCATGCGGCCGGCATCCATGATGTTGCCCAGTACTGCATGACGCATCCGGCATTCGTGACGCGCATGCTGAATGCGGTGCGCGTGGTCGATGTCAATGACTGGACGCTGCGTGTGTTCCGCGCCGAGCGCAAGGAACAGTTGCTGGGGTCGCCTGCGTGGTTGTTTGCAACGCCTGCGGCCCATGCGGGTTTTGTACAGAAACTGATCGTCATGGCGCAGGGCGAACGCAGTGCTTTGTTGGAGATGGAGCTGTGTGCAGTGGATGGCAGCAGGCTGCACGTACTGAGCAGTCTGGTTCGGCCTTCGCCGCATGGCGACCCCGGTCTGGTGCTGGTCAGTCGTGTCGATATTACTGATCGCTATCGGGTCGAGGAAGAACTGCATCAGCAGCGGATATTGCTGGATCGAATGAGCGCTCTGGCCAAGGTGGGTGGCTGGGGTTTCGATGTCGATAGTGGTGTGGGCATGTGGACTGATGAAGTGGCGCGCATTCATGGTGTGGCGCCCAAGGTTGCCATGACTCCTGCTGAGGTGCGATCACTTTTCAATGATGAAGCACGCAGGCAGCTTGAATCGGCAGTGCAACAGGCCGTCGAACATGCCACGCCCTATGATCTGGAATTGCCCCTGACCACGGCAACCCATGCGGAGAAGTGGATACGCACGCAGGGCATTCCAATCATCAAGGCGGGCCGGGTGGTGCGGCTTGAAGGCGCCATTCAGGACATTACCGAACGCAAGCGGGCCGAACTGGCGTTGCAGTCATTGAACGCCAATCTGGAGCGCCAGGTGTTGGAGCGCACAAGCCAGCTTGAAGTGGCGCGCCATGATCTGCAAAACATCCTCGATGCTCTGCCATCCATGGTCGCTTCATGGGACAGGAATTTGCGCAACCGTTTTGCCAATCGCGCTTTCCTGGAGTCTCTGGGGCTGGATGTGGACAGTATTCATGGCAAGCACGTCAGTGAGGTGTTTGACGAAGCGCTGTTAAAAGATTGTCAGGAGCAAATCAGTCTGGCACTGCAGGGCAAGGCCCAGAAATTCGAGGCAGTGATCAATTCGAAGGATGGGCTTAGAAGTCAGCGAACCCTAGTGCATTATCTGCCGGATGTCCTGCAGGGAACGGTGCAGGGCTTTTACGTGCTGATTTCCGATGTCACCGACCTGAAAAAGGCGGAAGAAGGCTTGCGCGCCGCAAATCATGAACTGGAAGCCTTTGCCTATGCAGTGGCGCATGATCTGCGAGCGCCACTGCGTGCCTTGAGTGGTTTCAGCCAGGCATTGCTCGAGGATTGCGCCAGCAGCCTGACGGCAGAGGCGCAGGATTTTGCCGGGGAAATCACCAAGGCTAGCAGCCGCATGGGTGAATTGCTCGACGGTTTGTTGACGCTGTCACGCAGCACGCAGGGCAACATGCAGCGGAATTTCGTTGATCTCAGTGCGATGGCGCTGCGGTTGTGTACCGAATTGCAGCAGCAGGAACCAGGACGGAAGGTGCAGTGGCAAGTGGCGCCGGACCTGCATGCATTCGGCGATGCGCGCATGCTGGAACTGGTGCTGCGCAATCTGCTGGGCAATGCCTGGAAATATACCCATCGTGTTGCAGCGGCAACGGTTTGTTTCGACAGCGTGCACAACCGGGGCGTGCGCTGGTTCCGGGTAACCGACAATGGCGCCGGTTTTGACATGATGCATGCGGATCGGCTGTTCAAGCCCTTCCAGCGCCTGCATCGTCAGGATGAGTTTATTGGGATTGGCATCGGGCTCGCCACGGTCCAGCGTATCGTGCATCGTCACGGCGGCCAAATCACTGCGACGGCAACCCCCGGCCAGGGCGCATGTTTCTGTTTCAGTCTGGGTGATCACGGCAAAGAGGCAACCCATGAATAAGTCACTGCTGCTGGTTGAAGATAATGATCAGGACGAGAAGCTGATCCTGCGCGTGCTGCGCAAGGTCAACCTGGCCAATCAGGTCGATGTGGTGCGCGATGGCCAGCAGGCGCTGGATTACTTTGCCGGAGTGGGTGACTACGCCCATCGCAAGATCTCGGATCTGCCTGCCGTGGTATTGCTGGATATCAGCCTGCCGCGTGTCAATGGGCTGGAAGTTCTGCGTCGCCTGCGTATCGAGGAACGTACCCGCCTGTTGCCCATTGTCATCCTGACTTCATCCGACGATGAACGGGATCGTCTGACCAGCTATCTGGACGGCGCCAACAGTTTTGTCCGCAAGCCGCTTGAATTTGGCGAGTTTGCTGAAACGGTGGCGCGTCTGGGCGTTTACTGGATGGCGTTGAATCAGCCGCCACCCGGCTGTTAAGGAACCTATGAATAACCTGCTGCGCTCGACATCTTGAACGCGTACGGTGCTCAGAATTCTCATTTATTCTCGATAAACTCCGGTTCCTGCGCTCCGGTCGCGTCCAACCTGCCTTCGCTCGCGACGGTTCTTCAGAGTTTCTTTAACAGGCAATTGCTGCCGTGCGTTTGACGGCAGGTGCGGCTGCGATAGGACTGATGCGGTTTTGGCATCCGGCAGTGCATCAGGCAAACTGTCATGCTATGTCCGAATTTTCAATCAATGCTTTTCTGGCGGCGCTGACCGCCATCCAGCCGGCCGGTGCTTCCCCTGCCATGTGTGTCGCGCTCAGCGGCGGCTCGGATTCCATGGTGCTGTTGCATGTGCTGGAGCAGGTGCGCACGCACAATCCGCAACTGCAATTGCGCGCCCTGCATGTCGATCATCAACTGCATCCGCAATCGGGACTATGGGCGCGCCAGTGCGTGCAGTGGACGCAGCAGTTGCAACTGGAATGTACGGTGCTGCAGGTGACCGTGACTGATATCGGCGAATGGGGCGTCGAGGCGGCAGCACGCAAGGCGCGTTATGCCGCGTTCAAGTCGGCGCTGCGTCCCGGGGAATTACTGCTTACTGCGCATCATGCCGACGATCAACTGGAAACCATTCTGCTGGCGCTGATGCGGGGTTCGGGCGTGGATGGCCTGGCTGCCATGCCTGCCTGTGTGCGCTTTGGCGCCGGCTGGCATGTCCGGCCATTGCTGGGCTTCACTCATGAGGCGCTGCACGATTGGGCACAGGCGCGTCAATTGCCCTATCTCACCGATCCCAGTAACCACGATACCCACTTTGATCGTAATTTCCTGAGACAGGAAGTTGTGCCGCTGCTGAAGACACGCTGGCCGGCAATCGCCCGTACCGCATCGCGCAGCGCCGGCCATCTGGCGGAGGCGCAAAGCCTGCTCGATGACTGGACTGAAACCGACTATGTGCTGGCGGCGGTGGATGATGCCTTGAGCGTCGATGCCTTGCGTGAACTGCCAGCGTCGCGACGCCATGCGCTGTTGCGCTTCTGGCTGCAGCAGCATGAGGTGTTGATGCCCTCGACGCGCGTGTTGCATTCGCTGGAGCATGACATGCTGCAGTCGGCGCATGATCGTGTGCCTTACGTACAGTGGCACGGCGCCGAAGTGCATCGTCATCGCGACCTGCTGTATGTCGAACGGCCGTTGAGCGAATGGGATGCCACGGCGCAGCTTGCCTGGCGCTGGCAGCAGGATTTGCAGCTGCCCGGCGAGCTGGGCAGTTTGAGTCTATCGGCGCATGAGTTGCCGTGCGAAGTTCGTCATGTCACGGGTATTGCCCGTACGCGCCTGCCTGCCCAGTTGAACGTCAGGTTCCGCGATGGCGGCGAGCGCATCCGTCTGCCCGGCGAAAAACATCATCGCGCCCTGAAAAAGCTGTTGCAGGAGTCCGCCGTGCTGCCCTGGTGGCGTGAACGTCTGCCGCTGATTTATGCCGACGACAAGCTGATGGCCGTGGCGGATCTGTGGGTCAGCCATGAGTTTGCGGCGAAAGCCGGCGAACCCGCCGTGCATCTGGTCTGGCAGCGCGAGCAGAACATTACCGCGCGGGCATAGCGTACATATGCTCATGCTTCAGGCAGAAAACAGTCGATGCACGGTGGCAGCAAGCTCGTCAACAGTATCAGGTTTGAGAATGACAGCATGAAAGCCCAGTGCATAGGCACGCTCGATTTCCTGGGGTGACAAATATCCTGACACTAATACGATGCGGCTATGTGGACGTTCATTTAGCAGTGTCCGTGCCAACTCGGTGCCGGACATGACCGGCATGGATTGATCGGTGATGACCAGATCGAAATCGGCGTCATCGGCCAGCGCGGCATGCAATGCAGCAGTCGCTTCGGTGTAGCCGGAGACACGGTAACCAAAACGTTCGAGCATGCGCGTGGTCAGGAATACCAGCGACTCCTCGTCGTCCACGTACAGGATGTGCTGTCCCGAACCGCGTGCGGTATTGCCGGCAATCACAGGCGGTTGCGGGCTGCGATGTTCAGCGTCCATGGCCGCCGGCAGATAGATATGAAAACAGGTGCCCTGACCGGGTTCGCTGTTCACGACAATCGCGCCGGCATGGCTGCGCACGATGTTGTGCACGATGGACAGCCCCAGGCCGCTGCCTTCGCCTACCGCCTTGGTGGTGAAGAAGGGCTCGAAAATGCGATCGGCGATGGCAGGATCGATACCGGCGCCGGTATCGCGGATATGCAGACAGACGTATCGCCCTTCTCTCATGTCGGCGTCGGGCAGATTTGCCGTGGTGAACTCCTGCTGATCCAGCG
Organism: Steroidobacteraceae bacterium; assembly: GCA_050248275.1. Classification (GTDB taxonomy): domain Bacteria; phylum Pseudomonadota; class Gammaproteobacteria; order Steroidobacterales; family Steroidobacteraceae; genus CAILZL01. The sequence continues at coordinate 63,739 of JBFWSR010000004.1, forward strand.
TGATATCGATACGGCCCTTCTGTTGCTCCATGGCCTGATAGGCATTGGTGCATAAATTGAGCAGCACCTGCACGATCTGCGCGCTGTCGATCATCACCGGGGACAGCGTGCTGGTGAACTGACAGTGGATTTGCACCGTGGCTGGCAGGGTGGCGCGTACCAGCTTCATGGCGTCGTCGATGACTGCCGGGAGTTGTGTGGCGCGGAAGTCAAGCTCGTGCGGTTTGCCAAATGCAACCAGACGCCGGATCAGTTCTCTGGCGCGCTGTCCGGCTTTGTGGATTTCTTCCATACTGGTGAGCGCGGGATGGCCGGCCTGTATGTCCTGTCGCGCCAGCTCGATGTTGCCGAGTATGGCGCCGAGGATATTGTTGAAGTCATGGGCAATGCCGCTGGCCAGCGTACCGATGGCTTCCAGTTTCTGCGATTGACGCAACTGTGCTTCAAGTCGCAGGTGAGTCGTTTCAGCTTGTTTGCGCGCCGTGATGTCCCAGTTGACGCCGATGATGCGTTCCACGTTGCCGGCGGCATCCAGTTGCACGTCAGCCCGCATTTCAATATGCCGCACGCTGCCATCGGGCCGGATGATGCGGAACTCGGCGTGACATTCGCGGTGTTGGTTCATGGCGATGGCAAATTGCTGGCGCATCAACGTCTGATCGTCGGGATGTATGCACTGATCCCAGTCCTCATGATGACCATGAAATTCCTGCGGACGAACGCCGTATAGCGCATGCATGTGCGCATCCCAGACCAGGGTATTGCTGAGCGGCTGATATTCCCAGATGCCGATGCCGGCGGTACGGGTGGCAATGGCCAGACGTTGCGTCATCAGACGCATCTCCTCGCTGGCCCGTTTACTGTCGGTAATGTCGCGGATGATCACAAACACCTGCCCGCCTGAATCCGGAATCAACGCATTGGTCATTTCCACCTGAATGGCATGACCGTCCTTGCAGCGGCATTCGGTCTCAAATGCGCCGTTGCCCAGTTGATCGACCAGCCCCAGGTGACCGGCCAGCCAGCGGGTCTGTTCGCTGCATACATCGCGAATGGTCATGCGCAGCAGTTCTGCACGGTCATAACCCAGCAGCTTGCTGCAGCTTGGATTGATTTCCAGGAACCGGCCATGACGATCCAGCAACGCCAGGCCGCCCCGAGTGATGTGAAACAGAGTCTGGAAAGTACGTTCCAGTTCATCGGCATGTTTTTCCATGGCCAGCAGCCGGTCCCGTTCAAACAGCAACAAGCTCTGACGGATTGCAGCCAGGATGAAAACCAGGGCGGCGCTGATGTAAATGGCGACTGCCGCCACATGAGGCACGCCTGGCAATGACCAGGCCAGACCGACACTCACGGCGGCGGCGCCGACCACCAGCAGCGGCAGCATGCGCAGCACGGCTTCGCAACGGCGCTCATAGGCGGGCTCAGTTGAACTTTCCACTCGCCATAACAAAGCGCCCACGCCCAGCGCCAGCGTCACGATGGAAAACAACAGATACAAGAGGGGGCTGCTCTGGGCCCCCTTTCCCTGTGCCAGATAAATCCATTGCATCCACAAGATGCCGTTGATGATCGAGGCAACGATCAATGTCAGCCACTGATACTGCAATTTGAGTCGCAGGGTGAGCAGCAGGACCAGCGCCAGGCAGCCGCAACTCAGCATGCTGATGGGATAGGCGACCATGAGCGCCAGATCTATGCCTGCGGGGCCATCATAACGAGGCAGATACAGCGCCAGTACAATCGCCAGTATCACCACGCCAAGGGTAATGACATCGAGTATGAATGCCCAACCGATTGATCGTGCCTGGTGGCTGCGCACGGCATGCAGCATGCCCCATACCCAGCAGGGACCGAGACACAGGAACAAGGCATCGGACGGTGCGGGAAAAGGAATGTGTTGCAACGCCGTTTGTACGTCCCAAACCAGTTGTCCCAAGGCACTGGCAGTCAGACCATAGGCGAACCACCGCCGCGCAGAGCGTGTTTGCTCATCGGCCCAGCGTACGCCCAGCCAGGCCAGCGCCGCGGCGGTTACATAGGCGGCAGTCCAGTGCAGATTGTCCAGCCAGTCGGCAAGCAGGCTGGTGTCTGTATAACGCGCCGCAGTGAATGCCAGCAGCACCAGCAGCGTCACCGGCGCCAGAATGAAGGTGACCAGCCTGATCTGTGCGGGCGTGAGCGGACGTGAGTCAGGCGCGAGCATGAGAAGACTACTGCCTGCCCTGTCTGGATGCGTTGCGTACTTTATCGAGGTAGGCGCTTTCATCCGGGGGCAGGCCGGCACGCTGCGCATTCCAGAGCGCTTCCGCCAGACACTCGATCATGCGGTGTTCTGCATCGTGCCTGGAAGCCGATCTGGCTGTCAGCGCCTGAAAGGCGCTGCGTATCCCGGCCGGCCGGTCGGTGGCGATCTGGTCGCGGATGGCCAGATGCATGCCCAGATGCAGAAAGGGATTGGCAGCGCCGCCCTCCGGCAGCCAGTCCCTGTCGAGCATGCGCTGCGCGTCGGCGAACAATGCGTGATATTCGGGATGCGCGGCGATCGCCTCGGCAATCTGCGCCTCCAGCGGCTGCATGGGTTGCCGGTTGCAGTGTTTCTGCCAGGCATCGAAGTACATCTGGCGCAACTGCTCACGGCTTTGATGGGCAAAGAATGGCATGGACGACTCGGCTGATGGATGCGGAGATTGTAGCCGTTATGCGTGAATGCGCAGTGTCTGCTGTCCTTGCCTGGCTTAATTCCGGTAATAGCTCACAGGAAATTTTTCGGTGATGACGCCGATGGGCTGATGGCGGTGATAGATCAGGTAAGTCCGGGACAGCAATTCCTCATCCGCGCCCAGGCCAAAATGCGACGCCAGCAGGCCGGCAGGTTCGCGGTGATAGGCGACGATCTCCCGATAGGTCTCCATGCGCTGTGCGCGCCATAGCAGGCCGATGGGTCGATCGTTTTCCAGCAGTTGACGCTGCATGGTGACCGGCAGGCGGTCGAGCGCAAAGAACGATTCGGCATACAGGGCATTCTGCTGATCGTTGCACAACAGGATGGTGCGCTTGAGTACGCGATCATCGCCGGCGGTCAATAACCATTGCGGATGCACGTTGCGCAATATCGTCTGTTCGAGTTTGTGCGCCCGCAGCGGCAGGCCGGTGTACAGCTCCAGCAGTTGCGTTACCGTGCCATCGGTGGTCAGCAACACTTTCTGAAACAGACTCAGCGACGGATCGCGAACGAGGGAGTTGTCGAGTGAAGCTTCGAGGGTGGCCGACTTGATCATGTGGTTCGCTTGCGCCGGGTGGATTTCTTTTTGCCGGGCAGCAGGCCAGCCGGCGCGTCTTCTGCGGGAGTTTTCTGTTTGAAGTCACACAGGTCGATGAGTATACATTTCGGACATTCCGGTTTGCGCGCCTTGCACACATAGCGGCCATGCAGGATCAGCCAGTGGTGCGCGTCGTGTGCGTATTCGTCGGGCACCACCGACAGCAGTTTTTCTTCCACCTGCAACACGTTTTTGCCCGGCGCCAGACCGGTGCGATTGGCAACGCGAAAGATGTGGGTATCCACGGCGATGGTCGGTTCGCCAAAAGCGGTGTTGAGCATCACGTTGGCGGTCTTGCGGCCGACGCCGGGCAAGGCTTCCAGCGCGGCGCGCGTGCGCGGCACTTCACTGTGATGGTGTTCGATCAACAGTTGGCAGGTCTTGATGATGTTGTTGGCCTTGGCATTGAACAGGCCAATGGTCCTGATGTATTTCGTCAGACCGGCAACGCCCAATGCCCGGATTTTTTCTGGCGTATTGGCAACCTTGTATAACCGGCGCGTGGCCAAATTGACGCTTTTGTCCGTGGCCTGCGCCGACAGGATCACGGCAATCAGCAATTCGAAGGGAGAGCGATATTCCAGTTCGGTGGTCGGTTGGGGATTGAGCGACTGGAGGCGTCTGAACAATTCCGTGCGCTGGGTTTTATTCATGGTCTTGTGAATGAGTACGAGTCTGGAGTTGCTGCCATGACCAGTTGTAAAGCGCCACGCCCACACCCAGGGCGATGAAGGCGCCGGGCGCCAGCACCGCCAGCAGGAAGCCCATGTCGCTGCGGAAGACTTGCAGTTCCAGCGGTTTTGCCCAGTTGCCCAACAGTTCTCCGGCATCGGCAAATAGCGAACCATGACCGACCAGTTCGCGTCCGGCTCCCAGCACCACGGCAGCCAGCGCATAGCCGACGCTCATCAGTACGGCGCGCTGCAGACGGGTGCGGAGCGTGATGGCTGACGCCTGCATTTCAGTACGCGCCAGCAACAGGCAGCTCACGATGCTCATCGGCAGGAACAGGCCAAGTCGGCGATACAGTGCGTAAAACCAGGCATGCAACAGCATTTCCAGCAGGACAATCAAGGTGGCGCTGCACAGCAGCCACAGGGCAGTGGAGGTCAGTCCCGGCGACAGTCTGGTCAACAGATGCGCCAGTATGCTGAACAGCAAGGTGGTCAGGGCAATCACTATGGTCATGCCGAGCGCCGTCGTCAGCGAGCCGGTGCTGCCCAGCAGTGAAATCACGCAGAACAGCGGCAGCAGAAACATCGGCTGCTGCCAGGTAATGTCCAGTGATGGCGTGCTGCTGCGATTCATGGTTCGGGCGGTAGCCGATACAGTTGCGTGCGCTGCTGTTGATAGAAAGCCAGTGTACGTTGCACGGCCTGAATGATGGCTCGCGGCGTAATGGTCGCGCTGGTGAATTGCTCGAATTGGCCGCCATCCTTGCGCACATTCCAGCCATGCGTGTCGGTGTTGCTCAGCGAGTGGCCGCGAAATGCAGCCAGCCAGGTCGAGCCCGTCTGTGCGAAGGCGTCGCCCATTCCCGGCGTCTCATGATGCGTCAGCACGTGCACGCCCAGCACCTGACCGTCGTAGTCGATTGCAACCAGCAATTCGATGGGGCCGCCATAACCATCAGGTGCTACCGAGTTGATGATAACGGCGCTCGGCTGGCCCCTGAGCCGCGCGCGATAGATGGCGACAGGCTGCTGGCTGCCCAGTGTTTCCGGCGCACTTACGGTGATTTTATCGGCGAGCAGATCGTTGTCATGCAGTTCACCGGGCACCAGTGCATTGATCTGTGCTTCAAACCAGGCGCGTTCGTTGCGGGCAATGCGTCTGGCGGTCAGTTGTGCAGTGATGCCGAGCACGACCAGACACAGCACCAATGCCACGGTCAGCATCAGCAGCCGCTTGCCATGGCGTTGCGGCCAACTGGATATGTTATCGGAGCTCGCCATAGATACGCGGGATGGTGAATTTGTCGATCAGCGGTACGGCCAGGTTCATCAGCAACACTGCAAAGGCCAGACCGTCATGATAGTTGCCGAAATCGCGAATCACGTAGGTCAGCACACCGATGCCGGCGCCATACACCAGACGGCCGCGGACGCTGGTGGCAGCCGTTACTGGATCGGTGGCGATGAAAAATGCGCCCAGCATGGTTGCGCCGGAGAATAGATGAAACAGCATTCCGGCATGCCGGCCGGGATCAATCAAGTGCATCAGCAATGCACAGCCACCGAGTCCCAGCAACATCGATAGCGGAATCTGCCAACGAATAATGCGCAGCATCAGCATGACTGCGCCGCCGAACAGCAAAGCGATCGAAATCCATTCCCAGCCCCGTCCTGCCTCACCGCCCAAAAAACCGCCAAATACAGGTTGAGCGAAAATTTCATCCATGGTGTGGCGCATCGCCAGTCCGGATTTGAGCGCGGCCAGTGGCGAGGCCCCCGACAGCACATCGACACTGAATATGGCAGGCAATTCGCCCGTAAGGATGGCTTGCCAGGTTTGCGTGAAAGTGAGTTCCAGCGGACCCGCAGCCGGCAGCCAGCTGGTCATCTGTCGCGGGAAGGACACCAGCAACACGGCATAAGCCAGCATCGCGGGATTGCAGGGATTCAAGCCCAGACCCCCATAGGCATGTTTGCCCAGTAGGATGGCAAAGGCCATGGCGCTGACGATCAGCCACCATGGCGTCAGGGGTGGAATGGAAACCGCCAGCAAGGCTGCCGTGACCAGCGTGCTGCCATCGCTGAGATACATGAACATGGGTCTGTGGCGCAGCTCGAGCGCCAGGGCTTCGCAGGCAAGGCCGCTGCCAGCAGCCAGCAGGAATTGCATCAGTACGCCCCAGCCGAAAAAATACACATGCAGCAACGTCGCGGGCAGCAGCGCTGCCAGCACCATGCCCATGATGAAACGCACACTGCGAGCGTGCGCAATATGCGGGGCATTGGTGGTGGCAAGAGGCATGAATCAGTCTGGCGCGTATTGCTTGGCGGCGTAAAAGCGGGCGGCCAGCGTGATGTTACTCGGACAGACATAGTCGCAATAGCCACACTCAATGCAATCGGACAGACCCAGTTCATGCAATGCGTGCCGATTGTCATTGCGTGCGTAAGTCAGCAGCTGCTGCGGTAGCAAATGAACCGGGCAGGCCTGTGCGCATTCGCCACAGCGGATGCAGGGCATCTCGGCAGCGGCAGGTTTGAGTGCATGCGCTGCGACGATCAGACAATTGCTGGCCTTGATGATCGGGTAATGATCATGCGCCAGAGCGCGGCCCATCATGGCGCCACCCATGATCAACATGCCTGTATTCAAGGCATGTTGATCACCGCCGCAGGTGGTGATCAAGTCACTCATGCGCGTACCCAGTCGTACTTCCATATTGCCGGGTCGATGAATACCCGGTCCGGTGACGGTCACGATGCGGCTGATGAGCGGTTCGCCGTGATGTATCCAGCGTGCGCAGGCGTAGGCGGTGGCGACGTTCTGCACAATCACGCCGACATCGGCGGGCAACGCCCCGCGGGGAATTTCACGGTGCAGCAACTGTGCGATCAACTGGCCTTCATCGCCACTGGGATAAGCGGTGGCCATGGCGTGTATTTCAATGCGTGAATCATTGAGTGACTGCGCGGCGGTACGCATCGCGGCCAGCGCTTCCGGCTTGTCGGATTCGATGGCTACCCTGCAGTGACGGGCTTGTGCGGCATGTAACAGGATTTGCGCACCTTGCAGTATCTGTTCGGCACGCTCACGCATCAAACGATCATCGCAGGTGATATACGGTTCGCACTCCATGCCGTTGATCAGGAGGTATTCGAGCGGATGCTGGACATGCGCCGCCAGTTTGGTGGCAGTAGGAAAAACAGCGCCGCCCAGTCCGGCCATGCCGCCACGCGCCAGCAATGCACACAACGACAGCGGTTGCAGGTCTGCCCAGTTGTCGTATGTCTGCAACGAATCATCGCGACGCTCCAGATGATCATTGCCAATGATGATCGACATGGCATCGCCACAGGGCCTGGCGGTAGCATGAGGTTCAATGGCCAGCACGCTGCCGGAGACGGGTGAATGCAGGCAGGCACCGAGTGCCGGCTGTTCTGAAGTCAATGCCGGTTGTGCGATCAATTGCCCCATGCGCACCGCATCGCCCACCTGTACGCAGGGCCGCAACTCGGCATCGCCATGTTGATTGAGCGGCAGCACCAGCGTGTCAGGCACGGGCGCACCGACAATGGCAGCATCACGGGTCTGCTGCTTGTGCGTTGGCAGATGCAAGCCGTGGTAGGTAGGACTGCGCATGTGCATCCAGTCAGGACTAGTTACGCACCATGCCGGAGAAGCCCAGCAGCGCCAGGGCCATGAACCCCGCCGTGATCAGGGCAATGGGGATGCCGCGAAACACCATGGGAACTGCTGCCGCATCGATACGTTCGCGCAACGCGGTGAAACTGGCGCTGAGCAGTACCAGCATCAGCGCTGCGCCCACTCCGTAACCCAGGGCTGCAGCGAAGGTTTCCAGCACGGTCGCGCTGAACAATGCCATGCCCAGCATGGCGCATTGCGTGGTGAGGTGCGTCAGCAGATCCGGCCAGCGAATGGCGCCGGGCACTTTTTGCAAGGCGCTGCGCGCGCCCAGAAAAATCAGCGCCATGCCGGCCAGCAGCAGCGGCATTTGCAGATAGTTCATCTGCGGCGGCAGCGCCTGATGCGTACCGAAACCAAGCGCTGACGCCAGTGTCAACGTGATGACCGTGAAACTGGCGGTACGAAGCTCGTCGGCAAACACGCCACGCGGCGAACCTTGACCGATCAAGCCGCCGGCTGCAACGGTTGAGCTTTGAATCAGCACCGTGCCGAGCAGGATGATCAGCAGCGTGGCCATTACTTCACTTTCATGCCTGGCAGGGCGCCGCTGTCCGGTGCCAGGATGAATATCTGCTTGCCATCGCCTTTGTCGTCGAAGCTGGCAGCCATCACCATGCCTTCGGAGATGCCGAAGCGCATCTTGCGCGGCTTGAGATTGGCGAACACCAGCGTCAAGCGGCCGATCAACTGTGCCGGTTCGTAAGCCGAGCGGATGCCGGCGAAGATCGTGCGGGCGCCCAGCTCGCCAATATCGACGCTGAGCTTCAACAACTTGTCCGCGCCTTCCACCAGCTCGGCATTGACGATTCTGGCGATGCGCAGATCCAGCTTGGCGAAGTCATCGATAGTGGCTTCGGCGATGACATCGGTGCTGGCAGCGGCCGCTGTCGCAGATGGCACAGTAGTTTCAGTAGTTTGCTGCGTGGTTTGCTGATTGGCAGCGAGCATGTTTTTCACCGCCGCTGGATCGATACGCGTGGCCAGCGGTTCATAGGCATTGATCTTCGACGCCAGCAACGGACGCTGTACGTCGTCCCAGCCCAGTTCGGCGCCGCCCAAAAAGACTTCGGCCTTGCCCGCCAGTTGTGGCAATACCGGTTTGAGCAGCATTACCAGTACCCGGAACAGATTGATGGCTTGGGTGCAGACGCCATGAACGTCGGCGGCGCGCTCCGGATCCTTGGCCAGCAGCCAGGGCTTGTGCTGGTCGATGTAGAGATTGGCCTTGTCCGTCAGCGCCATGATGTCACGCATGGCGGCGGCATAGTCACGTGTTTCATAGGCATCGGCGATGGTCGGAAGCTTGTGCAGGAATTCTTCATACAGCAGCGGTTCCGGCAATCTGGCGGCCAGGCGATTGTCGAAGCCGCGCGCCAGGAAGCCCGCGCAACGGCTGGCGATGTTCACCAGTTTGCCGACGATATCCGAGTTGACCTTGCTGACGAAGTCATCCAGGCCCAGATCCAGATCGTCCAGTCCGGCACCCAGCCGCGAAGCAAAGAAGTAGCGCAGGGGTTCGGTGGGCAGATGTTCGCGCCAGGTGGCAGCGGTGATGAAAGTGCCGCGCGACTTGGACATCTTTTCGCCATTGATGGTGAGGAAGCCATGTACATGCACGCCGGTAGGCGTGCGGAAGCCGGCGCCATGCAGCACCGCCGGCCAGAACAGCGAGTGGAAATACAGGATGTCCTTGCCGATGAAGTGATACAGCTCGGTGGGGCTGCCGGGTTTCCACCATGCTTCAAAGCCCCAGCCGTGTTTGCGGCACAGGTTGAGGAAGCTGGCCATGTAACCCACCGGCGCATCCAGCCACACATAAAAGAACTTGCCCGGCGCATTGGGAATCTCGAAACCGAAATAGGGTGCATCGCGCGAGATGTCCCAGTCCTTCAGGCCGGCGGCGAACCATTCATCCAGCTTGTTGGCGACCGAGTCCTGCAACGCGCCCGAACGGGTCCATTCGCGCAGCATGGCTTCGAAGTGCCCCAGTTTGAAGAACAGATGTTCGGATTCGCGCTCAACCGGCGTGGTGCCGCTCACCACGGACACCGGATCTTTCAATTCGCTGGGTGAATAGGTGGCGCCGCACACCTCGCAACTGTCACCGTACTGGCCGGGAGAATTGCAGCGCGGACAGATGCCTTTGACGAAGCGGTCCGGCAGGAACATCCTGGCCTGTTCGTCATAGGCCTGCCGCACCATGCGCCGTTCGATGTGGCCGCTGCGTTCCAGCGCTTCGTACAGGCGATAGGTCAATTCGCGGTTTTCTTCGGAATGCGTGCTGTGAAAATTGTCGAAACCAATGTTGAACGCATCCAGATCGGCCTTGTGCTCGATGGCCACACGGGCAATCAGTTCTTCCGGCGTGATGCCTTCCGACTGCGCGCGCAGCATGATGGGCGTGCCGTGGGTATCGTCGGCACAGACGTACAGGCATTCATGGCCGCGCAACTGCTGGAAGCGCACCCAGATGTCGGTCTGTACGGTTTCGACCAGGTGGCCGAGATGCAAAGGACCATTGGCGTAGGGCAGGGCACTGGTAACCAGGATGCGGCGTTTGGCAGTCATTCTTGATGGGGCTGGGGCGGCGGGCTGAAAAAGGACGGCAATTATGCCACGCGCGCCATGCCTACAGCGGACCATACTGGTACTGCCAATCTGGAAAGCGGGCAGTCTAGGCAGTCCTGGCCTGTATGACTGCTTCCTGCCGGGTGCAGCGTTCGATTTCGTCGGCCAGCAAGCCCACCTTGATGGGTTTGCACACATAGCCATCCATGCCGGCTGCCAGACATTCATCCACCGCTGCGCGCATGGCATTGGCGGTCAACGCGATGATGGGCATGCGTGTCAGGCTTTTCTCCAGTTCGAGTTTCCTGATGACCTGTGTGGCTTCCACGCCGCCCATTTCCGGCATATGCATGTCCATCAGGATCAGATCGAATGGTCCGGAAGAGAATGCACTGATGGCAGCGACGCCATTATCGACCAGCGTGACCTGATGCCCCATCTGTTCCAGCAGGGCCTGCGCCAGCAACTGATTGACCGTGTTGTCTTCCGCCACCAGGATATTCAGCCGGTGGCGTGCCTCATAAATGGATTGCGAGGTGATCAACAGCTTGTCGCGTGAGGCGTTGCCCAGACTCATCAGCAGGGCATCGCGCAATTCATTGCGCGCCAGCGGTTTATGCAGGAAAGCGCGTGCGCCCAGGTCGCGGTAACGTTGCGTATCGCCGTAATTGCCGATGGCAGTGATGACCAGCACCGCCGCCGAGGGTTGTTGCGCCACCAGCCAGGGCAGCAGCTCCATGCCGGTTTCGCCGGGCATCTGCAAATCCAGCAGCACGATGTCGTATGAATGTTGCGTAAATAATTGGCGTGCGCCGGGACCACCGTCGGCTTCATCGATATCCATGGCCCACTGAGCCAGCACGCTGATCAGCCAACGTCGGTCGATGGCGCTGTCGTCGATGACCAGAACCCGTTTGCCGCTGAGCTGGGTCCGCGCCGGCATTGATTGAGTGGTGAGCGGGTCGGCCAGTTTGAATGCCACGGTAAAATGAAAACGACTGCCTTGTCCAGGTTCGCTTTCCACCCAGATGCTGCCGCCCATCAGTTCCACCAGTTGCTTGCTGATCGCCAGCCCCAGCCCGGTGCCGCCAAAGCGGCGCGTGGTGGAACTGTCCGCCTGCGCAAACGATTCGAAAATGTGTTGCAGCTTGTCGGCGGCAATGCCGATGCCGCGGTCGGTGACACAGACATGCAGCAAGGCCTTGCCGGTCCGTTCCACGGATATGTTGATACTGCCCGGGCTGCTGAACTTGATGGCGTTGTTGACCAGGTTGGTCAATACCTGACGCAGTCTGCCGGGATCGCCCAGCACGCTGTCATCGACATCCGGTGCAATTTCGCATTCCAGTCGTTGCTGTTTTTCCGTGGCGCGCTGACTGAGGGTGATCAGGGTCTCGCGTATGCAGGTGCGCAGCGAGAACGGAATGTGTTCGATGTCCAGCTTGCCGGCCTCGATCTTGGAAAAATCGAGAATGTCATTGATCACTGTCAACAGCGATTCGGCTGATGAGCGCACGATGTTGAGGTAATCGCGCTGTTCAGGCGTCAGGTCCGTGGCCAGCGCCAGATCGGTCATGCCGATCACGCCGTTCATGGGCGTGCGGATTTCATGGCTCATGTTGGCCAGGAAGTTGCTCTTGGCCTGGCTGGCCGCTTCGGCAGCGGCGCGCGCCTGCTGGGCGGCGGCCAGGGTCGCTTCGCGTTCGTGGATCAATTGTTCGAGGGAATGCGACAGCGCCATGATGTCCAGTTCGTTTTCCTGATCGTTCAATCCCAGGTCGGGTCGCGCCAGTTGCCGCAGTAGTTGCTGCGCCTGAACCGGCTCGGCGCCGATGATCTTCACCAGCCGGCGATAGCTCCACCAGAACATGCCGAGCACGCCCATATACAACAGCGCAAACATCGCCAGATTGACGCGGCCCAGCCAGTCGATGGAATGGTCCAGGACATTCTCCTGTTGCGCGGTCTGGGCGCGAATACGCGCGAACAATGCTTCGGTACGCCGCATCAGCACATCGCTGAGCCAGTCAAAACCGTTCAGCGGATCTTTCATGATCTGGTTGCCGGCATCAGTGCCTGTATCAATGTAGGTATGTGCCATGAGCACGCCGGTTTCATAGGTGTTCTGCAAAATCTCTTGAAGCGGTTTGACATCCGGCGTCAAGGCAGGATTGAGTGCAGGCAAACGCGCGAGCTGCCGTTGCGCGTCTTCATAGTGACGTTGTGCATTCTTGAAGCCGCTCAGGTCGTGGGTGGCGGAGACATCAGTAAGGTATTGCTGTATCTGCGAGACGTCATAGCGCAATTCATTGAAGGCCGCATATTGCGGACGTAGTAGATCGGCCGCTCGATCGGCACGCACTACCTGCAGGAATTTGAAGGCCAGTCCCATGACCACCACGGTCAGCACGGCAGTCAGTCCGATCCCGGACAGCAGGAAAAAACGTTTTAAATTGAAGTGGCGATGCTTGCCCATGACATCCCGATGCGATCTTGCCTTGCAATTGTGAAATGGCGGCGTCGCTTATGCTGGCTGGAACCAGTCAGCGCGCTTCAGCAGGAATATCGGCTGCGATGGGGTTTTCTTGACAGGCGGGATGCTGCTGGCGTGTGATGCCGGCCGGTTCAGTTCTGGTCCTTGACGGCTTCGAATTTGGCTTTGTTCATGGATTTCAAATAGGCATTGCGACCGCTGATGAAGGCTTTATCCAGCAGTTCCTGTATGGCGCTGTCCATGGTGCGCATGCCCAATGCTGCGCCGCTCTGGATGGAGTTTTCCATTTGATCGAGCTTGCCCTGACGGATCAGGTTGGCCACCGCCGGCGTATTGACCATGATTTCCAGCGCTGCCACCCGCCCCGGCCGGCCCTTGGTGGGAATCAGCTGTTGCGAAATGACGCCGCGCAGCGAAGTCGACAGCATGGCGCGCACCTGCGCCTGTTTGTCGGCCGGGAAGGAATTGATGATGCGGTCCACGGTGGGCGCAGCGCCATTGGTATGCAACGTGCCCATCACCAGGATGCCCATTTCAGCCGCTGTCACCGCAATGCTGATGGTTTCGTAATCGCGCATTTCGCCGACCAGCACCACGTCCGGATCCTCGCGCAATGCCGAGAGCAGGGCGTTGGAGAAAGATGGCGTGTGCAGACCGATCTCGCGCTGGCTGATCAGGCAGTTCTTGCGCGTATGCACGAATTCGATCGGGTCTTCGATGGTGATGATGTGGCCCTTCATGCGCAAGTTGATGTCATCAATCATCGCCGCCAGCGTGGTGGATTTGCCCGAGCCGGTCTTGCCGGTGACCAGGATCAGGCCCGAGTTGAGCTTGCACAGATTCCGTACGGCATCCGGCAGTTTCAGTTCATCCAGCGTTTTGGCCTTGGAGGGAATGGCGCGGAATACCGCTCCCAGACCGTTCAGGTGCCGCAGGATGTTGACGCGAAAGCGGGATACGCCCGGAATGATATGGGCGAAATCGGCGCCGTTCTTTTCCTCCAGCCGCAGTACGGCGGTGCGGGGCATGATTTCGCGCAGCATGTCCTCGACCAATCGCGGTTCCAGCGTTTCGTTACGCAGCGCGTGCAATTCGCCATGCAGGCGGATACGCGGGGGGTCGCCGGCGATGAAGTGCAGGTCGGAGCCGCCTTTGGTCAACACCTCCTTCAGGTATTCGTCGATGCGCTTGGGGCCTGCTGTCGTTCCCGATACCGCGGCCAGTGTGGCAGTGGTCGCCGAAGGATGTGTTCCGGTATTGCCGGTCGGAGTGTGGGTGCTCATGTGTTGTCAGCCGGACGCCAGATCGAGTTTGGGCAGAATGCTGGTGTCCGTGACATAGCGGGAAAACAGCCGTTTGTCGTTGGCGTACACATAGGCGTCGTCGGCATCGACTTCCTTGTTTTGAATGGCAGTCAGCAGCGCCTGATCCAGACTTTGCATGCCGAGCTCCTTGCCGGTCTGCAACTGCGAGGGAATCTGGTGGGTCTGATCGGTCATGATCAGTTTGCCGATGGCCTTGGTGATCATCATGATCTCGCACATGGCTTTGCGGCCGCGCAGATCGGCGCGCTTGATGAGCACCTGGGTGATCACGGCCAGCAGGCTTTGCGCCAGAAAGCTCTTGGTTTGTTCGCGTTCATCCGCCGGCAGCGCATCGACGACGCGATCAATGGTTTTGACGGCGCCGGTGGTGTGCAGCGTACCCAGCACCAGATGTCCGGTTTCGGCGGCGGTCATCGCCCAGCGAATGGTTTCGGCATCGCGTAATTCGCCGACCAGAATCACATCCGGATCTTCACGCAGGGCCGCGCGCACGCCTTCGGAGAAGCTGGGCAGATGGGTATGCAGTTCCCGCTGTATCACCTGGCTCTGCTTGCTGCGATGCACGAACTCGATTGGATCTTCCAGACTGATGATGTTGAGCTTCCGGGTGCGGTTCAGATAGTCGATCATCGCCGCCAGCGTGGTGGATTTGCCGGTGCCGGTGGACCCTGTCACCAGGATCATGCCCTGATGGTTATCACATAGTTGCTGGACCACGGCAGGGAGTTGCAGGGAATCGAGCGAGGGTACATCGGTGGGAATGGCGCGAAAGGTGGCGCCTACGCCGGTGTCCTTGCGGAACACATTGGCGCGGAACCGGCCGCCATTGCCCGATACGTAGGAGAAATCGAGATCATGTCCCTTGCGCAGATGCTCCTGCTGCGCGCGGGTGGTGATTTCGGTGATATAGCCATCCAGTTCCGCCTGGGACAGATCGCGGAATTTGACCGGCATCAAGTCGCCGTACATGCGCAGCATGGGCGGAATACCCACGGCGAAGTGGATATCGGAACAACCCTGATCGGTACCCAGTTTCAAGAATGCGTCGATACGTGCCATATGGACGCGGATTATGTTCGTTTGCGAGCCATCCGTGGTGCGCTTTTGGCAAAAAGCCTGCGCTGGCTGTGAAGCGGCTCACAGGCATCCCCTGCGGGGGCCTATAAAAACCGTTCCAGCTCCAGGCGTATTTCATCCATGGATTGATGGCGTTTCATTTTGTCGACCGACATGGCCTTGGTGACCAGATCGGACAGCTCCCTGGGCAAGGCCGGATTTACTTCGATCGCGGATTTCGCCTTGCCCTGTACATGCTGGTACATCACCGACATGTGATCGCCGCGTGAATAAGGCGGAATGCCGGTGAGCAATTCGTACAGGATCACGCCCAAGCTGTAGATGTCGGCGCGCTCGTCAACCTTCTTGCCCAGTATCTGTTCCGGCGCCATGTATTTGGGACTGCCGATGACGTAGCCGGTCTTGGTCAATTGCGTGTCGCCTTCCTTGTGCGCCGCGGCCACGCCGAAGTCCACGATTTTCAGGAACTGTTCGTTGTTGACCAGTATATTGGCCGGCTTGAGGTCGCGATGCACGATGCCGGCCTGATGCGCCACCGCCATGCCGGTGGCGATGTCGCAGCCGTAGCGCACCGCCTGTTTGACCGGCAGCGGTTTGTCGTTGACGATCTCGGCATTGAGCGAGTGCGAGGGGAAGTATTCCATCGAGATGGCATACAGCCCGCGCATGTACACGAAGTCGTAGATGCGAATGACGTTCTTGTGCGTGATCTTGCGCGAGTAGCGTAGTTCATGCACGAAGCGTTTCATCATTTCTTCGTCCTGCGCGACATTGGCGTTCAGGAACTTCAGAATCAGGCGTTCTTCCA
Organism: Steroidobacteraceae bacterium; assembly: GCA_050248275.1. Lineage (GTDB taxonomy): Bacteria > Pseudomonadota > Gammaproteobacteria > Steroidobacterales > Steroidobacteraceae > CAILZL01. The sequence continues at coordinate 79,717 of JBFWSR010000004.1, forward strand.
CCACCGAGTCTTCCACCAGCAGTACGGTGCCGAATGCGCCCTTGCCGATCTTCTCGATGAATTTGTAACGGCCCTCAATGACATCGCCGGGCTTGAGCGTGTTGATGTCCAGTTTCTGGGCCTGGGCGGTATCTTCTGCTGCCTTGACGATGTCGCTGATATCCGCCTTTTCCATGAGCAGCGTCTTGGAGGGCTCGGACATCTTGATGGCCTTTCCCTGAGCCGCGATTGCGGCCGTGGAATAGCGGCCATCCATGTCCTCCAGCGCATGTGCCGCAGCCTGCAGCAGGGTCTCATCGTTGGAACCTTGAACGGCCGACTGGATGAAGGCGCGAATGCTGTCGGCGTGGCGTTCGTCGGCCAAGCGCGCCATGGCGGTCAGCGCTTCGATCTTGGCTTCGCGTTCACCCTGTGTGGCCAGTTTGGTCAGCACTTCCAGGCCACGCGGATCACCGATCTTGCCCAGTGCCCGCGCCACGGCCGGAAAGGCGCGTGCATTGCCGCTGCTGGCGAGATCGATCAATGCCGGGACGGCTTTCTTGCTGCCGATCTCGGCCAGTGCATCCACGGCGCGTTCCGCAACCCACCAGTCCTTGTCCCTGGTGGCTTCGATCAGGAAATTGACAGCGCGTTCGTCCTTGGTCTGGTTGAGAATCTCGATGGCCGAGCGCCGCACTTCTTCGTCTTCGTCGCGTACCAGTTCCAGTACTGCATCGACCACGCGCGGGCCGCCGATCTTGCCCAGGGCATCGGCGGCGCGGCTGCGTACCCACCAGTCGTCGTCTTTGATGACCTGCAACAGTTGCTTGATGTCCCTGCTGGTGCCCAAGGCATTGAGCACTTCCACGGCGGCGCGCCGGGCGTATTCGTTTTCGTCTTTCAGCACCGGTACCAGGAAACGCATGGTGTGCGGATCGCGGGCGCGGATGATCAGTTCTACCGCCTTGTTCTGTACTTCGATTTCAGGGTCGCTCAGCAACTGGCAGACGGGTTCTATTTCCACGGTGGTACTCATGCGCACCAAGCCATTCAATGCCGCCTGACGTATCAGTTTGTTCGGATCCTTGAGCTGGCGCTGCAGGGCGCGCGCTACTTCGGGTCGGTCAAAACGCGACAGGATATTGATAATGTTGACGCGCGCCACCGTATCCTTGCCTTCCACACGGCTGAGCAGTTCGGGGATGGCGTGTTCGTCGGCGATCTCGGCGATGATCTTGAACAGTGCGGCCTTTTCGGTGGATTCCTGGTTGTAGACCTGGGTCAGCAGATCGCGCAGGCCGAAGCGTTTCTTATGCGCGTTGATGACTTCCAGAATGATGGGGCGGGGCATCCCGGGCCGATTGAGCTGTTCCAGCAGCAGGGTGGGTGGAAAGTTGCGGCTGCTGGACAGGGCCCAGGAAATCGCCGCATTGGTGCGGGCATCGCCGTTGATCAATGCTTCCATCAACAGTGGAAAGGTTTTCTGATCCAGCACCTGGGTCAGAATTTCCACAAATGCCAAGGTTTCCTGCTTGCTGGCTGCCGGCAGCGTTTCAAGAATTTTCGGAATGGCGCCCGCGCCCATCCGCGCCAATTTACTTAACGCCTTTTGTGCATCGGGATGCTGCACTTCGCCCTTATTGCGGATTTCTTCGATCAGACGATCGGCTTTTAAATCGTCAAAAAACTTCATCGACTCGTCTCGATTTCCATTTGATCAGCTGAAAGTGCAACTGCTGAGAAGAGGTGACCGCGATCATTCAGGCACTGCTGCCCCGTTAACGGCAGTTTGGGCCGGATTCATTAGGCTTTCCACTCTCTCGCGGAACGGGGATTATGCCACGTCATGCTCCAGGACAGCAGATAAAGCAAAACCGTTCTCGTACATGTACTTCCATGAACGATGGGGAGCCGTCGTAAAAGGCCGCATGTCAGTTGCAATCCGCTACAATTGCGCCCCTTTTTACAACCGGCCTGTCAAATTTATGAGTGGTTCCGAGCAACAGCCAGCGGCGTTGGCGGCGGCTGCCGAATTCGTGGAGCCGGCAGCCGGTCTCAGTTTGCGCAGCACCGGTACCCTTCTGCAATGGGCGACCGACTGCTTGGATGTTCAGCTTGCTTATCCCCTGGCTGATCAGGCCGCGCTTGAGTTGCAGGCCGGACTTGTCCGGGCGCTGGCACCGTTCGGTGTGCAGCAGGTGCAGGTGCGCAGCGTGGTGGGCTCCTCGGCGGTGCAGCAGAATCTCAAGCCCATTCAGGGTATCAAGAATGTACTGGTGGTGGCATCGGGCAAGGGCGGCGTGGGCAAGTCCACCACTGCCGCCAATCTGGCGCTGGCGCTGGTCCGGGATGGCGCGCGTACCGGCCTGATGGATGCCGATATTTATGGCCCCAGTCAGGCGCGCATGATGGGGCTGAGCGGTCAGCATCCGGTGAGCAGCGATGGCAAGACATTCCAGCCGCTGGACGCCTATGGCGTGAAAGTCATGTCGATCGGCCTGCTGGTGGACGATGAACAGCCGATGGTCTGGCGCGGGCCGATGGTGACCCAGGCGCTCACTCAGTTATTGAATGACTGCCGCTGGGGCGAACTTGACTATCTGGTGATCGACATGCCTCCTGGCACCGGCGACATCCAGCTTACCCTGTCGCAGCGTGTGCCGGTGAGCGGCGCGGTGATCGTGACCACGCCGCAGGACATTGCCCTGCTGGATGCACGTAAGGGGCTGAAGATGTTCGAGAAGGTGGGTGTGCCGGTGCTGGGCATTGTGGAAAACATGAGCACCCATATCTGTTCGCAGTGCGGTCACGAAGAACATGTATTCGGCGCGGGCGGCGGCGCGCGCATGGCGGCGCAATACGGCGTGGATCTGCTGGCCGAGCTGCCGCTGGACATCCGCATCCGCGAGTGGGCCGATGCAGGCAGGCCGACCGTCAGTGCCGAGCCCGAAGGCAAACTGGCGCAGGCTTACCTGGGCATGGCGCGACACATTACGGCGCGTCTGGCGCGACATGCCATGCAGGCGGCCAGGCCGATGCCGAATATCGAGATTGAGGCAAGTTAGGGTCGGAGCGAAATGCCGGCCAGGAATTTTCAGAACGCGAGTAACAACAATGAGCATCAAGTCAGACCGCTGGATTCGTCGCATGGCGCAGGAACACGGCATGATCGAGCCGTTCGCGCCACAGCAGGTGCGCGTCGCCAATGAGCAGAAGATCATTTCCTATGGCACGTCCAGCTATGGTTACGATGTGCGCTGCGCCAACGAATTCAAGATTTTCACCAACATCAACTCAACGATCGTTGATCCGAAAAATTTCGATTCGGCCAGCTTCGTCGATGTGAAATCGGACGTGTGCATCATTCCACCCAATTCATTCGCGCTGGCGCGCACCGTGGAGTATTTCCGCATTCCGCGCAGCGTGCTCACGGTGTGTCTGGGCAAGTCCACCTATGCGCGCTGCGGCATCATCGTCAACGTCACGCCGCTGGAACCGGAATGGGAAGGGCATGTGACCCTGGAGTTTTCCAATACCACGCCGCTGCCTGCCAAGATTTACGCCAATGAAGGCGTGGCGCAGATGTTGTTCTTTGAATCCGATGAGGTTTGCGATACCTCCTACCGCGATCGCGGCGGCAAGTATCAGGGCCAGCTTGGCGTGACTCTGCCGAAAGCTTGATGGGTCGATTCGGCTGGCGCAGGCTAAAGACTGGTCTAGTCGAATCTGACTGATCGCAGCTCCATCACAATATCCACCTTGCCCTTGGTGCTGCGTTCGGCGCGCACTGGAATGTAGCCCAGCTTGCCGGCATACCAGTAACGCGTGCTGCGATTGCTGCCACTGCGTTCGCTCTGTAGCACCAGGGTGTCGTAATCGCCGGCAGCAACATGGATATGTTCATTGCCCTGTCGCAGGATGGTGTATTCCTGCAACTCGTCTTTTTCCAGCATGATGAGCGTGCCCGGGTCGCGACCGGCTTGCAGTGCGAGGGTGGCGGCGAGCTGGATGCTCAGACGGTCCTGTACGCCGCGCGGCACGGTCATTTCGAAGTCATGATCCTTGTAACGGCCGCTGACTTGCCCGGACACGGCATTTTCTTTCCAGTCGAAATCGTAGCGAATGTCTTTTGCGGTGCTCTTGCTGCCATCCTCTGAACGAAACTGCAGCGGCTGTACATCCGTACCATCGACCAGCACCGTACTGGAGTCCTCGGCCTGATCGCTGGCAAACAGGCTGCCTATGAAATTCGGCAGCAGGTGTGAACGATAGACGTAGCGACCGTGGCCCTCATTCCTGAGGGTGAATTCGATGTCGCCGCCACTCAGGCCTTTGTATCTGACGTTGTAGCGTGCGGTATAGGGTTTGAGTGTCACGCTGCTTTCTGCACCGGCTTCCTGCGTGACGAAGAATGCGGCTAATAACAGGGCAAGGAGCTTAGTGTGCACGATGAGCCTTTATTGCGGATGGGTCATTACTCAAGATCTGCATGGGCTGTTTGAGTTCCTGCCCATCCAGCCATGCGTGTCCCTGTAACGATTTGAGCCGCCCGTCGGCAAACAGCCGGATTGCTTCCGGAAAAATGCGATGTTCCTGTTGCAGCACCCGTTTGGCCAGGGTTTCGACGGTGTCGTCTGCCAGTACCGGCACGCGCGCCTGCATCACCACCGGGCCGCCATCCAGTTCCGCAGTGACGAAATGGACGCTGGCACCGTGTTCGCGATCGCCGGCATCCAGTGTGCGCTGATGGGTATGCAGGCCGCGATGTTTCGGCAGCAGCGATGGATGAATGTTGAGCATGCGATCCGCAAAACGTGCAATGAACTGCTGGCCGAGAATGCGCATGAATCCGGCAAGAATCACCAGTCGTGGCCCATGGCTGTCCACCAGTTTGGCCAGCGCCGCATCGAATTGCGCGCGATCGGCGAATTGTTTGGGGTTGAGTACGGCAGTGGTCAATCCCATTTTGGCGGCAGTGATCAATCCCCTGGCCTCGGCGCGATCACTGATCACGGCTTTGATGGTGACAGGCAACTCGCCGGCTTGCGCCAGCTCGGCCAGTCGTTGCATGTTGCTGCCGGTACCCGAGATCAGAATCACCACGGGCAGCTTGTCTGACGTTGCCGTCATCAGTCTTGCACTACCACGCCGCCGTTACCCTCACGGATCTCGCCGACGACGAAGGCGGCTTCACCCAGTGATTGCAGCAATTGCAGGGCCTGATCGACATGGCCGGGTGCAAGACAGAGAGTCATCCCCACGCCGCAGTTGAAGGTGCGCAGCATCTCATGTTCAGAAATGTTGCCCTGTTGCTGCAGCCACTTGAATACCGGCGGCAGCGTCCAGCTGCTGCGATGGATGACTGATTCCAGGCCCTCGGGTACCACGCGCGGAATATTTTCCAGCAGGCCACCGCCGGTGATGTGTGCGACGCCATGTACGGGTACTTGTTGCATCAGGGCCAGCACCGGTTTGACGTAAATGCGGGTGGGCGCCAGCAATGCGTCATAGAGCAAACTATCGCCGAGCCGGGTGGCCGGTGTGGCCTGGGCGCGTTCCAGCAACTTGCGAATCAGTGAATAACCATTCGAATGCGGGCCGGATGAGGGCAGGGCGATCAGTACATCACCAGGCTGGGTCTTGCTACCGTCGATGATGGCGTCTTTCTCGACGATGCCCACCGAGAAGCCGGCCAGGTCGTAATCGCCAGCGGCATACATGCCGGGCATTTCCGCGGTCTCGCCGCCGATCAGGGCGCAACCTGCCTGGATGCAGCCCTCGACGATACCCTTGATAACTGATTCGGCGACATCGACGTCCAATTTGCCAGTGGCGTAGTAGTCGAGGAAGTACAGCGGTTCGGCTCCCTGTACTACCACATCATTGACGCACATGCCGACCAGGTCGATACCGATAGTGTCGTGACGGCCGGTTTCAATCGCCAGACGCAGCTTGGTGCCGACGCCGTCGGTGCCCGAGACCAGCACTGGTTTGCGGTAACGATCCAGCGGCACTTCAAATAGTGCGCCGAAACCGCCCAGTCCGCCCATGACCTCCCGCCGCATTGAGCGTTTGACGTGTGGTTTGATGCGATCGACGAGCGCTTCGCCGGCGTCGATATCAACACCGGCATCGCGATAAGTCAGGGATGATTGGTTGGACATGAAAGACTCAATAACAAATGGGGGCAGGTAGGGATGCCATTGTCGGCGATGAGCTGCAGGGTGTGGCCATCCGGGCTGTGCTATTTTACACAGCCCATTATTGCGCTGAATGCAAATCACCGCATTTACATCAAGGCCATGAACAATCTTTCAAGAATCACGCACCGGGCTGTCGCGGCGGCGCCACGATGTGGCTGGCATCTGACCTGTCTGTTGCTGCTCTTGGTGCTGGGCGATGGCGCTGCGCGGGCAGTGACGGTTGACGGACTGTATGACGGCACGGTGCGTGTTCAGGATCGCAGCGAGGCTGCACGATCCGCGGCATTCACGGCGGCGCTGGGCGTGGTTCTGACCAAGGTCAGTGGCCGCAGCGATGCGCCGGCACGGGCAGGCAGCGCCTTGAACAATGCTGCCCGGCATGTGCAGCGCTACAGCTATCTGGCGGGAGGTCTGCTGGAGGTGGGTTTTGACAGTGCTGCGGTCAACGCCCTGCTGGAACAGGCGGGGCTGCCGCTCTGGGAGCGCGAGCGCCCGCTTACTCTGGTGTTGTATCCCCAGGCTTTGCAAGGGTTACAGGAAGCGAGCATGGCTACCGAGCAGACGGCAAAGCTGCGTGGCGTGCCTATTGTCTGGGCCAGCAGCGAAACCAGCGAGCATTATTCCGTGGCCGGCTTGTCGCAATTGCAGGAGCTGGCGCGACGCTATGCGGTCGCCGCGGTACTGGTGGCGCGTGTTGGGGAGGGTGAGATCAGCACCGCTGACCTGCGCTGGCAGATGGTTTTTAATGGCGGCAGTCAGGAAATGTCGGGTTCGGCGGCTGATGGGCCGAATCTGGCAGCGGAAGTGCTGGGGCGTTATTACGCAGCAACCACCAAGGAAACCATTCACCTGTACATGGAAGTGTCGGGTGTGGAAGGGCTGGATGCTTACGCCAGGACCGTCAGCTATTTGAATGATCTGCTGATGGTGCGTAATGTCGCCGTGGAATCGTTGCAGCATGATGTGCTGCGATTGCGGCTGGAGTTGCGCGGCAGCCAGGAATCCCTGCGCCGCGCCCTGGCAGTTGACCGGACTCTGGCGGAGGTGTCTGCGCCGGAAGCAGATACCAGTCCAGTCGCGGCGAGTGGGACGACCAATACCCTGGCATATCGTTATCGACCCTAGCCATGGACAGGGATTCACGCTCATGAACTTGCGCTGGCTGCCCAATGGTTTGTGTGTGTTGCGCATGTTGCTGGCGCCGCCTACAGCCTGGTTGCTGTTGCGGGGCGAATACTGGCTGACCCTGCTGGTGTTCTTTATTGCCGCCGTCACCGATGCGGCAGATGGCTACCTGGCCAAGCACTTCCATTGGGAAACCGAATTGGGCAAGGCGCTTGATCCGCTTGCTGACAAGTTATTGCTGGTCACCGCCTATGTCACGCTGGCGTTTCTGGGGTTGATTCCGGTATGGCTTGCGGCGCTGGTCGTGCTGCGCGATGTGGTGATTACCGTAGGTGCGATTATCTATCGGTTGTGGTATGGCCCGCTTACCGGCGCGGCACCCACCCTGATCAGCAAGTTCAATACACTCGTGCAGATCCTGTATGTCTTCGCCGTGGTGATTGCAGCAGCCATGGCCTGGTCCATGTCGTGGTTCATTTCCCTGGCAGCCTGGCTGGTGGCTGCCACCACATTGAGCAGCGGCATGGATTATGTGTTGACTTACAGCAAGCGTGCCTCCCAGATAGCGCGGAACAAGTCTTAAGTAATGTCTACTGATCAGCGCGGTGCGCCGCAGCAAATACCTTTGCCCATTCGTCTGCGTGCCAGTTCGATATTCGGCAACTACCATGCCGGACCCAATGCTGATGTCGTTACCGTATTGCATGACTTGCGAACGGTTGGTCCCCACCCCGTGCTGTTTTTATATGGCGCTGCGGGCCTCGGTAAAACGCATCTGTTGCAGGCGCTGTGTGCGCGGGCTGGCGAGCAGCAACAGGCGGCAACCTATCTTCCTGTGCGTGAACTACAGGATCATGGTCCGGAATTGCTGGCTGGCGCCGAGCATATGTCGCTGGTCTGCCTGGATGACGTTGCAACTGTCCTGACACGGGCCGACTGGAACCGGGCGTTGTTCAATTTGTATCGCGAACTGGAAGAGCGGGGCGGCAAACTGGTGCTGGCTGATGAACAGGTACCGGCGGCCTCCGAGTTTGCCTTGCACGATTTATCGTCGCGAATACGGGCAGGGATGTTGCTGCGGCTGCGTCCCCTGTCTGAATCCGATCAGATCGCTGCCCTGCGTCTGCATGCTGCACAGCGCGGTCTGGAGTTGCCCGAGGAAGTGGCGATGTTCATGCTGCGGCGTTTGCCGCGCGACATGAGTACGCTGTGCCTGTTTCTTGATGAGCTGGATGTGGCGTCCCTGACGGCACAGCGCAGACTGACAGTGCCTTTTGTCAGGCAGTTCTTGTCATCATAGACAACGTTGCCAATATTCTACTTTGAGTTATTGGCTCCAAGGATGCTCAAGGCGACAGCTTAAACGCATTCGTCACCGACGCCGTCAGCGGTGACGAAGTTGCAGGCCGGATCAAGGCTGGATCAGTCAGCCTGTGGAGCCGGGGCAGGCTCCTCTGACGCGGTTGCGGCAGCGCCGTCTGCGGATTGAATGAATCGCTGACGTTCGATGATGCGACCCTTTTTCGTTTTGAAGATGTCAACGACATCCTGTGCAGGTTGACCGCGTGCCGCCTCGATGTGGTGGTAGACGGCAACCGTCAGGCCATCGCCAATGACATCCTTGATTTCATGCTGGATAGGCGTGCCGTCGCTGCGCTCGATGGAGTTCGGACTGTGATCAATCGTGGTGGGCAGAAAATACTTTTCAGCCGCCTCGGTTCCCCGCCCCTGGGTGTAGGCGATTTCCATGTAGTCGGTGACGAATTCACGGGGTGTCTTGCCTGCGCCACCGCTCCAGTCCTGTCCGTGATGCATTCTGAATGCGAGCAGGAGCGTGATGATTATTCCGGCGATTGCGGTCTTCATTGGGAGCGAAATCCTCTGGTTTTTATGGCGCAGGTTTCGATGGGGCATCAATGCTTGACGGCATGGCCCGGCATCGTCATGCTAAGTAAAGCTGTATTCTATCTTGAAGGCAACGGTTTTTTAATTTTTCGGGGGAGTGGCTATGACGGTGGTGGCAGACGGCGTGAAAAATATCGGTGTCGAGCAAATCGTCAAGCTTGTTCTGACCGTGATGCGGCTCTATCTGGGGGCCTGGATGATCATCAACGGCCTGAATCATTGGCTGCCCATTTTCCCTCAACCGCTGGGCAGCTTTCCTCAATCCAACGCGTTGTTGGTTGTGTTGATCGAGTCCGGCCTGTTTAGTCTGGTCAAGGCCATTGAAGTGGTAGGCGGCGTGTTCCTGGTTCTGGGGTGGTTCGTGCCGCTGGCCCTGGTAATGCTGCTCCCCGTATCAATCGTGGTTTTTTACAATGACGCCATTCTGAAGCAACGGTGGAACAGGATTTTTTACATGGGCACGGGCTGCATGTACTCCAACCTGATTCTGATGGCCTGGTATGTTCGTTATTACCTGCCAATGATGACATTCAAGACTGAGCTGGGTAGTTTGCAAGATCTCAAAAAACTGCCTTCGATTTTCTCTTCAAAAGATGTTGGATGATTTGCTGGCGGCTGTCTTGGTGTTGTCGGCAATTCATGCTTGTCGTAACGAGGGCGTACGGTTGGCGAACTCGCGGAATTCGCTGCTGAATACCTCAGGAAAGAAAGTATGAGGTGCAGTAACGGCTTTCTGCTTAAGGCTAATCGATTCGAAAACCCATCTAATAATTAAAGGTAATGCCATTCATGGCGTTGATGAATTGCCGGCTTGTCAGCAAGCCTGGTATGACGGCACAGTCAGTTTCAGTCAGGGGAATTGTGGTGCGCTATTTCTATTTACTGTCGATAGTGTTCATTCTCGGAATCTGCAGCTTTGTATCGTCAAGCGAAGCTGCTGGCGCAAGGCATCCGGATTTTTCGGGTCTCTGGGTAATGGGGGATCCTTATCAGGTAGTGAAACCTGATGAGGATGGTGATTTCCTTACCTTCGATTCAAATGCTGAAGATGTGGCTAAAGCCGGTCAGGCTCCGGATTTCAGTGCGAATTTTACCGAAGAAACCAAGCGTCGCCGTCAGTATTTTTTGAGTCATTATGATAAAACCAAAGATGATCAGGTCAATTATTGCGTGTCGCATGGCATGCCTTGGATAATGACTAGTCGTGGCGATTACTTGATTGATATTTATCAAACCAAAGACCGTGTCACTATGCTGTTTGAAGGCATGGATGTGCACCGCTTGATCCATTTTAATGAATCTGTACCGCCGCCCAGTTTTACGCCCAGTACCAATGGTTATTCCATAGCCTATTGGGATGGCGATACGCTGGTGATTGAAACCTCGGCTCTCAGTGAGCGCAATGTTATCGGTCTCAAGCAGCGTAGTAATCAGGCACGCGTGACTGAAAGATGGAAGTTGATCCAACATCCCAAATTCGGCAAAGCCGTGGATATCGATTTGACTGTTGTGGATCCGGTCGTTTATCTCAAGCCCGCCAAGGGGCACCAATTACTCATCCAAGCTCCCCCCGGCAGCACGTTGAACATGTACTCCTGTAACGAAACCCTATGGGAAAAACATGTCCGAGAGTTGGAAGAACAAGGCGGGCATCGGTAGGTTGAATTGTCATTGTCGAAGAATATCCATCCTTGATTCTAGATTTTGCTACTGAATGTGCAAAGTTTTTTGAAGCGTAGTTATCCGGGGAGTGGGTTCTGCAGTTATCAACGCGACTGAAAAGTTGAGAGATTTGCTATGAAGGCAACCGAGTCCCCCTGGAAATACCTTATTCTATGGCTGCGCTTGTATTACGCAATTCATTATCTGGACTCAGGTTTGAATTTTGTGCTGTTCGATTACATTCCGGATTTCAGCAAGGCCGGCAAGTCCGGTCCCTATCAGCTGGCGCTGGCTGACATCGGTCTCTATCAGGTGGTCAAATACCTGGAAGTGGTGCTGGGGTCGATGCTGCTTTTGAATATTGCTGTGCCTTTGGCGCTGATCGTCATGGCAGGCATCAGTTTCACCATTGTTTATCTGAACCTGTTCGTTTCTCCAAACCCGCGCGAAGCGTTTACCGGCACACAGGAACTGCTGCTCAATGGCACATTATTGCTGGCTTATGGCGGTTACTACGCAAACTTCTGCCGGATAAAAGCCAGACCATACTGGTTCTGGGACGGATTCAAGGATCGTTAGATATCGCAATCTGGGGAGAGCTGCATGAAAAAAGATTTTGCGATTGTGATTTCGGTGATCCTGGCCACGGTGCTGGTGGTTATCGTGACATCCACGGGTTTTGGTGCTCGACACCTGCGGCTGTACGACTATGGTCCACCCTTGGGAGCTGGCGTCATTACCCTGATCGTGATGTTCCTTGATTCGAAAAAGAGACAGTAAGCTGTCTTAAGCCGTCTGTTCCAGCAGCGCCCATTCCACATGCTCGCGTACCAGAACGGAAGGATGCTGGCGCCGCGCCTGCAGCGCAGCCATCACCGCTGCTGAACGCGGCGCATTGCCCAGTGCCACTGCAATATTGCGCAGCCAGCATTCATGGCCGATCCGGCGAATGGCGCTGCCTTCGGTGCGTGCAAGGAATTCCACTTCGCTCCAGGCGAACAGCTCAACGAGCTGACTCTCATCCAGCCGATGCCGCGGCGTGAAGTCAGATTCGGAGCTGGCCCTGGCAAACTTGTTCCAGGGACAAAATAACTGGCAGTCGTCGCAGCCATATATGCGATTGCCGATAGCCTTGCGGAATTCCACTGGAATGGCATCGCGCAATTCGATGGTGAGATACGAGATGCAGCGCCGGGCATCGACCTGATAGGGCGCAACAATCGCCTGCGTCGGGCAGACATCCATACAGGCAGTGCAGGTGCCGCAATGATTCTGCACGGGGCCATCCACCGGCAAGGGCAGGCTGGTCAGGATTTCGCCCAGGAAAAACCATGAGCCGGCATGACGATTGATCAGGTTGGTGTGTTTGCCAATCCAGCCGAGGCCGGCATTGCGCGCCAGTGCCTTTTCCAGCACTGGGCCGCTGTCGACAAACACGCGATAGCCGTGCGACTCGACTTCCCGGCTGATGCGTCCAGCCAACTGCGTCAGTCGTGTGCGCAATACCTTGTGATAGTCGCGGCCCAGCGCATATCGCGATACATAGCCGAGCCGTGCATCCTGCAAGACTTGTCTGGCAGCGTGAGCGGTGCCGGGCCAGTAATCCATGCGTGCCGCAATCACCCGTAGTGTGCCGGGAATCAACTCATCGGGGCGGCTGCGTTTGCTGCCGTGTTTTTCCATGTAATCCATTCGGCCGTGATATTGCCGGGCCAGCCATTCGTTTAAATGCTGTTCGTCCTGCTGCAAATTCAGGTCGCTGATCCCCACCTGTTGAAATCCAAGCGCCAGGCCCCAGCGCTTGATGCGCTGCGCCAGCGCAGGCATTGCGATGAGATCGGGATGGTTGTCGACAGGATCGGCCATGCAGTGAGTGGTGAGAGTAGTGGCAGCAGGTAAGTGAAAATGTCTGGTCAGTGCGTGGCAGCCGCTCCCTATAATAGCGCCTATGTCAGCGCTTCCTCATGCCATACACAGTGTTGCCCAGGTGCGTGCGATGGATCGTCATGTCATCGAACAACTGGGTATCCCGGGCTATACATTGATGACGCGCGCAGCCGAAGCGGCGTTGACTGCGTTGCGCTCGGAATGGCCGCGCGCCCATCGGCTGTTGATTGTTTGCGGTGCGGGCAATAATGCCGGTGATGGATATGTACTGGCGCGACTCGCCATGGCGGCGCGTCTGCAGGTGAAGGTGATTGCCTTGACCGCTCCCGAAGCCCTGACAGGCGACGCGCGGCTGGCCTGGCAGGGCTTTGTTGCTCAGGGCGGGGTCACCCTGGCTTGGGACGGACAATTGCTTTCCGATGCAGAAGTCGTCGTCGATGCCATCTTCGGCACCGGCTTGTCACGGCCGCTGGATGCACGCCTGATTGACTGTGTGCAGGCCATCAATGCTGCCGCTCGTCCCGTGCTGTCACTCGATGTACCCAGTGGACTGGATGCGGACACCGGTGCGGTGCTGGGCGCTGCGGTGCAGGCGGATCGCACCATCAGTTTCGTGGGTTTGAAACAGGGCTTTTACTTGGCGGCCGGTCCGGATCATGTTGGCAAGGTGTTGTTTGACGACCTGGAAATTCCGCCTGAAGTGGTAGATCGGGCAGGGTGTGTTGCCAGACGACTCGATACTAGTGTGGTGAGGCAGGCGTTGCCGCGTCGTTCGCGTACCAGTCACAAAGGCCAGCAAGGTCATGTCCTGATTGTGGGCGGTGGACTGGGCATGCCGGGCGCCGTGCGCCTGACAGGGGAAGCCTGTCTGCGTGCAGGTTCCGGTCTGGTCACGGTGGCGACTCGTCCCGAGCATGTAAGCGCGCTGGTTGCGGGGCGACCTGAGTTGATGTGTCGTGGCGTGCTGTCGGCCATGGACTTGGCGCCTTTGTTGCTGCTGGCCGATGTCATCGCCATTGGACCGGGTCTCGGCCAGGATGCCTGGGCGCTGGATCTGTTTAAAGCAGTCATGGCAACCGATAAGCCATTGATCATTGATGCCGATGCCCTCAATCTGTTGGCGCAGCAACCCGTCATGCGTGGCAGTCATGGCGAACAATGGGTGCTGACGCCACATCCGGGTGAAGCTGCGCGTTTGCTCAGCAGCAGCACCGCTCGTGTTCAGGAAGCACGCCTGCAGGCGGTGCGGGATCTGGGCGAAAGTTATGGCGGCACGGTGGTGCTCAAGGGAGCGGGTACGCTGATATGGACTAGGGATGAACTGCCAGCGTTATGCGATCGCGGCAATCCCGGCATGGCAGCGCCGGGCATGGGCGATGTACTCACCGGCATCATTGCGGGCATCGCGGCGCAATGCCGCGATTTGTCGCTGGCGGCGCGAGCGGGCGTGTATGTACACGCAGTAGCGGGCGACATGGCGGCGCGGCATGGCGAACGCGGCATGCTGGCCAGCGATTTGTTCGTGCATCTGCCCAGTTGCGTCAATCCATGACCCAGGCTTCGCAGCAGTCTGCCGGGATGCGTCAGTGGCATTTGCGCGATGTGGCGGCCACGCGCGCCGCGGGCCAGTCTCTGGGCATGGCTTTGTTACGGTTTGATTCTGTGCATCCGCTGGTGATTACGCTGCAAGGTGAACTGGGCGCAGGCAAGACCACGCTGGTGGCTGGTTTGCTGGCGGCTGTGGGGCAGGTGGGACCGGTACGCAGTCCGACCTACACTTTGATAGAACCCTATGAACTCGCAGGTCGCCACTTTTATCACCTGGACCTGTATCGCCTGACTGATCCATTGCAACTGGAAGAGCTGGGGGTGCGCGATCTACTGCAACCCGATGCAGTGCTGTTGGTGGAGTGGCCGGAACGGGCAGGTGAATGGCTGGCAAAGCCGGATTTGCGCGTGCAATTGCAGTATCCGGAGCATGGCACCGAGGGACGGCTGTTGCAGTTGTTCCCTGTAACGGAATCCTTGCGCCAGCTGGTAGATAGCTTTGCTTTCTAATTTGAGGGCCAATGAAGTGAGTCTATCTACCTAATTTGTATTGAATTGTCATTTTCATAGGCTTAGAGTTGCGCCTCATGAACGCGCACCTCTCGGCTTGCTCATCGCTGTCTCGCTTCCTGGTTTTCTGGATCAGCACCTTGCTGTCCGTGACAGCTTGGTCTGCATCCATCGTAAAAGAAGTACGTTTCTCCAACCAAACCGACAGTACGCGGGTAGTGGTGGAGTTGACTGAGGTTGCGCAACAGAAGGTATTCACGCTGGATAATCCCACCCGAGTGGTCATCGATCTGGCCGATACCAGTTTGGCTGGCAAGTTGCCTTTGGGCGAAGGAACAGTGAAAAACCTGCGTGTCGCCAAGCGCGATAATGGCGATTTGCGTATCGTGCTTGATTTGACGCAGGTAATGGAACTGCGCAGCTCATGGTTGCAGGCAGACAATGTTTCCGGGCCGCGTCTGGTGCTGGATTTATCGCAATCGGCCGTCTCTACTGACAGCGCTTCGAATGACACGAGCGCCAGGATTCCGGCCGCCGTACCTCCTGCTCCTGCCGAGACCGCTCCCATGCCTGTCAAGTCGATGGGCAGTCTGGCCAACGGCCGAGATCTGGTGATCGCCGTGGACGCCGGCCATGGCGGTGAAGATCCCGGCGCCATTGGCCGGCGCGGTGTCCAGGAAAAAAATGTCACGCTGGCGATCGCCAGATTGCTCAAGGAACGCATCGATGCCGAGCCCGGCATGCGTGCCGTTCTGACACGCGATGCGGACTATTTCGTGCCTTTGCGAGAGCGGATCAATCGCGCGCGTCAGCATCAGGCGGACATGTTTGTCTCCATTCACGCTGATTCGGTCAAGGACGTGCGCGCTTCAGGCGCTTCGGTCTATACGCTGTCGCCCAAAGGGGCCACCAGTGAAGCGGCGCGATGGTTGGCTGATCGTGAGAATGCCGCTGACATGGTGGGTGGCGTATCGCTGGATGGCAAGAATGGCGTATTGGCCTCGGTGCTGCTGGATCTGTCGCAAGGCGCGACCATGGGCGCCAGCATGGACGCGGCTGGCAGAGTGCTGAGGCAGTTGGATCGTCTGGGCAATACTCATCATTCCGGTGTGCAGCAGGCGGGTTTTGTCGTGTTGAAATCACCTGACATTCCCTCAATGCTCGTGGAGACGGCTTTCATTTCCAATCCTCTGGAAGAGGCGCGTCTGTCTGATCCGCAACACCAAAACCGCATCGCTGATGCCGTGCTGGCCGGCGTACGCGATTACTTTTACACCAATACGCCGCCCGGCACGCGCGTGGCGCAGATCAAGGCCACCCGTCAGGCGCGCCTCGACTGATTCGTCGCAGATTCTTCAATGCGTGAGGCCTGACATCGAGCATGGCTGACAGGGTATCCTGCGCAACTTTCCCCTGTCGCATCGCGCCTGCTTCATGCCCATTCGCATTCTGCCCGATCAATTGATCCATCAGATCGCTGCCGGCGAGGTAGTGGAGCGCCCGGCATCTGTCATCAAGGAACTGGTGGAGAACAGCCTGGATGCCGGCGCCACCCAGATTGATGTGGAAGTGGACGAGGGTGGCGTCAAGCTGTGCAAGGTGCGCGATAACGGCTGCGGCATTGCCAGAGATGAGCTGGCATTGGCCATTACCCGGCATGCCACCAGCAAGATTGCCGATATCGATGATCTCGAACGGGTATCGACCCTGGGTTTTCGTGGTGAGGCATTGCCCAGCATGGCGTCGGTGTCGCGCATGCGCGTGACTTCGCGTACCGCCGACAGCGAGCTGGCCTATGCGGTCAATGTCGATAATGGCGACATCTCCCCACCCATGCCTGCCGCTGCGCCGTTGGGCACCAGCATCGAAGTGCGCGATCTGTTCTTCAACGTGCCGGCGCGCCGCAAATTTCTGCGCGCCGAGCGTACCGAGCTGCAGCACTTGACCCGACAACTGGAGCGTTTGGCGTTGTCGCGTTTTGATGTGGGTTTTTCGCTCACTGCTGGCAAACGTCCGGTATTCAGTTATCCGGTGGCGACCACCCCCGAGCAGCAGGGGCAGCGCATTGCGGCCATCATGGGTGATGACTTCATGTCGCATGCGCTGTACTTCGAACATGAAGCCATGGCCATGAAACTGTGGGGCTGGTTATGCCTGCCGACTTTCGCGCGTGGCCAGCCGGATTTGCAGTACTGGTATCTGAATGGCCGCGTCATGCGCGATCGCACACTGGGCAATGCCGTGCGTCTCGGTTATCAGGATGTGCTTTATGGCGGACGTCATCCTGCTTACTTGCTGTTTCTCGATATGGATCCCGGCATGGTGGATGTGAATGCGCATCCCGCCAAACTGGAAGTGCGCTTTCGCGATGGTCGGCAGGTGCATGATTTCGTATTCCGCACCATCGAGCGCGTGTTGCGCGATACGCGTGCAGGCGCATTGCCGGTGCATGCCAACGCACCCGCCAGTGTGGACAGCCTGATACCTGCCGATCGCGCTGAGCCAGCGGCTGCATGGTGGCCTGCACAGAGTGCGCAACAACAATCTGGTCACGCGCCGGAGTATCGTCATCAACAGAGCTGGCATCTGGCCGTACGTGATTTACCGGCGGCCAATGCGGCCTATAACGCCGTTGCTGAAGCGCCGGCAGCTGCCCCCATGCCAGCCACTGCACATGACGAGTTGCCACCGCTGGGATTTGCCATTGCGCAGCTGCATGGCGTGTACATTCTGTCGCAGGTCAAGGAAGGCCTGATCCTGGTGGACATGCATGCAGCGCATGAGCGCACGACCTATGAGCGCTTGAAGTCCGCGCTGGCCAGCGGCCGTGTGCCCAGTCAACCACTGCTGGTTCCCATTGCGGTCACCCTGCCTGCCAGTGATGCCAGTCTGATCGAAGACAGTATCGAAGCGCTGACCAGGGTGG
Source organism: Steroidobacteraceae bacterium (assembly GCA_050248275.1). Taxonomy (GTDB): domain Bacteria; phylum Pseudomonadota; class Gammaproteobacteria; order Steroidobacterales; family Steroidobacteraceae; genus CAILZL01. Next base: position 97,462 of record JBFWSR010000004.1, read on the forward strand.
GGCTGGAAGTCGAGCGACGCGGTCCGGGGTCCATTCTGATTCGAGCCATACCGGTGTTGCTGGGACGCTGGGATGCCAATGAGTTGCTCAAACAGGTGCTGGCCGATTTGCGCGAGCATGGCATTTCGCAGCACATCGAACGCTCGCTGGATGAAGTGATCGGTAGTCTTTCCTGTCACAGCGCGGTGCGCGCCAATCGCAATCTGACGATTCCGGAAATGAATACGTTGCTGCGTGAAATGGAGCGCACAGTACGCAGCGATCAGTGCGTACACGGTCGTCCCACCTGGACGGCGGTCAGCATGGCGGAACTGGATCGACTGTTTCTGCGCGGCCGATGAGCGCCTTGCCAGCAGCCATTCTGTTGATGGGACCGACTGCGGCAGGCAAGACCGATCTGGCCGTGGCGCTGGCGGCGCGCTATCCGGTCGAACTGATCAGTGTGGATTCCGCGCTGGTCTATCGCGGCATGGACATCGGCACCGGCAAACCCAATGCCGAAGCGTTGAGCCGCTGCCCGCATCACCTGGTCGATATTCTCGATCCCGGCGAATCCTATTCGGCAGGGCAGTTCGTACGCGATGTGACGGCATTGATTGCCGATATTCGTGCGCGTGGCCGTGTGCCGCTGCTGGTGGGGGGCACCATGTTGTACTTCCGGGCGTTGTTGCGCGGCATTGCGGCAATGCCGGAAGCCGATCCGGCGTTTCGGAGCATCCTCGAGCAGCGTGCTGCGCAGCTGGGCTGGCCGGCCCTGCACGCCGAGTTGACCGAGCGCGACCCGCTCACAGCGGCGCGTGTGGGGCCAAACGATGCGCAACGCATTCAGCGCGCGCTGGAAGTCATGCACCTGACGGGAAGGCCGATGTCGGCAGTGCAGGCAGAGGCGCGCCCACCCTTGCCGGAGTTGCAGTTCGTGAGCATCGGGCTGAGTCCTGCCGATCGCGAAGCGCTATACGCCAGAATCGAGACCCGATTCCACCAGATGATGCGGGTGGGTTTTCTGGATGAAGTGCGCCGTTTGTTTGAGCGCCCTGATTTGCATCGGGAATTGCCGGCCATGCGTGCTGTGGGGTATCGCCAGCTCTGGCGGCATCTGGCAGGGGAGTGCTCGCTGGAGGCGGCCCTGCAACAGGGCATCCTGGCGACACGACATCTGGCAAGGCGACAACTGATCTGGATGCGTGCCGAACCTGCACTGCAATGGGTGGACAGCACCGCGGACGATGCACTGATTCAGGTCGAACGGAAAATCAGCCGCGTTTTCGGTTAATGCCTGCCTTAATCGACTCCCTTGCTATGCTAAACTGCTGCAGTGCATCGTGAACTTAATGCAATGCGCGGTGTCTAGCCTGTGCGAATCGCTTCAGACGGAAGCGGGGCGGTAAATTCAGTCAAACTCCGTGACGATATAAGCTGAGTCGCTAACAACAAGGAGTCCGATAACAATGTCCCGAGGTCAATCTTTGCAGGATCCTTTTTTGAACGCCCTTCGTAAGGAGCGTGTTCCTGTATCCATCTATCTGGTCAACGGCATCAAGCTGCAGGGCCAGATCGACTCTTTCGACCAGTTTGTGGTGCTGCTCAAGAACAGCGTCAGCCAGATGGTCTACAAGCACGCCATTTCCACCGTGGTGCCGGCCCGTGCCGTGCGTATTCCGGGCGACGAAGAAGGCGCGGAAGGCGAAGCCCAGGCTTGAGGAAGCTGGATGTATCTGGTGAGCTGGATTGGGCGCGTTTCCTGAGCGTGGGTTCATGGAGCAGTTGATTGTTTGAGCGTCCCGCCAGTGGCGATCGCGCCCTGTTGGTGCGCTTGGGAATCGGCGCACCGGTGACTGAAGAGGAAGTCGGCGAGTTCCAGTCGCTGGCGCACTCGGCAGGCGCTGAAGTACTGGGAATGATTGGCGGCAACCGCCGGGCACCCGACGCCCGTCTGTTCGTCGGTAGCGGCAAGGCTGAAGAAATTCGCCAACAGGTAGAGCAATTCAAGGCTGACGTGGTCATCTTCGACCATGCCTTGTCACCCAGCCAGGAACGAAATCTCGAGGCTGTGCTGAAATGCCGGGTGCTGGACCGTACGGGTCTGATCCTGGATATTTTTGCACAGCGTGCCCGGACCTTTGAGGGCAAGCTGCAGGTTGAGCTGGCCCAACTCAAGCATTTGTCCACCCGTCTGGTGCGCGGCTGGACTCACCTGGAGCGACAAAAGGGCGGTATCGGCCTGCGCGGACCCGGTGAAACCCAGCTGGAAACCGACCGTCGCCTGCTTGGCGTGCGCATCAAGCATCTCAATGCGCGACTGGAAAAAGTGCTGATCCAGCGCGAAACCACTCGCCAGGATCGCAAGCGCCAGGGTATTCCGACAGTGGCGCTGGTGGGCTATACCAATGCTGGTAAATCCACCCTGTTCAACCGTCTCACGGGCGCCGCTGCTTACGCGGCTGATCAGTTGTTCGCTACGCTGGATCCCACTCTGCGTCGCATTGAGCTGCCGGATGCGCGTTTTGCCCTGCTGGCGGATACGGTGGGTTTCGTACGCGAATTGCCGCATGAACTGGTGGCGGCGTTCCGTTCCACGCTGCAGGAAGCACGCGAAGCCACCTTGTTGCTGCATGTCGTAGATGCAGCGGATCCCGAACATGCTGAACGTATTGCCCAGGTCAATGCAGTATTGGAAGAAGTCGGCGCCGGGCAGTTGCCGCAGATCGAGGTTTTTAACAAGTGCGATGTGGTGACCGAGCCGGCGCGCGTGGAAATGGACGAGCAAGGGCAGGCGCGACGCATTTGGCTGTCAGCCCGCAGCGGCGAGGGCGCAGACTTGCTGGTCACGGCGATGGGCAGGTTTCTGGGGCCAGGCATTACCCAGTGCCGGATACGTCTGGCGCCCAGTTTTGGCCGCGCCCGTGCCCGTTTTTACTCGGTCGGCGCCGTGCGCAAGGAAAATGTGCTGGACACCGGTGATGTTGAGCTGGATGTTTCCATGCCAACGCTGGCTTTGGAACAGTTATGTCGGAGCGAAGGGATCGCCCGATCAATGCTGGAATTTGTTTGAGTGCCTTCATTGCAGGCAAGTCTTGCTTGTATGGTTACCGTCACGTTTCTACAATGACCGGCCCCGGATATCTGTGTCACTTCTCCATGGGCCGGGCGATTAACTTTTTGGAGCACTTATTTCATGGCCTGGAATGAATCCGGCGGCGGCAACTCGCCCGGCAACCGTAACCCTTGGGGGCAACGTCCCAATCAGGGGCCGCCCGATCTGGATGAAGTAGTGCGCAATCTGAAAAAGAAACTTGCCGCATTGTTCGGTGGCGCCAATGGCAAGGGTACAGGCGGCAGTAAAGGCGGGAACGGTGCGGCGACACCGACAAGCATCGGCCTGATCGCAGCCGTGTTGGGCTTGTTGTGGCTGGCAACGGGGGTATATCAGGTAGATGCGGCTGAGCGAGCCTTGATTACTCGTTTCGGCAAGTTCGTGCGTACCACGCAACCGGGCGTCGGTATGCATCTGCCCTGGCCGATCGAAGCGAAGCAGGTGGTGAATATTTCTTCCATCGACAGCTTCAGCGATCAGACTCGCATGCTGACCAGCGATGAAAATCTGGTCGACATCGATCTGGAAGTGCAGTTCCGACGCGTTGATCCTGTCGCCTATGTATTCAATGTGCGCGATCCCGATGCCACGCTGCGCGAAGTGACGGAAAGCGCCATTCGAGAAGTAATTGGACGTAGCCGACTGGATTCGGTGCTTGAATCCGGTCGTCAGGAAATCGCTTCCAAAACCAAGGAATTGGTGCAGAAAACCCTCGACGTTTACAAAGCGGGCCTGGAAATCACCAGCATCAACTTGAAGGACGTCAAAGTACCTGAGCAAGTGGCGCCTTCGCAGCAGGATGCCATCAAGGCGCGTGAAGACAAGGTGCGCTATTCGCTGGAAGCGCAGGCATATGCCAATGACATTCTGCCCAAGGCCAAGGGCAGCGCCGGTCGCATGATTCAGGACGCGGAGGCTTACAAAGCGCAGAAAATTGCCAATGCGACCGGTGAGTCGGAGCGTTTTCTCAAGTTGTTGCCTGAATATCAGCGTGCACCGCAGGTTACGCGTGAACGTCTGTATCTCGAAACAGTGGAAGCCATTTACGCGAGCGCCAAAAAAGTGCTGATTGATACCAAGGGTAATGGCAACATGATTTATCTGCCTCTGGACAAACTGCTGGAACGAAGCCGTACGGACACGACAACAAACGGTACGGTGACGGTGACGCGACCGGTGACTGTAGACAACAGCGGCGTTGCTCAGGACGGTCGTGTACGGGGGGCTCGCTAATGGCTAATCGTGCTATCGCTGCGGCGCTAACCGTTTTGACGGCGGTGATATTGTTTTCCCTGTTCACCTTTTCGGTGAAACAAAATGAATTGGCGATCAAGTTTGCTTTCGGAGACTTCGTGCGTTCTGATTATCAACCTGGCTTGCATTTCATGTTGCCGCTGGTGAACAACGTCAAGAAGTTCGACAAGAGGGTGATTACCCGTAACTATCCTGAAGAACAGTTCCTGACCAGTGAAGGCAAGATCCTGCGCATTGATTTCTACGTGAAGTGGCAGATCAACAGTGTGGAAATGTTTTATAAATCCACCAATGGCGACGAAGAAGTTGCAGCCAGCCGTTTAGGCGCTATCGTCAAGGACGGGCTCAAAGGCCTGGTCGCCAAACGTACCATTCAGCAGGTGGTGGTGGCTGAGCGCGCGGAATTCATCAATGAATTGCTCAGTGTGGCCGGCGTCAATGCCGGGCAACTGGGTGTGCGTTTGATCGATGTGCGCGTCAAGAAAATCAATCTGCCCGATGAGGTAAGCGATTCGGTATTCAATCGTATGCGCCAGGATTTCGCGCGGCAGGCGGCGCAATTGCGCGCCGAAGGCTCCGGTTCCGCAGAGCAGTTGCGCTCGGAGGCCGAACGGCAACGTACCGAACTATTGGCCAACGCCAATCGGGATGCCTCGATCATTCGTGGCGAGGGTGATTCCAAGGCTGCAGAAGTCTATGCCAACGCATTCGGCCGCAATGCCGAGTTCTATTCTTTCTATCGTAGTCTGCAGGCTTATCGTGAGTCGTTGGGCAAGGAAGGCGATGTCCTGGTGATCTCGCCGGATAGCGACTTCTTCAAGTATCTGAACAAGGCAGGCGCGCGTTAGCGCGCCACGCCTGCGCATTGACACATGCTCAACTGGTCGGATCTGCTGGCGGCATTAGCCCTGTACCTGGTCCTGGAAGGCATCCTGCCATTTGCCAATCCCGGTGCCTTGCGCCGGGCGATGGCCAGATTTACCGCATTGAGCGACCCACAACTGCGCATCGCCGGACTGCTCAGCATGCTGGCTGGCCTGATGCTGCTGTTTGTAGCGCGTAACGCCTGATTTTTCCGAATTAAATTCTTCCGGAACGATTTCTTCATGAAAAAGAACGTGGTGGTAATTGGTGCGCAATGGGGCGACGAAGGCAAGGGCAAGATCGTTGACTTGCTGACCGATCGCGTCAGTGCCGTGGTGCGTTTCCAGGGTGGTCACAACGCCGGTCATACCCTGGTCATCAATGGCAAAAAAACCATTCTGCGTCTGATTCCCTCCGGCATTCTGCATCCGCATGTCAAATGCTACATTGGCAACGGCGTGGTGCTGTCGCCGCGCGCCTTGATGGACGAGATCGCCGAGCTGGAAAAAGCCGGTCTCGATGTCGTCAGCCGCCTGCGCATCTCTGAAGCCTGTCCATTGATCCTGCCGTATCACATCGCGCTGGATCAGGCGCGTGAACGCGCCAAGGGTGAAGCCAAGATTGGCACCACCGGTCGCGGCATCGGTCCTGCGTATGAAGACAAGGTCGCACGTCGCGCCATTCGCGTACAGGATCTGTTCACCCGCGAGCGCTTTGCAGCCAAGCTGGGTGAGGTGCTCGACTATCACAACTTCGTGCTCAAGAATTATTTCAAGACCGACATTGTTGATTTCCAGTCAACGCTTGAACAAACGCTGGAACTGGCTGAGAAGTTGCGGCCGATGGTGGCCGACGTATCGGGTGAGCTGAATAGCCTGATGGCGGAGGGCAGGCACATCCTGTTCGAAGGCGCGCAGGCCGCGTTGCTGGACATCGATCACGGCACCTATCCTTATGTCACCTCCAGCAATTGCGTGGCCGGGCAGGCATCAGCCGGCGCCGGCGTGGGGCCGAATGTATTGCATTATGTGCTGGGTGTCGCCAAGGCCTACGCCACGCGCGTCGGCGCCGGCCCGTTTCCCACCGAGTTGGACGATGAGATTGGCGAGTATCTGCGCGTCAAGGGCAATGAATATGGCTCCGTTACCGGACGGCCGCGTCGTTGCGGCTGGTTCGATGCGGCAGCGCTCAAGCGTGCCGTGCAGCTCAATGGCGTGTCCGGTATCTGCTTTACCAAGCTCGATGTGCTCGACGGTCTGGATACGGTGCGGGTTGCGACGGGTTACAAGGTGAATGGACAGGTGCGGGACATCCTGCCGGTCGGCGCCGAGGCGCTGGCGATCTGCGAACCGGTGTATGAGGAATATCCAGGCTGGAAGGAAAGCACGGTAGGCATCAAGTCATTCGATCAGTTGCCCGGGAATGCCCAGGTTTACCTACGCCGTCTGGAGCAACTGGTGGGCGCGCCCCTGGCCATCATATCGACCGGTCCGGATCGCAACGAAACCATCATCAATCACAATCCGTTTGATTGAGAGTCATTGAATCCGGCGCAGCGTTCGAAAGTTCCATCGCAGTGATTTACTTATATGGGTTCACTACGGTGTTTCGATAGTGTTGATGTCATGAGTGAGTCACTTTGCTTCTCCCTGGCGAGCCGGCATGTATTTCTGGTGGCAGCGGTCGCAGGCATCGTACATGTTGTTGCCGGCTTCATTGAGCTTGTCGAGATTCTTGTCGGCGGCGGCTTGCGCTGCGGCGGTGGCGCTGTCAATCAGGGCTTTGGTCTGGATGCTCCATTCGCCCTGATCCACGGCGCGGGTCAGCAGTAAATGGCCTGCCTCGGCGAGCATGACCGCATTGGCCTGAATTTTTTCCCAGGCTGCGTCATCGGCTGGCGCGCCGGTGGCAGTGCTCCAAACGATATCGGAAGCAGGAATGACAACGGCCAGCATGATCTGCCGGGTGGTGGCAATGGGCGCCGAAGCGGGTGTAAGCGGATGTTCTGGCGCTGCTGACGGTTGGCTGCTACAGCCGGCAACCAGCAATGATGTAATGGCGGTCGTAAGGAGCGCGATACGCATGACGGTTCCCCTCAATGTTGGTTGATGGCAGTTTAGTCCGCAGACGAAACATGCGTGAATGCCGCATCATGTGAATACTACGTATCTGATTTCAATGGAGGTTCCTGCATGACGGATTGCCTGAGGCTGTACCGGATGCAAGTTGATGCAGCGCTCTCCTGCATGGCTTTGGCGGCGCTTGGCTGGAATTCCGAAAAATTTCAATACTGTAAGCTTGATGCTGCAAACTGAAAATAAACAGGCAGGGGCAATCTTGAATACATCAACTGAAATGGCAGGCAGGGGCAGCCCTGCGCGCTGGCACGTCCTGACGGCAGGATTTCTCAGTTATGGTTTTGATGCCATGGATTTCATGGTGCTGTCGCTGGCGCTGGCGGCGATCACCAGCGAATGGCAACTGACGCTGGGCGAAGCGGGGCTGCTTGGCACGGCAGGCATGATCGGCGTGGGTTTCAGCAGCGTGGTTATCGGCTGGTATGCCGACAATTATGGGCGTCGCCGTGCGCTGTTATTCAGTGTGGCAATGTTTGCCGTGTTCACTGCAGCCATTGCGCTGGCGCGTGGCTGGTGGGACATATTGATCTTGCGCTTTCTGGCCGGACTGGGACTTGGCGGCGTCTGGGGCGTGGTGTCGGCCTACATCAATGAAACCTGGTCGCCGCAACAGCGCGGACGAGCCATTGCCTTTGTGCTCAGCAGTTGGCCCATCGGCTTTATTGCCGCCGCGACCATCGCCCGCTGGGTACTGCCTAACCATGGCTGGCGGATGCTGTTTGCCTTCGGTGGCGTGGCGCTGCTTGCCACACTGTACATCTGGCGCTTTGTGCCTGAATCGGAAGTCTGGCGTCACGAACGCGATGAACAGAGGGCTCGCGGCAAGCCGATGCGGGTGTCGGTAGGTGAAATCTTTGCGCCGGGACTGGCGCGCCGCACCTTGCTGGGCACCTTTGCGGCAGCCTGCGCGTTGACAGGGTATTGGGGTGTGAACACCTGGCTGCCCACCTATCTGGTGCGCGAGCGCGGTCTGGATCAGGCCAGCATGGCCACCTTCATCATCGTGCTGAACGTCGGCATGTTCATTGGCTACCAGTTGCTGGGCTACATCGCCGACCGTATCGGACGCCGCAAAGCGTTAATACTGTGTTTCGCCGGAGCCACGATATTGCTGCCGGTTTATGCGGCTACACGCGACGCCACGGTTCTGTTCTGGATGGGCCCGGTACTGGCCTTGTTTTTTGCCTACACCGGGCCGTTTGGTTCCTACTTTCCCGAACTGTACCCGACCCGCATGCGCAGTCTGGGCGCCGGCTTCTGTTTCAACATGGGCCGCGGGGTGGCCGCCTTCGCACCGTTTGCAATGGGACAGATGGCGACTTCGCTGGGGCTTGGCGCCAGCATCGGTCTGTGTGCCATCGCGTTCTTTCTCGCCGGCCTGACCATGATTTTCATGCCGGAAGTCTGAATACATAACTGCAATCGTCGATCTCACCAAAGAGCGCTGCATGCAGCGATTCCATGACAGGACTGTACTGATCACCGGCGCCTCATCCGGCATCGGCGCTGCGCTGGCGCATGAATGTGCTGCGCAGGGAGCACGACTGGTGCTGCTGGCTCGTCGTCTGGAACTGCTGGAGGCTCTGGCACGGTCACTGCGTTTGACTGGCGCTACGGTACATGTCTATCGCTGCGATGTGACCGATGAAACACAGTTGCCTGCCGTGGTTGCCGATCTGGCGCGTCAGGACATCGTGCTGGATATGGTGGTCGCCAACGCAGGTTTCGGTGTGGTGGGACGCTTCGATGCCCTGTCGCTGGCCGACTATCAAAGGCAGTTCGATACCAACGTATTTGGTGTCATACGCACAGCCTATGCCACGCTGGAGATGCTGCGTCGCAGTCGCGGCAGTCTGGTCATCATGGGCAGCATTACCGGATACATTGCCCAGCCCGGCGCTTCGGCCTATGCAATGAGCAAGTTTGCCGTGCGTGCGCTGGCGGAGTCGCTGCGTATCGAGCTGGGCCCGGAAGGCATTGCCGTTACCTTGATCTCACCGGGCGTGATCGAATCGAATTTGCGACGGGTCGATAATCGGGGCGTGTTTCATCCGCATGCCAGAGAACCCTTTCCTGCATGGCTGCGCACGCCGGCGCAGACTGCGGCGCGGCGCATGGTGCGCGCCATTCATGCACGCAAGGCGGAACAGGTGATCACGCTGCATGGATGGCTGGCGGTATTTATGGCCAGGCATCTGCCATGGATACTGCGTCAGATGCTCAAACGCGGCCTGCAGGCCCGCCCGCAGGCCAGGGCCGACGACTCAGCTTCCTGAAATTCGTGTTTACGCCGGCAGGCCCAGACGTCTGAGAAAGTAATCAAAGCTGCCGCTTTTATTCGGTCGTATGCCACGCATGGGCATGACCACTTCATTGGCCTGCACGGCACGTGCCGACAATCTGCCGTTGGCATTGCGCGACCAGGCGATTTCCGCAGTGTGTGCGTGTGAGCCATCCAGCAGACACAGGTTGCGTGCTTCGAGCGCCTGTAACTGCTGCGAGCTGATGTCGCGCGAATACACGCCGGGCGCGGTCTGCCATTCCCAGATGCTGTTGCCGCGTTCATCCCAGCTAACGCGGCCTGAACTGGTATCCAGGGCCAGATCGGGCGCATCGATCAGATCAATGGTATGGACGTGTTCGGTGGTCATGAGTTATCGCCGTTGCAGCAAGTTGATCGGTGCAGTGAGTGCCGTTGGGCAACCATCACTGCAGGTAGGTTGAAACGCGTATCGGCGCTGCCTGATGCGGCTTGACTGTTTTGACTCGGAGGATTTGCATTTCTAGGCGCATGTCTCAAACCGATGACAGTGCGCTCAAGCAAGCGGCAAGACATTGCCGCTCAGTGTGCATGCATCACGCTGCATACAGTGAGTGAATGGTCTGGCTGGCGATGACCATGGCGAGTCGTGGCTCGCCATGACGTCACATGCTCAATACGCTTTGGCCCATGCCACGCGAGTACGGCTGGGTTTGCCGGTGAATGGACAGGTGCCGGGTTCGGTGGCTTCCAGCGGGATGCAGCGTACCGTGACCGACAGATCGTTCTTGATCTGCTGTTCCAGCTCAATGTCGCCACCGAAGTGCGTCATGGCAAAGCCGCCATGCATGGGCGGCGGCAGGTTGGGGTCATCGCGTTCCGGCGTGAAATAAGCGTAGAAGGCTTCCCTGGTATCGATATTGTGGGTGTGTTCGGCACGATAAGCTTTGGCGTGCGCCAGCAGAGTGTCATGAATGCTTTGCAGGATGCTGCTGACAGTGGCGATGAATTCATTGCGCTCGATGCTGAGCTTGATCTTGTGCGGCTGATCGCGGCGGGCGACGAACAATGCATTTTTTTCCATGTCGCGCGGACCGATCTCGATACGCAGCGGCACGCCTTTCTTGATCCAGTGCCAGACCTTGTCGCCGCCACGTTCATCGCGGTTATCGACGTTCACGGCGATGCTGCGCTGGCCAAAACTTTGCGCACGCAGCTCGGCGGCAACCTGATTGCAGTACTCCAGTACGCGCGCGCGTTCTTCTTCATTGCGGAAGATCGGGATGATTACGATGTGAACGGGCGCCAGTTTGGGCGGCAGCACCAGGCCATCGTCATCGGCATGCGTCATCAACAGACCACCAATCAGACGCGTGGAAACCCCCCAACTGGTGGTCCAGGCATGTTGATGCGCGCCATGTTGATCCAGGAACTGAATGCCGCTGGCCCTGGCGAAGTTCTGGCCCAGAAAGTGACTGGTGCCGGCCTGTAGTGCCTTGCGATCCTGCATCATGGCTTCGATACAGAAGGTCTGCTCGGCGCCGGGGAAGCGTTCGCCCGGCGTTTTCTCGCCCTTGATCACCGGCATGGCCATCCAGTTTTCGGCAAAGTCGGCATACACGTCCAGCATCTGCATGGTTTCGGCGATGGCTTCCTCGCGCGTGGCGTGCGCGGTATGGCCTTCCTGCCACAGGAATTCGGTGGTGCGCAGGAACATGCGGGTGCGCATTTCCCAGCGAACCACATTGGCCCATTGATTGATCAGCAGCGGCAGGTCGCGATAACTCTGCACCCAGCGCGAGAAAGCGTCGCCAATGATGGTCTCCGAAGTGGGTCGTACGATCAGCGGTTCTTCCAGCTCGCCGGTGGGCACCAGCTTGCCTTCGGCGTTCAGTTCCAGGCGATGATGCGTGACCACTGCGCATTCCTTGGCGAAGCCGTCTACATGCGCCGCCTCCTTTTGCAGGAAGGACAACGGAATGAACAGCGGAAAATAGGCGTTCTGATGACCGGTGGACTTGAACTTGTCGTCCAGCACGCGCTGCATGTTTTCCCACAGGCTGTAGCCCCAGGGCTTGATCACCATGCAGCCGCGTACTGCTGAAGTCTCCGCCAGATCGGCGGCGCGAATGACTTGTTGATACCACTCCGAATAGTTTTCGTCGCGGGTGGGGGTGATGGCAGTACGCGGTTTGTTCATGTTCAATCTAATCCAGTCGGAAGCAGGCAGGAGCCGGACCGCAGTGAACGCTGGTCACAGCGAAGCAGTGGCGCATTCTCGGGCATGAGACAGTGGGGTGACAAGGATGGCGTATCCCCTGCTTGCAGGATGATCAAATCATCAGTTTTGTTGGTTTGCTTGTATCAATTGTCAGGTGGATGGGTGACATTCTCAGGCCCTGGGCGCACGTGTAGAATCCGCGCCACATTTATCATTATTAAAGTCGCTGTCCGGCAGAGAATCATCATGGGTCGTATTTTCGAAGTCAGAAAGCACGCAATGTTTGCGCGCTGGAATCGCATGGCCAAGCAGTTCGCGCGCATCGGCAAGGAAATCGCCATCGCGGTGCGGGTGGGCGGCGGCGATCCGCATTCCAATCCGGCGCTGCGGCGTGTGATCCAGAATGCCCGCTCGGTCAATATGCCCAAGGACAAGGTCGATGCCGCCATCAAGCGCGCCATGGGCAAGGATGCGACCAACTACGAAGTACTGTACTACGAAGGCTATGCGCCGCATGGCGTGGCCATCATGGTCGAGTGCGCCACCGACAATCCGACCCGCACCGTGGCCAGTATCCGCAACATTTTCAACAAACATGGCGGCAATCTCGGCGCGACCGGCAGCGTGTCATTCCAGTTCAAACACATGGGCGTGTTTCGTCTGAATCCAGAAGGCATCGACCAGGATGATCTGGAGCTGTACCTGATCGATCACGGCCTGGAAGAAATGGGCGAGAGCACCGGTGAAAAAGATGAGCCGCAACTGGTGGTGCGCTGCGCATTTGCCGATTTCGGTCAGGTGCAGAAGGCGCTGGAAGATCGCAACATCACGCCGCTGTCGGCCGAATCAGAATATGTCTGCCAGGTGCCTACCGAACTTGAAGAACCGCAGTCCACGGAAGTGCTGGAACTGATCGACAAGCTGGAACAGGATGATGACGTGCAGAAGGTTTATCACACGCTGGCTTGAATCAACGGCATGGTGCGTATCCTCTGGCAGGAGCGTGGATGCCTGATGCGTCGCTTTTTCGTGCAAGATCGGCAGGAACCTGTGTGAATCCAGAAAACAAGCACGCAACCGCTGTCACGCCAGCAGCGGGTTTGACGTTGTCCGAAGCCATTGCCGGCACCTGGCCCTTGTTGCTGGGCATGGGCATTCTCATGCTGGGCGCCGGTCTGCAGGGCACATTGCTTGGCTTGCGCGCCACGCTTGAAGGATTCCCTGCCTACATCACTGGCATGGTGATGTCCTGTTATTTCCTCGGCTATATGGCAGGATCGGTGGCAACGCCCAGACTCGTGCAGCAGGTCGGTCATGTAAGAGTGTTTGCCGCGCTCACCGCACTGGCTTCGGTGGCCATCCTCGTGCAGGGCGTTTTTGTTACGCCGTTGCTGTGGTCGGTTGCACGCATTGCTTCCGGTTTTTGCTTCGCCGGCATCTATGTGGTGGCTGAAAGCTGGCTGAATGATCGCGCCGGCAATCACAATCGCGGCGCATTGCTATCGACTTACATGGTGGTTCTATATGGCGGACTGGGGAGCGGCCAGTTTCTGTTGATGCTTGCTGATCCTGGAAACACTCGGTTATTCATGTTGATCGCCGGGCTGATTTCCCTGGCGCTGGTTCCCATGGCGTTGACGGCGCAGCGGGCGCCGGAATTCAACGTACCGGAATCCATCAGCCTACGCAGTCTGTATCGCAGTTCGCCCCTGGGCGTTGTCGGCGTCGCCGCGTCCGGGGCAATTACCGCCAGCGTGTTTACCATGGGGCCGGTATATGCCCATCTCCTGGAATTGAGCACTGGGCAGATCGCCACTTTCATGGCGACGGGAATCTTTGCGGCTGTCTTTACCCAGTTACCGTTGGGCCGGTTTTCCGATCGCGTGGACCGCCGCAATATATTAATTGCAGTGTGTACGCTGGCCTCACTGACCGCCGCCAGCGCCATGATGTTCGGCAAGCAGTCCGTTTTCGCCTTGCTGGGATTGTCTGCGGTGTTCGGCGGCCTGGCATTAACCATCTATTCGCTCGCGCTGTCGCATGTGAATGATCATTTGCATCCGGCGCAGATGGTTGCCGCCAGCAGTTCACTGATCCTGCTAAATGGCGCTGGCGCAGTCTGCGGTCCTGTCGCTGTGGCCACCTTGATGAGTCTGTGGAGACCGGAGGCGTATTTCGCCAGTCTGGCAATGTTGACGGCATTGCTGGCGCTCTATGGCATATGGCGCAAGCAGCGTCGCGCGCCCGTACCGCCCGAGCAGAAAGTTCATTTTGTGGCTGCCCAGCCCCAGGCGGTTTCCGGTCCGATGCTCGTGGGAGCCAATGAGGCGCTGGAGGCATTAAAGGAGGCAGGGCATGATTCCCGGTAAGTCCATGCAGCGCGACATTGCATCTGGTATGCATCTGTATATTGCAGGCTTACTCGACCGGTGGCGACGCCTCTGTAACCAGCGATTGCGTGATGGCTTGTCGAAATTCTCTCAACCGGGTCTTGATGAGCAGCACATTATCCGGTCCCATCCGCAACAGCGTCTTCTGTCCCGCAGAACGTGATTCCAGCGCCGGATCGGCAAATTGATAAAACACGTTAGGTCGGACCAGTGGGCTGGGGTGGCGCAATTCGGGCGTTTCGAGCAGGTGGTCGATGACCTGCACCAGGCGGTCATTGAAGTAACCGTGCGGATAGCCCAGGTTTTCATAGGCTTGCTGAAACAGGGGATAAAAACGCCGGTACCATGCCGCTGCCTGCTGGATCTCGATTGCATTGAGCAGCCTTACGACAGGCGAATATCTGGCGTAGTTCTCGGTGGCAAGCATCAGGTCCTGCTTGTCTTCAGAGCCGGTGACGAGAAAATTTCCGGGCACAGGCTGTAATGGGCGCAATTGTACGGCCAGCTCTTTTCTGGGCAGGTTGTCTACTGTGGCCACAATATGGCGAATGATTTGTGTCGGGATCAGATGAGCGGCAAGGTCTGCTGTGCCGAACAGTTGTTGCAGTGACGCCTGGACGCCGGCATCGCTTTCTTCGAGTGGCGGGAGCATTTCTTGCGGTTCGCTTGCCAATGGGTAATTGATGGCCGGCTTGGTCTCTTCCTGTGTGGCCAATGAGGGTGGGGGTGCAATCGTTCCCGGTTCGGTTTTGTACTGAACGACATACCATGTGCCTGCCGCTGCAACGGCAAGCACTGCGGGAATGAGCCATGCCAATGACTTTTTCATGAATGCCTCACACTGTCAAAATCGTCTGGATTTCCAAACCCTGGTACTGGCGGATGCCAACCGCAGAGAAAAAGTTCAATAATCAGTGGCGTGTCGTACCATCCTTCTGGCGGCGTCTGCGGCTATTTACGTGTCAACGAGGCGGGCAGCCTGAATTGCCCCATGACGGTGGAGACGTAGTAAGCAGAAAGGCCGGCCAGGATGCCCGGGAAACCTTCATAAACGTAGCCGTCCAGTTGTTGCTCACGCCACCACAGGCTGGCCAGTGCGCCGGTTATCATCATCGCCAGCGCAGCCCTTTGCGAAGGTCTGCGCCCGGCCGCCAGCAACAGCAGCAGTGGCACGAAGACCGAGCCAAGGGTGGACCAGGCCATGATCACCAGTTGAAATACGCTGCCGGGGCCGACGATGGCAATCCCCAAGGCCAGTGCAGTGATCGATAACGTGGCCATTTTGGCGGAGTGTTTTCCTTCACCGAGTTTCGGCCATAAATCATTGGTCAGACAGGCCGAGCAACTGAGCACCAGGGAATCGGCGGTGGACATGGTCGCAGCAAAAATGCCCGCCAATATCAAACCGACCAGCAGCGGCGGCAACAGATTCTGCGCCATGGTAGGCAGGGCCAGTTCCGGATCGAGCGTGGAAAGCTCCGGCAGGTAAACGCGTGACAGCAGGCCTACGATGGTTGCCAGGGCGTAGAACGTTACGAAAAAGCCGTAATACCAGAGTCGCGCATTGGCGAGGTGAGCGGGTTGGTCAAGCGCCATGAAGCGCACCATGATGTGGGGTTGTCCTGCAACGCTCAGTCCGGCAAACAGCCAGCCAATGACAAACAGAACCATGCCGCTCATTTCAGGCAGCAGCAGGTTGTCCGGAAACCAGTTCATGTGGCCGGGAATGGCTTGCAGGCGCGCCATGCTGGCGCCGATGCCGCCCAGGCCATGGACGGCAGCCACTGCCAGAATGGCCATCGCCGCCAGCATCACGAAGGATTGGGCTACGTCGGTCCAGATGGACGCCCGAATGCCGCCTGCCATGCAATAGATCGCTACGATAATGGCAACCAGCACGGCGCCGGTATGCAGGTGCCAGCCAAACAATGCGTGCAATGCCTTGCCGCCGGCGCTGAATTGGGCGGCAGCGTATGCCCCTAGAAGAATGATGCTGAATATCGCGCCGAGCAGACGTATATGTGTTTGTGATTGTCCTGTCCAGTGACTGATGACGCCGGCAAAGCTGAGTTCACGCGTTGCTGCCGTTGCTTGCCGCAGCCGTTTGTATATCCATAGCGAAGCCAGCAGATCGCCGGTTATCCAGCCGATCATCAGCCATACGGACGCCAGTCCGGTGGTGTAGGTATAACCAATGACGCCGATGAACATGTAGCCGCTGTTGTTGGTGGCAACGGCAGACAGTCCTACCATCAGGGGATGCACGTTGCTGCTTGCCAGATAGTAGTCTGCAGCGGTACCCCGACTGCGGGTGACGGAATAAATACCGATCAAAAAGAACGACAGCAGACAGGTGCAGAAACTCAGAAGCATCATCACGGTTTCAGTCTGGTTGCTGCTGCCGGTCGTTTACTCACGCCAGTGTTCCATCGACGGATTTGATGGCGCGAATTTCCTTGCGGGTGGCAATGAACTCCGGACGCGGTTTGATGGCGTCGCCATAAGGAGCCGTCACCCGATTGCGGATGCTGTTGTAGACGATGAAGATGTTGGAGCGCGGCAAGGGGGAGATGTTGCTGTTCGAGCCATGCATGATGTTGCAGTCAAACAGAACGATCTTGCCGGGCTTGCCCTTGGGCGCCACGATGCCGCCGCGTTCATGGAGCAGACGCAACGACGCATGGTCCGGCACCCCGTATTCCTGACGTCGCAACGACTGTTTGTAGTGATCGTCGGGCGTGGTTCCCACGCAGCGGACATAGGATTTGTGGGAACCGGGCATCACCATCAGCGGACCATTGTATTCAGTGTTTTCGGTGAGTGCGATCGACATGCTCAGGGCGCGCATGCGTGGCATCCCGTCTTCAACATGCCAGGTTTCAAAATCGGAATGCCAGTAAAAGTCCTTGCCTGAAAATCCCGGTTTATAGTTGAGACGTGATTGATGTACATACACTTCGTCGCCCAGCAACTGCCTGGCGCTATTCACTAACCGGCTGTCAGCCGCCAGCCGTCCGAGCAGCAGATTTTGTTCGTGAATATGAAACACTGAACGCACTTCCCGCGAGTCGCGTTCGAGAATCAGGGTTTCGGGATGGAGTTGGTCGGGCTTTTCCCGCAAACGGGCAGCTTCTGCCTGTAGCGCCGACAATTCGACTGTATTCAGCCAGTCATCCAATGTGATGTAGCCGTCGCGCTCGAAAGCGGCAAGCTGTGCATGCGTCAGCGGACCGGAGGCATCAGCCCCGCCATGCAATACCGGATCGACTCGCTCGACGATGACGGGTTGAGAATCTATGCGGGAACGATACGGGTCATCGTGATAACCCGAAAAACTTTTTTGCAGGTTGGTTGCAGACATGGCGGTTCAGGTGGTCTTTTCGGTTGAATGGGCGGAGCCATCATCCAGCGGATAAGCTCCGGTCTCGTCATGGATTTCCTTGCCATTCAGGGGGGGATTGAATACGCAGGCCAGCAGCAGATCGGTGTGCGCACGCAGAACATGCTCATCGTGTTTATCCAGCACATAGATGGTGCCCGGCACGACCGGATGGCGTTTGCCATCCTCCGTGGTTTCCACTTCGCCACGACCTGCGATGCAGTAAACCGATTCCAGGTGGTGGCGATAACGCATGGGCGTGCGCGTACCGGCATAGATGGTGGTGATGTGAAATGAGAAGCCCATGCCGTCGTTTTTCAATATCAGGCGGGTGCTTTCCCAGTTGTCCGTGACGACACGGCGCGCAGTTTGGCGGGCTTCGCCCAGAGTACGTACGATCATGTTTATTGACCTGTCTTTTTCCGGGCCGGACTGTCGGCGGCTTCGGCAAGCATGACTTCACTGACGCAGTCGGCAACGATATTGATGCCCAGCGCCAGATCCTTTTCACTGATGGTCAGAGGGCAGAGAAACTTGAGCACTTCGTCATGCGGACCGCTGGTTTCAATGATCAGCCCCCGGCTGAAGGCGGCTTTGCTGATGGCATTGCCGAAGCCATGATTGGCGAATGCCAGACCCAGCATCATGCCGCGGCCCTTCACCTGTATTTGACCGGGGAAGGATCGGCAAATGGCCTCCAGACCTGCTTTCAACAATTCGCCTTTGTGTTGCACTTCCCTAGCGAAACTGTCATCCGCCCAGAAATGATTCAGGACATGCGCAGCAGTGACGAATGCATGATTGTTGCCGCGGAAAGTACCGTTGTGTTCGCCGGGCGACCAGATATCGAGGTCGCGCCGGATAAGAGTGATGGCGAAAGGCAGCCCCATGCCGCTCAAGGATTTTGACAACGTGACAAAGTCAGGCTGGATGCCGGCGGATTCAAAGCTGAAGAAAGCTCCTGTTCGTCCGCAGCCTGCCTGAATGTCATCGACGATCAGCAGAATCTTGCGTCGCTGGCAAATGCTCTGCAGTTTCTGTAACCAGGCACTGCTGGCGACATTGAGTCCGCCTTCGCCCTGAACGGTTTCCACGATGACGGCGGCGGGGGTGTCGATGCCGCTGCTGGGATCGTCCAGCGTTTTTTCGAAATAGTCGAGCGTATCGACGCCAGTGCCCATGTAGCCGTCATAGGGCATGCGAATCATGCCTGACAAAGGCAGTCCGGCACCGCCGCGATGATGTGCATTGCCGGTCATGGCCAGCGCGCCCAATGTCACGCCATGAAAGCCGTTGGTGAAACAGACGACGGGATGTCTGCCTGTTACCTTGCGTGCCAGTTTCAGCGCGGCTTCAACGCTGTTGGTGCCGGTGGGTCCGGTGAATTGCGCCACATAGGACAGCTTTCGAGGTTTTAAAATCCGGCTTTCCAGCGCTTCGAGAAAATCCGCTTTGGCGCTGGTATGCAAGTCGAGGCTGTGGGTGATGCCTTGTTGCTGGAGGTAATTCACCAGGGCTTTGAGCAATACCGGATGATTGTGTCCGTAATTCAAGCTGCCGGCACCCGCGAGAAAATCCAGGTAGGCATTGCCGCGTTCGTCATAAATACGCACGCCATCGGCGCGCGCGAATACGACCGGGAAATTGCGCGCATAACTTCTGACCCTGGATTCCTGCTTGGCAAAGACGGCGGCACGTCCCGGGAGTGCGTGCAAGTTGTGGCTGACAATGGTCATTGAGTTTCCCCCAATTGTTGAGAAGGCAGAGCGTGGTGCTGCGCAGCGAGAGCGGCGCGGCTATGCGATGGATGCGGTAGCGGCCGGGGAAGATGCAAATGGGCCGACTGTCACCAGCATTTCCGTGTCATGCCGGTCGGCAAAGTGTTGTTTCCGGTCGAACAGGACCCGGCTTTTGATTCCGGTATCCAGTACTCGCGCCAGGGAACCGAACAATGCCCAGGACGCCAGGTTGCCGGGAGTGATGGTGGTCTGCAGATGGCTGACTCCTTCACACGCGGGACGTTTCAATAACGATTGCAGCATGGACCGGGCCAGTCCCGTACCACGGGCTTCAGATGCGACTGCGATTTGCCAAATGAAGAGAGTGTGCGGTTGGTCCGGACTGACAAAGCCCGATACAAACCCCAGCAGGCGCTCGTCGGCTTCGGCAATGACACAGGTGCCGGAAAACAATGAGCATTGCAGCAGATTGCAGTACATTGAGTTCATATCCAGCGGTGGACAGCGCGCGATCAGTTCATGCACCCGGACGCCGTCCGCTGTTGACGGTGTGCGCAGATGAATGTTGTCACTGGCAGTGGTTTGCGGTTGAAAGAAACGTTGCATGTATGTGCGTGGAAATTGCCAATCCCAGATATTTAGATGATCGAAGTAATTTTCGAGGGCGATGATAGGTTAACATCCCGATGTGTCAACCAATCATTCTGTTTATTTGTTTTATTTCAATGAGTTGTTTTTATTTTTTGGTGTTTTATGATTGGTTGCATAGTTAGATGTACGAATAATATGCGCTCGATTTCAGGCATGGGAGTAATTGTCAGAGGGCAGCCGCAGGGTGAATTGTTGTCAGGAATGTGATGGTGACAATGAGCATCGAAGAACAGGTCTTGACCGAGTTGCGGCGCATCATTCGCGCCACGCAGATCAATGCCAAGACGCTGGCGACCCACAGCCAGTTGACAGTCTCGCAATTGATGGTGCTGCAGTTACTCAAGGGCGGGGGTGAGCTCACGCCACGGCAGATTGCCCAGCATGTCAATCTCACCCAGGCGACGGTCACGTCACTGCTTGACCGGCTGGAAGAGCGCAGCCTGATCTCGAGGCGTCGCAGCAGCGAAGACAAACGGCGTTTCCATGTCACTCTGACTGCAGAGGGCGCGAATCAGCTGGCGCGGGCGCCGCAAACCCTGCATAACCGCTTCATGAGTCATTTCAGCAGCCTGCAAAGCTGGGAACAGACTCATATCCTGTCCGCCTTGCAGCGGATCGCGCATTTGCTGGATGTCGCTTCGGTGGATGCTTCGCCGGTGCTGGATGTGGGCTCGCTGGATCGAACCGTGGATCACGCCGCACGCGAGCCGGATGAAACCTGAAAACGCATACAGGACTGTCGTTACGCCGCTCGCACAGCGCGGTCATCAGGCAATGCCGCCCTGATTTCAGATTTGGATGAGGATCACTTGGTTACCGTAAATCCGCCGGCAAGTGCGGCGCAATGACTTCCAGCAGCGCTGTATGAATCTTGGGGGCACCGGCAAGGATATGGCCTTCGTGCTGATATTCCGCACCGCTCAAGGTACTGACGATGCCACCGGCTTCGGTGATCATCAACATGCCGGCAGCGGTATCCCAGGGCGCCAGGCCCAGTTCCCAGAAACCATCCAGACGACCGGCAGCCACATAGGCCAGATCCAGTGAGGCGGCGCCGGGGCGGCGAAGGCCAGCGGCTTTTTGCGTGAGATCCTTGAGCATGGCCATGTAGGCATCAAGCCATTGCATGTTGGCGCGATAGGGGAAGCCGGTGCCTATCAAAGCGCCTTCCAGGGTGGTCTGTTTGGTGACGCGAATGCGGCGGTCATCCAGTTTGGCGCCGTCGCCGCGGGCGGCGGTGAACAGTTCCTGACGCAGTGGGTCGTAAATGACGCCGCATTCGATGCGGCCGCGTTTTTGCAAAGCGATGGACACTGCGAACTGTGGAAAGCCGTGAATGAAGTTGGTGGTGCCATCCAGCGGATCGATGATCCAGACGAACTCGTCGTGGCCGTCGCTGTTCTTGTTGCCATGCTTGCTGTCGGTACGGCCGCTTTCCTCGGCCAGAATGCCGTGATCGGGAAAGCTCATGCGGATGGTTTCGATGATGTCGGCTTCGGCGCGCAGATCGACTTCGGTGACGAAGTCATTGATATCCTTGCGGCGTACTTCCAGTTGGTGCAGCTTGTTCATGCTGCGCAGAATCATGTCACCGGCACGACGCGCGGCGCGGATACCAATGTTGAGCATGGGGTGCTGCATGTCATACCTCTGCATGAGACCTGTGCAAGACAGGCGGGACCAACTGAAGGTAAAGAGCGCGGGTGCGAGCCGACAGGGCTGGGCACCCGGAAAAGGGCGGCTAGAATAGCAGCCGATAACAGTTTGTCACGTCCATTTTGTACAGTAGTTCCCATGACCGAGCTCAGTCTGCCCATTCGCATTGTGTTGGTGGCAACCAGTCACCCCGGCAACATCGGTGCGGTGGCGCGCGCCATGAAAAACATGGGACTACGTGAACTGCATCTGGTATGTCCACAGCAGTTTCCTCATCCCGAAGCCGCGGCGCGCGCCTCCGGCGCCGATGACCTGCTGGATCAGGCGGTGGTGCATGCCGATCTGCAATCGGCGGTTGCGGATTGCGGCTTGGTGATCGGCACCAGCGCGCGGCAACGACATATTCCGTTTGTGCCGGTAGAACCGCGCGAGTGTGCACAGGAAGTGGTCAGGCATGCGCAGGCAGGCGATGCCGTAGCGCTGGTGTTTGGCGCCGAGCGTACCGGACTGACCAATACCGAACTGGCGCTGTGCGGCATGCTGGTCACCATTCCCACCAGCGATGCGTACAGCTCGCTCAACATCGCCATGGCAGTGCAGATCATCGTCTATGAATTGCGTTTGGCGGCGCGTGATGCAAGACCCGTGGTCGAGCGCGAGGACCCGCTGGCGACGCAGCTGGATATGGAGCGTTTTTATCAACATCTGGAGGCGGTGCTGGCGGGCACGCAGTTTCGCGATCACACCGCCAGCGGCCATCTGATGGCGCGGGTGCGGCGCCTGTTCAATCGCGCGCAGGTCGATCAGAACGAAATGCGCATTCTGCGTGGCATTCTCACTGCCGTGCAGGAATCCCGTGCCGCGACCACCATGGTGAAATCATGACTGTGTATCTGGATTACGCCGCCAGCACGCCGGTCGATCCGCGGGTGGCGGCGCGCATGGCCGAGTGTTTGACCATGCCGGAACTGCAAGGCAATCCGGCTTCGCTGACGCATGCATATGGCCGCCAGCCGCGCGAGCTGATTGAACAGGCGCGGGTGCAGCTGGCACAGGCGTTAGGAGCCACGCCGGCCAGCATCGTCTGGACTTCCGGCGCCACCGAGTCGGACAACCTGGCCCTGTTCGGCGTGGCCAGGTTTCATGCTGATCGCGGCAGGCACATCATTTCGGCGCGCACCGAACACAAGGCCGTGCTGGAACCGCTCAAACGCCTGGAAAAACAGGGCTTCAAATTGACCTATCTGAAGCCCGACGGGCAGGGCATCGTACAGCCCGAGCAAGTGCATGCGGCCATCACGCCTGAAACCATGCTGGTATCGCTGATGCACGTCAACAATGAAACAGGCGTGATTCAGGATATCGCGGCTTTCGGACAAATATGTCGTGAGCGAGGCGTGCTGTTTCATGTGGATGCGGCACAAAGCGCCGGACGTCTGGCGATCGACGTACAGCAGATGGGGGTCGATCTGCTGTCCTGTACGGCGCACAAAATTTATGGTCCCAAGGGCATCGGCGCGCTGTATGTGCGTCGCCAGCCCATGTTGGGCATCGAACCCATGATCATCGGTGGCGGACATGAGTTCGGTTTGCGCGCCGGCACGCTGGCGACACATCAGATCGTCGGTTTCGGACTGGCCATGCAATTGGCGGTCGCGGAGCGGGATGCGGACAACACCCACATTCAGGCGTTGCGGGAACGATTGTGGCAGGGCCTGCAGGCAATGGGACGCGTCGAACTCAATGGGCATGTCACGCAGCGCGTTTCCGGCATCCTGAACGTCGCCTTTCATGGTGTGGAGGGCGAAAGCCTGTTGTTCGCCCTGCAGGAGCTGGCGATCTCGGCAGGGGCGGCCTGTTCCACCGGCTCGGATGAAGCTTCGTATGTGCTGCGTGCGCTGGGTCGCAGCGATCAACTGGCGCAGAGCTCCTTGCGGTTCAGTCTGGGCCGGTTCAGCACGGCCGAAGAAATTGACACGGCATTGCAGATCATTGGCCATGAACTGCCGCGCCTGCGCGCTCTGGCGCCGCAAGAACTGACATGACCGCAGCAGCGATCAATGTGGTCGGGGAGTTTGAATATTCTCCTCGTGTACGGCAGTTGTTTGCGCATCTGATGCATGCCGGTTCGTTGCCGTCGCAACCAGGGATGCTTGTTGCGCAGGCGGGCACCATTGCCCAGGGCGCGAGCGTCCGCCTGTGGTTGCAGGAACAACAGGAGCGGGTGCTGACGGCGCGTTATCAGGCCTATGGCTGTCCGCATTTTCTGGCGGCCTGTGAATCGCTGGCATCCTGGCTGGAAGGGCGCAGCCGCGCCGAGCTCGATCAATGGCAATGGCGTGTACTGGAAGTCGAGTTACAGATGCCGGCCAGCAAGCGGACGCGCCTGCTGTTGCTGGAAGATGTGTTGCAGCAGCTCAGGACAGACTGGGATCGAACGCGTTCACAGGCCCTGGTGTGAACGCCGAGGTTGCGATATGACGGAATCAGTAGTAAGAGTAGCGGCAGGTATTCCATCACTGGCATGTCGCTTCAGATCAACCCGCTATGTCCATTTTGCTGACCGCCGCCGCTGCTGACCGTATCAAGAATTTCCTGAATCACCGTGGGCATGGTGTGGGTTTGCGGCTGGGTATCAAAAAGACCGGTTGTTCGGGCTTTGCCTATGTGGTCAATTATGCTGATGAGATCAAGGATGTCGACGTCGTGTTTGAGCAACAGGGTGTCAAGGTGATCGTGGACAAGGACAGCCTTGGCTATATCGACGGTACCGAAGTGGATTTCGTACGGCAGGGGCTGAATGAAGCTTTCAAGTTCCGCAATCCCAATGTGAAAGGGGAATGCGGCTGCGGCGAGAGCTTTACGGTCTGAGCGCCTCTGCAGGTTTGCCCGGTAACGATTTCTAAACCCTCGTTTCAGCTCATTTTCTTGCTGGTATCCGGTTCGGCCGGTACACTCCGCGCCTCCCATTCGCTGCCGCCAGACATTTGCAGGTCTGACGGTCTTTATCTATTGGTTGCAACATTCAAGATTGGCTCTCAGGCCCGAGGTTGATTTCATGGCGATTGAACGTACTTTTTCGATTGTTAAACCCGATGGTGTCCGCAAGAACCTGATCGGCGCTGTTCTGCAGCGCTTTGAACAGGCCGGTTTGCGTATCATTGCCGCGCGCATGGTCAACCTGAGCCAGGCACAGGCTGAAGGCTTTTATGCCGTGCATCGTGAACGGCCGTTCTTCAAGGACCTGGTCAAGTACATGACTTCAGGTCCAGTGGTCATCCAGGTGCTGGAAGGCGAAAACGCCGTTGCCAGAAATCGCGAACTGATGGGCGCTACCGATCCGAAGAAGGCTGCGCCGGGCACCATTCGCGCGGATTTCGCCAGCAGCATCGAAGAAAATGTGGTGCATGGCTCCGACAGCCAGGAAAACGCTGCGATTGAAATTGCATTCTTTTTCGCCGGTTCCGATCTGTGTCCGCGCGTTTGAGCAGCATCTGACTGCATGACCCAGATAGCCGACAATGTTGCTCCGGTCGAACGCGTGAACCTGTTGGGGCTCACGCGCAGCGAGCTGGAAGCATTCGTCAGCGATATGGGTGAAAAGCCGTTCCGCGCGCGTCAGCTGATGAAATGGCTGTACAAGCGCGCAGTCGGCGACTTTGACGAAATGACCGATCTGGCCAAGGCTTTTCGTGAGCGTCTCAAGCTCATCGCCGAAGTGCGGGTGCCATCGGTCAAGCTCTGCCAGCATTCCAGCGATGGTACCCGCAAGTGGCTGTTAAATGTGGATCGCGGCCTCAGCTCTGTTCCACAAGCCATTGAAATGGTTTATATCCCTGAACCGGGGCGTGGCACGCTCTGTATTTCCAGTCAGGTCGGCTGCGCCATGGATTGCAGTTTCTGCTCCACGGCTCAACAGGGCTTCAATCGCAATCTGTCTGCGGCGGAAATCGTCGGTCAGGTGTGGCTGGCCAATCGCGAATTACGCGGCGATCAGCCGGCGTCGAACGACACCGCCGAACGATTGATTACCAATGTGGTGTTCATGGGCATGGGCGAACCCTTGGCCAACTATCGTAATGTCGTGCCGGCCGCTGAAATCCTGATGGACGATCTGGGCTTCGACATTTCCCGGCGTCGGGTCACCGTCAGCACTTCCGGACTGGTGCCGCAGATGCTCAAGCTGGCGGAAGAAACCAATTGTGCGCTGGCGGTGTCATTGCATGCGCCCAACGATGCCTTGCGCGATGAGCTGGTGCCGATCAATCGCAAGCATAAAATTGCCGAACTGCTTGATGCCTGCTGGTACTACCTGCAGCGTCAGAATGCCCGTAGCATCACCTTTGAATACGTCATGCTGGATGGTATCAACGACCGGTTGGAACACGCACGCGAGCTGGCGAGCCTGCTCAAGCACAAACCTGCCAAGGTCAATCTGATTCCCTTCAATCCCTTCCCGGAAACGCGTTACCAGCGTTCGCCGGCTGAAGTGATTTCCCGTTTTCGTGATTACCTGAATGCTCATGGCGTGATTGCGACCACCCGCCGCACGCGCGGCGACGATATTGATGCCGCCTGTGGCCAGTTGGTGGGCCGTGTCCAGAATCGCACCACCGTGCGTCTGGGTTCCAAACTCATTTCAGTAACGGCACAGACATGAATTACATGACCGCAGGCAAATGGCTGGTGTTGAGTCTTCTGTCAGGTTTAATAGCTGCCTGTGTCAGCTCGGGCACCGGACTTGGCAATAAAGATATGGAATCTGCCGCCGCCTATAACCTGCAACTGGGCATTGATTATTTCCGTCAGGGCAATCTGTCCGAGGCCAAGGAAAAGCTGGATCGTTCACTGGAGCAGAACCCCCGGAATACCCAAGCCTATGTCGCTTCCGGCATGCTTTACGACCGACTGGGTGAGCCACGCAAGGCAGATCGCTACTTCGCCAAAGCGGTTTCAATGGAACCTGAAAATGCTGAAGTAATAAATAGTTACGCGGTATTTTTGTGCCGTAAGGGCGATTATGCCAAGGGCGAACAAATGGCGTTGCAGGCGGCTGCCAACCCTCTGTACAAGACGCCCGAAGCGGCTTATTTGAATGCCGGCAATTGCGCGCTGGATGCAGGTCGCAACGTCAATGCCGAAGAACATTTTCGCCGCGCCTTGTCATTGCGGCCCAATTTTGCAGCAGCCTTGTTGCAAATGGCAGAACTGGAATTCAACGCAGGCAACTATCTGCCATCACGCGGCTTTCTGGAACGCTTCCAACAGGTTTCCAAGCCCACTGCGGCGTCTTTATGGCTGCTGGTCAGAGTGGAATATGCATTGGGTAACAGCGGATTATCGGCGGATTATGCGCGTCGATTGAAGGAAGATTTCCCCACCTCGCTTGAGACCAAGGCGCTGCTTGAGTTAGAGAAAAGAAAGCAATCCTGATCATGAATACTCCATCAGAACACAGCAGTGCCGCCACGCCAGGCGAACAGCTGAAGCAGGCGCGTGAACAAGCTGGCCTGTCAATCGAGCTGGTGGCCAGAAATTTGTTTCTGGATGTCCAGGCTATTCAGGCCATGGAATCCAATCGTTTCAAAGAATTGGGTGCGCCTGTTTATGCTAAAGGTTATCTGCGTAAATATGTTCGCTTGCTCGGTTTGACGGAAGAGGATGTATTGCAGCGCTATCAATCACTAAGCGATGCACCAGTGGTGGCCGATCCGATTCCCGTAGCCATGGGGTCGGTGCCGGAATCGCGCCGACCTTTGCCGCGCTGGATACTGTGGGTGGTGATTGCGCTCATCGTGCTGGCTGCCCTTGCAACCCTGTGGAACCTGCGCAGTCCATCTACTGGAACCAGCAAGCAGGCGTTGGTGATCAGTCAGCCATTCAACGAGCCTGATGCATCGATCACAGCAGGCAGCAATACAGTGGCACCGGAATCAACCGCCGTTGCTGTAAACAATGCGACCGGAACGCTGAACTTGCGCTTCCAGTTTTCAGGCGATTCCTGGGTGGAAGTGTATGACGCCAGCAATCAGCAGGTGTTATACGACATGGGAGCCGCCAACAGCACCCGTGAAATCACTGCCGTTGCGCCTCTGCGAGTGCTGCTGGGTGCGGCGGGGGCGGTCAAGATGCAGGTGAACTCACAGGATGTCGTGGTGCCGTCCACGGACGTTGAATCGGGCGTGGCACACTTTGTCGTGAACGCCGGTGGCGCGATCGAATAAACGCCGGCATTTGTTGAGCCGGATTTCTGGAGTCAGTGTTTGAGTACCGAAGCGAAGCTGCAACCCATCCGGGGCATGAACGATATCCTGCCGGCGGAGATTGCATACTGGCAGCACCTCGAGTCCACCGCGCGACAACTGTTTGTCGAATATGGCTTCCAGGAAATCCGCATCCCCATCGTTGAGCATACCGGCCTGTTCAAACGCTCCATCGGCGAACTGACCGATATTGTCGAAAAGGAGATGTATACCTTCGACGATCGTAGCGGCGATTCGCTGACCTTGCGTCCCGAAGCCACCGCCGGTCTGGTGCGCGCCATGATCTCCAATGGTTTGCTGCACAACCAGCGTCAGAAGGTCTGGACCAACGGTCCGATGTTCCGTCATGAGCGTCCACAAAAAGGTCGCTATCGTCAGTTCCATCAAATTGACGTCGAGGCTTTCGGTTATGCGGGCCCCGATCTGGATGCCGAGCTGATCCTGATGACGGCGCGCTTGTGGCAGCGTCTGGGCATCCAGCGCCTGACCCTGAACATCAATTCTCTGGGCACGCCGCAGGCGCGGCAGGCATACCGAGACGTTCTGCGTCAGTATTTCAGCGCCCACAAGGACCAGCTGGATGAAGACAGTCTGCGGCGTCTGGACGGTAATCCGCTGCGTATTCTCGATACCAAGAATCCGGCCTTGGCGGAACTGGTAGCCAATGCACCATTGCTCACGGATTACCTGGACGAAGAATCGACTGCGCACTTCAGGACATTGCGTCATCACCTTGATGCCGTGGGCATCAGCTATGTGGTGAATCCGCGTCTGGTGCGCGGTCTGGATTACTACACCCGCACAGTATTCGAGTGGGTGACCACCGAGCTGGGCTCGCAGGATGCAGTGTGTTCCGGTGGTCGCTATGATGGCCTGGTTGCGCAGTTGGGCGGCGAGCCCACGCCGGCCATGGGCTGGGCACTGGGTGAAGAACGCATCATTGGCCTGATGCAGGCGCAGGGCATTCAGGTACAGGGTGCTCAGCCTGATGTCTATGTCGTACTGGCGGGTGAGCGTGCCGAAGCGGCGGGTCTGGCGTTGGTGGAAACTCTGCGCAATCAGTTGAGCGGTTGCCGTATCGAAACCAATTGCGGCGGCGGCAGTTTCAAGTCGCAGTTGAAGCGGGCCGACAAGAGCAATGCCCGCTATGCCGTGATCCTGGGCGATAGTGAAACCGAACAGCAAATGGCTGGTCTCAAGAACCTGCGCAGCGAAGAACCGCAAGTACAAGTTGCATGGAACCAGTTGGCGGGCGAATTGCAGCGTCGTTTGACGCCGGCTTTTTAAGCCGATCCGGATAATGACTGACGGTCGGTCGGATTGAATCCGGCTATAGATAACTACATGTCGGGCTGAAGCCCGACCTACATGAGATAGAGCAGAAGGGCATGGTTGACGAATATCTGACGGACGATGAACAGGCCGAGGCACTCAAAACCTGGTGGCGTGAAAACTGGGCATGGGTGCTGTCCGGCGTGGCAGTGGGATTGGGTCTGCTGGGCGGCTGGCAGTACTACCAGCGTTACAGGGTGCAGCGCGCCGAAACCGCGGCACAGGTGCTGGATCAGTTCACTGCGGCCCAGACCAGCGATAAAACCAGGGCCGAGACGTTGTTCAAGGAGCTGACCGATAAATATGCCGCCACGCCTTATGCGATGCAGGCGCAGTTGATGCAGGCGCAGGATGCCGTGTCGGCCAATGATTTCGCACGTGCCGAAACTGCTTTGCGCGCCGTGATGGCCAACAGCAAGGATCCGGAACTGGCGCAGATCGCCAGACTGCGGCTGGCGCGCGTGCTGATCGAACAGGGCAAACCGGACGACGCGCTGGCCTTGCTGGATACGAGTAAAGCCGGCGCCTTTGTTGCGCAGGTTCATGAGATCCGCGGCGATGCCCTGTATGCCAAGCAGGATATGGGTGGCGCCCGCACCGAATACGAGACGGCATTGGCCGCTTACCAAACCGACAGGGGTGTGGATGTTTCGTTGCTGGAACTCAAGTTGCAGGACCTGGGCGGTGCGGCGCAGGTTGCCGCCATGGTGACGGATAAAGCGAGCGCACCATGAACTGGTCCAAGCTGACGCTGATGGCGATGAGCGGCTTGGTACTGGCGGCCTGCGATAACAGCAAGGCGGTCGATCCGCCTGCCGAACTGGTGGACATCAAGCCCGTACTGCAGATCAAGCAATTGTGGAGCGACAGTCTGGGCGGGGATGCCAAACGACTGCGTCTGGGATTGCAGCCCGCCATCGTCAATGGCGTTGCGTATGCTGCCTCTCACGATGGTGATGTGCTGGCGTTGACGGCAGATCATGGCAAGCGTCTGTGGCGCGTCAAGACCAAACTGGAACTGTCGGCCGGTCCTGCTGTGGCGGAAGGGCTGGTGGTGGTCGGCAGCAGCAATGGTGAACTGGTTGCGCTGGAAGCCGACAGCGGCAAGCAGCGCTGGCGTCATCAGTTGTCCGGCGAAATGCTTTCCAAGGCGCTGGTCGGCAAAGGGATGGTCATTGCCCGCACAGTGGATGGTCGTTTGCAGGCCTTGAATGCCAGCGATGGCTCGCCGCGCTGGAACTTTGAAGAAACCGTGCCCAAGCTGAGTTTGCGCGGCACAGCCGTGCCCATTCTCGCCGGCGATACCGTGATTGCCGGATTCGATAACGGCAAACTGGTGGCGCTGGATATAAACAACGGCGACATTCTGTGGAATGTCACCATCGATTCGCCGGCCGGGCGTACCGAACTGGATCGTCTCGCGGACATCGATGCGCCTGCCGCAGTGGCGGGTCGCGATGTATTCGTGGCCGGTTTTCAGGGACGTGTGGCCATGCTCGATCTGGACAACGGCCAGATCTGGTGGGCCAAGGATGCATCCAGTTATCGCGGCTTCGGTCTGGATGAACGCATGCTGTATCTCACCAATGCCAATGGCCTGATCACGGCCATGCGACGCACCGACGGCAACCAGCAATGGGAACAGGCATCGCTGCGTCAGCGCAGCCTGACTGCGCCTGCCGTAGCGGGTGATTCACTGGTGGTCGGTGACTATGAAGGCTATGTGCATTGGCTGAGCGCTGCCGATGGCTCGGTGCAGGCGCGCGCCAAGACCGATGGCGAACGTATCACCAATACGCCGGTGGTGGCTGACGGCCGCGTCTATGTGCAGACCGATGGCGGCAAATTGATTGCGTTTGAAACCAAGCCGAAAGGCTGACTCTTGAGAGGCCGTAAGCCGCAGGCCGGGAAGCACCCAGCCTGCGGCTTAAAACATCATGCTTCCTGTTATTGCTCTGGTTGGCCGCCCCAATGTCGGCAAGTCCACGTTGTTCAATGCGCTGACCGGTACCCGTGATGCGTTGGTGGCCGATCTGCCGGGGCTGACGCGCGATCGCAAGTACGGCTACAGCAAGTCTGATTATCAACCCTGTATCCTGGTCGACACCGGCGGCTTGACGCCGGGCGCCGATGGCGTGGAAAAACTCATGGCCGAGCAGAGTCTGCGCGCCATGGAAGAAGCAGATCGCGTGTTGCTGGTTCTCGATGCGCGTCAGGGCTGCACGCCGGTGGATCATTTCGTGGCGCAACTGATTCGTCGCAGCGGCAAACCCTGCATCGTGGTCGCCAATAAAGCCGAAGGCCAGGAAGGCTTCATGGCCAGTGCGGATTTTCACCAGTTGGGTCTGGGCGAGCCGATGGCGATTTCCGCGGCTCATGGTTCGGGTTTGCACAGCCTGATGGAAGCTGCGCTGGAAGGCTTTCCAGACGATGTCACTGAACTGCCGGACGACCGTGATCGCATTCGCGTGGCTGTGATCGGCCGGCCCAATGTCGGCAAGTCCACGCTGATCAATCGCCTGCTCGGCGAAGAACGTCTGGTGGCGTTCGACATGCCGGGCACCACGCGCGATTCGGTGGATGTGCCGTTCGAACGCGATGGCCGCCAGTTCACCCTGATCGATACCGCCGGCGTACGCCGCAGGGCGCGCGTGGAAGAGGCCATCGAGAAATTCAGCATCATCAAAGCGCTGCAGGCAGTGGATTCGGCCAATGTGGTGATTGGCGTGGTCGATGCGCATGACACGGTGGCCGATCAGGATGCCGCCTTGTTCGGCATGGCGGCCGAACGGGGTCGCGCCCTGATCATTGCCGTGAACAAGTGGGACAACATTCCCATGGATCAACGCGATCAGATTCGCGCCGGCATCGATGCCCGTTTCCCGTTCCTGGAATTTGCCTACCTGCATTTCATTTCCGCACGCCATGGCACCGGCGTGGGTGAACTGATGGGCTCGGTGATCGCCGCCTACAACGCCGCCATGAGCGAGCTGCCGACGCCGGAACTGACGCGCGTGCTCGAAGCCGCCATCGAACAGCATCAGCCGCCGCTGGTGCGCGGCCGGCGCATCAAGCTGCGCTATGCCCACCAGGGCGGGCGCAATCCGCCGGTGATCGTGATTCACGGCAATCAGACCGAGCACCTGCCCGATACCTACAAACGCTATTTGATGAATACCTTTCGCGAGGCGTTCAAGCTGAAAGGCACGCCGGTACGCATTCAACTGCGTTCCGAGGACAATCCCTTTGCCGGCCGGCGCAATGCCCTGACGCCGCGACAGATACGTAAGCGCCAGCGGCTGATACAGCGTGTGAAGAAGAAATAAAGCGCCGGGTGCACTTGAGCACGCCCATTTGTGCCTGCGCATAACGGTAATCTGTACATAGACAGCCGGAATACTGCGCGGTGGATGCGCTCACTACACTGGGAACCATCTTCTCAGTATGGACAATCATGGCCGCAGCCCGTCAATTCCTGAAACTCGACCACCCGTTCCCGATGCATCGCGGCGGTGTGCTGCAGGGCGTGCAACTGGCCTATGAAACCTGGGGTGAGCTCAATCCTGCGCGCGACAACGCCATTCTGATTTTTACCGGCCTGTCGCCTTCGGCCCATGCTGCATCGTCGGCGCTCGACAGTTCGCCGGGCTGGTGGGAAGACATGGTCGGTCCGGGTCGCCCCATCGACACGCGCCGTTTCTTTGTAGTGTGCGTGAATTCGCTGGGCAGCGTGTTCGGTTCGACCTCGCCGGCATCCATCAATCCGCAGACCGGCCAGCCGTATCGTCTGAGTTTCCCCATTCTGTCGGTGGAAGACATTGCGCGCGGCGGTTACGAAGTCATGCGCAGTCTGAAGATCGAGCAACTGCGTGGCGTGATCGGTCCTTCGCTGGGCGGCATGACGGTGCTGGCGTTTGCTGCGTTGTTTCCTGAGGCGGCACGCAGCCTGATTTCCATTTCAGGCGCGGCGCGCTCCACGCCTTTCACCATCGCCCTGCGTTCCCTGCAGCGCGAAATGATCCGCAAGGATGGAGCCTGGCAGGGTGGTAACTATCCCGCCAATGCCATTCCGGTGGAAGGCATGCGTCTGGCGCGCAAGCTGGGCATGATCACCTATCGCTCGGCCAGGGAATGGTTGCTGCGTTTCGGTCGCGAACGCGCGTCGGCGGAACACAAGCCCGACGATCCGTTCGGCATCGACTTCGAGATCGAAGCCTATCTGGAAAATCACGCGTCGAAATTTGTCGGTCAGTTCGATCCCAATGCCTATCTGTACCTGTCGCGCGCCATGGACCTGTTCGACCTGGCCGATCATGGCCAGGGCTCGGTGACTGAAGCCCTGAAACGTTTCAAGGTCGAGAAGGTATTGATAATCGGCGTGGAAACCGATCTGCTGTTCCCCATCGAACAACAGCAGGAACTGGCCGAAGGGCTGGCCAGCGGTGGCCGCTCCGTCAGATTCGCCCGCCTGAATTCCCTGCAGGGCCATGATTCCTTCCTCGTGGACATGGACCAGTTCCGTCCGTTGATCGGCGACTTCCTGCGCGAACTATGACGGCCGGGTCATTCCGGCGAATCCCGCAGTAAAGTTGCATACATCCCTGGTCAACTTGATCTTGCTGCGATGAAAAGATTTCCGGAGGAGCCATGAGCATCAAGACAGCGGTCATCAACGGCGTGGCCACCATCGAGATCGCACGGCCCGAAAAAAAGAATGCGCTCACGCTATCCATGTATCAGGCAATGACCGACGCTGTGACTGCCGCACTGGGCGACAACGCGGTGCGAGCCTTGCTGATTACCGGACAGCCGGGGGTGTTCACTTCCGGCAACGATCTGGAGGAATTCATGCAGCGACCGCCGGCCAGCGAAGATTCTCCTGTGTTTCGCTTCATGCGCGCGCTTTCAACCTGCGATAAACCGGTGGTGGCGGCTGTCACGGGCGCTGCTGTCGGTATTGGCGCCACCATGCTGCTGCATTGCGATCTGGTGTATGTCAGCGACGAAGCCCGGCTGGCGATGCCCTTCGTTGCGTTGGGGCTGGTGCCAGAGTTCGCTTCCAGTCTGCTCGTGCCGCAATTGATGGGCCATGCGAAGGCGGCGCAGATATTGTTGCTGGGTGAACCTTTCAACGGCGCCGATGCGGTCGAATTCGGTATCGCCAACGCCGTGCTGCCTGCCGACGAAGTGTTGCCGCATGCGCGTCGCGTGGCCGAGCGTTTCAACGCGCTACCGGCAGGGGCGGTGCGCGATGCCAAACGCCTGATGCGCGCGCCGCTGCAGGACCGGATTGCCCAGACGATGCAGACGGAAGCAGCGATCTTCGCCACGCGACTGCGCAGCGCGGAGGCGAAGGAAGCCTTTCAGGCTTTCTTCCAGAAGCGCAAACCGGACTTCAGCAAATGTTGAATACGCTGTTGGTTATTGCGGTTGTTGAACATACGATCCAAGCTGCTTAAACACATTGCTACTGCACATCGCAGCGCCCACCCCGGAAGAATTCGATGCATGACAAACCGCTTGAAGCGCAGGAGTTGCAAGAGATCACCGCCGTGACGCTGGCGCATTATGAACAGCGTGCCGAGGAGTTTCGCACCGGCACCCGCGATCACGATGTCAGCCAGAATATCGACGCACTCTTGCGGCACATCGAAGGCAAGCCACCTTTCACGATTCTCGATTTTGGTTGCGGACCGGGACGCGACCTCAAGACTTTTTCCAGACTGGGTCATGTAGCCATCGGACTCGAAGGTGCAGCGACCTTTGCTGCCGTGGCGCGTGCCGACTCCGGCTGCGAAGTGTGGCAACAGGATTTTCTCAAGCTGGACCTGCCGCAGCAGCGCTTCGATGGCATCTTTGCCAACGCCTCGCTGTTTCATGTGCCGTCACAGGAATTGCCGCGCGTCCTGCGGCAATTGCATGCCACCCTGAAGCCCGGCGGCGTGTTGTTCAGTTCCAATCCTCGTGGCCAGAACGAGGAGGGCTGGAATCGGGGGCGCTATGGCGCCTACCACGATCTTGAAAGGTGGCGGCGTTATCTGTCGGATGCGGGGTTCATGGAGCTGGAGCACTACTATCGCCCAACCGGACTGCCGCGCGAACAGCAGCCCTGGCTGGCGAGCGTGTGGCGCAAGCTGCCGTGACTGATGCGATAAAAACTGGCGGCTGGGCATGAGTGGCTTCACTGATACTTGCTCACTGCGCTGATACGCCAGCAACCATTCGACCATCCGCAACCGCCACTGGCAAGTCGCCATTAGACAGGCCATGATTGAACCACCATGGAAAACCGAAATAATTTAAGAGCGACCGATGCAACGATGGCCGTGTTTCTCGATCTGGAGAACATCGCCTTGGGCGCACGTGACGCCAATTACCCCAGCTTCGACATTCGAAAGGTGCTGGAACGTCTGCTGCTCAAGGGCCACATCGTCGTCAAGAAAGCCTATTGCGACTTTGACCGTTACAAGGATTTCAAGCGCGGCTTGCACGAAGCGGCTTTCGAGCTCATCGAGATCCCGCATGTGCGCCAATCCGGCAAGAATTCCGCCGACATCCGCATGGTCGTGGATGCGCTCGACCTGTGCTACACCAAGGGACATGTTGATACCTTCGTCATCATCAGCGGCGACTCGGACTTCTCGCCGCTGGTGAGCAAGCTGCGGGAAAACGCCAAAATGGTGATCGGCGTGGGCGTCAAGAATTCCACGTCCGATCTGTTCATCAACAACTGCGACGAATTCATGTACTACGACGATCTGGTCCGCAAGGAACCGGCGAAGACGCGCCGCCGTGCAGCGACTGCGACCAACGCAGCCACTACTGCACCCAAGCCCGCCAACAAAGGTCCGGACCCGGCAGAGGCACTGGATCAACTGGTGGAAACCCTGGATGCCATCACCGAAGAACGCGAAGAAAACGAGCCCATCTGGGGTTCGATGATCAAGCAGACCATCAAACGCCGGAACCCCGGCTTCAACGAACGCGCGCATGGTTTCGGTTCGTTCAATGACCTGCTGGTCGAAGCGCAGAAACGCGGCCTCATCAAGCTGCAACCCGACGAGAAGTCCGGCGGCTATACCGTCCAACTGGTGGACAGAGCAGTTGCACGCGGATCGCAGATATAGGGCGAACGATTCGGTCGGTTGCTACGGCAAACGGATCATCAGGGTTCAAGCCAAGATGACCATTACGGCCAGAAGCGGACGTTGCTGCTTGACAGCTCTGTGGCCACTAAAATGTAGGCTTGCACCATCCCCAGATGTTTCGCTGACCTTTTCTGCACGGGAATCCTTTAAGATTGCCGGAAAGACCTACTTGGTACACGGACTTAGCCTCAGCTAGTTCCCATAGAACGTTGGTTGGAGACAGTGACGTAAGGGAGTGTATGGCATCTGCTAGGCGTGATTTTGAGGACTTCGTTGCATGGTTGCACTTGCCAGCCACCCAAGCGACGCCAGAAGTCCAACGATTGGCCAATCTTTTATTGGCCAATTTCGATGGGCTGGAGCAAACCGTTCGCCAGCGCAGCCAGCGGTCCATCTACTT
The DNA here is from genome assembly GCA_050248275.1 of Steroidobacteraceae bacterium. Lineage (GTDB taxonomy): Bacteria > Pseudomonadota > Gammaproteobacteria > Steroidobacterales > Steroidobacteraceae > CAILZL01. Next base: position 134,251 of record JBFWSR010000004.1, read on the forward strand.
GGTCGATCTGGCTCGCAGAGTCTTGGCCCAGACATCAGCCGATCCGCCAAACACCCGAAGCATAGCAGTGGGTGGCACTTGGCCGTGGCGCCGGCTGCGAAGTTTGACTATCGGACCTTTTCGCGGATTTCGCACGCCTGAGACCTTTGATCTGCAAAAGCGGATCATCCTGTTCTACGGACCCAACGGCAGCGGCAAAACCAGCTTTTGTGAAGGATTGGAATACGCCCTTCTTGGCTCGGTTGAAGAAGCTGGAACCAAGCGTATAGACGAACAAACTTATCTCGCAAATGTCCACGCACAGGGCTTTGAAGTGCCAGTGCTGCGGGCAACTGACCATCACCATCGGCAGGTCGCCGCTGTCTCCAATCCGGACGCATTTCGGTTCTGCTTCATTGAAAAGAACCGTATCGACGCGTTCTCCCGAATCGCCGCCCGCCCTCCAGCTCAACGCACCGAACTGATCGCCACGCTCTTTGGCATGGACAAGTTCAACGAGTTCGTAGGCCACTTCAACGACTCCATTGACCAGCAACTCGTGCTCACCGCCACTAAGCAACTCGCGCTGACTGGCAAGCGCAACGCATTAGCCACAGACGAAACCACGGTCAACGGCGAGGCGCAGGCCTTGCTCGTGCTAGCGGCTGAAGAGGATACCCTCGCCCTCACGCACTCAATGGGCATGACGTATCCGGGCCTGAAGGCACTCATCGGGTCTGCCGACACACCTGGCCGCCTGCAGCAGCTCGAAGGCATTCTCAACGCCTTGCCGCCACCGGTCATTGGCGTTTCCCGCGATTCCCTACAGAACTCTTTCGAGTTGGCGCGTCAGAATCACGAAAAAGTCACAGGTATCGCCGTGAAGCTTGAAGCCCGCAGCAGTCAGGTTTCTTTCAAGGACCTCTATACCGCAGTTCTGGCTTTACAAGCCACCGACGGCGACCGCTGCCCTGCGTGCGACACACTGTTGGCGGACGCAAGATCCAATCCCTTCGACAAGGCCACGGCTGGCTTGGCGCAGTTGAGGGAGCTGGGAGAATTGCAGGATGAGCTCAAGACAGCCCAAGCCAACGCTGCCACTACTTCGCGCGAACTCCGTCAGCAGCTTGCCACCCTAGCCGCGTTCGTCGCGAGCCGTGGGGAGCAGGAGGCGTCGGTGACCCGATACCTTACCAACCTAGTAACCGAACCGGCAGGCGACTGGTGGGCGGAGGTCTATCCCGCTCGGACAACGCACGAAGGCGACGCTGCGGCTGACGCCGTGACGCTCGAGCAGCTCTTGGAGGTCGCCGACCAAGTGTCGGCGCAAGACTCAGCCTCGCTGCTGGCCCGCCAAGAGCGTAATCGAAACATCGCCGAGCGCGACGAACTCAACCGATTCCAACTCTCTGTTCAGGCCCAAGACTTGAAGCGCCAGCAGCTCATCGATGGCGTGGCGGCAGCGAAGGGCAGAATCACGGCCTTCGACTTAGACAACGCAGCACTGATCCAAGATGTCGTCAAAGAAGCGAGCGACATCGAACGCGACGCCCCAATCAAGGCAGCATACGACCGCTTCTTGGCATTGCTCCGAACCTATCGCAACCAACTTCCTGGCACCTTGATGGCAGGCCTTAACGACGCGGCCATGACCCTCTACAACGAGTTCAACCGCAATGACCTGGAGGCGGACAAGCTCGCAGCACTCCGCCTCCCCTTGTCCGGCGAAGAAAAGATAGAGATTTCATTCCGAGGCAACCCTGGGGTGCGCGTGGACGCTCTGCACATACTCAGCGAAGGCCACATTCGATGCCTTGGCTTGGCGATCCTCCTCGCGAAGAGCCAGAGCATTCAGAGCCCACTGATCGTGTTCGACGATGCGATCAACGCCATCGACCACGATCACCGCAGCGGCATCCGAGAGACAATTTTTGAAAGCGATCATTTCGCCCAAACACAGCTCATCGTCACTTGCCACAGCAACGAGTTCATCAAGGACATCCAGCAACACTTGCCGGCGCAGCGGCGCGGCGATTGCGAGGTCTACCTGTTCCGCAACCACACCGGCAACTACCAACCTCGTGTGACGGGCAATATCCCCACCAAGAACTATGTGCTGAAGGCACGTGCCTCAAAAGACGCACTGGACAATCGCGAGGCTCTCGCGTCTAGCCGGCAGGGACTCGAGATGATGTCTGAGAAGGTGTGGCGCTGGCTGGCAAGCCACGATTTGGGTGTGCTGAACCTTCAGCTGGCTGGTGTCGGTGCGGAGCCAAGCTTGCGTAATCTATGCGAAGCCCTTCGCAAACGGCTCGACGAGGTGACGACGTTCAACCACGCCAACAAGGCCGTGCTGTTGGCCGCCTATGGTCAAATTCTTGGGATACCGGCCGCTAACCTAGTGTGGACCTATCTGAACAAGGGCACGCACGAAGAAGCCAATCGCGACGATTTCGACGCAAATCTTGTGGAGACGGTGGTTCAGACACTTGAGTTGCTAGATAGTCTCGACCTTCGTGTAGGCCGATAGCTATGTACGACTTGCACCGCTTGGGATGGAATAGTTTTCAACAGTTGTGCCAGACGATCTGTCGCGAAATCTTGGGCCAGACAGTCGAATCGTTCCTCGACTCCAATGACGCTGGAAAGGATGGCGCCTTTGCTGGCACTTGGATTCCAGCACCAGGCGAATGCTATGCAGGTCGCTTCGTAATCCAGTGCAAGTTTACGGCGAAACCCGGTCATAACTTAAAGCTTTCAGACATCGACGACGAGGTCAAGAAAGTTCGCAAGCTTGTAAAAACGGGTGAGTGCGACGTTTACGTCCTAATGACGAACGCCGGCATTTCCGGAGCGCAGACGAGCAAGGTCAAAGCGCTGCTGAAAAAGGCCGGAGCTGGACATGTGTTGGTTTTTGGTTCGACCTGGATTAATCAGCAAATTAGGGAAAAAAAGAATCTACGTGTGCATGTACCACGCTTGTACGGACTCGGAGATTTGAGCCAGATTCTGGATGAGCGCGCCTACGCCCAAGCCCGAGCGGTGTTGGAGTCGATGCGCGAAGACCTCGCGAAGGTTGTCATTACGTCTTCTTATGCGAAGGCGGTGGAGGCCTTGAACGAGCACGGATTCGTGATGCTGATCGGTGAGCCTGCGGCCGGTAAAACGACTGTAGCTTCAATGTTGGCCATGGCCGCTGCCGACAAGTGGGGTTCGTCAGTGCTTAAGCTGAATAATCCTGCCAAAGTGGACGACAGATGGAATCCCGAAGAACCATCGCAATTCTTTTGGATCGATGATGCCTTCGGCATCATGCAGTACGAATCGTCTCTAGTGCATTCCTGGAATCATATCTTGCCGCAGATAAGAACAATGTTGCGTCAAGGCGCCAAGATAGTGATGACATCACGAGACTACATTTACAAGCGCGCTCGACGTGATCTGAAAGAAAGCGCCTTTCCGCTACTCAACGAAAGTCAGGTGGTAATCGATGTTCATGACCTCTCAAGCCAAGAGAGGCAGCAAATTCTCTACAACCATCTAAAGCTAGGAAACCAACCCATTGCCTTTAGAACTGAGATCAAGCCGCATCTTCCTTCGGTTGCGGCGCATCCACGCTTCATTCCCGAGATCGCAAGGCGGCTTGCCGATCCAACATTCACGAAGCGGCTCTATCTGACTGAATTCCACCTTGGTCAATTCGTTGAGAAGCGAGAGCAACTGCTTCTAGAGGTGCTCGACGGGCTGGACAAGGACAGTATGGCCGCGCTCGCGCTTATCTATATGAAGAAGGATCATCTTGAAAGTCCGATCGCATTGCAGGAAACAGAAGAGGACGCGGTGGGCAGGTTAGGCAGTAGCCTTGGCAAATGCATTACGGCACTGGAGTCGCTAAACGGCAGTCTAGTCGTACACCAGCAGTCGGACGGCGATTCGGTGTGGCGTTTCAAGCACCCGACAATTGGCGATGCGTTCGCTTCTGCTTTGGTGAAAAGTCCCGACCTTCTCGGCATTTTCCTGCTGGGAAGTGCGCCAGAGAACCTTATCGAGCAAGTAACCTGCGGCAATGTCGGAATTGAGAGAGCAGTGATGGTGCCTAAACCTCTCTATCCGCAGATGATCGCGCGGCTAGCTGAGTTCACCGCAAGTGAAAAATACAAGTCACAGCATTTGGCGATCTGGGGCGCAAAATGGGCGCTATATTCTTTCCTCTCCAGGCGGTGCACAAAGGAATTCTTGGCACTATACCTTCAGACAAATCCCGAGCTTCTTGATCAGGTTTGTCGACCTGGTCTTTATATGAACTTTTCCTCGGAAGTTCGTCTTGCCACACGCCTGCATGAACTTGGTTTATTGCCTGAGGAAAATAGGAAAACATTCATCCAAATTGTTAGTGCTTATGCCATCGACGGCGAAGACGTTTATGCGCTTGAAAACGAAGACATTCGCAACGTTTTCACAGATGTCGAATTCGACACACTTGTCATTAGAGTCCGCGCAGAACTTTTGCCCGTGCTGGGTCGCGTGCGAGAAAGGCAACAAGATGATTACAAACATGATGAGCCAGCAGACGAATTTATGGAATATGTGCTCGACGGTTTAAAAACGCTGAAGGCTAAGTTCGGCGACGATGAAGAGGCTGTTCGGATCATCGAACGCGAAATCGATTTGGCGAATGAGTGGATCGGTGACAATGATCGTGAGCGTCCTGATAAGGCATCCCGGTCGCTCGGCACAGCGGAGTCCAGCGACAAACCGTATGGTTCCCGGAGCATATTCGACGATGTCGATATCTGAGGGATGTACTTTCGGTTCAACGAGTACGACCTATCTGTGTCGGAGATGACCGTCTTTTCGTCCGCGTAGGCGATCTAGACAAATATCAGACACCTGACGGTCGCTGTTCTTCTGTCGAGTTGAATGGCTGCTTTGCGGTGCCGAATCTGAAGCCATGAATGACCGCTCCGGGCCGATAGTGAATATTTCTCCTGTCGGACGAGGATGATCACACTGGGCGCGAACAGGTTTCTCGCGAGTCATCAGTCATTGATTCGTGCCGAGAGCATGTTCACGCAGGAACGCGTTTATCCGTGCCTGGACTTCTGTCTGATGTCCGAGCAACAAATGCCCTCCGGTCGTCAGGGGCATGAATTCGGCGTGCGTGTGCTGTGCGGTGTACTCGCCGAAGGCAAAGGGGTTGATGCCGTCATCCGTGGAGTGAATCACCAGCGTGGGTGTGGTGATCTTTTCCAGTGGGTAACGGGTTTGTGGATTGATCGCCGCCGCTTCGTTGCGCAGACCTTCCGTTCGTCTGGCGACCGGTTCAAATGCATCGACCATGTTGGCCACGAACGCCTTCTCGTCAGTCGTCAACGCAGCGCGCAAGTCCGGTTTGACATCGAAGATCGTTTCCAGACTGGGGCGTGCAACTTTCCCAAGAAGCCAGTAGGGAAAATCAGAGCTGAACAGCATCTGATATATCCAGATAGGAACCGGCAACTGCTGCTGGGCGGCGGTGAGCGGTGTGTAGGGAGCCGATGATAGAAGAACGAGCGCAGCGGTTCGCGCCGGGTAGCGCAGCGCAAACTGTAGTGAAGGCGGCACACCGCCGGACATGGCAAGGATGGCAACGCGTTCAATGCCAAGCCGATCCAGCAGGTCGGCGAACGTATCCGCTTGAGCGCTGGTAGAAGCATCGGCAGGCAGCGGTGTGCGCAGGTAGCCAAACCGGGAAGGGGCTATCCAGCGGAAGCCCTGACCGCCGAACGCCTTGGCGATGGATCTTCCCTGGTCATATCCGCCACCGGCGCCATGCACGACCAGAACGGCTGGCCCGCTGCCCCAGGTGATGAACTCCACCGGCCCGTGCGCCGTCTGCATGATCTGGCTCTCGGTGGACAGGCGTTCGAGCGTGGTGCGCATGTCATGCGAATAGGCGAGGTAAATCGCGCCGACGATGAAAATAATCAGGCTGACGACCGAGAGGGCTTTCCACCGCCATGGAACCGATTGACTGCGCATACCGATCTCTTTGAAACGCGATCCATGCGGTTGCTGACTAGAATCTCTCAAAATTGTAGCGGGCACTGAAAGATATAGGGTTGTCATTCCCACTTTCGTGGGAATGACGAAACAGAGGTTTCCATAGTTCTGGTCCTCTGCTGTTTCAATTGCCGCCGTTCTGCAACGCATCCAGCGCCGACCAGCGGGCGTAGGCAATTTCAATCTCGTTGTTCAGATCAGTCACGCGTTTGAGTTGTTGCTGCACTTCATTCTGCGGACGGGCGTAGAAGCCGGGATCGCTGACGATGGCTTCGAGCGCAGCCTTGTCATTTTCCAGTGCTTCCAGCCTGGCGGGCAGGGCTTCCAGTTCGCGTTGATCTTTATAGGACAGCTTGCGCGGTTTCTTGTCGGCGCCGGCATTGTTACCGGCAGCGGTGGCGTTCTTGGTGGCGGCAGTCTCGCGCGCCCGTTCGGCGGCAAGGTGTTCGTCGCGATAACGTGCGTAATCGCTGTAGCCGCCGACAAATTCCTGAATGCGGCCGCTGCCGTCCACGACCAGCAGGTCGGTCACGACATTGTCGAGGAAGGCGCGATCATGGCTGACCAATAACAAGGTGCCGGGGAATTCAGAGACGAATTCTTCCAGCAGTTCCAGTGTGTCGATGTCCAGATCGTTGGTGGGTTCGTCCATCACCAGCAGGTTGGCCGGTTTGGCGAACAGCCGCGCCAGCAACAGACGATTGCGTTCACCGCCTGACAGCGCACGCGCCGGAGTTTTCAATTGTTCGGGACGGAACAGGAAGTCGCGCAGATAACTGGTGACATGACGCGGTTGGCCGTTGACGGTGATGAAATCGCCGCTGTCCACCACATTGTCCATCACGGATTCATCCAGCCGCAGTTGATCGCGCTGTTGATCGAAGTAAGCGACTTCCAGTTTGCTGCCGTGTTTGAGCGTGCCGCTATCGGGTTGCAGCTCGCCCAGCAACAACTTGATCAGGGTGCTCTTGCCTGCGCCATTGGGGCCGACAATGCCGATGCGATCGCCGCGCATGATACGCACCGAGAAATCGCGGACGATCTGACGTTCGCCAAAGCTCAGATTGACATGTTCGGCTTCGCACACCAGCTTGCCGGACTCGTTGGTTTCCTGCTGTTCAATCTCGATACGGCCGACGCGTTCGCGACGCTGCCGATGCTGTTCGCGCAAGGCATACAACGCGCGTACCCGGCCTTCGTTGCGGGTGCGGCGCGCTTCCACGCCCTTGCGAATCCACACTTCTTCCTGCGCCAGCTTCTTGTCGAACAGCGCGGCCTGTTGCGCTTCGGCGGCCAGCAGCAGGGCTTTCTTCTGCAGATAGGTTTCGTAATTGCCTTCGGTGGAAAACAGCTGGCCGCGATCCAGCTCCACTACGCGAGTGGCGAGACGATTCACAAAGGTTCGATCATGGCTGACGAACAGCAGCGCACCGCGATAGTCGCGCATAGCCTGTTCCAGCCATTCGATGGCTTCGATATCCAGATGGTTGGTGGGTTCATCCAGCAGCAGGATTTCCGGCTCGCATACCAGCGCACGCGCCAGCAATGCACGCCGCCGCCAGCCCCCAGACAGTTCGGCAAAGGTCGCCGTGCCATCCAGTTGCAAACGGGTCAGCACCGTGTGAACACGCTGCTCCAGCTGCCAGCCGTTGTTGGCATCCAGCACGGCCTGCAATTGTTCCAGACGCCGCGACTGTGCCGGCGTTGGATGCGCAGTGATTTCCTGAGCCAGGTGGTGATACTCCGCGAGCGCCGCGCCGACTTCGGGCAAGCCGCCCGCCACCACGTCCGACACGCATTCACTACTGAGTGTGGTGATGTCCTGCGCCAGATGCGCCAGCCGCGCGCCCGGTTGTACCCAGACAATGCCTTCATCCGGCGGCTGCTCGCCACGCGCCAGTTTCAGCAGCGAGGATTTGCCCTCGCCATTTCGGCCCACCAGACACACCCGCTCACCGGCATCGATATGCAGTGAAACATGATCCAGCAGCGGCCGCGCGCCATAGGCGAAGAGACATTATCGAAACGGAGCAACAAGATGGATACCGTCGGTCGGAAGAGGGTGGGGAAGATAGCAGATTGGTGTGTGAGTCCGACCGCAGGTCGGGCTTGTGCCCCAGCCTACTGTAGAAACAAAGACGGATCGACCATTGCGCGATTCAGCGATACGCCAAAGTGCAGGTGCGGGCCGGTGACGCGGCCGGTGGCGCCGACCAGACCGATGACTTCGCCACGTTTTACCTGTTGACCCACCTTCACATCGATGCGGCTCAAGTGACAGTACATGGTGGCCAGGCCCAGACCGTGATCGATGAACACGGTGTTGCCATTGAAGAAGAAGTCGCCCACTTCGACCACCATGCCACCGGCGGGGGAATGAATGGGTGTGCCTGTGGGGGCGGGAATATCCATGCCGCTATGCGGGTTGCGTGCTTCGCCATTGAAGATGCGGCGAAAGCCGAAGGTGGGACTGGGCTTGCCCTTGATGGGTTGCAGCAGCCTGAAATCAGGCATCAGGCTTTCAGTGTAATGCGTGAGCGCGGCTTCGGTGCGCGCGGACTCGCCTTCGATGCGTTTCAGGTCTTCGGCATTGGGGTTGACCTGCCGTGTATTGGTGACGGTGATGGTTTGCGTGCGGTAATGCTTGTCCTGGACCGCGAAACTGAGTTCGGTGGTTTTGTTTGCGGTGCTAACTTGCAGTATTTGTTTGCCGGGTTGCGTGGCCAGCGGAATGCCGACCAATGCCAGCCACTTCTGCTGATCCTTGATTACGGCGACGCGATAGTTGCGGTACTCAACTTGGGGCGCCTGTTCGCTGGCAGGCAGTTCGATGATGGCAACGCCACCGGGCACGCGGTTTTCTGTGGGCAGGGCAAGGGCGTGAGTGGTGTCGGCGAGGGCAAGAAACAATATGCCAGCCGCAAGCAGTTTCAATGGTGCGTGCATGAGTGCGTAGGGGCGCAATTCATTGCGCCCGTGTCTTTGTCCAACATCAGACCAGGTGCAATGAATTGCGCCCCTACAGGTAATGGCTGATTTTGGTGGTTGGTGCCGTTTATTCTTCATCACGTTGCACGTCGATAACGGTGGCGGAGAATTTCCCTTTGGACATTCGCGCCTGGATATGTTCACCGGCTTGCAACTTGCTGGCATCCATCACCGCATGTCCCTGCGCATTGCTGACGATAGCGTAGCCGCGGGTCAGTGTCGCCAGCGGACTCAGGGCATCGAGCGTGCGCATGGCGACGGTCAGGCGTGTGCGCAGGCCGTCGTGTTGTTGCTGTACCAGGGTTTGCATGCGGGTGTGCAATTGCTGCAGGCGATTGCGTGCAACGGCCAGTTGCATGGCCGGCGATTGAGTTTGCAGTCGCGCGGCTTGCGTGCCGAGCAGTCGCCTGCGTTGTTCCAGATCGAACTGCAGGGCGCGGATCAGGCGCTGTTCCAGTTCATCCAGTCGTTGCGCGCGCTGACGCAACTGCACGCCGGGATGCAGTTGCTGCAAACGCCGTTGCAACCAGATGAAGCTCTGTTGTTGCGCGCTCAGCATGCGCCGTAAACCGGCCAGCAGGCGGCGCTGCAGGACATTCAAGCCGTGCAGCCAGGTTTGTTGATCGGGCACGACCAGTTCGGCTGCGCCGGAAGGCGTAGGCGCGCGCACGTCGGCCACGAAATCGGCAATGGTGAAATCCACCTCGTGGCCGATGCCGGTGATCAGTGGCAGACGGCAGTCATAAATGGCGCGGGCGACCACTTCTTCATTGAAAGACCACAGGTCTTCCAGTGAGCCGCCGCCGCGCGCCAGGATCAACACGTCGCAGTCTTGACGCGCATCGGCCAGACGAATCGCAGCGGCAATCTGTTCGGCCGCACCGGCGCCCTGCACGGGCACGGGATAAATCAGGACCGGGATGCCGGGGAAGCGGCGCTTGAGAATATGCAGGATGTCGCGGATGGCCGCGCCGGTGGGCGAAGTGATGACGCCAATGCGGGTGGGCAGGGCAGGCAAGGGCTGCTTGTGCTCGGCGGCGAACAGTCCCGCAGCGGCCAGTTTGGCCTTGAGCTGCTCGAACTGACGGCGCAGCGCGCCTTCGCCGGCTTCCTCCATATAGTCGGCCAGAAACTGGTAGTCGCCGCGTGGTTCATACAGACTGACCCGGCCGCGCACCAGCACGTGCATGCCATCCCTGGGGGTGAAATTCACCAGCATGTTGCGTTGCCGGAACATGGCCGAACGCAACTGAGCAGATTCGTCCTTGAGCGAGAAATACCAGTGTCCCGACGAGGGACGCGACAGGTTGGACAGCTCGCCTTCCAGCCACAGGCTGCCGAAACCGCGTTCCAGCAGGGTACGGGCCTCGCGGTTCAGACGGCCGGGAGTATAGATGTCGCGGTCGTCCGGGGTGGCAGGCTGTGGGAAGTCGAATGCTTGACTCATTTGAGGATGATAGTAGGGGCGGGCCTGGGTGTCTGCCCGCATATCAGCCGTTTACCCCGGCGGCTGCGGCACGTACAATCGCGCCCCTTATTTTTCAAGCCTACTCAACGGTTTGGCTAACACATCAGGCAGGTTGCGGCTATGCGAATTCTTGAGGAAGCACTTACCTTCGACGACGTGCTCCTGGTCCCGGCTTATTCTGAAGTGCTGCCCCGCGAGGTGGACCTGAGCACGCGCCTGACGCGCTCTATCCGTTTGAACTTGCCCATGCTGTCGGCGGCGATGGATACCGTGACCGAAGCGCGTCTGGCGATCACCATCGCCCAGGAAGGCGGCATGGGCATCATCCACAAGAACATGACCATCGCGGCGCAGGCGCGCGAAGTGGCTAGAGTGAAGAAATACGAAAGCGGCGTGATCAAGGATCCCATCGCCGTCACGCCCGACAAGACCATTCGTGAAGTGCTGGAGCTGACCCGCAGCAAGAACATCTCCGGTGTGCCGGTGGTGGTGGGCGGCAAGGCGGTAGGTATCGTCACGCATCGCGACCTGCGTTTTGAAACCCGTTTAGACGCCCCTGTGTCGCAGGTGATGACGCCGCAAGATCGACTGGTCACGGTGCGCGAAAACGCGCCCAAGGAAGAAGTGCTGGCGCTGCTGCACCAGCATCGCATCGAGAAAGTGCTGGTGGTGGATGCCGACTTCAACCTGAAGGGCATGATCACGGTGAAGGATTTCCAGAAGGCCACCGAATTTCCGCGCGCGTGCAAGGACGAAGCCGGCGCCCTGCGTGTGGGCGCAGCGGTCGGTCCAGGCGCCGACTTGTTGGAGCGCGTGGCTGCGCTGCGTGAAGTGCATGTGGATGTGGTCGTCGTCGATACCGCGCATGGTCACAGCAAGGGCGTGCTCGAAGCGGTGCGTCGCATCAAGCAGAAGTGGCCGGAACAGCAGGTCATCGCCGGCAACATCGTGACAGCCGAAGCCGCGCTGGCGTTGGTGAAGGCGGGTGCAGACGGCGTGAAAGTGGGTATCGGTCCCGGTTCCATCTGCACCACGCGCATCGTCGCCGGTGTCGGCGTGCCGCAGATTTCCGCAGTCGCCAATGTGGCCAAGGCGTTGCAGGGCACCGATGTGCCGCTGATTGCCGATGGCGGCATTCGGTTCTCCGGCGACATCGCCAAGGCGCTGGTGGCCGGTGCGCACTCGGTGATGATGGGCGGCATCTTCGCCGGCACTGAAGAATCGCCGGGCGAGGTGGAGTTGTTCCAGGGCGCTTCGTACAAATCGTATCGCGGCATGGGTTCCGTGGCGGCGATGGCGCAGGGCTCGAAAGACCGTTATTTCCAGGACGCCACCGAGGAACTGGAGAAGCTGGTGCCGGAAGGCGTCGAAGGCCGCGTGCCTTACAAGGGCTCGATCATCACCATTCTGCATCAGCTGGCGGGTGGTTTGCGCGCGGCCATGGGTTATACCGGCAGCGCCACCATTGAAGACATGCGCACCAAGCCTTCGTTTGTGCGTATCACCAATGCCGGTTTCCGCGAAAGCCATGTGCACGATGTGCAGATCACCAAGGAAGCGCCGAACTATCGCGTGCGTTGATTGAGTTTGTGTAGGTTGGGCTATAAAACCCAACATCTCCAGATGGCGGGTTACGCGGAGGAACCGCTAACCCACCCTACAATTGATAAAGCTGTTGAGTTGCGAACGTGCCTGTAACTGAAAACCTCGATATCCACGCTCACAAGATTCTGATTCTGGATTTCGGCGCGCAATACACCCAGTTGATTGCCCGGCGGGTGCGCGAGTCGGGTGTGTACTGCGAGATTCATCCCTGGGACATCAGCGCCGATGCGGTGCGCGACTTCAAGGCGCGCGGCGTGATTCTGTCCGGCGGCCCGGAGTCGGTCACGGATGCCGAACCACCCAAAGCACCGCCAGCCGTGTTCGAACTGGGCGTGCCGGTGCTGGGCATCTGCTATGGCATGCAGACCATGGCGGCGCAGCTCGGTGGCCGCGTCGCTGCGGGTTCGCATCGCGAGTTCGGCTACGCACAGGTCACCGCATCGGCGCCCTGCCGTTTGTTCGACGATCTGCGTGATCACACCGATGCGCAGGGACGTGGACTGCTGGATGTGTGGATGAGCCATGGCGATCGCGTTGAATCATTGCCCCAGGGTTTTGTGGTGGTGGGGGTCACGCCCAATGCGCCGCTGGCGGCGATGGCGGATGAACAGCGGCGTTTCTATGGCGTGCAGTTCCATCCCGAAGTCACGCATACATTGCAGGGCACGCGCATGCTCGAACGTTTCGTGCGCGAAATCTGCGGCTGCGAAGCGCGCTGGGATGCCGGCAACATCATTGCCGATTCCATTCAGCGCATCCGCGAACAGGTGGGTGCCGACAAGGTGCTGCTGGGCCTGTCGGGCGGCGTGGATTCATCGGTGGTCGGTGCGCTGTTGCATCGTGCGATTGGCGATCAACTGACCTGCGTGTTTGTCGATCATGGCCTGCTGCGCGCCAATGAAGGCGATCAGGTCATGGATACTTTTGCTGAACACATGGGTGTGCGCGTCATTCGCGTTAATGCCGAAGAACGTTTCCTGACGGCGCTGAAAGGCGAGGTCGATCCCGAACGCAAGCGCAAGATCATCGGCCGCCTGTTTGTGGAAGTGTTTGAAGAAGAGTCGGCCAGGCTGGAGGGCACGCGCTGGCTGGCGCAGGGCACGATTTATCCTGACGTGATCGAATCGGCCGGCGCCAAGAGCGGCAAGGCGCATGTCATCAAGAGTCACCACAATGTCGGTGGCCTGCCGGAAAAGATGAAGCTCAAACTGCTGGAACCGCTGCGCGAACTGTTCAAGGATGAAGTGCGCCGCATCGGTGTCGAGCTGGGCCTGCCTCGCACCATGGTGTATCGCCATCCATTCCCGGGTCCGGGTCTGTCGGTGCGCATTCTCGGCGAAGTCACCAAACAATATGCCGACCTGCTGCGCAAGGCCGACGCCATCTTTATTGACGAGTTGTACAAGCACGATCTTTACGACCGCACCAGCCAGGCATTCGCCGTGTTCCTGCCGGTGCGTTCCGTCGCCGTCATGGGCGATGGCCGTCGTTACGATTACGTGATTGCCCTGCGCGCCGTGGAAACCATCGACTTCATGACCGCGCACTGGGCACGTCTGCCGTATGAATTCCTCGATCACGTGTCGCGGCGCATCATCAACGAAGTGCGCGGCATCTCGCGCGTCACTTACGACATCAGCAGCAAGCCGCCGGCGACGATTGAGTGGGAGTGATTTTGAGCCTTTCGCGGTCTATCGCCACACCGCGAATTCAGTACCTAAGTTACTGATAAATAATAACTAACCTTTCGTGATCTATCGCCGCCTATCCGCGCCAAGCGAACTGCTCTGACGGTAAAAGTGGGTTCTGGTGCATTGGCGTCCGAGCCCTAGAATCCGTGTCCCAATCAGAGGACGGACCGGATGGCCAAAGGTATTGCCCGCGACCCGATCTACAGCGGCCGTCGCTTTTCTGCCGAGACCATCGAGACCTGCGTTCGCTGGTACATCACGTATCGGCTGAGCTATCGCGATCTGGTTGCGATGATGGCGGAGCAGGGGATCGTCGTGTCCCACACAACCATCATGCGCTGGGTGCTGCGGTACGTTCCAGAGTACGAGCGTAGATGGGCGCGTTTCGCGCGATCGCCGGGGTCGTCATGGAGAATGGATGAAACGGCCGTCTCGGTCCGAGGCGGGCGGCACTACCTGTATCGCGCGGTGGACCGGGTCGGAAAGTCGGTTGCGTCTCTGCTTTGCAATGATCGAAGCATGGAATCCGCCCAGGCATTCTTCCGCGCGGCGGTGAGCCAGGAGGCCGTGCCCTGGCCCGGGAAAATCAATGTCGACGGCAACAGCGCGACGCACCGCGGACTACGTTTGCTGGCGACTGAAGATCGTCGCTGGCAGGGCGTGGAGGTTAGGGCGCGCCGCTACCTCAACAACGTGGTCGAGCAGGATCATCGTGCCATCAAGCAGCGGTGTGCGCCGATGCTGGGCTTGAAGAGCTTCCGCTCGGCGGCGATCACGTTGGCGGGCATCGAGCTCGCTCATCGCATTCGCAAGCAGCAGTATTCGCTGCCGAAAGGCATGACGGGGCGGGCCCGTTCGCTGAAGGAAGTGTGGGACGCGGCACTCGCCGATTCCGGCGCGCCGATATGCCGGGACTGTGACCGACCTTCGCCAATGCACCAGAACTCAGCGGACCGCTTTCAGCCGGCGCGCGAGCCACCGCGCCCTGATGGATCGGTCCGCTATCCACGGAAGATATCCTTCGGCGGAAACCTGTACCTGCTCGTCAGGCCTCAGGGCGGGCGGTACTGGCAATACCACTACCGATATGGCGGCAAGCGTAAGACGCTTTCCCTTGGGACCTACCCGGACGTCCCAGTCACACGCGCTCAGTCTCGCCATCGGGCGGCGCGGCGATTGCTCGCGGCCGGCGTCGATCCGTCGGCCAAGCGGCACCAACTACGGGGCATCGAGGGCGACGAGCCTGAGATCGGTTGCGGGGCTCCCGGGAACTGGCTTCACGCCGCGTAGGCGGTTTGAGATTGGCCCGAAATGCTCACTTATGGTGACTCAAATCCTTGTTTCATAAACATCAGCCAGGCTTTCAGGGCGATGGAGGGCGGCTATCGGGATGTAGCGGTGGTCATAGGATCTGACTGGTGTGCGGCTCGCGCTCAACTCTTCCCGCCGAGTAAAACTCCACGAACATCCTCATCGGACCGAGTGGCGAGACTTCGTGAGGCTGCTCGGGACTGACGATGCCTGGCACGCCGACCAGCAAAACCTGTTCGCTGGGGGGTTCCAGAATTCGGTAGAGCAGACTGCCCTCAACTACGTGTATGAGCGCCCAGACACCGGCCTTGGTGCGATGCTCGCGGCGCAGGCCTGCCGGCAGGCTGTCCTGATCGAAGATCGGCGTCTGCTTGTAGGCCGTCAGTCCGGCGGGAAGTGAATGGTTCACAATGCTTTCTCCGGTTTCGTGCGAATCAGGCGCTGATCGCTGGCGAGCAGCACGCCACGATTGCTGGCAACCCCCATCTCGATGCTGCGGGCAATGCGCTTGGCACGTTCGATGAAAACGGCGGCTGCCTTCGGGTTGCAGACTTCGTGGGCCGTCTGCCTGAACAACTGAAGCCAGCGATCAAAGTGCGCCGCCTCGACTGGCAGCGCCATATGCTTCTGCATGGGCGAACCATGATAGCGCCCTGTCATCAGGACTACCGACGACCAGAAGTGACACAGTCGTTGCAGGTGGTGATCCCATTCCGGGATGCGTGCTGCGAATATCGGGCCGATCAGTTCGTCGCGGCGCACCCGGGCATAGAACGCATGCACCAGATTCTCGATCATCACCTCGTCAATACCAGTGTCAGCCTGGAGTTGCTCGGCGATGCGGGTTCGCCTCTCGGCTTCCGACAGTGTGCTGCTCATGTAGTACTCATTGGCCGCTACTTCGCGACTTTGGTCCTTCGCTGCCCCAGAAGACGGGAATAGCCGTCAACATCCGGGACAAGATCGGCAATGGTGAACTGGTCAAGATGTCGCGCGAAAGCTTCCAGTGCGCCTGACAAAGCATGGCGCAATCCACAGCCCGGCGTTACAACACAGGTGTTGGTCGCTGCGTCGAAGCATTCCACGAACGATCCGGTATCTTCCATGGCGCGAAATACTGATCCGACGTTCAGCACGGAAGCGGATCGCGCGAGCTTCAGCCCGCCGCCCCGGCCGCGCACGCTTTCGACGAATCCTTCGGCCGTCAGTCGCTGCGCCACTTTCATCAGGTGGTTCTTCGAGATGCCGTAGGCGCGGGCGATCTCGGCGATCGAATGATGGCCCTCCCGTGCAGCCAGGAACATCAACGTTCGCAAGGCATAGTCGGATTGAACGGACAGCCTCATAAAAGAGGTATAGCATATACATCTTTAATATGCATCAACTTTGGCGACGTTGGCGACAACCGCCGACTCCGCAGAACCAGGGGGCAGGGTCATGCAGGAATACGCAACAACATTCAGCGTGAAGCGGCTGTGGACAATTCTGGCGGTGGGCATGTTCGTCATGTTTGGCGTTCTGCTGCTGCTGGGTCGGCAGATTTACCAGCTGGCGCCACCCATCCCTGCAGCGGTGACAGCGCAGAATGGCGAGACCTTGTTCACTCGCGCCGATATCGAGGTTGGGCAGAATGTCTGGCAGTCGATCGGTGGCATGGAGCAAGGGTCGATCTGGGGCCATGGCAGCTACTTGGCTCCAGACTGGAGCGCTGACTGGTTGCATCGGGAAGCGCAGGCACTGCTGGCATTGTCTACATCCATGGCCCCGACAGGCGTATCCCCGGCGCAAGCCGATGCCATCAGCAAGGCTGCGTTGCAGAACGAGATGCGTGCCAACACCTATGACCCCGCATCGGGCGTCATAACCGTGAGCAACACGCGCGCGTTGGCCATCAAGCAGGTGCAGGCGCATTTCGTCAGCCTGTATGTAGGCGATGATGCAGCGTCGCTCGATCTGCGCCGCAGCTATGCCTTCCCGGTCCATGGCAGGTTGTCGGCCACGGAAGCCAGGCAGCTTTCAGCGTTTTACTTCTGGACGGCATGGGGCGCGACGACGAACCGCCCTGGTCAGAACATCACCTATACCAGCAACTGGCCCCACGAACCGCTCGTGGGAAACACGCCAACCACCGGCACCTTGATGTGGAGCCTGGCCTCAGTGATTCTGCTGCTCGCCGCTGCCGGCGCGCTCATCGCTTACTACGCCAAGCAGTTCGATGTCTGGCGCACCGACATGCTGCCGGAAGAGGGCATGGCGGCGTCGGATGTCCTGAGCGGTGCGACCATCACGCCTTCGATGCGGGCGACCGCGAAGTATTTCTGGGTGGTGTGCGCACTATTTGTGGCGCAGGTGCTGCTCGGCATCGTCACCGCACACTATGCGGTGGAGGGGCAAGGACTATACGGCCTGCCGTTTGCCGAATATCTGCCGTACGCCGTCACACGCACCTGGCACACTCAGCTCGCCGTGCTGTGGATCGCCACCGCATGGCTGGCGACTGGGCTCTACGTTGCGCCCATGCTGGCGGGACGTGATCCCAAATACCAGCGGTTTGGCGTCAATTTCCTGTTCATCAGTCTGCTCGTTATCGTGGTCGGGTCCTTTGCCGGCCAGTGGGCCGCCGTACACAGATTGTTCGGAACGCTGAAGGCCAACTTCTGGTTCGGGCATCAGGGCTATGAATATGTAGACCTAGGCCGCTTCTGGCAGATATACCTGCTTGTCGGCCTTCTGCTCTGGGTCGCGCTGGTGGTGCGTGCGCTGTGGCCGGTGCTTCAGGAAAAAGGCAGCAAATCGCTGATCTACCTGGTGCTCGTATCGGCGCTGGCTATCGGCCTGCTTTATGGTGCCGGATTGATGTGGGGCGAGCACACGCACATTGCCGTGATGGAATACTGGCGCTGGTGGGTAGTGCATCTGTGGGTCGAAGGTATCTTTGAGGTCTTCGCCACTGCCATCATTTCCCTGCTCTTTGTCCGCATGGGAATTCTGAGGACCAGCACGGCAACTGTGATGGTGCTGTTCGCGACGATCATTTTCCTGTTCGGCGGTGTGCTCGGCACCTTCCATCACCTCTACTTCTCTGGCACTCCGACATCAGCGATTGCTGTCGGCGCGATGGCTTCGGCCCTGGAAGTGGTGCCGTTGCTCGTGGTCGGCTTTGAGGCCTACGCAAGGTACAAGGTGGAACATGAAGCCGCATGGCAGCGGACCTACCACTGGCCATTCATGTTCTTTTCCGCCGTCCTGTTCTGGAACCTGGTGGGCGCAGGGCTGTTCGGCTTTCTCATCAATCCTCCGATCGCGCTCTATTACATGCAGGGATTGAATACGACGGCCAATCATGGCCATGCCGCCCTGTTCGGCGTGTACGGCATGCTCGGCCTGGGCCTTACGCTCTACTGCATGCGTGGGCTCACAGACGTTGCGCTGTGGAACCAGAGATGGCTCAGGACCGCATTCTGGTCACTCAACATCGGCATCGCGATGATGACTTTCCTGTCGCTGCTCCCGCAGGGTGTCCTGCAGACCTACGCCAGCATCGAACACGGCTATGCCTATGCCCGTTCGGCAGAGTTCATTCACAGCCCGCTGATGCAGGCGCTGGTCTGGGCGAGGGTGCCGGGCGACGTTGTCTTCAGCGTGGGTGTCTTCGCGTTTGCATGGTTCATGTTCCGGGCATTCATGCCCGGCAAGGGGCAGGCTCCCAGGCGCTGAAACGCTGATCACGAGTTGCGCGCTATGCGTAGTCTTACGCAGCAGGCGCGCGGCCTCCAGTCGTGATCTTTCGGCTGCTATCGCCGTAAAATGGGCGTACAGGACGGAGGGCCTGGGTGCTGGCAGTCTGGACTGGCCGCACGAAAGCCTTCGAGCGAAGTCTGTCCGCATCTTGAGAGGAGAACGTCCGTTAGATCGCTTCATCCCTCTCCATCTGCAGCCATTTTCTGGGTGATGGGCCAATGGCATGAGAAAACGCGCGAGAGAATGATGCGGCGCTCGCATACCCCAGCTCTTCACTCACGCCCTTGATGGATGCGCCAGCTCTAAGTCTCGACTGGGCCACCGAGACGCGCCATTGCAGCAGATAGTCGCCCGGCGTCACGCCGACCTGTGTCTTGAACGCCAACGCAAACGCGCTGCGTGACATTCCCGCGACGTTGGCCATCGACTCCAGCGTCCAATCTGCAGATGGCCTTTCGTGCACCGCGGTCAGCGCGCGTGCAAGCTTGGGGTGGGCTAACCCGTTCACCAGTCCGCCAGACGCACCCACTGCTCCGGAGTGATCCAGCAGCCAGCGCAGCAACTGCACCAGCAGAACCTCGAACAGGCGGTCGGCGAGCAGGCGCTGGCCGCATCGCAAGCGCTCGGTCTCGGCGAAAAGCAGTGCCAGGGTCTGGTCAAGACCGTCCACCGCTGCCAGCGGTACGACCAGCACTGGCGGTAGCGCGGCAACGATCGGGTGTCGGGCGCCACCCTCGAAATCTACAGTGGCGCATACGAAGTCCGATCCATCAACCGGCGCGTTGCGAAACTGATGTTCAAGCGGGCGCGGGTAGAACAGCAGCGTCGGCTCGCTCACCTTGATCTTGGCAGGGCCGCCGCTGCGTCGTGGATGTGTGACGACGAGCTCCCCTCGGCGCAGCACGTGCAAGAACCCGCGCCCGGGCTTTGCCTCGAAGCGAGTCACACCGCAGAGCGCACCGGCGTGGAACAGGTGGGTGCGAACGCGAAAGCGATCGAGAAGGGCGGAGAGGCGATCTATGGATACGGGCGTAGTTCGTGGCATAGGTTGCCGGATGGACGAAAAGATATGTTTCAGCGACGGTAGGATAACACGGAGTCCGGATCGGGCTGGATACTAGGTCTGTGCACCGAAGTGCAGAACCGCCACTCCCGCAACCGACCAGAGGAACATTCATGAAAAATCGTGTAGTGCTTGCCACCGTGCTGGTGGGCTCCCTGTCCGCCTTCGTGTCCCACGAGGCAATGGCGCAGACAGGGTCCGCAATTCCCGGATATACCCATGGCCAGAAGTCATTGGCCAGGGCGCCGTACACACTGCAGGATCTTGAATCGCTCAAGAAGACGATGATCTTCACCGATGAGGACGTCCGCTACCTGCGCATGAGCAAGGCGATCCTTGCCGATCAGACGGATGCAATCCTCGATGTCTGGTACGGCTTCGTGGCGTCGACCCCCGAGCTCGTTGCGTCCTTCAAGAACAACAAGACCGGGGCACCTGACGCGGCATATCTGGCTGCCGTCCGGAAGCGATTCGGGCAGTGGATACTCGACACAGCCGATGCCAACTACGATCAGGCGTGGCTGGACTATCAGTACGAAATCGGTCGTCGCCACACGAATCCAAAGAAGAACGAGACCGACAAAGCCGACAGCGTGCCATCAGTGAACTTTCGCTATCTGTCGGCACTGACGATTCCGGTCACGACGACGCTGAAGCCGTTCCTTGCCAAGAAAGGCGCCTCGCCGGCAGATGTCGAGAAGATGCACGCCGCCTGGGTGAAGTCCGTGCTGATGCAGACGATCCTGTGGAGCTACCCGTATGTGCGCGAGGGCAGGTTCTGATCTCTGCTCCGTTGCCGACTTCGACCCATTGTCTCAAGACTCTCCTGATAACCAAGGAAATCACATGAATCGTGTACCTCTGATTGATAGAAGCGAAGCCCGCGCCGAGAGCAAGACCCTCCT
The DNA here is from genome assembly GCA_050248275.1 of Steroidobacteraceae bacterium. Taxonomy (GTDB): domain Bacteria; phylum Pseudomonadota; class Gammaproteobacteria; order Steroidobacterales; family Steroidobacteraceae; genus CAILZL01. The sequence goes on from JBFWSR010000004.1 coordinate 155,044, forward strand.
CGATGCGATCCACGGTGCTTTCGGTACCACGCCCAACATGTTTCGGGCTGTCGCCAACTCCCCGGCCGCGCTCAAGTCCATGTGGGGCGCGTTCGGCGCCCTTGGTGCCGGCGTGATTCCGGCAAAGCTCGGCGAGCAGATCGCGGTGGCGGTGGCCGATCGCAACGCATGCGAGTACTGCCTGGCCGCGCACACGGCGCTCGGCCGGAACGCCGGTGCGACCGCCGAGGAGATGCAGCGCGCCCAGGCAGGGGAGGCTGCCGATGCCGCGACGCAGGCCGCGCTGCGCTTTGCGCTCAAGCTGGTCAATGATCGGGGGAAGGTCAGTGACTCCGACGTGCGAGCCTTGCGCGATGCAGGCTTCGGCGACGAAGCGATCGTCGAAATCGTCGCACACGTGGCTCTGAACTTGTTCACTAACTACGTGAACGTTGCGTTCGCTGTCCCCGTGGATTTTCCGGCGGTCAAGCTGCGCCGCGTCGCGTAGCCACTCGCGAGTTCAAATAGCCCGGCGCGCAGGCGTCGGGCTTCTTCCAGAATGGACGGCAAACATGATTGAGACAGACACCCCATCACCGCCCTGGCAAGTCAGCGAGTGGCTCAATACCCCTCATCCCGTGACGCTGGCCGGCCTTCGAGGCAAGGTTGTCGTGCTGCATGCGTTCCAGATGCTGTGCCCGGGGTGCGTGTCCGACGGCCTGCCGCAAGCGGCACGCATCAAGGCCATTTTCCCGAGCGAGCGGGTTGCTGTGATCGGGCTGCACACGGTGTTCGAGCACCACGACGTCATGGGGCCGAAGGCCTTGCGGACGTTCCTGAGTGAATACCGGATTCGCTTTCCTGTCGGGATCGATCAGGCGGCGAGCGACAGTTCGATTCCGTTGACGATGCGTGCTTATGGGCTACAGGGAACCCCCAGCGTTGTGGTGTTCGACGGCGAAGGTCGCGTTCGATTCAGTCGACTGGGCCAGGTCGAGGACCTGCATCTGGGCGCGGTCATCGGCGAACTGCTGGCTGCTACCCAGTGGGGCGCAACGGTCGAAACTCCTTCGTGTTCCGATGGCCTGTCCGGCGCCTCGTGTGATGACGAGGCGTGTGTGCCAGGGGTGCACCGCTGAGGGCTCCCATCGGCCCTCGGCGACGACGACTGGATTCGCGTTGCCGACGGGCGCAGCAGAGACTTCGAACCTCCGAGGTTGACCTGCGGCACAGTGCATAGTCTGCGGAGTCATACGATCATGGTTGATCAGGGTGCCCCTTTAAGAGATTCCGCAGCCGGTCTTTCATGATCTATCGGCACGCTAAGGCATCAAGCGGCACATTCTGTCGGTCGTTCTGACGGTAAAGCGACACGAGGCTTTGGTATTATGCCAGTGGCTTCAGCCACTTAGACAGCTCGGAAATGATCGAGTGGGAATGAAACCGGGTTCCTCGAGGACTACGCCAGTTTCTAATGCCTCAGTCGAGCAGGGTTTCCAGCTTGTCGAAGCTGCCGGTCCAACCCATCGTCATGCCGCCCCGTTGTTTAACGAACTCGGCAATGTCGGCGGCAGTGGCGTCACGTGGTTCCCAGCGCACGGTTACGCGTGTGCAATCCGGACCTTCTGAAGTCAGTTCCACGGTGGACAGCATGGTTTCAGGCCAGTCCTTGAAGAAAGGCGGTCGCGTGACATGCTCCTTCTCGTCGCAAAACTGTTGCGTGTAGATGAGGCGTGTCGGCTTCTCAAGCGCGATGTACTTGATCAGTCCGTACACTGTAGCACCATCCGGAAAGGTCATCGCATAGAGCGATGAACCGTCGACGCGCGGCTCCGCTCGCAGAAAGCGCATGGTGGCGCCGGTCGGTGGCAGCCATTGAGCGATGTGTTCGGGATTGCTCCACATCTCGTACATGTGCTCGATGTTGGTATCGAAACTGCGCGTGATGAAAAACTGTTCCTTGTCTGCGCAGCGCTTGCCGAGATATTCGGCAAGCCGGTCCCATGTGCCTTCGCCACCGGCCTTCTTGATGAAGTCACGCATTTCAGCCGCAGCTTCGGGTGTCGCAAGCATCATGCTCATGTCGAGCTGCGTGCGTCCCTCGCGCTCGGTGAAGAGCGCGGTCACACGGAAGAGCGGCGGACGATCCTTGTGACCGCCATGATCGTAGACCATCCGCTGCATTGGCACGACTTCGAGGTACTGTGTGGTGTTCTCGAAGTCGGTACCGTCCGGTCCATGCATGGTGTAGTGCCAGTGGCCGCCAGTGCGCAGGTCTCGGCTGTGCGTGGTCAGTGTGAAGCCGCGCGGTCCCCACCACTGTGCCACTTCCTCGGGGATCGTCCATGCCTCCCACACTGCCTGCAGCGGTGCGTCGTAAACGCGGGTGAGGGAAATGACGTTGGATTTATTTCTTGCGGCCATGACGGGCTCCTTCGGTATTCGATTTTAGAGTCTTCGATTTCAGGTAAGCGCCGAGTCGATCGAGCTGGTCTTCCCAGGCGAGGCGGTACTGCTCCATCCAGTCCACCGCCTCACGCAGAGGTTCGCCGTTCAACCGGCAGGGCCGCCATTGCGCGTTGCGGCCCTTGCTCACGAGGCCGGCGTTCTCAAGCACTTTCAGGTGCTTGGTCACTGCGGGCAGACTCATGTTTTTCAGAAACGGTTCAGCCAGGTCCGATACGTTTGCTTCGCCTTCGGAAAGGCGTGCAAGCATCGCCCGCCGGGTGGGATCGGCGAGGGCTGCGAAGGTGCGACTCAGATGATCCTGCATGTGGTTCACTGGATAGTTAATTAACCTATAGGTTAATCATAATCGAGACTTGGCAGCATGTCCAGAGAGACCAGAAGGTAGCCTGTTGATGATAGAGTGGGAGTGGTACTGTGTAAGGACGAGGCACTACCGCTTAGTGCTGTTTGTTCACAACGATGAATCCGTCATGACCCATGTCACCATCTACCACAACCCCAGTTGCGGCACTTCGCGCAACGTCTTGGCCATGATCCGTGAACGCGGTATTGAACCCACGGTGATTGAATATCTGAAGACGCCGCCATCTCGGGACGAACTGGTAAGGCTCATCAACGCCAGCGGTCTTACCGTGCGTGAAGTGCTGAGAGAAAAATGTTCGCCTTATGAAGAGTTCGGATTGGGCGATCCCCAGTGGACTGATGCGCAGTTGCTGGATTTCATGACACAACATCCCGTCCTGATCAATCGACCATTGGTCGTGGCTCCCAAGGGCGTACGGCTGTGCCGGCCAAAGGAGCAGGTACTGGATCTTCTTCCTGATTAGAACCTATCTCAAAATTACTGCGCTCGGTATCTTGCGTCGCGGCGGTGCTCGGCATCCTCATTTATTTCCGTATAAACTCCGGTGCCTGCGCTCCGGCGCGACGCAACCTGCCTTCGCTCGCTACATTTTGAGATAGGTTCTAGTTGATTGCCTGTCCAGCCAGATCAATTAAAGAATGAATCCAACCGATCTTCACTTCATGTCACGTGCAATGGAGCTTGCGCGTCTGGCCGAAGCGGCGGGCGAGGTGCCGGTGGGTGCGGTCATCGTCAAGGACGAACAGATCATTGCCGAAGGCTGGAATCAGCCCATTGCGCTGCATGATCCCAGCGCCCATGCCGAGATGCTGGCCATGCGCGCCGCAGCGAAGTTGTTGGGTAATTATCGTTTGCCGGATACCACGCTGTACGTGACGCTGGAACCGTGCGCGATGTGCGCGGGCGCCATGGTGCATGCGCGCGTGAAGCGGCTCGTGTATGCCGCGCCCGATCCGCGTGCGGGTGCGGCAGGAACCCTCTTCAACATCACGCAACATGAAGCCCTGAATCATCGGCTGGAAGTGACCGGCGGCGTGCTGGCCGATGAATGCGCGGCAATGCTGCGCAATTTCTTTCAGGCCAGACGCGGCAGTAAGCCTTAGCCGTTTATTGAAAACAGGACTTTCAGCAATCTGTCATTTGGGTTGGTTGCGCTTGTTCGCTTCGTGCTGATCGATGGTGGCTGCCAGACCGCCTGCAGCGCCGACCCAGTCCAACATCGACATGTACAGCTTGATGCTGTCCACGAACTGCACGGGTTCCCAGCCGCGCGCATAGCCGCGCTTGGCTTGCAGGTACCATTTTTCCTGGGTCAGCAACGGCAGGTATTCGCGCACCACATCCCACCTGTCGGGATCCTTGCCATCGGCCTGGGCAAAGATGCGTGCGTCTTCAATGTGTCCAAAACCCATGTTGTAGGAGGCCAGCGCAAACCAGGTGCGATCCGGTTCCTTGATGCGGCCGGGAATCATCTTGCGCACATAAATGAAATAACGGGCGCCGCCCAGAATGCTTTCTCGCGGGTCCAGCCGGTCGCTCACGCCCAGACTGCGCGCAGTGTCATCCGTCAGCATCATCAGTCCCCGCACGCCGGTGGGTGAAGTGGCATCGGGTATCCATTTGGATTCCTGATAGCCGATGGCCGCCAGCATGCGCCAGTCCATGCCGACCTCGCTGGCGGCTTCCTTGAACCAGTCTACATAGAGCGGTAGACGTTCCTTGACATCAATGAGGAAGTTGCGGGCATGCAGCACTGGCGGGCTGGTTTTCTTGCTGTAGTAGTTTTCCAGGATACTGGCCAGCCGGCCATCGGCCTTGATGAGTGAAAAGAACGAAGTCACGCGGCTCAACAGCGTCGTATCCCGGGTGTTGACCAGCCAGGCAAGCGACTTGCCCTGCGTCAGGTTGAAGGCAATGGCGATGTCCGGGTGGAAGCTGCGACCAATGGCGAATTCGTTGGAGTCGGCGATGGTGTAGTCGAACTCGCGGCGCGAGAGCCGATAAAGCAGTTGATCGATATCCGCATCAGGATTCTCGACCCAGCTCAGGTCCGGGGTATTCACCCGCAAACGCGCCAGGGTGGCTGCATGCGGGCTGTCGGTGGCCACTTCGATCTGGCCATTGCGGCTGGCTTCCAGCAGATTGCGTGGACGTTGGGCGCCGCCGCGATAGATCAGATGTTCCTTGACCAGTTGATAGGCCGGACCATAGCGCGTTTCTGCCGGAGCTTGCTGCTCAAGCGCAAGCCCCGCCGCAGCAATATGTGCACGGCCGGCCGAGACTTCCTGGCGTAGTTCACCCGGGTTGCGTACCGAGTAGATATTGAGCGCCACGCCCAGATCGGCGGCGAATTGCGCAGCCAGATCGTATTCAGGCCCCTGGGGACCTTCGGCGCCCAGGTAATAAGTGCTGGGATTGTTCAGCGTCACGACCCGTAATTCACCGGCACTGAGGATCTGATCCAGTGTGCTGGGAGGCTGCGAGCAGGTACCCAGAAGCAGGCAGGCAATGATGGCAAGTGCCGCTTTCAAGTCCCGATAACCCCTTGCGTGAGCCCTGCAGGCGCTCGTTTTTTCGAGTACATAAACAACTAGATTTGCCGCAACAGTTGTATAGAATACCCGCCCCCGTTGGTCGACCGCCAATTGCATTCTCACAGAATGTCAGGTTTCCGGAGAGGTGGCAGAGTGGTCGAATGTACCTGATTCGAAATCAGGCGTGCGCGTAAGCGCACCGAGGGTTCGAATCCCTCCCTCTCCGCCACAAATAAAAAGCCCGGCCCTCAAACAAGAGCCGGGCTTTTTTGTTGCCACTTGCAGTGGCTGGCGATGGTTGATTCAGTAGGCGACATTGCTCCAGCTGAACAACACCTGCGGCAAACGCGGGTCGATGGTCAGACGCAGCCAGTGCGTGCCCACGCCAGAGCCTTCCACGACAATGCGGGTGAGGTTCGGTACAGCCTTGGTGTTATGAATTACACCCAATGTGCTGGTTGGATCGGCCAGCGGTTGGTCCACCTTGTAGCTGTGGGAATCTCCGTTCAGCAGCAGTACGGGACGGCCGAACTTCAGGCTCAGCTCCGCCAGCGTCTGCACGAACGGCGTGTAGTTCGTCAGATGGCCGGCGCCGTTCTCAAGATCCCACATGTCCGCCTGCAGACCAATGACCACTGCCCGTGCGTGCTCACGCCTGGCTTTCTGGAAGGTTGCATTCAACCAGCGGAGATTGGCGCCGCTGCGATCTGCAACTTCCTGGTCTTGCGCAGCATTGTCGGCGAATATGCCGCTCCAGCGATCCGTGTCGTTGTTCGAGCCGCCGGGCATATTGAAAGTGGCGAATACGATGTGCGAGTCTTCCCACATGACGTTCTCGACGAACTGGGAGTCGCCTGGATTGGCTGGGTCATAACTGTCTGCCTGTGTGACGACTTTCTTCGCATGCTGCCCCAGGGTGACGCCTGGCCTTGAGAAGAACAATTCACGGACACTGGCCAGTTCCTTGAGCGGTGCGCCGCTGCTGAACTGCTTGCTCTTGTGGCAGTCAGTCCATTCGTTGTCGCCCGGGGTGTATATGACCGGACGTTCAAACTGCTGGAACTTGCTGAATACGGCTTGATTCCAGCCCGGATTCGAAGTGGTTATCGGATTGCCGGTTTTGCTCTGGTAGTCATACGCGATGTGTGCGCTGGTGCACGGCATGCTGCCGGAGTGGATATCGCCGAGGTGCATGACCAGATCGACGCTGCGGTCATCGTTGATGGAATTGATCAGCAGATGGGCATTGTCAAGCAAGGACTGACTGTAAGGCCAGTCACCGAAAACGGCGAGTGTGACTGGACCGTTACCCTCGTTATCCGAAGCTGATGCGACACCCATTGAGGCCGTACCGGTAACAGCCATTGCGAGAGCGAGAACTAGTTTTTTCATTGCAGGAAACCCATGGTGGTAAAAGGGTAAGCGTCCTGTAGTCACAGGGCGCTACGACTCATCTACCGTAGCGTCAGCGTGTTGCATTGATATGACTTGCTGGCGTTGATTGTTGACCACTCACGCTCTGGCAAAACAAAAGCCCGATCTCAAACTGAGACCGGGCTTTGTTGCGTTCGAATGAAACAGGTTTTTGCGACTATTTCTTCCGTGGGTTCTTGAATCCCGCCAGACGTTCGCCGTAGGTGCGGGCGAAGTCCTCGGCAAAGCTGATCGGCAGGCCATCGCTGTTGCGCTGATTCAATACCTGGAAGAACTCGGCGTACATGTCCCAGTACTTCAGCTTGTTGGCCGCGCCCATCAGCGTGCCGCGATTCAGACTGCGGTCAAAGCGTTCCTGCAGTTCACCGGGATCGACGCGATTCATGGTGCCATTGAGTGCTGCATGCATGGCGGCAATCATCGCCTGCTGATGACTGCGCAGATCGGCGAAGCCTTCGCGCAGCGATTCAACCGGGCCGAGATACCGGCTGTTCTGTGTATCGAGCAGTTTGCGCATGGCATCGTCCACACTGGTGGCGACTTTGAGCGGATTGTTGTCCATGGCCTGCATGGGGGTATTGCCGGCATCCATGCGCGACTTGATTTCACCGCGCGCCTTGAGCGCTTCCATCATGCCCAGCACGACTTCACGCAGCATTTGTCCGGCCAGCGTCAGCATGGTGGCCTGGGTTTCAGTGGCGATGGAAGCAGGATCAACGCCGGCGCCGCGGCAGAAGGCTTCCAGGGCGGCGCTGAGTTCGCCATGGCCATCGACGCCACGCGGACGTTCAACGGGTTTGGAATCATTCTGCAGACGCCGGGTCTTGAGGTGCCAGTCGATACCCGCTTCGCGAGACAGGGCGGGGGGTGCGGTCAGCGGGATGTCTTCATACTTTTCGGCGGCGTTGCCAGTGGTCGGAACGCCGGCACGTGCAGTGCTGCTGCGCGCCACGCCCATGCCATAGGCATTGCCGATTTCAAACGGGTCGGAGGCGGCTACATTCGGTTCCGGCGCAGTGCTGGACAGTAATTCGTTGATATCGATTTCGACATTGAGTTCTTCCAGTTCGGCGCGCTGTTCGGTGCGGGATTTGCCCTTGGCTTTGGCCACAGAAACCTGTGGCGCCTGACCGGTTGCTTCCGGCGGGAAATCCGATTGCTCGTCAATGCTGACCAGAATGTCGTAGTCGCCCAGCCGCAGGCGATCGCCATCCTTCATTTGATGGACGCCCTGTTGTGACAACGGAGTGTCCGAGCCGTTGACGAAGATGCCGTTGGTGCTGACATCCTCGAGAATCCATTTTCCGGATTCAAATCTGACTTCGGCGTGATGGCTGGAGACATAGCGCTCCGGATCCGGCAGGATCCAGTCGTTGTCCGCCGAGCGGCCGATGCGGCCGCCGGTCACGCCGAACAGCCGGGAGCTTTGCTTGCCCAGTTGTTGATAGTGTTCGGAAATCACTCTCAGTTTCAGTGCCATGCGTCTTCCCGTGGTGCCTGCTGCCAACCACCCGCTGCAAATCAACAAATAACCCGATGGCTTGCTCGTGTAGAGTGGCGACAGCCTGTCGCGGTGAAGCGCTCGCGGGTCACTGACGCTTTGCACCGGCCTAGATAGAATATGCGCTTAGCCTAACAACCACGTTCTTTTTCCATATGGCAGCCAGTCACATTTTCAAAGTCATTTTTGCCAATCAGGGCAAGGTTTACGAGATTTACGCCCGCAAAGTCAGTCACGGCGCGCTATGGGGTTTTGTGGAAATCGAGGAACTGGTGTTTGGCGAGAAAAGCGCGGTAGTGGTCGATCCCTCCGAGGAGCGGGTCAAGGCCGAGTTTGAAGGCGTCAAACGCACTTATTTGCCGATGCATTCGATAGTGCGGATTGACGAGGTGCGCAAGCAGGGCATCAGCAAGATCAGCAGCGCCGAAGGCGCCAATGTAGCCCAGTTTCCCATGCCCATTTACACCCCGGGCGGCGATTCGGGACCGCGCCGGTAAGATGCGGTCGGAAACGCCCGGATTGCGCTGCAAACTGGGGTGAACGGGGCCTTTCCGGTATCATGCGCCTCCCTTGCAGGTCCGGCCTGCTGCCCCTGAAGTTCTGAGCCACCATGCTGCTAATACCCGGTTCGTCCGCGCTGTCCGATTTTCGTCTTCGCAAACTGCTGGCCACCATTCAGGACGCCCTTCCCCAGGTCCGGGGTCTCAGTTCCCGCTACATGCATTTTGCGGATCTGACAGCGGAGCTGAACGCGACCGAACGGCAGGTTCTCCAGTCGCTGCTCACCTATGGTCCCCGCGAGGAGCACGGCAGCGATGAACGCGGTCAGTTGATTCTGGTATTGCCGCGTCTCGGCACCATTTCACCCTGGGCCAGCAAGGCCACTGACATCGCCCATGTGTGCGGTCTTAAGGCCATTCATCGCGTCGAACGCGGCATTGCCTATCACGTGCAGGCCGATATCGCCTTGAGTGTGCCGCAATTGCAGCAGATTGCGGCGTTATTGCACGATCGCATGACCGAATCGGTGGTGCTGGAACTGGAAGCGGCAGCCCGGTTATTTCGTCACGATGCACCCAGGCCACTGACCACCATCAATGTGCTGCAGGGCGGACGCGATGCGCTGGTCACAGCCAATCAGAGCATGGGCCTGGCCTTGTCCGCGGATGAGATTGACTATCTGGTGGACAGCTTCACGCGCCTCAAACGCAATCCCACCGATGTCGAATTGATGATGTTCGCACAGGCGAACTCCGAACACTGCCGTCACAAAATTTTCAATGCCGACTGGATCATCGACGGTCAGCCGCAGTCGAAGTCGCTGTTCAGCATGATCCGCAACACCCATGAAAAAAATGCCAGGGGCGTGTTGTCCGCTTACAAGGATAACGCGGCAGTGATGGCGGGCTGGGATGGACAGCGCTGGTTTTCCCACCCGGATACCCATGAATATGCGGCGCATGCTGAACCCATCGACATCCTGATGAAGGTGGAAACCCATAATCATCCGACCGCCATTTCGCCGTTTGCCGGCGCCTCCACCGGCTCGGGCGGTGAAATTCGCGATGAAGGCGCCACCGGCGTGGGCAGCAAGCCCAAAGCGGGCCTGGCGGGATTTTCCGTGTCCAATCTGCGCATTCCCGGTTTCGAGCAGCCCTGGGAATCCAGTGTGGGCAAGCCCGAACGCATTGCCTCCGCCTTGCAGATCATGATCGACGGTCCGCTGGGCGCTGCTGCTTTCAATAACGAGTATGGCCGGCCGAACATTCTGGGTTACTTCCGCAGTTTTGAGCTGGCGTTGAGCAACCCGCAGGGCCGCGCGCCACTGCGCGGCTATCACAAGCCGATCATGATTGCCGGTGGTCTGGGCAATATCCGCCGTGACCATATCGACAAACCCGAAGTGCCTGCTACAGGCAAGATCGTGGTGCTGGGTGGTCCGGCGATGTTGATCGGTCTGGGCGGTGGCGCCGCTTCCTCGGTGGGCAGCGGCGCCAGCAGCGCCGATCTCGACTTCGCCTCGGTCCAGCGTGGCAATCCGGAAATGCAGCGGCGTGCGCAGGAAGTAATTGATCGCTGCTGGGCCATGGGTGCGCGCAATCCCATTCTGCTGGTGCATGACGTGGGGGCGGGTGGCTTGTCCAATGCCATTCCCGAATCCATTGCCCACAGCCATCGCGGCGGCCGTATTGATCTGCGCCGCGTGCCCTCCGATGAACCCGGCATGTCGCCGCTGGAAATCTGGTGTAACGAAGCGCAGGAACGCTATGTGCTCATCATCGCGGCTGAGCGGGTTGCCGAGTTCACCGCCCTGTGCGAACGCGAGCGTTGCGAGTTCGCCATCGTCGGCGAGTTGACAGACGATGCCTTGCTGCAGGTGAACGATCCACAGTTCAACAACAGTCCAGTGGATGTGCCGCTGGATGTCATTCTCGGCAAACCGCCGCGCATGACGCGCGATGTGCGGCAATTGCCGGGCGCCAGCGATGCCTTCGATGGCGGGCAAGTCGATATACGCGATGCGGCTTATCGTTTGCTGAAGTTGCCGACCGTAGCCGACAAAAGTTTCCTGATCACCATCGGCGACCGCACCGTGACCGGCCTGGTCAGTCGCGATCAGTTTGTCGGTCCCTGGCAGGTGCCGGTCAGCGACGTGGCCGTGACGCTCAGCGATTACCAGAACACCACCGGCGAAGCCATGTCCATGGGCGAACGCACGCCGATGGCCCTGCTGGATGCCGCCGCCGCCGCACGCATGTCGGTGGCGGAAGCGATTACCAACATCGCTGCGGCGGATATCGATGCGCTGGATCAGGTGCGCCTGTCGGCCAACTGGATGGCAGCCTGCGGTGAACCCGGTGAAGATGCCGACTTGTATGCGGCGGTGAAGGCCATTGGCGAGGAATTCTGTCCGTCGCTGGGCATCACCATCCCGGTAGGCAAAGATTCACTGTCGATGAAGACCGCATGGAGTGATGCCGGTCGGCAGCACAAGGTGGTGGCGCCCCTGTCCTTGATCATCTCGGCCTTCGCGCCGGTGCGCGATGTGCGGCGCACGCTGACGCCGCAACTGCGTACCGATGCGGGCGATACCTGTTTGCTATTCATTGATCTTGCTGCCGGGCAACAGCGCCTGGGCGGTTCCTGTCTGGCGCAGGTATATGGGCAGATTGGCGCGCAGGCGCCGGATTGTGATTCGCCCGCCAGACTGGCTGCGTTCTTTGCCGCGATGACGGAACTGAAGCGCGCCGGCAAGTTGCTGGCGTATCACGATCGCTCCGATGGCGGTCTGGTGGTCACGCTGGCGGAAATGGCGTTTGCCGGCCACTGCGGCATCGACGTGAAGCTATCGTCTGCGCAAGGCCATGCAGCCGGTTTGCTGTACAACGAAGAGCTGGGCGCCGTCATTCAGGTGCGCGTCGCAGAGGTGGCTGCGGTCAAACAGGCATTGGCTGCACTGGGTGCCACTGCTGTGCAACAGATCGGCAGCCTCTCTACTGATGATCGCATCAGGATTCGCGTCAATGAACAGGTGGTGCTGGATGAGAGTCGCATCGACATGCAGCGCGCCTGGTCCGAGACCAGTTATCGCATGCAGGCGCTGCGCGACCATCCCGACTGTGCGCGCGAACAGTTTGAGTCGGTGCTGGATACCAGCGATCCCGGCTTGTCTGTCACGCTGACTTATCGGGCGGATGAAGATATCGCCGCGCCTTACCTTGCAAAGGGCAGCAAGCCGCGAGTAGCGATACTGCGCGAACAGGGCGTAAACAGTCAGGCGGAAATGGCGGCCGCGTTTGCGCGTGCCGGATTCACCGCAGTGGATGTGCACATGACGGATCTCATCAGCGGCCGACGGCGGCTGGATGAATTCAAGGGCCTGGTGGCCTGCGGCGGCTTCTCTTACGGCGATGTGCTGGGAGCGGGCGAGGGCTGGGCCAAGTCCATCCTGTTCCACAGCGCGACCCGCGATGCCTTTTCGACGTTTTTTGCGCGTCCCGATACCTTCACGCTCGGTGTATGCAATGGCTGTCAGATGCTGGCCGCATTGCAGCCGATCATTCCCGGTGCGGAACACTGGCCGCGCTTCGTGCGCAATCGTTCTGAGCAGTTTGAAGCGCGCTTCAGCATGGTGGAAGTGTTGCGTTCGCCATCGCTGTTCTTTGCCGACATGATCGGCTCGCGTCTGCCCATCGCGGTGTCGCATGGCGAAGGGCGTGCGGAATTCGCCAATGCATCTGCGCAGCAGGAATTCCTCCAGCAACAAAAACTGGCTCTGCGCTTCATCAATAACGACGGTTTGGTGGCAAGCCGTTATCCGGCCAATCCCAATGGTTCACCTTCAGGAATGACGGCCGTGACCAATCACGATGGCAGAGTGACGGCGATGATGCCGCACCCGGAACGGGTATTCCGCAATGTGCAGAACTCCTGGTATCCGGCCGATGCGGGCACAGATAGCGGCTGGATGCGCATGTTCCGCAGTGCCAGACGTTGGCTGGGCTGAGGCAATCCATACACTTATGCGTCTTACTGCTCACACCGATTATGCGTTACGGCTGCTGATGTTGCTGGCGATGGAGCCGAAACAGCTGCATACCATCGAAGAAGTGGCGGGGCGCTATAAAATCTCACGCAATCACCTGATGAAAGTGACGCAGACACTGGTGCAGGCGGGGTTTGTAACCAGTCTGCGCGGCCGGGGCGGTGGCTTGTCGCTGCAGCGATCCGCCAGTGACATCAAGTTGGGCGCCATCGTGCGGGTGACTGAAGACAGTTTTGCGCTCGTCGAATGTTTCGATGCACAGCGCAACAGCTGTGTAATCACCCCGGCCTGCGGGCTGCGCGATCCGCTGGACGAGGCCTTGCAGGCATTTCTTGCCGTGCTGGATGGCTATTCGCTCGCCGATCTGATCAAGCGTCCCGGCAATCTGCGTCGCATGCGCGGCTTGCTGGCTGTGACAAACACTACGCGTTAGTGCGTATCTAATGCTTTTGTCACGATACGTCTCATAAAGAAGCATTGCATATACCTCTTATGTGGCCCTATGATTCGCGCCATCTTCTAGCCGCTGTGAACTGATCCATGCCACGTCATCATGACGCTCCCGAATCCTCCCGCCGCCAGGAGCGCATTGCTGAACTGATCACGCATACCGGCATCGACGAGGCTTTAATCGAGCGTCTCGTGCGACGCTTCTACGAACATATTCAACAGGATTCCGTGCTGGGCCCCATTTTTGCGGCGCGCATTGCCGACTGGGAGCCGCATCTGCAGCGCATGTTTTCGTTCTGGTCTTCCGTGTGCCTGGCGAGCGGACGTTATCACGGACAACCCATGCAGAAGCATGCCTCGTTGCCGGTCGATGCCCGGCATTTCGATCGCTGGCTGGCGCTGTTCGCATCAACAGCGCGGGAAGTCTGTTCGGACGAAGTGGCAGAACAGTTTATCGAGCGGGCGCGTCGCATCGCGACCAGTCTTGAAATGGGACGCGCCGATGCGCATGGCATGCTGCTGTCCAAAGGCGAGCGCTTTCTCGACCCTTCACTGTCTATCCCCGATTCCTGTCCCGTTGATGCGGGTTGAATTGTGCGCGTACGCAGGTAAGCGCCGCTTAATCGCCTGACTGACAACCATCCAATCAACAAGCTTGAGCGTAACGGCGCGCTGAAGCGTACTTCCCTCCGGCAAAATCGGACAGCGAACACTGCTTCGCTGTTCGGATGCTGTGCGGCTAAAGAACAAGTATTCGAAATTCTGCCCGTTCGATATAGAGCGAGCTTCACCAGGAGGTGTCTTATGGCATCGACAAAGCGTTTGTGGATCGGATTGGGGCAGCTGCTCACGGTTACTTTTGCGGTGCTGTTATGGATGGGACGCGAGGTCTACTGGCATGCACCACCACTGCTGGAAAAAGTGGTGTCGACCAGCGGTCAGGTCTTGTACACGCGTGCCGACATGGAAACGGGCCGTCAGGTGTGGCAGAGCATCGGTGGTCAACAGTTGGGTTCCATATGGGGTCACGGTGCGTTGATTGCCCCGGACTGGAGCGCCGACTGGTTGCATCGTGAAGCGGTCGCGCTGCTCGATATATGGGCGCGTCACGATAACGGCAGCGGTTATGCCGAACTTCCGGTCGCACAGCAGGAGTCGCTTAAGGTTCGGTTGCGGCAGGAACTGCGTTCCAACACTTACGATGCCACTACACAAACCGTGACAGTATCGGATGATCGTGCTCAGGCGGTATCCACCGTTGCCGCTCATTACGAGAGTTTGTTCAGTGACGATCCGACCACAGAGCGCCTGCGGGCAACTTATGCCATGCGTGATGGCACGGTCGATACGGCGCAACATCGCCAGCAACTCACAGCATTTTTCTTCTGGACTGCCTGGACGACAGTGAGCGAACGTCCCGGTTCCAAAGCCAGCTATACCAGCAATTGGCCTTACGAACCGCTGGTGGGCAATGCGCCCACGTCCGGCACCTTCCTGTGGACGGTGTTCAGCGTGCTGTTCATGATCGCCGGTATTGGCCTGCTGGCGTGGCATTACGCGGCCTATCACGCCAAAGAACCGGCGCTGGTGCCGCCGGCCACCGATCCGCTTGAAGGTCTGACCATTACGCCTTCCATGCGCGCCACGCAGAAATATTTCTGGATTGTGATCGCGCTGTTTCTGACCCAGATACTGCTCGGCGCGATTACTGCGCATTACCAGGTTGAAAAACAGTTTTATGGTTTCGAAATCTCGCAGATCCTGCCGTATTCGCTCACGCGAACCTGGCATACCGAACTGGCGGTGTTGTGGATTGCCACTGCCTGGCTGGGCACGGGTCTGTACATCGCGCCGGCCATCTCGGGGCATGAACCGAAATTTCAGCGACTCGGCGTCAACTTCCTGTTTACCTGCCTGCTGATCATTGTCGTCGGGGCGTTTACCGGGCAATGGTTCGCAGTGATGCAGAAGCTGGGATTGACCAACAACTTCTGGTTCGGCCATCAGGGTTGGGAGTACACCGACCTGGGTCGCTTCTGGCAAATCTTCCTGTTCATAGGCCTGATCCTGTGGCTGACGCTGATGGGGCGCGCCTTGTGGCCGGCATTGCGCCGCAAGGATGCCATGGCTTCCATCGTTGGCTTGCTGTTCCTGTCAACGATCGCGATCGGCTTGCTTTATGGCGCAGGCCTCATGTGGGGCGAGCATTCGCATATTGCCGTCGTCGAATATTGGCGCTGGTGGGTGGTGCACCTGTGGGTGGAAGGCTTCTTTGAAGTATTTGCCGTCGCTGTGATCAGCTTTCTGTTCGTGAAGCTGGGTCTGGTGCGCGCGACCACTGCGACCGTCAATGTGCTGTTTGCAACGGCGGTGTTCATGGCCGGCGGCGTGCTTGGTACCTTCCATCATCTTTACTGGACCGGCACGCCGACCGCAGTACTGGCGCTGGGTGCCTCGTTCTCGGCGCTGGAGGTCGTGCCGCTGGCATTGATCGGCATGGAGGCCCACGAAACCTGGAGTCACAGTCGCGCCACGCCGTGGATGGAGCGCTATCGCTGGCCCATCATGTTTTTTCTGGCCGTGTCGTTCTGGAATCTGGTGGGGGCAGGGCTGTTTGGCTTCCTGATCAACACGCCGCTGGCGCTGTACTACATGCAGGGACTTAATCTGACGCCCTTGCATGGACACACGGCCCTGTTTGGCGTGTATGGCATGCTGGGCATCGGTCTGATGCTGTTCTGCGTGCGCGGTCTGAAGCCGCACGTCGAATGGCAGCAGGGTGTGCTGCGCGGCGCTTTCTGGTCCCTGAATATCGGACTGGGTCTGATGGCCTTGCTGGCATTGCTGCCCATGGGTGTGCTGCAATTGCAGGCGGCACTGGAGAACGGTTACTGGTTTGCGCGTTCTGCGGCATTCATGGATCAGCCCTTGATGCATCTGCTGGTATGGATGCGCATGCCGGGCGACACGATATTTGCCATCGGTGCATTGCTCATCGCCTGGTTCGTGTTTCGTGTATGGGTGCTGCCGCGCCGCGAGATGGCGGTATCTGCAACGGCCATTCAGCAGGAAACGATGTAACTCCAATGGCATCTGTCGTGCTGATTGCTATGTGCATCAGGGTGTCTGTCCGGCAGGTCATCACGGGATAACAGCACCATGCTTGCATCCATGAATGATTTGCCCAGGCTGCTGGCAGCGGCGCCGCACCGCATGATGTTCTTCGCCGGCGCCAGCGCGGTGATCATTTCCATGTTGTGGTGGGCTTGTGTGCTGGCCAACAGTTACCTTGGCTGGTCGCATCTGCCGGCGCCGCCGGTGCCGGCGGGATGGGCTCATGCGGTACTGATCCAGTACGGCATGCTGCCGATGTTCATGTTCGGCTTTCTGTTGACGGTGTTTCCCCGCTGGATGGCGCAACCTGCGCTGGGTCGTCGTCAGTACGTGCCGGTATTCGCCGGTCTGTTCGGCGGCTATCTGCTGAGCCATGCGGGCCTGGTATCAGGCTCGCTGGCCGTGCTGCTGACTGGACTATTGATGATGCTGGCGGGTTGGTGCATCGGTCTGTGGGCGTTGGGCGGGGTGCTGCTTCGCAATGCGGCACGGGACAGGCATGCCCTGAGCTGTTTCACGGCCCTGTTATTCGGTGCCTGTGGTCTGAGTGCATTCATTGCCTTTGCATGGCGCGCGCCGTGGCAATTCGCCCTGATCGCCATCAAGTTCGGTACCTTTGGTTTGCTGTTGCCGGTGTACTTCACCGTCTGTCATCGCATGATTCCGTTTTTCTCTGCCGCCGTTGTGCCGGGCTATCGTCCGGTCAAACCCAACTGGAGTCTGCCTTTATTGTGGCCGCTGCTGTGCGGTCATCTATTCTTGGAACTGAGTCATCGTCATCAATGGCTATGGCTGGTCGATGCGCCACTGACCCTATTCTTTGCCTGGCATTGGCTGGCTTGGCAACCGTGGAAGGCCATGCGTCCCGGCCTGCTGGCAGCATTGCATCTGGCTGCCGCCTGGTTGCCGCTGGCATTCATGCTCTATGCGGCACAAAGTCTCGTTCTGTTCCTCGACGGGAAATACATCCTGGGACGTGCTCCGGTGCATGTGCTGACGATTGGTTTCTTCGGCTCGATGCTGGTGGCCATGGTTACGCGGGTCACGCAGGGACATTCGGGACGGCCGCTGGAAATGGGCAAAATTCCCTGGCTGTGCTTCGGCCTGCTGCAGATAGTGGTGGCGCTGCGTGTCCACGCCGAGATGTCTGCCCACGCGGCGCTGTGGCTGTTGCTTGCTGCAGCCGGCTGGTTGCTGGCGTTCCTGCCGTGGGTGGTGCGCTCGATCTGGATTTATCTTACCCCCAGAATCGACCACCAGCCGGGTTAAGGCGGAAACCATTGCAATGATCGTGTTCTATCCGCAAATCAAATGGGCGCACATTTTCTGCGTCATCTTCTCGGGAAGTTTGTTCGCATTGCGTGGTGTATTGGTACTGAGCGGCGCCCGTTACGGCAATCATCCGGCACTGCGCTGGTTGTCGTACGCCATTGACACTGCATTACTCACTACAGCTTTGATGCTGGTCACCATCCTGCAGCAGTATCCCTTCGTGCAGGCATGGCTGACAGTGAAGGTGTTGCTGCTGGTCGTGTATATCGTGCTCGGCAGCTTCGCGCTGCGCCGTGCCGGCACGCCTGTCATGCGTATGATGTGTTTTTCGGCCGCAATAGCAGTCTATTTGTTCATTGCCAGCATTGCCTATACGCATGATCCGCTCGGTATGGTCAGTTTGCTGTAACTGCTGCCGGGCTGGACAGGAGGTATTGGCGTCAGTTACAAGAACGTTATGCGCGCTGATCCTGCAGACAAGAAAACCGGTTTGCATCCTGATGTGCTCAAACTCGGACTGGTGAGTTTTCTGACTGACCTCAGTTCCGAAATGATTTTTTCGGTGTTTGCGATTTTCTTTACCACCATTGCGGGGGCTTCGGCAGCATTGCTCGGTGTGGTTGAAGGATTGGCCGACTTGTCTGCCTCATCGTTGAATTATCTGTCCGGCTGGTTATCCGACCGGACCGGCAGGCGCAAGGTCTTTGCACTGGCGGGATACGGTTTTTCCACGCTGGCCAAGGTGATCCTGCTGATTACCAGTTCGATAGCCGGTCTCGGCATCTTTCGTGTCATCGAACGTCTGGGTAAAGGTTTTCGAGGGCCGCCGCGTGACGCCTGGCTGTCATCCGTGGCCGATAAAAATATCAGGGGCTATTCCTTTGGCGTACACAAGGCGCTTGATAAATCAGGTGCCGTGCTCGGTCCACTGCTGGCCTACGCACTGTTGTCATGGCTGGGCGACGGTGTTTCGACATACCGTATCCTGTTCTGGGTGGCGCTGGTGCCGGCGCTGCTCAGCATCTTGGTGTTGGGTCTCATCAAGGATCAGCCGGGAATTCAGCATCGTCGCGACAGCATGTTCGGCATATGGAAAACGCTCAGCCCGGCTTTCAAACGCTATCTCGTAACAGCCGGCATTTTTTCGCTGGCTTATTTCAGTTTCGGTTTCCTGCTGTTGCGTGCCTACAGCGTCGGTTTTGTCATCAAGGACATCGTGTTGTTGTATGCCCTGTTCAATGTTGCTTTCGTGATTTCGGCGCCGTTGCTGGGTGGACTCGGCGACCGTATTGGTCGCGGGCAGATGATCATGCTGGGATACCTGATCTATCTGGTGATGAGCATCGGCTTTGCATTCGTGACGGCACGCTGGCAGATCATCGTGTTGTTCGGTCTTTATGGCGTCTTTTATGCAATCGACGAAGCGCAAAGCAAGGCCTTTATCGCAGACATTGAATTGGAGCGGCGTGCATCCGCCATTGGCTTGTACAATTTCCTGACCGGATTGATCTACTTGCCCGCTTCCCTGCTTGCCGGTTTGTTGTGGGGCATGCATCCGGCCAGCGCATTCCTGACGGCGGCGGGTCTGGCTTGCGCCGCGCTGATCGTCTTCCTTTTGTTGCGTCCTGACCGGCAGGGCGGCTTCATGTCGCCGGACAATCTCTGATGACGATCTGAAGATACGCAGACGCTGCTTTTCGGTTTGTCATTCATTGGTCAGCGCCTGATGCATGAGCTGTTGCTTCGGTAAATACACTGTCACGCAAGCCGCCTAGTATTTCCGGTGATGTCCTCGGCCTGTCAGCAAGGCCCATGATTTCCGGGAGGTCGCATGAGTGATTTAGAGGCGCAGATCGCTGTGCTGGAAGATCAGTGGCGTGAGGCGGACGACAGTTTGCGGACAGCCCGCGCCGAGCTTGCGGCGAATCAGATGAACTCGCCTGCTGTCGTCAGCGCCATCCAAAAACGTATCGAGCGCGCCGAACGCACCAAGCGGAGCATATTGCAGAAGATCGAGATTCTCGAAGAGGGCGGCTACTACGAACAATCCTTTTAAGATGACAGTCTGTTCGTGTTTTGATCTGCTCAGGGCGCGGCCTTCAAGGGCGTGACATTGTAATGGGTGCGTTCATCGGCGAAGAAGCGCCGCATGCGCATGGCCTGTTGCAGCTTGCCGCGACGGATGTAGCACTGGTACAGCAGATCCTTCATGATCTCGAGCAGCATGCCGGCATGGCGCCCATCCAGGGATGGAATGTCTTCCGCTTCGGCATCGCTGTCAAACAGGATTTTCCTGGCCAGGGTGAAGCTGTCGTTGTCCAGTTCGGCCAGGTCGCGCACCTCGCTCAGCAGATCGAAGATTTTCAGCCGGCCGTTCTCGCCCAGATCCTTGAACATGCTCTGTGCCGTGCGCCGGCACATGGAGGCAAAGGCGTTGAATGCATCATGCGAGTAGCAGGCCAGGGCTTCCTTGAACAGGCGTTCGCAGGCATCCGGCAGATGGGCGTAGGAAAACTTTTCGCGTGCGTGTTCCAGCTCGATGTATTGATTGCCCAGTTCGATGCGATTGTTGCCATATATCTTGACCGGGTACTTGATGAACACCGGCGAGTTGCAGGCATCGCAGCGGTACACCACGCCGACATGGCTGGGCTTGTGGATAACGACGGATGAGAAATGCGGCACTGAAACCGGCGTGAGATGGGCAACCACCTGACAATGCGGGCAGGTCAGGGCCAGACCGGCTGTCGTATCGTGGTGCAGTTGTCCGATCGAGTCGATATAGATCGACATGCCTTCAATCCTCAGTACAGCGCTGACACGGCAAGGTACCGGCAGGCTCATGGCGCGGCGCATGGTGAGTGCGCGCAATCAGTCTAGCAGTTCCTGCGGCTGCTTCACGGATTCGTTGCCGTGCTGTCCGGAATGGTCTGGGCTACGTCAGTCATATCGTCCGATGCGTTCACGGCTTCCTTGTTCGTTTCAAGACCGGAGACACCCTGGTAACTGACTACCGGCGGCGGCCGGTTGACAGTGATGGTTCTGGGGCGGTTGATGGCGCGCGCGGTGAGCTTGCCGTCGCTGAAATAGATGTGGAAACGCAAGCCGTTTTGCAGCGGGAGCGGGTCGCTCAGCAGTATCTCGGTGCTGAGAAAGTCCAGCGCTTCCGGATGGCTCTCCTGGAGTTTGATCAAGCGGATGCCGGGGGTGCGGTTGAGCTGGTAGCTGTTTCTG